>NZ_JBFANB010000014.1:0-297905 GCF_040659625.1 Nonomuraea sp. NPDC049750
CATGGACATGACGGGGTTGTGCATCATGCACTGGCTTTTAACACACTGTTGAGTTCTCAAGAAACGGACGCGTACTCCCCAACCTGCGAGAGGCGTTCATTTCGTTGTGTCTTAAGTTTATCCAGCTCGTCAGCTTCGCGTCAAATCGGAGACTTGCTTGAAGCTGGGCGAACTGTCTAAGATTGTGCGCCCTGTCTCCAGGGCAACCCTCGTAACTTACCGTGTCATCCTGGGCTTGTCGAATCAACCGATTTTCCGGCGATCTGAGCGCACCCGAGACGACTCGTGCCAGCGAGCGCATGGAAGCGCCTGGCCGAGTGGCTCGTTTCTCAAGGGGTTCGCCCTGGGGGCCCGTCCGCCTGATCGGCGTCCGGCTCACTCCCGGGGCGAAGAGAAGATTAGGTCGCCGTTCGCCCTACGTCAAATCGGTGTTCACGCCCGCTCTCTAGGTCTCCACGGGACCTCCAGCAAGGCCGGTTCTGATCTGCGCAAACGCCGTGCAGATCGGAGACTCGAGGTGTTCAAGTCACGGAAACTAGGGACATGGCAGGACATGTCCCTAGCTTCCGCGAGGGAGATGGCGGGGCACGGCGAGGCTCGGAAGCCATTGCCGACATGCGGATGAGCAAGATGAGCCATAGGGCGGGGCGGGCGACCCTGCGTCCTGTGCGCGGTCCGGACCGACGATGGTCCGGACCGACTGCGGACCGGGCAGAAGGCGAGCCGGAGCAGAGGGCGAGCCGGGCAAAGGGCGAAGCAGGCCGACCACGAAGCGGGCAGACGGCGGAGAGCGCGGACCGGGGCAGCGGGCGGGCCTAACGGAGGTGATGTCCCGCCCAGGAGTGGATCAACGATCTCGCCGTGCGTTTTCCTACGTGGCAGCACAGGGCCGAGCGGGTGAGAAGCGACGCCGCTCTGCGGGACGTCATCCGAACGGATCGCGGGACAGGCCTCGCGCATGGCCGGGGTGAACAAGTAGACACCCATCAGCGCCAGGTCGCTCTTGGGGTGCTGCGGCTTCTCCTCCAGGAACGGATCCTGGAGGAAACGGATCGCGACCGGACAGCGGCCGGACGGCCAGACGGGTCGCGACTGGACGGATCCCGGACCAGATGGATCGGACGGACGGACGGACCGATCCCAGACCAGACGGATCGCGAGCCGAACAGGAGCGCGGACCGAACAGGAGCGCGGACCGAACAGGTGAATGTGGCACCGCAGGGATGATGTCCCACTGAGCGGCGATCCACGATCTCGTTACATGGCTTCTACCAGGGATGATCATGGTCGAGCGGCCGAGAATCCACACCGCTCCGCAGGGCGTCATCACAACGGGACACCCGGTGTAGGGGCCGAGGGCAAGCCTTCACAGTTGCCCGGACGCCCGGTCGATCGCCGCTCCGCAGCGTCGGAGGAGGGAGCGGAGGGTGTCACGCTCCTCTGCGGTGAGTTCGTCCGCTATCGCCTGCTCTATCCGCACCGCCCGCTCGTCCGCCTCCTCTAGCGCGATGCGGCCGGCGTCCGTGAGTCGGGTCTCCAGGACATTGCCGTGCCATGGATGCGGCGTACGTTCGACCATCCCACGTGCCTCGAGGTTTTTCAGCACCACGGTCATCGCCTGCGGGGTCACCAAGCAGGCTCGGGCGAGAGCGGCGGCCGAGATGCCGGGGTTGGCAGCTAATACGTAGAGCGTCGCGTATTGCGGAACCGTCAGCCCCGCGGGCCTGACCGCGACCTGCTTGGCGGCGATCAGTTCCTGCTCGGCTCGCTTGATGTCGAGGCCGAGGCGCTCCTCCGCGGGCATGCCCATGGCACGAGATGCTACAAGCAATCTAGCATTGACGATTATCAAAGCTTTGATAATGTGCAGAACCGTACACCCGATTGAGGAGGCGTCACGTGATTCCTGAGAGCCATCTGGACCTGTTGACCAGGCCGCTGTTCGCGCATCTGGCCACCATCGCGCCAGACGGGAAGCCACATGTGAACCCGGTCTGGACAGTGTGGGACGGTGAGTTCCTGCGCTTCACGACTACCACGGACCGCCAGAAATACCGAAATGTCGCGGCGAATGGGAACCTGGCGGTCTCCATCAACGACCCTGACAAGCCGTACCGGTACCTGGAGATCCGAGCCGTGGTGGAGCGGATCGACCCCGACCCGTCGGGCGACTTCTTCGACGTGCTCGCCACCCGCTACGGCCTGCAGTACGACCGGCCGGTGGGCGACGCGGAGCGGCGGGTGGTCATCGTCGCCCGGCCGACACGTACGACCAGCCAGTGACGACACGTACGACCAACCCGTGACGACGCATATGACCAGCTCGTGAAACGATCAGCGACCAGCCGGTGAAGCCCGGGGCGGCCGCCATGGCACGAGCCGCCGCCCGAGCGGGCCGGGAAGCGCAAGACCGCCGCGAATGAGTGGCGAGACCTGCGGGAGTGCAAGACCACTACGGGTGGGCGAGACCTGCGAGTGGGCGAGACCTGCGAGTGGGCGAGACTGCAGCAGGTGAGCGAGATCTGCGAGTGGGTGAGACCGATGCGGGTGAGCGGGGCTGGTCAGGCTCACCCGCGACCGCCGGGGGTGGGTGATGGCTTGGCCAAGGCCCACGCGAAAGACAAGCCCGGCGCCCCGTGGGCCGGCGCCGTGGCTGATACCGCGGGAACGACGCTGCTCGAACGAATCAGGTGGCGTCCCTCCCGCCTGTGGATCAACGATCTTGTTGTTCGGTTCCTCCGCGGGCGCACAGGGCTGAGCGAGTGAGAAACTAGACCGCTCTGGGGGACGTCATCACGAATCACGCTCGGCGCCGACGGATCGAACCCCGCCCGAAGGCGCGGACAGCCAAGACCCACCGGAAAGCGTGAGCGCGCGTACCTGCGCCGGCGAGACGAACAGCTCCGCCGCCATCCCCGCCTCCCGAGCCGCGACCACATTGACCTCGTTGTCGTCGAAGAACAGCGCCTCCCCCAGCTCCACCCCCAGCCGCTGCGCGCAGATCTCGTACGCGCGCCGATCCGGCTTGGCCACCCCGATCCGGCACGAGTACGTCAGCGACGCGAACCGTCCCAGCCAGTCACCGTGCCGCGCCTCCCACAGCGGCACCAGGTCCGGGACGATGTTCGACAGCAACCCCAGTGTCCGTCCCTGATCGGCCAGTTCGTGCACCACGGCGACCATCTCGTCGTCCACGTGGCACCAGCTCTCCAGGTCGGCCGCCATCAGCGCGTCCACATCGGCGAACCGCGTGCCCAGCCGTCCGGCGACCGCCGCCCAGTACGCCAGAGCGTCCTGACCGGCGTCATAGTCGGGCCGGCACCCCCAGTACGCCTCCCAGAAGCTCTCCCCCGGCACTCCGGAAAGGTCGACGAGGCCCTGTTTGGCGTCAGCCGTCTGGACGCGGGCGATAACTCCGTAAAGGTCAAACACGATCACTTCAGGCATAAATCTGAGCCTATGCGCGTATTCTGCCCCGGTGACCACCGCCTCCACCCTCGCCCCTCCAGCCCGGCCAGTCGTACGTTCGCGCAGGTCAAGCCCGTGGTGGGTGGCCGGAATCGGCGGAGTCGTGGCGTTCAGCGGCTCGGGCTCCGCCTCTCTCAACGGTGACGAGCTGGCCACGATCAGCGCCGCGTCCCGGTCGTTGCCGGGGTTGTGGGAGCTGGCGCGGCACATCGATGGTCATTTCCTGCCGTACTACCTGTTCATGCAGCTCTGGGCGAAGGCCGGGACCGCGGAGCTGTGGCTGCGGCTGCCGTCGGCGCTGGCCATCGGGGTCGCCGTGTGGTTCCTGGTGGACCTGGGGCGGCGGCTGCACGGTACGTGGGCGGGGGTGACGGCCGGCCTGCTGTTCGCGGCGCTGCCGTCGGTGTCGTACTACGGCGCCTTCGCCCGCTCGTACGCGCCCGCGGCCGCCGCGGTGGTCTTCTCGTTCTGGGCCCTTCACCGCGCCATGCGAGCCCAGCAGCAGGCCACGCAGGCGGAGCAGCAGGCCGAGCGCGCGCCCTGGGTGGTCTACGCGTCGGCGGTGGCGTTGGTGTGCTGCACGCACCTGTTCGCGGTGCTCGTGCTGCCCGCTCAATTGGTCGCCGCCGTAGCACTGCTCCCCCGCCGTACCGTGCTCCTGAGGTGGGCGCCCGCGGTCGCCGTCGGCTGCCTGCCCGCGCTCGTTCTCGGTCTGGTCGGGTACGGCGAGCGGCATGCGATCAGCTGGATCCCGCAGCGCGGGCCGGAGGTGCTGCTGAAGTTCCCGAAGATGGCGGCGGGGAGCACCGAGGTGGGGGTGGTGCTGTTCGTGGTGGCGCTGGCCGGTGTGGTGCTGCTTCGCAACAGGGCGTGGGCGGGGACGCTGCTGGGCTGGCTGGTGCTGCCGCCCGTCCTGCTGCTGGCGGTGTCGCATCTGGTGACGCCGGTCTATGTGGACCGGTACCTGTTCGTCGCCGCGCCCGCTCTGGCGTTGCTGGCGGGGATCGCGGTGGCGAGTCTTTCGCGGGGAGGGGTGGTGGCCTGCTGCGGGCTGGTGGTGGTCGCCGTGGCGGTGGGCGTACCGCAGCAGGTGGAGGTGCGGGAGGCCAACGGGCGCTTCGAGGACTTCCCGTGGGCCGTGCGGAAGGTGGAGGCGCGGCCGGGGGACGCGATCGTGTTCGGGCAGAGCTCGGTGCGGGCGGGGTTCGACTACTACCGTGACGGGTCGACGCCGGACGACGTGCTGCGGCTGGGGGCCGCTCCGGAGGCGGAGGGGTTCGGCTTTCCTGAGCGCGATGACGTCGCCGCCGCGCTGGCCGATCGGGAGCGGGTCTGGGTCGTGTGGCGCGGGGTCAAGTCCGCCGGCCAGAAGCTGCCGCGGGTGAAGGCCGTACGGGAGGCGGGCTACGAGCAGACCGGGTCCTGGCACTCGGCGGAAACGCCCGGCCTCACCGTCGCCCTGTTCGCCCGCAAATAGCCCAGGGCCCTTCCCCCAACAAGGGAAAGGGCCCGCACAGGGTCAAGAAAAGTCAGCCGACCTCGACGCCGCCGACCGCCTTCTTGCCGCGCCGAAGCACCATGAACCGCCCGTGGAGCAGGTCCGAGGCCTCAGGCACGTACGACTCGTCGGTGATCTTGACGTTGTTGAGGTACGCGCCGCCCTCCTTCACCGCCCGCCTGGCCGCCGACTTCGACTCCACCAGCCCGCTGTCCGCCAGCAGGTCCACGAACGGCGCCCCGAGAGCCGCAACCGTCGCCTTCGGCACCTCGGCCAGCGCCGCGGCCAGCGTCGAGCCCGGCAGCTCTTCGAGGGACCCCTGCCCGAACAGCGCCTTGGACGCCGCCACGACGGCCGCCAGTTCGTCGGCGCCGTGGACGAGCGTGGTCAGGTCCTCGGCCAGCGTCCGCTGCGCCTCGCGGGCGAACGGGCGGTCGGCCACCGCCTTCTCCAGCGCCTCGATCTCCTCGCGCTCGCGGAAGGTGAACACCTTCAGGAAGCGCACCACGTCGCGGTCGTCGGCGTTGAGGAAGTACTGGTAGAAGGCGTAGGGAGAGGTCAGCGCGCCGTCGAGCCAGACCGACCCACCGGCGGTCTTGCCGAACTTGGTGCCGTCGGCCTTGGTGATCAGCTTGCCGGTCAGGGCGTGCACGTGGCCGCCCTCGACGCGCCTGACCAGGTCGACGCCGGCCGTGATGTTGCCCCACTGGTCGCTGCCGCCGACCTGGAGGGTACAGCCGTTGCGCCGGTAGAGCTCCAGGTAGTCGTTGGCCTGCAGGATCTGGTAGCTGAACTCGGTGTAGCTGAGGCCCTCACCGCCGAGCCGGGCCGCCACCGACTCGCGGGCGAGCATCCGGTTGACCGGGAAATGCTTGCCGATGTCGCGCAGGAAGCCGATGGCCGACATCTCGGCGGTCCAGTCCAGGTTACTGACCAGCGCGGCCGAGGTGGGGCTGTCGTCGAAGGTCAGGAACTTCTCCACCTGCACCCGGATCCGGGAGACCCATTCCTCCACGACCTCGGTGGTGTTGAGTACGCGTTCGGTGCTGCGGCCGCTGGGGTCGCCGATCAGGCCGGTGGCGCCGCCGACCAGGCCGATCGGCTTGTGGCCCGCCCGCTGGAAGCGGGTCAGGATCAGCAGCGTGGCCAGGTTGCCCATGTGCAGGGACGGCGCGGTCGGGTCGAAGCCCGCATAGACCGTGATCGGACCTTTCGACAGCGCCGCGCGCAGGGCGTCGATGTCGGTGGTCTGCGCGAGGACGTCGCGCCATTCGAGCTCATCGAGAATGTCGGTCACGGTGCTGGCTTTCCAGGAGACGTCGAGTGGTTACAGAGTGCCCGATCGCGCCGGATGACCGCCACTTGGATAATCTCGGTCGCCATGTGGAAGGTCCGTCGCGAGCTGGCCGTTTTCAAGATCCTAGGGGCTGTGGCGTGTGCCGGTCTCGCCCTGTTCTGGTATCTCCAGGGTGATGTACGCGGGGTGGTGCTGGCCGTGCCGGCCGCCCTGCTGGTGGGGGCCATGGGGCTGCGTGACGTCCTGGTCCCGGTACGGCTGGCGGCCGACGAGAGCGGCGTCACCGTGGTGCACGGCTTCGCCGGCCGGCGGCACGTCCCGTGGGAGGCGATCGAGGACGTGCAGGTGGACGTACGCAGGAGGTACGGTCTGCGCAGCGAGATGCTGGAGATCGACACCGGCGACCAGCTGCACATCTTCAGCGCTCACGAGCTGGGTGCCTCCCCGACCGAGGTGGCCGCGGTGCTGCGGCGGCGCGGCACGTGAGGCCGGAACGGTGAGACGGTCGGGTCGCCGTCGATCCAGAACCGCCACGGGGTGTCCTTGGCGGTCGAGATCCCGGTGCGCGGCCCCGACCTGATCGTGTCCGCCTCCGCGGGCCGCCCGCCGAGCACGGCCACGGTCCCCTTGGGGAGCCCGGTGAGCCACGCCGCGTGTTCGGGCTGAGCGCCGCCTTTCTCGGACAAACGGGGCAGCCCGGCGGCTGAACCCTCCCATACGGCGTCGAGCCCGTTGTGCTCGCGCGCCAGCCCGAGGGCGACCGCCAGCCGGGCGGGGCCGCGGGCGAGGTCGCGGTCCGCGATCGGCTTGCGCCCGGAGGCGGGCGGGCCGTCGCCGTCTCCTGAGCGGCGCGAGCGGGCCAGGTCGGCCCGCGCCACCACCTCACCGGCGCGCAACAGCACCGCCGACCCGTGGTCCTCGGGCAGGCACACCAGGTTCGCGCAGAAGTGCATGCCGTAGGTGAAGTACACGTACAGATGCCCAGGTGGCCCGAACATGACCGCGTTCCTGGGGGTCCGTCCCCGGTAGGTGTGGGCCGCCGGATCCTCGCCGGGGCCGCCGTACGCCTCGACCTCGGTGAGCCGGACCGCGACCGGGCCGTGCACGAGCACGCGCCCGAGCAAGTCGGGCGCGACCTCGTGCGACGGCCGGTCGAAGAAGCTGCGCGGCAGGGGTGCCGAGTCCAGGGTCCCGGAGTCCATGCCGAGCGCTAGGCCCCCGCGGCCCACGCCGCCTGGGCGTCGACCGTCTCGCGCAGCGCGGCGAGCTGGTCGCGGACCCGGTCGGGCGCGGTGCCGCCGTGGGCCTTGCGGGCGGCGAGGGCGCCGGGGACGTTGAGCACGTCGCGGACGTCGGGGGTGAGGTGCGGCGAGACCTTGCTGAGCTCGTCGTCGGTCAGGTCGCCCAGGTCCTTGTCGTTGACCTGGCACCACACCACCAGGTGGCCGACCGCCTCGTGGGCGTCGCGGAACGGCACGCCGCGGCGTACGAGCAGTTCGGCGAGGTCGGTGGCCAGCGCGAAGCCGTCGGGAGCCGACGCCTCCATGCGCGCGGTGTTGACCCGCATGGTGGCGACCAGGCCGGCCATCGCGGGCAGGACGAGCAGCAGCGTGTCGACCGAGTCGAACACCGGCTCCTTGTCCTCCTGCAGGTCGCGGTTGTAGGTGAGCGGCAGGCCCTTGAGCGTCGTGAGCATCGCCATGAGGTTGCCGATGAGCCGCCCGGACTTGCCGCGGGCCAGCTCGGCGACGTCGGGGTTCTTCTTCTGCGGCATGATCGATGAGCCGGTGGAGTAGGCGTCGTCCATCTCGATCCAGCGGAACTCCTGCGAGGCCCAGAGCACGATCTCCTCGCCGAGCCGCGACAGGTGCACGCCGATCAGGGCCGCGTCGAACAGGAACTCCGCCGCGAAGTCACGGTCGGACACCGCGTCCATGGAGTTGAGCGCGGCGAAGGAGAAGCCGAGCTCGACGGCCACGGCCTCCGGGTCCAGCGGCAGCGACGAGCCGGCCAGCGCGCCGGCGCCGAGCGGCGAGACGGCCGCGCGGCGGTCCCAGTCGGTGACCCGGTCGATGTCGCGGGCGAAGGCGTGCACGTGCGCGAGCAGCTGGTGTCCGAAGGAGACCGGCTGCGCGTGCTGCAGGTGGGTCATGCCGGGCGCGGCCGTGTCGGTGTGCTGCTCGGCCTGGGCCATCAGCGCCGTCTCCAGCTCGACCAGCCGGGAGACGATCGTGCGGGCGTGGTCGCGCAGATAGAGGCGCAGATCGGTGGCGATCTGGTCGTTGCGGCTGCGGCCGGCGCGCAGCTTGCCGCCGAGCGAGCCGAGCCGCTCCAGCAGGCCGCGTTCGAGCGCGGTGTGCACGTCCTCGTCGGCGACCGTCGGCCGGAACTCGCCCGCCTTGCAGGCCCGCTCCAGGTCATCGATCGCGCCGATCATGCGTTCGAGCTCGTCGTCGCTCAGCAACCCCGCCTTGTGCAGCACCCGGGCGTGCGCCCTGGACGCCGCCAGGTCGTACGGCACCAGCCGCCAGTCGAAGTGCACGCTCACCGACAGCCGGGTCAGCGCGTCGGCGGGACCCCCTTCGAATCGCCCGCCCCACAGCCGCATCGGCTTGCCATCACTCACCGTCATCTCCTTCTCGTCCCCCGCGACCATAGTGCACATCATCCTTTCTTCGCGTCGCGCGCGGCGGCGATCTTGGAGGGCAGACTGAACAGCTGGACGAAGCCCTTGGCGAGCGACTGGTCGAAAGTGTCGCCGGTGTCGTAGGTGGCCAGCGAGAAGTCGTACAGCGACTGCTCGGAGCGGCGGCCGCTGACGGTGGCCTTGCCGCCGTGCAGAGTCATCCGGATGTCGCCGGTGACGTGCTTCTGGGCCTCGGCGATGAGCGCGTCGAGGGCGTCCTTGAGCGGCGAGAACCATAGGCCGTCGTAGACGAGCTCGCTCCAGCGCTGGTCGACGCCGCGCTTGAAGCGGGCCAGGTCGCGTTCGACGGTGACGTTCTCCAGCTCCATGTGCGCGGTGATCAGCGCGATCGCGCCGGGCGCCTCGTACACCTCGCGCGACTTGATGCCGACGAGCCGGTCCTCGACCATGTCGATCCGGCCGACGCCCTGCGCGCCCGCGCGGGTGTTCAGCTCGTCGATCACCTGGTACGGCGTGAGCGAACGCCCGTCGAGCTTGACCGGCACGCCCTGCTCGAAGGTGATGACCACCTCGTCGGCGTCACGGGGGACGGCCGGGTCGGCGGTGTAGGCGTAGACGTTCTCGGTGGGGCCGTTCCAGATGTCCTCGAGGAAGCCGGTCTCGACGGCCCTGCCCCACAGGTTCTGGTCGATGGAGAACGGGTTCTTCTTGGAGGTCTCGATCGGCAGGCCCCGCTGCTCGGCGTACTCGATCGCCTTGTCGCGGGTCCAGGCGAAGTCGCGGGCCGGGGCGACGACCCGCAGGTCGGGGGCGAGCGCGGCCAGGCCGGCCTCGAAGCGTACCTGGTCGTTGCCCTTGCCGGTGCAGCCGTGGGAGACGATCGTGCCGCCGAACTGCTTGGCCGCGCTCACCAGGTGCTTGACGATGAGCGGGCGCGACAGCGACGACAGGAGCGGGTAGCGGTCCATGTAGAGGGCGTTGGCCTGCAGCGCGGGCACACAGAAGTCGGCCGCGAACTCCTCCTTGGCGTCCACGACGACGGATTCGACCGCGCCGCAGTCCATGGCCCGCTTCTGGATCACCTCCATGTCCTCGCCGCCTTGTCCCAGGTCCACGGCGACGGCGATCACCTCGGCGTCCATCTTCTCGGCCAGGAACGGGATCGCGACGGAGGTGTCCAGACCTCCGGAGAAGGCGAGTACCACTCTCTGAGTCATCGGTACCTCCAAAATCTTGGTAAACGGGCTAAGTACGCCGGGCGGCGATCCTCAGCAAGGCCTCGGCCACGACGCTCCCGCCCTGGGGATCGCGGCTGATCACGAGGATCGTGTCGTCGCCCGCCACCGTGCCGAGGATGGACTCCCAGTCGGCGTGGTCGATGGCCGAGGCCATGAACTGGGCGGCGCCCGGCGGAGTCCTGACGATGACCAGGTTGGCCGACGCCTCGGCGGAGACCAGCAACTCCTCGGCGATCCGGTGCAGCCGGGCGGCCGGGGACTCGCCGGTGCCCAGCCTGGCCACCCGGATGCGGCCGCCGCCCTCGCCGGGCAGCGCGTAGACCAGCGAGCCGTCCTCGGCGCGCAGCTTGAGCGCGCCGAGTTCGTCCAGATCGCGCGAGAGCGTGGCCTGGGTGACCTCCACGCCGCTCTCGGCCAGCAGCTTGGCCAGCTCGGGCTGGGAGCGGACGGCCTGCCGCTGCAGCAGGTCGGTGATCTTCGCCTGCCGCGCGACCTTGGTCATCGGGATGGTCACGCGGTGCTCACCAGCCAGTGGAGCAGCGCCTTCTGCGCGTGCAGCCGGTTCTCGGCCTGGTCCCACACCGCGCTGCGCGGGCCGTCGATCACTTCGGAGGTGATCTCGTAGCCGCGGTAGGCGGGCAGGCAGTGCAGCACGATCGCGTCGAGCGCGGCGTGCTCCATGAGCTCGGAGTTGACCTGGTACGGCATGAGCACGCGGACCCGCTCGTCCTTGCCGTCCTGGCCCATCGACACCCAGGTGTCGGTGGCGACGACGTGCGCGCCCTGGACGGCGGCGACCGGGTCGGTCAGCGAGATCACCGAGCCGCCGGTCGTCGCGGCGATGGCGGCGGCCCGGTCGAGGATGACGGCGTCCGGCTGGTAGCCGACCGGGGCGCCGATCCGTACGTGCATCCCGGCCATGGCGCCGCCCAGCAGGTAGGAGTGGGCCATGTTGTTGGCGCCGTCGCCCAGATAGGTCAGCGTCAGCCCACCCGTCCCGCCGCCGAACCGTTCGCGGATGGTCAGCAGGTCGGCGAGGATCTGGCAGGGGTGGAACTCGTCGGTCAGCGCGTTGACCACCGGCACGGCGGTGCCCGCGGCCATGAGCTCGAGGCCCGCCTGGGCGCCGGTGCGCCAGACGATCGCGGCGACCTGCCGTTCGAGCACTCTGGCGGTGTCCTCGATCGGCTCGCCTCTGCCCATCTGGGAGTTGCCGCCGTCGATGACCAGCGGGAGCCCGCCCAGCTCGCCGACGCCGACGGCGAAGGAGATCCGGGTCCTGGTCGAGGGCTTGTCGAACAGGACGGCGACGGTCTGCGGCCCTTCGAAGGGGCGGTAGCCGTAGCGGTCCTTCTTCATCGCGGCGGCCAGGTCGAGAACCTCGCCCTGCTCGGCGGGCGACAGGTCGTCGTCCCTCAGGAAGTGCCTGACAGTCGCCGTCATTTCGCCGCCTCGGCGAGGATCTCGGGGAACGCGGCCACCAGCGCGTCGACCTGCTCGGCCGTCACGACCAGCGGCGGCGCGATCCGTACGGCGTCCGGCTGCAGCGCGTTGACCAGGAAGCCCGCCTCGGCCGCCGCCTGCTGCACCTTGCCGGAGACCGGCTCGGCCAGCACGGCGGCCAGCCACAGCCCACGTCCGCGCACACCTTTCAGCAGCGGGTGAGCCACCGCTTCGAGCCCGGCCCGCAGCCGGGCTCCGGTGGTCCGCACGTGGTCGAGGTCGAGGTTGTCGAGCACGGCCAGCGCCGCCGCGCACGAGACCGGGTTGCCGCCGAAGGTGGAGCCGTGATCGCCCTTGTCGAACAGCCGGCCCGAGTCGCCGAAGCCGACGCACGCCCCGATCGGCAGGCCGCCGCCCAGGCCCTTGGCCAGGGTCAGGATGTCGGGGGTGACGCCGTCGGCCTGGTGGGCGAACCAGTGCCCGGTGCGGCCGATCGCGGACTGGATCTCGTCGGCGACCAGCAGCGCGCCGGTCGAGTCGCAGATCTCGCGGGCCGCCGCGAAGTAGCCGTCGGGCGGCGGGACCACGCCTGCCTCGCCCTGAGTGGGCTCCAGGAAGACCGCGATGCAGTCGCCGGTCACGGCCTCCTTGAGGGCGGTGGCGTCGCCGTACGGGACGAACTGGACCTCTACCGGGAACGGGCCGAACTGGTCGCGGATCGACTTCTTGCCCGTCAGCGAGAGGGCGCCGATCGTGCGGCCGTGGAAGCCGTTCTCGGCGGCGACGAAGTAGGTGCGGCCGTCGCGCCTGCCGTACTTGAGCGCGAGCTTGTAGGCGGCCTCGTTGGCCTCGGTGCCGGAGTTGGCGAAGAAGACGCGGCCGGGGGCGTTCAGCAGGCCGAGCAGCCGCTCGGCGAGCAGCACCTCCGGCTCGTGCAGGTAGAGGTTGCTGGTGTGCGCGAGCGTCGCGACCTGCTTGGAAACCGCCTCGACCAGGGCCGGGTGGGCGTGGCCGAGCGAGCTGACGGCGATGCCGCCGACGAAGTCGAGGTATTCCCTGCCGTCGACGTCCCACACGCGGGTGCCCTCGCCTCGTGCCAGGGCGATCGGCGGGACGCCGTAGTTGGGCATGAAGGCTTGTTCGAACCTGTCGCGAAGGTTCATCAGGGCATCACCATGGTTCCGATTCCTTGGTCGGTGAAGATCTCCAGCAGCAGCGAGTGGGAGACCCGGCCGTCGAGAATGTGCGCTTGGGGGACGCCGCCCTGGACCGCCGTCAGGCAGGCCTCCATCTTCGGCTTCATGCCGCTGGACAGGGAGGGCAGCATGGCCGCGAGCTCGGCGCCGTCGAGCTTGTCGATCACGTCGGTGTCGTCGGGCCAGCCGGCGTACAGGCCCTCGACGTCGGTCAGGACGATGAGCTTCTGCGCCTGGAGGGACACGGCCAGCGCGGCGGCGGCGGTGTCGGCGTTGACGTTGTAGATCTCGCCGTCCTCGCCGCGGGCGACGCTGGAGACGACGGGGACGCGGCCGTTGTCGATCATGGCCTGGACGGCGCCCGGGTCGACCTTGACGATCTCGCCCACCTGGCCGATGTCGACGTGCTCGCCGTCGACGAGCGCGTGCTTGCGCTCGGCGGTGAACAGGTGGGCGTCCTCGCCCGACATGCCGACCGCGAGCGGGCCGTGCCGGTTGATCAGGCCGACGACGTCGCGGTTGACCTGACCGACCAGGACCATCCTGACCACCTGCATGGCCTCGGGTGTGGTGACCCGCAGCCCGGCCGTGAACGTCGACTCGATGCCGAGCCGGTCGAGGTGCTTGCTGATCTGCGGGCCGCCGCCGTGCACCACGACCGGCCGCAGACCGGCGTAGTGCAGGAAGCCGATGTCCTCGGCGAAGCCCTCCATGAGGGATTCCTCGATCATCGCGTTGCCGCCGTACTTGATGACGACGGTCGCGCCGTGGAAGCGGGCCAGCCAGGGCAGGGCCTCGATGAGGGTGTCCGCCTTGGTGTGGGCGGTGATGGTCCTCATGAGGAGTACGCCGAGTTCTCGTGGACGTAGTCCGCGGTCAGGTCGGTGGTGTGGACGGTGGCCGAGTGGGTGCCCGCCGACAGGTCGATGGTGATCGTCACATCGCGCGGGCGCATGTCCACCTTGTTCCGGTCATCGCCGACCGCGCCGCCGCGGCAGATCCAGATGCCGTTGATGGCCACGTTCAGCCGGTCGGGCTCGAAGACGGCGTCGGTGGTGCCGACGGCGGCCAGCACGCGGCCCCAGTTGGGGTCCTCGCCGTGGATGGCGCACTTGAGCAGGTTCGAGCGGGAGACGGTGCGGCCGACCTTGACCGCGTCGTCCTCCGACGCCGCGCCGACCACCTCGATGGCGATGGCCTTGGACGCGCCTTCGGCGTCGACCAGCAACTGCCTGGCCAGGTCGGCGCAGACCTCGGTGACCTTCTGCCCGAACTCCGCCAGGTCCGGCTTGACCCCGGCGGCACCGCTGGCCAGAAGCAGGACGGTGTCGTTGGTGGACATGCAGCCGTCGGCGTCGAGGCGGTCGAAGGTCTTGGAGGTGGCCTCGCGGAGCACGGTGTCGAGCTCTTCCGCGGTCAGGTCGGCGTCGGTGGTGATCACGCAGAGCATGGTGGCCAGGGCCGGGGCGAGCATGCCCGCGCCCTTGGCCATGCCCCCCACCATGTAGCCGTCGGCGCGCTTGAAGGAGATCTTGGAGACGGTGTCGGTGGTGCGGATGGCAT
Organism: Nonomuraea sp. NPDC049750; assembly: GCF_040659625.1. Lineage (NCBI taxonomy): Bacteria > Bacillati > Actinomycetota > Actinomycetes > Streptosporangiales > Streptosporangiaceae > Nonomuraea > Nonomuraea sp. NPDC049750. Next base: position 14,351 of record NZ_JBFANB010000014.1, read on the forward strand.
CGGCAGCGGCCAGCCCGCCGTCGCGCGACAGCTGCGCGGCGGCGCGCTCCACTCCGGCCAGCAGCGCGTCCATGGGCAGCCGCTCACCGATCAGGCCGGTGGAGCAGACCGCGATCTCGCCCGCCGAGTCCTGGAGCACCTCGGCCGCCTTCTCGGCGGTGGCGTGCGTGTCCTGGAAGCCCTCGGGGCCGGTGCAGGCGTTGGCGCCGCCCGAGTTGAGGACGACCGCACGGACCCGGCCGCCGCGCAGGACCTGCTGTGACCACAGGACCGGGGCCGCCTTGACGCGGTTGGCGGTGAAGACACCGGCCGCGGCTTGGTTGGGTCCGTCGTTGATGACCAGGGCCAGGTCACGGGCGGCGCCGGACTTGATGCCCGCGGCGACGCCCGCGGCTCTGAAACCGAGGGGAGCGGTCACGCTCATGCGTTCTCCTCTGCCGGCCGCTGGACTGCTGTGTCGGTTGGTGCGCTGCGCTCTCTCACGGAGCAACTCCTGTCAGGGGGAGGCCGAGCTCTTCCGGCAGGCCGAGTGCGAGGTTGACGCTCTGGATCGCGCCTCCGGCCGTGCCCTTGGTGAGGTTGTCGATGGCGATGACGGCGACCACGCGGCCCGCGCGCTCGTCGAGCGTCACCTGCAGGGCGGCGGTGTTGGCGCCGTAGGTCATCGCGGTGGCGGGCCAGGTGCCCTCGGGCAGCAGGTTGACGAACGGCTCCTTGGCCAGCGCGTTCTCGTACGCCTCGCGCACGGCGGCCTTGGTCAGCCCGGGCGCGGCGGGGGCGGAGCAGGTGGCCAGGATGCCGCGGCTCATCGGGGCCAGCGTCGGGGTGAACGACACCCGGACCGGCGTGCCCGCGACGGCGCCGAGCGCCTGCTCCATCTCCGGGGTGTGGCGGTGGACGCCGCCCACGCCGTAGGCGCTGACCGAGCCCATGACCTCGCTGCCGAGCAGGCTGGGCTTGAGCGACTTGCCCGCGCCGCTGGTGCCGCTGGCCGCGACGACGACCACGTCGGGCTCGGCCAGGCCGGCGGCGAAGGCGGGCAGCAGAGCGAGGATGACGGAGGTCGGGTAGCAGCCGGGCACCGCGATGCGCTTGGCGTCCTTGAGCACCTCGCGCTGGCCGGGCAGCTCGGGCAGGCCGTAGGGCCAGGTGCCGGCGTGCTCGCCGCCGTAGAACTCCTGCCAGGCGGCCGGGTCGGCGAGCCGGTGGTCGGCACCGCAGTCGACGACGATCGTGCTCTCGGGAAGCTGGGCGGCGACGGCGGCGGAGTGGCCGTGCGGCAGGGCCAGGAAGACCACCTCGTGCCCGGCCAGCGTTTCTGGGGTGGTGTCCTCGATGATCCGGTCGGCCAGTTGCGGGAGGTGTGGCTGGTGGGCGCCGAGCGCGCTGCCCGCGCTGGCGGCCGCGGTGAGCGTGCCGATCTCGAGCTCTGGATGCCCGAGCAGCAGGCGCAGAAGCTCACCGCCCGCGTAGCCGCTGGCTCCCGCGATCGCCGCTCTCATTCCCAACCCCCTGCATAATCATGCACCTAAACTCATGTCCTTACTATGACGATGATGCACTCCAGGGCATGAACACGCAAGCTGGGCGCGCCATTGCGCTCACATAGCGAGACGGTTAACCCCCCGTTTCAGCCGGATTTCGCGCTCTAGCGCGACGTACCTACCGGTCGGTACTGTGATTTATCCGATAGCGCCGTCCACCGCGGGAGTACTTCGCATGACTCTTTCTCATGCCCAGGTCCAAGCCCAGCTCACCGGTCCTGGCCAGCTTTTCGAGATGGAGGAGATCGGCGATACGGGGGTGCGGACCTGGAAGCACGCTCCAGGCCACTTCCGCGCCCTGCTGGAGATGAGCAGGTACCACGGTGAGAAGGAGTTCCTCGTCTACGAGGACGAGCACATCACCTTCGAGGAGCACTTCCGGCGGGCGGCGACGCTGGCCAACCGCCTGGTGACGGACTACGGCGTGGCCAAGGGCGATCGGGTGGTCGTGGCCATGCGCAACTATCCAGAGTGGGCGGTGGCCTTCTCCGCCGCCCTAGCCGCCGGGGCGATCGCCGTGCCGCTCAACGCCTGGTGGACCGAGTCGGAGCTGGCGTACGGCGTGCGCGACTGCGACGCCAAGGTGCTGATCGTGGACGGTGAGCGGGCCGTCCGGCTCGCGGACACCGGCGTGCCGATGATCGTGGCCAGAGGCGAGGTGCCCGAGGGCGCGCGGTCGTTCGGCGAGGTGCTGGGCGAGGTCAGCGGGGATGTGACGCTGCCGGACGTCCGGCTCTCCCCCGAGGATCCGGCCACGATCTTCTACACCTCCGGTACGACCGGGCATCCCAAGGGGGCGCTGGGCAGCCACCGCAACCTGGGCCAATCGCCGATGACCCTCGCCTACGGGCTGATACGGGGGGTCGCGCTGGCGGGCAAGGACGTCGCCGCGGCGACGGGCACGCGCCGGGTGACGCTGCTGACCGTGCCGCTGTTCCACGTCACCGGCTGCTTCTCCGCGCTGACCACCACCATGTTCGCGGGCGGCGGCCTGGTCCTGATGTACAAGTGGGACCCCGGGCAGGCGCTGCGGCTCATCGAGCGGGAGCGGATCACCGCGATGATCGGCGTGCCGACCAACGCGTGGCAGCTGATGTCGCATCCCGACTTCGTCAAGTACGACCTGTCGTCGTTGACCACCCTCGGCTACGGCGGGGCACCGGCTCCGCCGAAGCTGCTGGAGCGCATCGGCGAGAACCTGCCCGACCGCGCCGCCTCCAACGGCTACGGCATGACGGAGACGACTGGCCTGGCCATCGGCAACGCCGGCCCCGACTATCTGGCCAGGCCCGACAGCATCGGCCTGCCCACGGCCGTGGTCGACATCCGGGTGACCGGCCCGCTGGGCGAGGAGCTGCCGCCCGGCGAGGTGGGCGAGCTGTGCGTACGCGGCGCGAACGTCATCATGGGCTACTGGAACAAGCCGGAGGCGACGGCGCAGACCTTCGTCGACGGCTGGCTGCACACCGGTGACCTGGCCAAAATCGACGAGGACGGCTTCGTCTACATCGTGGACCGAGCGAAGGACATGGTCATCAGGGCCGGCGAGAACGTCTACTGCGCCGAGGTGGAGGCGGCCCTGTTCGAGCACCCGGCGGTGGACGACGCCGCGGTGATCGGCGTCCCGCACGACGAGCTGGGCGAGGAGGTGGGCGCGGTGATCCGGCTCAAGCCGGGCACCTCGACCACCGCCGAGGAGCTTCAGTCCTTCCTGGTGGAGCGCATCGCCAAGTTCAAGATCCCCGCGCACATCTGGTTCAGGGACGCGGAGCTGCCGCGCAACCCGGGCGGCAAGATCCTCAAGACCCACCTGCGCCGCGAGGTGCTGGGCGGCTAGAAGGCGCGAGGTGCCGGACGGCTGGAGACCGTGAGGTGCTGGGCGGCTAGAGGTCGTTTCCCGCGTAGGACAGGTTGAAGCTCTTGTTGACCAGCGGGAAGTCGGGCACGATCGCCCCGCCCAGTGCGACCGGCAGGGCGGGCCAGTTGAAGAACGACGGATCGGCGATCTTCACTCTGGCCAGCCTGCCGTCCGCGCCCAGCTCGACGCGATGGACGATCGTGCCCCGCCAGCCCTCCACGATGCCCACGCCCGAGCCGCGCCGCCCGTCCGGCAGGCTCCAGTCACCCGAGGTGTGCGCCAGCCGGTCGATCAGCCCGATCGAGGCGGCGATCTCGTCGGCCCTGACCTGGAAGCGGGCCAGCACGTCTCCCCCGGCCCGGACCGCCACCGGGAATGGCCCCAGATCGATGAACGGATGGTCGCGACGGGCGTCGACGTCGAGCCCGCTGGCTCTGGCCACGTAGCCGAGCGTGCCCAGGTCCGCGGCGGCCCGCTCGGTGAGCACGGCGGTGCCGGTGAAGCGGTCCGACACCACGCCGTGGCCGAGCGCGAGCCCGACGATCTCGGCCACCTCGGCGCCGAGCGCCGCGAGCCTGGCGGTGTCGGGCAGGGCCAGCGGCTCGGCGCCGCCGAGCCGGATCGCGCCGCGTAGCAGGCGGTGGCCGGTGACCTCCGCGTTCACGCGCAGCAGCTGCTCGCGGACGGTGCCGCAGTGGGCCTGCAGCACGCTGTGGGCGACGTCGTTGCAGAGCGCGCCCAGGTCGGTGACGTGGTTGTAGAGGCGTTCGAGCTCCAGCAGCACGGCTCGGGCGCGCTGCGAGTCGGGGTCGACGGCCGTGCCGGTGGCCTCCTCGACGGCCAGGCAGTAGGCCAGGGCGTGGCCGACCGAGGTGTCGCCGCTGACCCGCTCGGCCAGGGCCAGGCCGTCTTCCGGCCGGCGGCCCTCGAAGAGCTGCTCAAGGCCCTTGTGCACGAACCACAGGCGGGCCTTGAGCTTGAGTATCGTCTCGCCGACCACCGAGAAGCGGAAGTGGCCCGGTTCGATGCAGCCCGCGTGCACGGGGCCGACCGGGATCTCGTAGACGCCGTCGCCCTCCACGTCGCCGAACGGGTACGGGCCCTCGGGGTCGCCGAACGACGGGGGCGGGCCCGCGTCGGGGAGCATCGGGTACCAGCCTCTGGGCCAGTGGTGGTGCCGGACCAGGCGGCTGGGCAGCGGGTGGTCTTCGGGGGTGATGCCGTACAGGTCGCGGATCTCCCGCTCGAAGCGCCCGGCCGGGAAGGAGAGGGTGGCCAGGCTGGGTACGGCGGGTTCGGTCAGGCGTACGTGGAGCTCGGCCCGCCGCGCCGGACGGGCGGCGGTGAACAGGTAGACCAGCCGGAAGCCGTCGTCCTCGGCGTGCGCGGCCACGAGCGCGACGCGGTGTCCCAGAGCCAGCAGCTCGGCGGCGCACCCCGCGAGCTCGCCGGGGCTGATCTCGGCGACCAGCGGGAGCGTGGCCGTCATCGCGCACCTCCCATGGCGCTCAGCGGCGGTCCGGCGGTCGCGATGGTGACGGCGGACTCCAGGAGCGGCCGGAGCGGCCCCAGCGTCACACCGAGCACCGCGCACGCCACCAGCCCGACGACCAGCGGCACGCCCGCGCCACGCGACCGCCCGCCGAACCCGTCCCCCGCCCCGCGCGACCGCTCGCCGGAGCCATCCGGCGGCGCGGCGCTGGAGCCGTCCGGTGGCGCGGCGCCGAGCAGCATGCGGCCCGCCGCTCTGCCCACCCCGGCGACGATCACCAGCATGAGCACCAGCGCGGGCGCCACCGCCCACCCGAGCCCGGCCGCGAACCCCGCCCGCACGATCCCCAGCTCACTGGCGAACAGGCTGAACGGCGGCAACCCCAGCAGCGCCAGCAGCCCGAGCCCGAAGGCCGCGGCCAGCCCTGGCGCCCGCCCGCCGAGCCCGCGCACCGCGTCGACGCTGCTGCTCCCGGCCGCCTGCTGGATCCGTCCCGAGCCGATGAACAGCACCGACTTGCCCAGCCCGTGCCCGAGAATGTGCAGCAACACCGCGCCCAGCGCCAGACCGTTGCCGATGGCCGCGCCGAGCGCGATCAGCCCCATGTGCTCAATGCTCGAGTAGGCCAGCATCCGCTTGAAGTCGCGCTGCCCGATCAGCAGCGCCGCCGCCACGGCCAGCGACGCCAGCGCCACCACGATCAGCAGCATCCGGCAGAAGCCCGCCCCGAGCGCCACGTCGGAGACCACCTTGACCCGCAGGATCGCGTAGAACGCCACCGACAGCAGCACCCCGGACATCAGCGCCGAGACCGGCGCGGGCGCCTGGCTGTGGGCGTCGGGCAGCCAGGCGTGCAGCGGCGCGAGCCCGGCCTTGGCGCCGAAGCCGAGCACGAGCAGCACCACCGCGATCCGCGTCACCCCCGGGTCCAGCCGCCCGGCGTGCTCGGCGAGCGAGACCCAGTCGAGCCCTTCGCGCGATGACAGCCCGGCGTGTACGGCGGCGTAGTGCACCATCACCAGGCCGAGCAGCGCGAGCGCGATGCCGACCGAGCAGATCACCACGTACTTCCAGGCCGCCTCGGTGGCCTTCCTGGTGCGGCGCTGCCCGACAAGGAACGCGGTCAGGATCGTGGTCGCCTCGACCGCCACCCAGAGCACCCCGAGGCTCGCGGCCAGCACGGCCGTCGCCATCGCCGCGACGAAGCACTGGGTGAAGATCCCGTAGCTACGGGCGGCCCGCGGCCCCGTACGGCCGGCGGCCGCCTCGGCCCGCAGGTAGCCGGGGCTGGCCAGCATCGCCAGCAGCGCCACGACGCCGATCACGATCAGCATGTACGCGCTGAGCGCGTCCACCCGCAGCAGCCCCCACAGCCCGCTTCCCTCCCCGGCCCGCGCGAGCAGGACGGCGGCGGCGAGCAGCCCGCCCGCGGACAGGGCGCCGAGCCACTCCGTCACACGATTCCAGCCGAAAAGGGCATACAGGCACGCGGCCGCGAGCGGCAGCGCCACCGGGACGATCACCATCAGTCGTGCAGCTCCCGTAGCTCGTCGAGGTCGGTGCCGCCGAACGCGGCCCGCATCCGGGTGGTCAGAACCTGCAGCGCCAGTACGGCCAGCAGCACGTCGAGGGAGACGCCCAGCTCCACCACCAGCGGTACCCCGGTGGTGGTGAGGAAGGCGGCGGCGGTGATGGCGTTGTCCATCAGCAGGAACCCGACCACCTGCGACAGCGCCCGCCTCCTGGTGACCAGGACGAAGAAGCCCACCAGCAGCACGGTCAGCGCGATCGGCACGGCTTGGGTGGCGGGCGTGGGCGCCAGGCGTACGAGGGGCTGGGAGACCGCGTACGCGAGCATCGTCAGGACGGCCGTGACCAGCAGGGACGCGGCGACGCTGACGTGCGGCCGGGCCTCGCGCCCCTCCTCGCCGGCCGCCAGCGCGCGCCGCATGAGGTAGGGCAGGAGCACCGCGCGCAGCAGCCCCACCCCGAGCCCGAGCACGGTCAGCTCGATGTCGGCCTCGTGCAGCCCCCTGACCGCGATCAGGGCGCCCAGCGCCACCCCCTGCAGCCCGAACAGCCAGATGATCGCGGCCAGGTCGCGCCGCCACAGGACCAGCACCCCCGTCAGCAGGAAGGCGCCGCAGGCCAGGTCGAGCGCCTGCACGTACACGGGATCAGTCATCTCACTCACGCCAGGAAGAAGGAGGCGGCGACCGCCAGCAGGGCCATCAGGAACGAGCCGGCCAGCAGCTCGGGGATGCGGAACAGGCGCAGCTTGGCCATGAACACCTCACCGGCCGCCAGCAGGCCGCCCAGTAGCGACACCTTCAGGGCGAACGCCATCACGGCGACCAGCAGCATGATCGGCCCGGCGCCCGCGGTGGCGATGCCGACCGGCGCGAACAGCGCGGCGAACAGCCCGAGCATGACCGTGAGCCGCATCGCCGAGGCCCACTCGATGAGCGCCAGGTCGGGACCGGCGTACTCCAGGATCATCGCCTCGTGGATCATCGTCAGCTCCAGGTGGGTCGACGGGTTGTCCACCGGGATCCGGCCCGACTCGGCGATCGTGACCACCGCGAGCGCGACGGCGGCCAGCAGGCTCACCGGGGAGATGACCGACAGCGGGCTGCTGGCGGTCTCGGTGACGATCGCGCCGAGGTCGGTGGTGCCCACGCGGATCGACAGGGCGAAGACGGCCAGCAGGATCGTCGGCTCGACCAGGGCGAGCACGGTCATCTCCCGGCTGGCGCCCATCCCGCCGAACGCGGTGCCCGTGTCGAGCCCGCCCAGCGCCAGCGCCACCGAGCCGAGCGCGAGCAGCGCGGCGACCGCGAACAGGTCGGCGACGCCGTCGAGCGGCGAGGCGGCGGTGACCAGCGGCACCGCCGCCGCGACCACCAGCGTGGTCCCGGCCAGCAGCGGCGGCGCCGCCCTGAACAGGTAGCCGGTGCCGTGCGGGGCGATGGGTTCCTTGCGGGCCAGCTTGCGCAGGTCGCGCCACGGCTGGCGCACCCCGGCGCCCGCGCGCCCCTCCAGGCGGGCCCTGACCTGGCGCATCAGTCCGGCCAGCAGCGGCGCTCCGGCGGCCACCACGAGCACCTGCAGCACCATGGCGATCACGAGATCACCGCCAGGACGATCAGCACGCCGGTCAGCGCGTAGAAGCCGTAGGACAGGTAGCGGTGGACGCTGCCGTCGGCCAGCCGCCGCGCCCGCGCGCCGAGCCTGACTGCGGCGGCCAGCACCGGCTCGTACAGGCGCCGTTCGACCCGGTCGGGCACCCTGGCCCGGAACCGTACCCGCTGGACCAGGTAGGCCGACTCCTTGACGGCCGTCACGTCGATGGCGCTCTCCGGTTGCAGGGCGTCGACGAAGACCCGTTGCAATGGCTCGGCGAAGGAGGTGGCGGTGTACTCCATGCGGGCCGAGACCGGTCCCGCGCCGCAGTCCCACAGGCGGGCCGTCCGTCGTGGGCGCCGGGCGGCCACCGCGCGGACCAGCGACAGCACCGCCGTCACGGCCCCGGCCAGCGCCAGCGCGATGAGGACCGGCGAGATCGAGCCGGTGATCGCGCTCAGCCGGAGCGTCACCTCCCCGGTGACCGGCCGGCCCGCCGGGATCACCCGCGCGACGGCCTCGGTGAGCGCGGGCAGGACCAGCGCGGGGTCGAGGGCGAGCAGCAGGCAGGCCGCCGCCGCCAGCGCCGTCCCGCAGATCGCCGTACGAGGGCTCTCCACCGCTCGTTCGGCGGCCGGAGTGCGCGGCCGGGCCAGGAACCCGACGCCGAACGCCTTCACGAACGTGGCCACGGCCAGTCCCGCCGTCAGCGCGATGGCGCCCACGGCCAGCGGCATCGTGACCGCGCCCGCCACCCCCGAGGCGGGCAGCGCGTGGATGAGGCTCTGCAGCAGCAGCCATTCGCTGACGAAGCCGTTGCCGGGCGGCAGCGCCGACGCGCACAGGGCGCCGACGGCGAACAGGGCCGTGGTGTACGGCATTCGGGTGCGCAGGCCGCCGAGCGCGTCGAGATCCCTGGTCCCCGTCGCCCGATGGACCGAGCCGGCCGCCTGGAACAGCAGCGTCTTGAACGCGGCATGGTTGACGACGTGCAGCAGGGCCGCGGTGAGGGCGAGGGCGGCCAGCGGGCCGGCGCCGTCGGCCGCGAAGAAGCCGGCCGCGCCGACGCCGATGAGCACCAGGCCCATGTTCTCGGTCGAGGAGTAGCCGAGCAGCCGCTTCAGGTCGGTGGCCATGGCCGCGTGGAGCACTCCGTACAGCGCGGACAGGGCGCCGAGCGCCAGGACGATCCACCACCACCAGACGGGACCACCACGCAGCAGGTCGAGGCCGACCCTGACCACGCCGTAGACGCCCATGTTGACCATGGCGCCGCTCATCAGCGGCGACACGTGACCGGGCGCGGCCGGGTAGGCCCTGGGCAGCCACACGTGCAGCGGCACGATCCCGGCCTTGGCCGCGAACCCAGCCAGAGTGGCCAGGAAGATCACGTCCTTGGCGACGGGCGACAGCTCGGCCACGCGCAGCTGGTCGAAGCCGTCGCCCGTGGCTCCGGCCGCCAGGTAGCAGAGTCCGCACATGATCGTCACCAGGCCGAGATGGGTCATGACGGCGTACCAGAGCGCGGCCTTCCTGACCGACGGCCGGTCGCGGTGCTCGGCCGCCACGAGCAGGAGCGAGGTCATCGCCATCAGCTCCCAGCCGAACAGGAACGTGCTCACGCCGCCGGCCGCCGGCACCAGCAGCAGCGCGGCCACGAACAGCGGCATGACCACCCGTGTCGCCCTGGCCGCGCCGGAGCCGATGCCGTGGATCGCCGCGCACACCGTCACCGCGCCCGTGATGGCGGTGAACAGGCCGCCGAGCGGGTCGAGCGTCAGGCGCAGGCCGCCCAGGGGCAGCAGGTCGGGCAGCCAGGCCGACCAGCCGTGGCCGAGCGTCGCCCGCACCCCCGCCACGGCCGCCACCACGCCGGCCAGCGCGGTGATCACTTCCGCCGTGACGGTGATCGCGCGTGGGCGCGGCAGGGCGAGGAGGGCGGCGGCCAGGCAGAGGCCCAGGGCGCACGCGTAGAGGATCATCGCCCGGTCATCCCGCGAAGCGCCTCGATGATCGCCTCGGGCGGCGGCGGGCACCCGGTCACCTCGACGTCGACCGGCACCACGTCGCCCACCGCGCCCACGACGCCGTACGCGCCCGCGAACACCCCGCAGTCACGCGCGCAGTCGCCCAGCGCGATCACCACGCGCGGCTCCGGCACGGCCTCGTAGGTGCGGCGCAGCGCCATCTCCATGTTGCGCGTGACCGGCCCGGTGACCAGCAACGCGTCGGCGTGCCGCGGCGAGGCGACCAGCCGGGCGCCATAGCGCTCCGCGTCGTAGACCGGCCCGAACACCGAGGCGATCTCCACCTCGCAGCCGTTGCACGAGCCCGCGTCCACGTGGCGGATCTGCACCGAGCCCGACAGCTCGGACGTTTCGCAATCTTTCCCGCGTTCCAGCGGCGGCTCGGCCATCCGCCCCGTCTTCCGGATTTTTCCCCACAGACCCACTGCGACCCCCCCATCGCCCCCGACCTGCGAGAACACCGTCCCGCGCCGGGCTGACCACTATGCCGGGCCCGCAGGCGGCTCTGAGTGCGCAACCGCTAAAGATCTCCCTCGGGACGGTCTTTTGGGAGCCGCGTCCCAGGTGGAGCCGGAGATAAGCGCGCGCATTACCTCTGGCGTAATCGCGGCGCCCGCACCCCCGCTGACATGGTTCTCATGTCCGAACGAACCGCTCGAAGGGAGCGCCGAAATGACCGCCCTCACTGTGACCGACCGGGCCAGGTTCCTGCGCCTGGCGCTGGCCTCCGACGCCGTCGTCACCGGTGTCAACGGGCTCGTCTACCTCGCCGCCGCCGGTCCCGCCAGCGACCTGCTCGGCCCGGACGCGGGCCTGCTCAGGGCGATCGGCGTCTTCCTTCTCGCGTACGGCGCGGCGGTCGGCCTGCTGGCCGGCCGCCAGACGATCAGCCCGGCGGCGACCAAGGCCGTGATCGCGCTCAACGCCGCCTGGACCCTGGCCAGCGTGGCCGCCGTGGTCACCGGGATGACGGGGTTCACCATGCCCGGCGCGGTGTGGGCGATCGGCCAGGCTCTCGTGGTCGGCGTCTTCGCCGAGCTGCAGATCATGGGCCTCCGCCGCCTCCGCTGACCCACTCTCACTATCACCGGAGCCTCCGCAGGCTCCGCTGACCCACTCTCACTATCACCTGAAAGGTAAACAACCATGAGCAACGAACTGGTCGACCGCTACATCGCCGCCTGGAACGAGACCGACGCGGACGCCCGCGCCAAGGCCGTGGCCGAGGTCTGGACCGAGGACGCGACCTACACCGACCCGCTGGCCGAGGTCTCCGGGCACGCCGGGCTCGCCGCGCTGATCGAGGGCGCGCAGGGCATGTTCCCGGGCTTCGTGTTCAGCCCCGGTGAGGTGTACGACGCCCACCACGACATCGCCCGGTTCACCTGGCACCTGGGTCCGGCGGGTGAGGAGCCGGTGGTGGTCGGGTTCGACGTGGTGCAGCTGGCCGCGGACGGGCGGATCGCCAGGGTCCTGGGCTTCCTGGACAAGATGCCCGCCGCCTGAACACCGCTTCACAGGGTAACTCTGCTTCACTGGGCCCCCGGAGACACCACACTCCGGGGGCCCAGCCTTGTGCCGGGTAAACCGCTTGCCCGGCAATGGGTCGCAACATAAGCCGTTTGCCCGTGCCGAGGACCGCGCGATAAACCGTTTGCCCGTACCACGGGCCGCGCCGCAGAATCAGACCTCGTGGCCGATCAACTGAAACGCCTGCTCCGCGGGCTGGCACCCGATCTGGGCCCGCTGCGGGACTCGCGTGACTATCGGCTGCTCATGGCATCCGGTGTCATCACGATGTTCGGCACGTTCATCACCATGGTCGCGGTGCCGTTCCAGATGAAGGAGCTCACCGGCTCCTACGTGGCGGTCGGTCTGGTGAGCCTGGCCGAGTTCGTGCCGATGGTGGTGTGCGGGCTGTGGGGCGGCGCCATCGCCGACGCGCTCGACCGGCGCACGGTCATCCTGCTCAGCGAGCTGGGGCTGATGGTGACCTCGGGGCTGCTCATGGTCAACTCGCTGCTCCCCCACCCGCAGGTCTGGGTGCTCTACGTGATCGGCGCCGTGGCGATGGGCGTGGGCTGCTTGCAGCGGCCCAGCCTGGAGGCGCTGATCCCGCAGGTGGTCAGGCACGACCAGCTCGCCGCGGCCGCGGTGCTGGCCAACCTGCGCTGGAACCTCGGCGCGATCGTCGCCCCGGCGCTCGGTGGGCTGCTGGTGTCGGCGTTCGGCACGGCCGTCGCCTACGGCCTCGACACGGTGAGCTTCGTCCTGTCCCTGATACTGCTGTGGCGGATCAAGGCCGTGCCGCCCGCCGAGGACGCCGCGCCGGCGTCGCTGAGCTCACTGGTCGAGGGCGTGCGCTACGCGGCCGGCCGGAGCGACCTGGTCGGCACCTACCTGGTCGACATCGCCGCCATGCTGTTCGCGATGTCGACGGCGCTGTTCCCGTTCCTGGCCGACCAGCTCGGCGCGCCTCAGGCGCTCGGGCTGCTCTATTCGGCGGGTGCGGTGGGCTCTCTCGTGGCCTCGCTCACCGGCGGCTGGACTGCGCGCGTCCACCGCCAGGGCATGGGCGTGATCATCGCCGCGACGCTCTGGGGCGCCGCGATGGCACTGGCGGCGGTGATCCCGAACGTCTGGGCGATCTTCCTCTGCCTCGCGCTGGCCGGGGCGGCCGACATGATCAGCGGCATCTTCCGCATGACGATGTGGAATCAGACGATCCCCAACGAGCTGCGGGGCCGACTGGCCGGCATCGAGCTGCTGTCCTACGCCAGTGGCCCGATGCTCGGCAACGCCCGCGCCGGGCTGATGGCGCAGTGGGGCGGCGCCCGGTTCTCCCTGGGCGCGGGCGGCGTGCTGTGCGTCGCGGCGGTGGCCGGGCTGGCGGCGGTGCTGCCGAAGTTCCGCGGGTACGACTCACGCACCGACGTGCACGCGCTGACCGAGAAGGCTCGCCGAGAGAGCCGCCTCACCGCATAGGCGCGGCTGACGGCCCAGAGCCAGGCTGTGGCCCGCCCACCGCCTGGAGGCGCGGCTGTGCCCACCCCGCCTCACCGCCTTGAGCCGCGGCTGTGGCCGGCTCGCCTCACCGCCTTGAGGCACGCTGTGGTCAGCCCGGCTCGCGCCAGCCGTCGTAGTCTTCCACGAGGGCGTCGACCTCCGGCAGGCCGCCCTCGTCGAGCCCTTCCAGGACGACCAGCCACTGCGCGTCCTCGGCGTCGTCCTCTCCGGCGAGCGTCTCCCGCACCACCTGGGGTGTCCCCAGCGCGGGGAACCGCTCGCCCAGCGCCTCCGCCACCTCCTCGGCGTCGTCGCGCTCGGCGAACACCAGCAGATGCCTCATCTCCGGCCTTTCATGCGTGCGGCCCGATACGCCGGGCTCCTGCGCGAGGTCGCGTACACCGGACCCATGCGTGAGGCCCGGCACGCTCGTGTGTAAGGTCCGGTACGCCGGACTCATGCGTGAGGCCCGGCACGCTCGTGCATGAGGTCCGGTACGCCGGACTCATGCGCGAGGTCCGGTACGGCGGACCGTACCGGACCTCGTGGCGACTGGACGGTCAGGCGCTGCGGAGCTGGGCGCCGACGCGGTCGGCGGCCATGGCCACAGCGGCGTCACGAGCCGCCGTCGTCTCCTCCACCGTCAGCGTGCGGTCGGCCGCGCGGAAGCGCAGGGTGTAGGCGAGCGACTTGTTGCCCTCCCCCACCTGCTCCCCCGCGTAGACGTCGAACAGCCGGATCGACTCCAGCAGCTCGCCCGCCCCGTCAAGCAGCGCCGCCTCCACGTCGGCGACCGGCGTGAAGTCGGGCACGATCAGCGCCACGTCCTGGGTCGCGACCGGGTAGGACGAGACAGCCGGCGCGTCGACCGGACCCGGCATGGCCGACTCCAGTTTGGACAGCTCAAGCTCCATCGCCGAGGTGCGCGGCGGCAGTCCGTAGGCCTCGGCGACGCGCGGGTGCAGCTCGCCGGCGTGGCCGACGAGCGTGTCGCCGACGTAGAGGGCGGCGCACCTGCCGGGGTGCCACGGTTCGTGCTGGTCGGCGATGACCGACAGCTCGACTCCCGCCTCGGCCGCCACCAGCCGGGCCGCCTGTACGGCATCGGCCCAGCACTCCTGGCGGCCCTGGCCCCACCAGCCGGACCGCTCGAACTCGCCGGCCAGCACGACCGCGACCCGGTGCGGCTGGTCGGGCAGAGCGTTGGCGATCGAGGCCAGCTCGTCGTCGCTGGGCCTGCGCTCGACACCCAGCACCGGCGCGGTGTCCGGCGCTCCCTCGCGCGGCCGGTAGACCAGCCCCGACTCGAACAGCGCCACGTCGGAGAAGCCCCGCCCGGCGTTGCGTACCAGGGTCTTGAGCAGCCCGGGCAGCAGCGTCGTGCGCAGCAGCGGCTCGTCCTCGGCCAGCGGGTTGGCCAGCCGCAGGGCGCGGCGGCGCGCGTCGTCGGCGGTCAGCTGCAGCGCGTCGAAGTCGCCCTCGCTGATGAACGGGTAGGCGAGCACCTCGACGTAACCGGCGGCGGCCAGTGTCCGGCCGACCCGCCTGCGCAGCCGCTGCCCCTCGGTCAGCCCGGCTCCGGCCGGAGCCTTGGGCAGCACGGAGGGCAGGCGCTCGTAGCCTTCGAGGCGGATGACCTCTTCGGCCAGGTCGTTGGGGTCGGTGAGGTCCGGCCGCCAGGACGGCGGGGTGACCGTGAGCATGTCGTCGCCGGTGACGGCCAGCTTGGCCGCCAGCTCGCCGCCGGTCACGACCCCGGTCGGGTCGACGCCGCCCCTGCGCACGGCCGGGTCGTCGCCGTCGGTCACGACGCAGCCGACCTGCTCCAGGCGGCGTACGACGGTCTCCTTGGGGTAGGGCACGCCGGCCACGTCGCCCGGGTGGCTCGCCGGAATGGCGATGCGCGCCGGCTCGACGTCGACCTCGGCGTGCGTCAGGCCCGGCCGCACGGTGGCGCCGCCCAGCTCGGCCAGCAGGCTCACCGCCCGCCACGAGGCGACCAGCGGCAGCTCGCGGTCGACGCCGCGCTCGAACCGCTTGGACGCCTCGGACACGAGGTTGTGCCTGCGCGACTCCCGGGAGATGCCGGTCGCCGAGAAGTGCGCGGCCTCGATGACGATGTCGGTCGACTCGCCGGAGATCTCGGTCTCCAGTCCGCCCATCGTGCCCGCCATCGAGATCGGGCCCGACTGGTCGGTGATCAGGATGTCGTCGGGGTCGAGCTCGCGGGTGACGTGGTCGAGCGTTTCGAGCCGCTCGCCCTGCCCGGCCCGGCGTACGACGATCTCGCCGGTGAGCTTGGCCCGGTCGAAGGCGTGCAGCGGCTGGCCGAGCTCCAGCATCAGGTAGTTGGTGATGTCGACGGCCAGCGACACCGGCCGCATGCCGGCCCGCGTCAGGCGTACGCGCATCCAGAGCGGGCTCTGGGCGGCCGGGTCGAAGCCGGTGACCTCGCGCAGCACGAACCTGTCGCAGGCGGTCGGGTCGCCGATCGAGGCGGGCCACGCCTGCTCGTCGGCGGTGGGCAGCTCGACGTCGGCGGGGTCGTGGAAGGGCACCTCGAAGGCGGTCGCGGCCTCGCGCGCCACGCCCCTGACCGACAGCGCGTAGCCGATGTCGGGGGTGATCTCCAGCTCGATCACGTCGTCGCGGAGCCCGAGCAGCTCGACCACGTCGGCGCCGATCGGCGTGCCGGCGGGCAGGACCATGATGCCGCCGTGGTCCTCGCCGAGCCCGAGCTCGCGCTCGGAGCAGATCATGCCCTCGGACAGCCGCCCATAGGTCTTGCGCGAGCCGACCTCGAAACCGCCGGGCAGCACGCCGCCCGGCAGCACGACCGGCACGCGGTCACCGACGGCGAAGTTGGTGGCACCGCAGACGATCTCGCGCGGCATCGCCTCCCCGACCTCGACCTTGCAGTGCCTGATCGGCTTCTTGAAACCGGTCAGCTCCTCGATCTCGAGCACCTCGCCGACCACGACGTTCTTCACGTCATGACCGTGGGAGGTGATCGACTCGAGCTTGAGCCCGGCCGCGGTGAGCTTGTCGGCCACCTCTTGTGCGGTGACCGCCGGGAGATCGGCGTGCTCCCGCAGCCAGGAGAGCGGGACCTTCATCAGATCTCCAATCCGAACGGAAGCGTGAAGCGCACGTCTCCCTCGACCATGTCGCGCATGTCCTCAGCGTTGTGACGGAACATCAGCGTACGTTCGATGCCCATGCCGAACGCGAAGCCCGAGTATGTCGACGGGTCGACGCCGCAGGCGATCAGCACGCGCGGGTTGACCATGCCGCAGCCGCCCCACTCGATCCAGCCCTCGGACTTGCAGGTGCGGCACGGCGGGTTGCCGGGGATCGCCGAGGCGCCGCGGCAGACGAAGCACTTGAGGTCCATCTCGGCCGACGGCTCGGTGAACGGGAAGTAGTTGGGCCGGAACCTGGTGGTGATGCCCTCGCCGAACATGACCTCGGCGAACCGGTCGAGCGTGCCCTTGAGGTGGGCCATCGTCAGCCCCTCGTCGATCGCCAGGCCTTCGACCTGGTGGAAGACGGGGGTGTGGGTGGCGTCGAGCTCGTCGGTGCGGAACACCTTGCCCGGCGAGATGACGTAGCACGGCGCGCCCCGCTGCAGCAGCGCGCGGATCTGCACCGGCGAGGTCTGAGTGCGCAACACCATGCCCGACTCGGTGGACTCCACGAAGAACGTGTCGTGGTCGGAGCGGGCCGGGTGGTCCTTGGCGATGTTGAGGGCGTCGAAGTTGAACCACTCACCTTCGAGCTCGGGGCCCTCGGCCACCTCGTAGCCCATCGCGACGAAGGTGTCGGCGATGCGCTCCTGCATGGTGGTCAGCGGGTGGCGGGCGCCGCGCGGCCGCCGGTCCCACGGCAGAGTGACGTCGACGGCCTCCTCGACGAGCACCCGGGCGTCGCGCTCGGCCTCCAGCTCGGCCTGCCGGGCGGCGAGCGCCTCGTTGATCGCCTTGCGGGCGCCGCCGACGCGCTTGCCGGCCTCGGCGCGGGCCGCGGGCGGCAGGGCGCCGATCTCGCGGTTGGCCAGCGCGATGGGCGAACGGTCGCCCGCGTGGGCCAGCCGCGCCTGCTTGAGTGCGTCGAGGTCGCCGGCCGTCTTGATCGCCGCCAGGGCGTCGGCCTCCATGCGGGACACCTCGTCGGCATGCAACGGTGTCACCTCGACGGGGTCGTAGTCAGACAAGAGTGAGCTCCGTATCCAGGGCTTGAGCGTGACAGAGTCTAGTGGGATCCGCCCACCGGGCCCGACTCCCGCCGCTTCCCGCAATCGGGTCGCGCGGACCGCACCTGGCTAACTACACCGTGGCGAAGTCGGGTGTGCCGGTGGGCACGGTAAATCGGAACTCCGCCCCACCCTCGGGCGCGCGCTGCACGGTGATCGTGCCGCCGTGCGCCTCGACCAGGCCCTTCACGATGAACAGGCCGAGCCCGGTGCCGCCTCGCCGACGGCTGTTGCCGCGCCAGAACTGCCGGAAGACGCGCGGAGCCAGCTCGGGCGCGATGCCCTCGCCCTCGTCGCGCACCGACACGGCAACTCCCCATCCGACGGACTCGATGTCTATGGTGACGGTGCCGCGTCCGTGGCGCACCGCGTTTTCCATCAGGTTACCGAGGATCTGGTCGACCTTGTCCTGGTCCAGCCACATTTCGGGGAGGTGGTCGCCGACGACGAGGCGGAAGCGGTCCTCGGCCTCCCCCGCCGCGACGCGGCCCGCGATGATGCGCCGCGCTCTGGCGGGCACGTCGACGACCTGGCGGTGCAGCTCCAGCCGGCCCGACTCGATGCGGGAGACGTCGAGCAGCTCCGTGATCAGCCTGGTCACGCGGTCGGCGTCGTTGTTGACGGTCTCGAGCATGACGCGCTTCTGCTCGTCGGTGAAGCGGGTCCACTTGGCCAGCAGGGTCGCGGTGAAGCCCTTGACGCTGGTCAGCGGCGAGCGCAGCTCGTGGGCGACCGTGGAGACCAGGTCGGCGCGGCTGCGCTCCAGCCGGGCGCGGGCGCCGCCGTCACGCAGGGTGATCGTCACCCGGTCGACGTCGCCGCACCGCTCGGGCTCGCGCGACAGCCTGGCCGCGACGTAGAGCTCCTGCCCGCCGGGCAGGTGGATGGGGCGCTCGGGCACCCGGCTGCGGGTGCGCAGGCCGCCCTCGGGGTCGAGGGCCTTCCACCACTCGCGGCCGTCGTGGTCGCGGAAGGGGAAGACCTCGTTCATGTCCCTGCCGACCGCCCGCTCGACGGTGACGCCGGTGAGCCGCGCGGCGGCCCGGTTGACGGCCAGCACGCAACCGAATCTGTCGGTCACGATGAGGCCGTCTGGAAGATCATCGATGGCTATCGTGCACGCGGAGGCGACCACTCGACCATCGGTGTCTGCGCCGTGCACGAACTCGCCTCCTCCGCCTACAAGGCCGACAATAGCGGGTTTCCAGCCGCCTAGGGCACTCGCTGAGCCCTGGCGGAGGAGTAAAGGCATACCGCGGCCGCGGTGGCCAGGTTGAGGCTTTCGGCCTGTCCGTAGATGGGCACTCTGACCACATCGTCGGCTTCGGCGAGAACCTCCTCGGGCAGACCCCATGCCTCGTTTCCGAAGATCCACGCGGTGGGGCCCGACAGGTCGACGTCGTCGAGCGTGTGCTTGCCCGCGCCGTCGGCCGCCAGCACGCGAAGTCCGCGCTCTCTGAGTTGACGCACGGCGGCGGCCACCGGTGTACCGATGGTGACGGGCAGGTGGAACAGGCTGCCCGCGCTGGCGCGTACACACTTGCCGTTGTAGGGGTCGACGGAGGCGTCGGTGAAGATCACGGAGTCGGCGCCCGCGGCGTCGGCGGCGCGCATGACGGTGCCCGCGTTGCCGGGGTCGCGCACGTGCGCCAGGACCGCGACCAGGCGCGGGTCGCCGGACAGGGCGTTGTGGAGCGGCACGTGCACCAGCCGGCAGATGGCCAGCAGCCCCTGCGGGGTGACGGTCTGGGAGAGCTCGGCCATGACCTCGCCGCTGGCCCGGTGGATCGGGATGCCCTTGAGCGTCGCGTCGGTGATCAGCTCTGGGTGGCGGAGCTCGGCTTCGGCGGTGGCGAACAGCTCCAGCGTCACCCCTTCGAGCTTGAGCGCCTCGCGTACGGCCTGGGGCCCCTCGGCCAGGAACTTGCGGTCCTGCTCCCTGAAGGCGCGCTTGGCGAGCCGTCTGGCGGCCTTCACGCGCGGCGACTTCACATTGGTCAGCTCGGATCCGGCCATGCTCTCCCCTGATGATCTGTACGGCCGGTCGCACCGGCCGCGTGCCCGGTCGTGGCGCCTGCGTACACGGAAGTCGTGCCCGTACACACAGCAGTCGTGCCTGCGCGCACAGCGGTCGTGGCGTCCGCGCACACAGCAAAGGGCCCACCATCAGGTGGGCCCTCGGCTAGAGCCTCGCCGGGCTCCTCTGTCAAGCGCCTCAGCTCGCGGCTGGGGCGTTCACGTTCGCCGGCAGCGCCTTCTTGGCGGCCTCGACGAGCGTGGCGAAGGTCTGGCTGTCGTTCACCGCGAGATCGGCGAGGATCTTACGGTCGACCTCGATGTTGGCCAGCCGCAGACCCTGGATCAGGCGGTTGTACGTCATGCCGTTCTGGCGGGCAGCGGCGTTGATCCGCTGGATCCACAGACGACGGAACGCACCCTTACGGTCCTTACGGTCCCGATAGGCGTACGTCATCGAGTGGAGCATCTGCTCCTTGGCCTTGCGGTACAGACGTGACCGCTGGCCACGGTAACCGGAAGCCCGCTCGAGGACGACCTTGCGCTTCTTCTTGGCGTTGAGCGCCCGCTTCACGCGTGCCATGTTCTATCTCCCCGGGGGTCGCGCTACTTGGCGAGCAGCTTCTTGATTTTCTTGGAGTCAGCGTCGGACAGGACGACTTCGTTCTTGAGACGGCGCGTCAGCGTGGACGACTTCCACTCGTTGTAGTGCGCGCGATTGGCCCGGCGGCGCACGACCTTGCCGGTGCCGGTGAGCCGGAACCGCTTCTTCGCACCGCTGTGCGTCTTCATCTTCGGCATTCGCCGTCTCTCCTCAATTCGTCCGTGCCGGTGGCCGGGCCGGTGCTGGCCGACCCGGTCGCGGCGTCTTCGTCTGGCGGGGTGGCTGTCGGGGTGTGCTGTTAAGGCTAACCCCAACCGCGGGTCACGCTTCCTGTATGGGAGCTTCCTGCTCGGAAGTCTCCAGCTCGGAAGGCTCCTCGCCGCCACGCTGTGCCTTGGCTGCGGCCTTTTCGGCCTTCGCCTCGGCCTTCTTCTTGTGCGGACCGATCACCATGATCATGTTACGACCGTCCTGCTTCGCGTGGGACTCGACGAATCCCAGCTCCTGGACGTCGTCCGCGAGCCGCTGCAGCAGCCGGAAGCCGAGCTCCGGCCGGGACTGCTCGCGACCACGGAACATGATCGTGACTTTGACCTTGTCCCCCGCCTTGAGGAACCGCACCACGTGACCCTTCTTGGTCTCGTAGTCGTGCGGGTCGATCTTCGGCCGGAGCTTGATCTCCTTGATGATCGTGTGCGCCTGATTCTTGCGCGCCTCGCGCGCCTTCATCGCGGACTCGTACTTGAATTTGCCGTAGTCCATGAGCTTGCACACGGGCGGTCGAGCCGTGGCCGCGACCTCGACGAGGTCTAGGTCGGCCTCCTGAGCGAGCTTGAGGGCATCGTGAATGGAGACGATGCCTACCTGCTCGCCGTTCGGGCCCACGAGGCGAACCTCGGGAACTCGGATACGCTCGTTGATGCGGGGCTCAGTGCTGATGGGGCCTCCTAGGTTTGCGTTCCCGTACGTGCTCGGTGCCGAGGAACTCCGCGCAAACGCGAAAAGCCCCGCACGTCGCGCATGCGGGGCCACTGAGCTCTTTGGCATCGTGGCCGTAAGCTCCCCGGAGTAAGTCCGGCGTGATCCTGGACCCGGCCGCCTCTCGGTGACTCAGGTGGGAGGGAGACCTCCGCTTGCGCGTCCAGCAAGGCATGCCGGACCGATCAGTGAGCTACGTTACCACAACCACGAGACTTCTTCGAATCATCCCCGCTGGCCAGAGATCTGAGCGGTAAATTCTGTGCAGAAAATTAGCCAGAAGGAGGGCATGTGACCGATCTCGAAGAGAGCAAAAGGCAGCCGCAGAAGGCTGAACAGCGCTTCAGCGAGGCCGTCCGCAGGGCCCATGACGAGGGACCGCGGATCGTCACCAGGCGCGGGCAGGACGTGGATGTGGAGGAATACCGCCGGCTCAAGGGCGAACAGCCGGGCTTCAAGGAGTTCCCGCTCTCGGGGCCCGACCTGAGCGCGCTCGACCTCACCCGCGACAAGAGCAGCATGACGCGGGATGTCGACCTTGAGGGCATCGAGCGACCTACGTTCTCGACACCACCTGGTCGATCCTGGCCGCTCGGTTGATCAACCCGTTCGACTGGCCGACCGTCTGAGGATCTCCGCTTCGCCGGCCGCGCGCATGGCCTCCACCGGCACATCCGTCCGGCCCGTCATCAGCTCCACCTGCCGCACCGCCTGGTGCAGCAGCATCCCGAACCCGCCGACCACGGTGCCGCCCCCAGCCTGGACCACCGCCGCCGCGCTGGTCGGCCAGGGCGAGTAGACCACGTCGAAGAGCGCCGGAACCCGTGCCAGGCGGGCCGCGAAGGCGTCGGCCGCCCCGCTCGGCAGCGTGGACACCACCAGATCCACCCGCGTCGAGACATCGAGCTTGTCGAACGTCTCGATCGCCAGCGCCATCCCGAGCCGCTCGGCCACCCCGGCCGTGTCCCCCGCCCTGGCGGGGTCGCGTACCAGCAGGGTCGCGGAGTGCAGCCCCAGGTTGCGCAGCGCCGCCAGTGTCGAAGCGGCCGTGGCGCCCCCGCCCAGCACGGTCGCCGACCTCGGAGCCGGCACCCCCGCCTCGGCCAGCGCCCGCTCGATGCCGTAGACGTCGGTGTTGTCCCCATGGCTCGCGCCGTCGCGGAACACCACGGTATTGGCCCCGCCCACCTCGACGGCCAGGTCTGAGACGCTGTCGAGCAGCGGCAGCACGGCCCGCTTGAGCGGCATGGTCAGCGACAGCCCCGCCCAGGCCCCCTCGTCCCCCGGCACCTCACCGCGGCGCGGCCTGAGCTCCCGCAGCAGCCCGGGCAGCCGGGCCTCGTCACACTCGCGGACCTCGTAGCTCCACCCGTCGAGCCCCATCGCCTGATAGGCCGCCCGATGCAGGTAGGGCGACAGCGAATGCGCGATCGGCGACCCCAGCACCCCTGCCCGCACGCGGTTCTCCTCTCCATGCCTTACTGCCTGCTGTTTTCGCCCGGCATGTCTTCTGTACAGCCGCTTTTGTACGGCATGCTCGGCCGACCCCAGTCGCCGTACGGGGCTCAGGGCTTCCAGGGAAACGACCGCTGAGCCCGCACAGGGCCAGGCACCGTTACGAGACGGTGAGACCGGAGCCGTGGCCGGCTTCCGCCCCTCAGCCCAAGGCGTCAGCCGCCGTTCCTCTTGTACTCGGCCAGGAGTTCCTGTCGCCCGGCCTCGGTCGAGGCGAACTTGGTGATATTACTCTTCGGGTCGGTGGCGACGAAGTAGAGCCAGGGACCCTTGGCCGGGTTGAGCGCCGCCTCGATCGCGGCGTCGCCCGGGTTCGAGATCGGGCCGGGCGGCAGGCCGAGGTACATGTAAGTGTTGTACTTCGACTTGCTCTGCACCTCGGCATGCGTGGCGAAGGTCCGGTATTTGTTCAGGCCGTACATCGTCGTGCTGTCCATCGCCAGCTTCATCTGCGGGTTGCTGTTGAGCCGGTTGTAGATGACGCGGGCGATCTTCGGCATGTCCTCATGTCTGCCGGCCTCGGCCTGGATGATGCTGGCGATCGTGACGATCTCGCCGGGTGTGCGCCCAAGGGCTTTGGCGCCGCCTTCGATGTCGGCCTTCTCTGCCGCCTGATTGAACCGGTCGACCATCTGCGACAGCATCTCGGCCGGCGTGGTCTTCGGCTGGAACTCGTACGTGGCGGGGAAGGCATACCCCTCCAGCTTGCCCTTCGCGTATGGCGGCAGGTCCATGTCACCGGTGTCCTTGGCGGCGGCGACGAAGTCCTTCTGCGGCTTGCGGGTCTGCTGGGCGAGCTTGGTGAGGACGGCGGACAGACGCAGCCCCTCCTCCAACGTGACCTTGACGATCAGCTTGTTGGCCGAGTCGAGCATCGTCACCGCGTAGGCGGCCGACATGCCCTTGCGCAGGGTGTACTGGCCCGGCTGGAGCGCGCCGCTCTTGTTGGCGTTGGCGATCGCGTTGGTGAACGCTCTGGCGCTGGCGACGACCCCCTGCCGCTCCAGCTCCTGCGCCACGTCGGAGGCGATCTGGCCGTCCTTGATTTCGATGGTCACTTCACCCTTGCCTGGACCGGTGAAGTCGTCGGGCACCAGCGCTCCGCTGATCCACTGGTAGCCGAAGTAGCCGCCGCCGCCGAGAATGCCCGCCAGGACGATGAAGGCCAGCAGCGGTGCGATGAAGCCGCCCCGGTTACGGCGCCTGCGACGCCTGCGGTTGCCGCCTCTACCGTTGGCTCGGCCGCGGCGCCGGGAGGAGCCTTCGTCGTCCTCGGCGCCGAGCAGGAAATCCATGTCGAGATCGTTCATAGGTGCGCAGGCCAATCTCCCGGTATGTACGGCCCGGCGTCAAGTGGCACTGCCGAACCGCTGGGGGTCACCGAGCGGGGGGCTCGCCGACCGTGCACCCACGACCGGCGAATATCACTCTGGGTAGCCATGCTAGAGGACAAGAAGAGCGCGCGGGCCCCCTCTCGGGGGCTCCGCTCGGGGATTTCGAAGATCCCTCGCGGGAAGAGGGGGGTCCCGGCAAGCATCATTTCGTCCCGAGGTTTCGGTGCAACTCTTCCCGGTATCTCACGAACTCGCTCTCTTTGTCGGTGAATTTGGTGATTCTATGCGCCGGATCCGTCGTCACAAACCAGCGCCAATCACCGCTCGCTGGATGCAAAGCCGCGATCAGCGCCTTCTCTCCGGGATTGGCGATGGGCCCCGGCGGCAGTCCGGTGTGCCGGTAGGTGTTGTACGGCGATTGGACCTTGGTGTCGCTCTCGGTGACCTTCAGGGTCCGCTTGCCCAGGGCGTACAGGACGGTGCTGTCGATCTGGAGCCGCATGTCGCGCTTGAGCCTGTTGTAGATCACTCTGGCGATCTTGGGATAGTCCTCGTCCCTGCCGCCCTCGGCCTGGATCATGCTGGCCACCGTGACGGCCTCCAGCGGGCTCAGATGCACGTGCGGGGCCTTCTTCACCAGCTCCACCTGCTTCGCCGCCGCGCCGAACCGCTCCACCATCGCGGTCAGCAGGTCGACGGCCTTGTCCCCGGGCTCGACCTCGTACGTGGCCGGAAACAGGAACCCTTCGAGGCCCTTGGCGTATTTGGGCAGCCCGACCAGAGCCGCGTCGACCGCCTGCAACTCCTTAAGAGCCAGCCCGGACTGAGCGGCCAGCCGGACGAGCGTCTCGGACGCCCGCATGCCCTCGGGCACCGTGACCCGCCTGACCATCCTGGAGGCGGGCGCGAGCAGCAGGTCGAGCGCGGCGCCCGCGGCCATGCCCTTGCGCAGCCGATAGTGCCCCGGCCGCAGGCGTCCCGCCACGGCGCGGTCCTCGGCCGCGTTCACGAACGACCGCGCGCTGGCCACCACCCCCGCCTCGGCCAGCACCGCGCCGACGTCACCCGCGTTGGCGCCGGGCGGGATCCGCACGGTCACGGGCCCGCCGCCGGTGCCCTCGAAGTCGTCGGGGGTCACGTACGGCTCGAGCGCCACGTACACGCCTACGCCGAGCGCGGCGATCGACGCGGACACCACCACGCCCAGCAGCGCCACCGTACGCACGGCCGACCGCTTCTCCCGCCGCCGAACCCCACGAACGTCCCCGCCGCCGGCTCCAGCTCTGCGCTGGGTTCCGCCCCCGGCTCCGGTTCCGGCTCCGGTTCCGGTTCCGGTTCCAGCTCCGCCCATGGCTTCGGTACCGGCTCCAGCTCCGCCTCCGGTCCCGGTCCCGGTCTCGGTCCCGGTTCCGGCCTCGGACACGCCACCGCCACCGACCCGGGCCACACCAGGTGCGATGCCACCGACGCCCGGCGATTCGCCCGGATCCGTACCGGAGACGCCACCATCGGAGGTGCGGCCGTCCGAAGGCGCGCCGCTGTGGGACGTGCCACCATCCGAAAGCCGCCCGCCATAGGAAGGCACGCCACCGTCGGACGGAGCACCACCGGCGAACCTCCCGCCGTCGGGCAAGCCGCCGTCGAACGGCGCACCACCAGGAAGCCGCCCGCCCTCCAACAGCGCGCCATCAGAAGGCGCGCCATCATCAGACGGAGCACCGCCGGGAAGCCGCCCGCCGTCCGCCGGGGCGATCGCGCCCAGGTCGTCCGCGCGACACTCTCGTCCGTCCGCTGCGTACTCCCCCGTCACCGTCACATCCGGAGCCTCTGACGCGTCCGGTCCCAAGGGACCGTCGGAGTCCGAAGACGCGCCGGTTCCCGAGGACACGTCGGCGCTAGAGGACATATCGGTGTCTGAGGGCATCGCGGCACCCGAGGGCGTCGCGGAGTCCGAATGCGTTTCGGCTTCCGAGGGCACCTCGGCGTCCGAAGACGGTGCTGTGTCCGAGGACGGGAAGAAGGGTTCCGGGACGAACGGGATCAGGTCGTCATTCTCGTCCGGAGGTGGCCCGCTCATGCGGCCACCCCCGCCCGTTCCCCGCCGCCCCCGGTAAGAGGCCCGGTCATGAGGCGGGTCCGCCGTCCACCCCGGAGGGCGGATCGACGGGCCTGCCGGGTGGTCTGTCCGTGGCTCTCTCGACGTCGAGCGCGTCCTGCAGCAGCACGACCGCCGCCGCCTGGTCCACGACCGCGCGCTGCTTCTTGGCCCGCACGCCGCTGGCCCGTAGTCCTTGCTGCGCCGCGACCGTGGTCAGCCGTTCGTCGAAGAGGCGGACGGGCGTGGGCGCCAGTCGCCGGGCCAGCGCTGTGGCGAATTCGCGGGCCAGCGCGGCGGCCTGCCCTTCGCGGCCCGACAGCGAGGTGGGCAGCCCGACCACGACTTCGATCGCCGAATGTTCGTCGGCGATCGAGGCGATGCGGTCGAGGTCGCCCTGGCCTCGCCTGACGGTCTCCACCGGAGTGGCCAGCAGGCCCGAGGGGTCACTGCGGGCCACGCCGATGCGTACGGACCCGACGTCCACGCCGATCCGTGAACCGAACCGCATGTCAGCCGAGCTGCTCCGCGATGGCCTGCTCGACCAGTCGCAGCGCGTCGCCGACCGCCTCTGGTCGTGTGCCGCCGCCTTGCGCGACATCGTCCTTGCCGCCACCGCCACCCCCAAGCGCCTTGGCGGCGACGCCGACCAGTCGCCCGGCCTTGAGCTGACGCTCACGTCCCGCCTCGTTGACCGCGGCAACGACCACGGGCCGGTCGGAGGGGACACCCGCGATCACGATGACCGCCGGTCGGTCGGCCGGGAATCTGCCACGCACATCAAGCGCGAGCTTACGCAGGTCGTCGGCCCCGGTGCCGTCAGGCGCGCGGTGCGTCACCACGAAGACTCCGTCCAGGTCACGGGCTTGCGCCGCCAGCTCGCCCGCCACCTGGAGCACCTGCGCGGACCGGAGCCGCTCCAGCTCCTTCTCGGCGGTGCGCAGGCGGGTGACGATGCCCTCGACGCGCTCGGGCAGCTCCTCGCGGCGCGCCTTGAGCTGCTCGGTGAGCTGGGCGACCAGCACGCTCTCGCGCGCCAGGAAGCGGAAGGCGTCGATGCCGACGAGCGCCTCGACGCGGCGCACACCGGCGCCGACCGACTGCTCGCCGAGCACCTTGACCAGGCCGAGCTGGCCGGAGCTGTGCACGTGGGTGCCGCCGCAAAGCTCGCGCGAGTAGTCGCCGATCTCCACGACGCGGACCTCGTCGCCGTACTTCTCGCCGAACATCGCCAGCGCGCCCATCGCCCTGGCCTCCGTCTGGGAGGTGTAGAAGGCGTTGACCTTGAGGTCGTTGACGAGGACCGCGTTGACCTCGTCCTCGACGTCGCGCAGCACGCTCGGCGGCACCGCGCCCGCCGCGGTGAAGTCGAAGCGGAAGCGGCCGGGCGAGTTTTCCGAGCCGGCCTGCGCCGCCGTCTCGCCCAGCGCGTTCTTGAAGCCGCGGTGGACGAGGTGGGTGGCGCTGTGGCTGCGCGAGATCGCGCGGCGCCGCTCGATGTCGATCTCCGCCTGGGCCTCGTCGCCGACCTTGAGCTCGCCCTTGCGGATCCGGCCGCGGTGCACGACGAGGCCCGCGAGCGGCGTCTGCACGTCGCGGATCTCGACCTCGGCGCCGCCGGTGCGGATCACGCCCTGGTCGGCGAGCTGGCCGCCACCCTCGGCGTAGAAGGGAGTGCGGGAGAGCACGACCTCCACGTCGGTGCCCGCGCCCGCCGCGGGGACCGCGCCGCCGTCGACCAGGATGCCGACGATGCTGGTGTCGGCCTCGGTCTGGTCGTAGCCGAGGAACTCGACCCGGCCCGCCTTCTCCAGCAGCTGCCCGAAGACGGAGATGTCGGCGTTGCCGGTCTTCTTCGCCGCCGCGTCGGCCTTGGCGCGGTCGCGCTGCTCCTTCATCAGGCGGCGGAAGCCCTCTTCGTCGACCTGGAGTCCATGCTCGGAAGCCATTTCGAGCGTGAGGTCGATCGGGAAGCCGTAGGTGTCGTGCAGCTGGAACGCCTGCTCGCCGGAGAGCGTGGTGCCGGACTTGCGCTTGGTCTCCTCCACCGTGACGTCGAACATGGCGGTGCCGGTGCGCAGCGTGCCGAGGAAGGACGCCTCCTCGGCGTCGATGACCCCGTGGATCTGTGGCGCGTCCGCCTTCAGCTGCGGGTATTGCTCGCTCATGACCTCGATCGCGACCTCGGTCAGCGCGTGCATGTAGCGCTCGTCGCCGGAGCCGAGCAGGCGCAGGTTGCGGACCGAGCGGCGCAGGATGCGGCGCAGCACGTAGCCGCGGCCCTCGTTGCCGGGCATGACGCCGTCGGCGACCAGCATGGTGCCGGTGCGCACGTGGTCGGCGATCACCCGCAGGCTGACGTCGGAGCGGTGGTCGCGGCCGTAGCGGGTCTTGGTGAGCTCGGCCGCCTTGTCGAGGATCTTGTAGGTGGTGTCGATCTCGTAGATGTTGTCGACGCCCTGCAGGATCGCCGCCATGCGCTCCAGGCCCATGCCGGTGTCGATGTTCTTGGCGGGCAGGCCGCCGATGATGTCGAAGTCGACCTTGCTGCGGACCTCGCCGAGCTGGTCCTGCATGAAGACCAGGTTCCAGACTTCGAGGTAACGGTTCTCGTCGGCGATGGGGCCGCCCTCGCGGCCGTATTCGGGGCCGCGGTCGTAGTAGATCTCCGAGCACGGGCCGCCGGGGCCGGGCACGCCCATGTGCCAGTAGTTGTCTTCGAGGCCGCGGCGCTGGATGCGGTCGAGGGGCAGGCCGACCTTGTTGTGCCAGATGTCGAGCGCCTCGTCGTCGTCGAGGTAGACGGTCGCCCAGAGGCGGTCGGGCGGGAAGCCGAAGCCGCCCTCGGACTCCGGCTTGGTCAGCAACTCCCAGGCGAACGGGATCACTTCGGCCTTGAAGTAGTCGCCGATGGAGAAGTTGCCGAGCATCTGAAAGAACGTCGCGTGCCGAGTGGTCTTGCCGACCTCGTCGATGTCGGGGGTGCGTACGCACTTCTGCGCGGTGGCCAGCCGGTCCGCCGGAGGCTTGCGCTGCCCCAGGAAGTACGGCTTGAACGGCGCCATACCCGCGTTGACCAGGAGAAGCGTCGGGTCCTCAGCGATCAGGCTGGCCGAGGGCACTACCTTGTGCCCACGCTCCTCGAAGAAGCGCAGGAAGCGGCGCGCGATCTCTGCCGACTCCATGGTGGCCATCCTTTGCGTTAGTCGTTGCTTTCAGGGTTGTCGAGTCCGAAATGGGCCCGCAACTCGATTTCGCGCTCCGCGGCCTCGCCGAGCGCGTCAGAAGTAAAGTCTCTCACCCGTCCGAGCATGCTCGCGGCGCCGCCGACGGTCCTGCGGGCCACGTGGTTGGGGTGGAGCGCCTGCAGCCTGCGCATCACCCAGAGGGTCAGCAGCGCGCCGAGCGACAGGTAGAACAGCCGTCTGATCATCGCCGCCGGCCCGCCTTGCGCGGCCTGCGGACCTCGATGGCCCTGCGCACACCGTAGCCGATGGAGGAGACCTTGATCAGCGGTCCGGTGAAGACGGTCTGGGTGACGGCGCTGAGCTTGGCGGCGTGGGAGCTCACCTGCTTGACGTCCTTGGCGATGGCCTCGACGACCACCAGCTGCCGGTTGGTCTCGTTGACCGTCAGGCTCATGTCGTCGAGCAGCGGCGCCATGCGGGCGCTCAGGTCGGCCACCGCTCTGCTGGTCGCGGTGATCAGCCGGGTGAGCTTGACCAGCACCATGACGAGCACGCAGACCAAGACGATCCAGCCCGTGGCGGCGATCAGCCCGGCGACCTCTCCAGCGGTAAGCATCCGCTCATCTCCCTCGTACGCTGGGCCGGAACGGCAAGAACCCTATCGCGTTCGACGGCCCAGATTACTGGTGACGCCCGGCTCCATCAGGCCGCCACGTCGGAGGCCCCCGTTTCCCCGCTCGAACGGACCGGCTCGCGAGCGGCACCGACCCCGACGCCGACCAGCCGAACCCGGCCCGTGCCGGACAGCCAGAAGTCCTTCAAGAGCCCGCCAAGCGGCCGTCAAGAGCCACGCAGGAAGTCACGTATCCGAGCCCACCGCTCGGCCAGCACGCCCTCACCACCATGCTTGGTGGGCTCGTAGTAGCGCTTGTCGCGCACCTGCTCGGGCGCGTAGTCCTGGCGGACCAGCCCGTGGTCGAAGTCGTGCGGATACTTGTAGCCGTCGCCGTGGCCCAGCTTGGCGGCGCCCGGATAGTGGGCGTCGCGCAGGTGGCCGGGCACCTGGCCGATCAGACCGCGGCGTACGTCGCCGATCGCCGCTCCGATGGCCTTCACGACGGCGTTGGACTTGGGCGCCAGCGCGCAGTGCAGGACCGCGTGGGCCAGGTTGATCTGGCCCTCCGGCAGGCCGATCAGCTGCACGGCCTGGGCCGCGGCGACCGCGGTCTGCAGGCAGGTCGGGTCGGCCAGGCCGACGTCCTCCGAGGCGAAGATGACGATGCGGCGGGCGATGAAGCGCGGGTCCTCGCCCGCCTCGATCATGCGGGCCAGGTAGTGGAGCGCGGCGTCGGCGTCGGAGCCGCGCATCGACTTGATGAAGGCGCTGATGACGTCGTAGTGCTGGTCGCCCTGCCGGTCGTAGCGGACGGCCGCCTTGTCGACGGCCTTCTCCACGACCTCGACCGTGATGTCGTCGGACAGCAGCGCGGCGGCTTCGAGGTAGGTCAGGGAGCGGCGGGCGTCGCCGCCGGCCAGGCGTACGAGATGGTCGACGGCCTCGCGGGCGACGGTGGCGCGGCCGCCGAGGCCGCGTTCGTCGGCCACCGCCCGCTCCAGGACCGCGCGGATGTCGTCGTCGGTCAAGGACTCGAGCGTGAGCAGCAACGAGCGCGACAGCAGGGGGGAGATGACCGAGAAGAAGGGGTTTTCGGTGGTGGCGCCGATGAAGGTGACCCAGCGGTTCTCGACGGCGGGCAGCAGGGCGTCCTGCTGGGCCTTGTTGAAGCGGTGGACCTCGTCGACGAAGAGCACGGTCTGCCGGCCGCTCATGCCCAGCTCGCGCTTGGCGACGTCGATGGCGGCGCGTACGTCCTTGACCCCGGCCGAGACGGCGGAGACCTCGACGAAGCGCCGCTTGGTGACGTTGGAGACGACGTAGGCGAGCGTCGTCTTGCCGGTGCCGGGCGGCCCCCAGAGGAAGAGCGACATCGGCGCCTCGCTCTCGACGAGCCTGCGCAGCGGGGTGCCCGCGCCGAGCAGGTGCCGCTGGCCGATCACCTCGTCGAGCGTGCGCGGCCGCATCCGGACCGCGAGGGGCTGCGGTGTGGCCTCCTCAGCCGCCGAATCGAACAGACTCTCCACAACGCGAGTTTACGGGGTGGACCGCGTCCAGCGGCCCACCATCAGGCAAGCGGGCCTCGGTCCACCGCCAGGCACACGGGCTTCAATCCACCGCCAGAGAGCGGGCCGGGTATCCCGGACGGCTCTTCCACCATCAGGGAGCGGGCTACGCGCCCCAGACGGCTCTCGCGCCCGAGTCACCGGCGCGGAAGACGAAGTAGCCGACCACCACGGCCAGCAGCACCGTCACGCCGGACAGCACAAGGGTGGCCGGGCGGCCGAACCGGTCGCCGAGCGAGCCGCGGCTCGGGCTCGTGGCGTAGACCAGTAGCAACGCGGCGACCCCGAGGCCCGCCGTCGACAGGAGCAACGGGTTGGCGAAGTTCTCATGGGTCTCGATCCGCTCGCCCAGGCTGCCGTCGACCGAGGCGAAGCGGGCCGCCTTGAGGCTCTCGCCGCTCTCCTTGGCCGCGAAGACGGCCACGGGCGCCCCCAGGGAGAGCAGGACCACCGCCCAGGCCAGCAGCGGCCGCCAGCGGTGCAGGACCGTGTACGCCACGGAGGCGGCCGCGAGGAGCGGGGTCAGCACCACGGCGAAGTGGATGATCAGCGGATGGGCGGGCAAGCCGAAGATCTCGTCGAACATGTCTGCACTCCTAGTTCTCATTTCAACTACGAATGGCGACACGATATGGTTCGCGGTCCATCCCGTCACTACGAGTGGTTTCCTCCTCTTACGTCCGGCACATCGCAGGGCCGGTAGCATTCCCGGAGTTGTTTGGTCATGTACTGGCAAAAGTGGAGGACATACCGGTGAGCGGCGAGGACGACCGCCAGAGCCAGTTGGCTCGGGAACACAAGGAGCGGCAGGAGCAGCGCGCGGCGGCGGACAGCGCCAAGGGGAAGCGGAACGTCTTCATCGGCGCGGGCTTGGCCGTGGTCGTGGTGGCGGGCGGCATCTTCGCCGCGACCACGCTGGTCAACAAGGACGACGCGGGCAAGAAGGTCTCGGCCGAGAGCACTCCGTCGGCCTCCACGCCGCCCAGCGCCGCGCCCTCGCCGACGCCGTCGCTGTCCTCGATACCGAAGAAGACCGGCAAGATATCCTGCACCTACAAGCGGGACACCTCGGGCGTGCCGATGAAGTACGTGGGCATGCCGGGCAGCCGCCCGAACTTGAAGCTGAAGACGATGACCGTCTTCACCAACCATGGCAAGATCGTCATCGACGTCGACCCGGCCGCGACCCCATGCTCGGTCAACTCGATGGACTTCCTGGCCAAGAAGAACTTCTACAACAACACCAAGTGCCACCGCCTGGTGACGCCGGAGACGGCGGGGCTGTTCCTGCTGCAGTGCGGCGACCCCAAGGCCAAGGCCGACGGCAAGAACCCGACGGACGGCCAGGGCACGGCGGGCTACGTCTACCAGGACGAGGCCGTCGGCGCGATCCCGTACACCCGCGGTGTGGTGTTCCTCACCCAGCCGCTGGACGCGGCCGGGCAGAACAGCAGCCAGTTCGCCATCTCACTGTCGGACGAGAACTCGCAGATCGAGGGCCAGTACTCGGTGCTCGGCATGGTCCGCTCGGGCCTGGAGATCATCGAGAAGGTCGCCAAGGACGGCGTCATCGTCAACAGCCAGGACATCGTCGGCGACGGCGGCTCGACCGCCCCGAAGAACCCGATCATCATCGAGAAGGTCACGCTCCGCTAGCCGGACACGAAAGGGCGCCCCGCCTCTCCTGAACCGGAGAGGCGGGGCGCCCTCTTTCGTGGTGGGTCAGCCTTCGTTCTTGGGCTTGGCGTCGACGCCCGCCTCCTTGCGCTGGTCCACCGTGATGGGCGTGGGCGCGCCGGTGAGCGGGTCGAAGCCCGAGGCGGTCTTCGGGAAGGCGATCACGTCGCGGATCGACTCACCGCCGGACAGCAGCATGCAGATGCGGTCCCAGCCGTAGGCGATGCCTCCGTGCGGGGGCGGGCCGTACTTGAACGCCTCCAGCAGGAAGCCGAACTTGTTCTCGGCCTCCTCCTTGGAGATGCCCAGCACGTCGAAGACCCGCTGCTGCATCTCCGCCCGGTGGATACGGATGGAGCCGCCGCCGATCTCCATGCCGTTGCAGACCATGTCGTAGGCGTAGGCCAGGGCCTCGCCGGGGTGGTCCTGGAAGTTGTCCGCCCATTCGGGCTTGGGGCCGGTGAACGGGTGGTGCACGGCCGTCCAGCCGCCCTCGCCGTCCTCCTCGAACATGGGCGCGTCGACGACCCACAGGAACGACCACAGCGACTCGTCGATGAGGCCGCAGCGGCGGCCGATCTCCAGCCGGGCCGCGCCGAGCAGGTCGCGCGCCGCGTTGCGCGCGCCGGCCGCGAAGAAGACCGCGTCGCCCGGCTGGGCGCCGACCTTCGCCGCGAGTCCGGAAATTTCCTCTTCTGAGAGGTTCTTCGCCACGGGGCCGCCGAGCGTGCCGTCCTCCTGGACGAGCACGTACGCCAGGCCCTTGGCGCCGCGCGAGCGCGCCCAGTCCTGCCAGCCGTCGAGCTCCTTGCGGGTCTGCGAGCCGCCGCCCGGCATGACGACCGCGCCCACGTAGTCGGCCTGGAAGACGCGGAAGGAGGTGCCGGCGAAGTAGTCGGTCATCTCGACGAGCTCCTGGCCGAAGCGCAGGTCGGGCTTGTCGGAGCCGTAGCGGGCCATCGCGTCGGCGTAGGTCATGCGGGGCAGCGGGGTCGGGATCTCGTAGCCGACCGTCTCCCGCCACACGCGGCCGATGAGCTTCTCGCCGACCGCGATGACGTCTTCCTGGTCGACGAACGACATCTCGACGTCGATCTGGGTGAACTCCGGCTGCCGGTCGGCCCGCAGGTCCTCGTCGCGGTAGCACTTGGCGAGCTGGTAGTAGCGCTCGAGCCCGCCCACCTGGAGCAGCTGCTTGAACAGCTGCGGCGACTGCGGCAGCGCGTACCAGTTGCCCGGCTGGAGCCGGACCGGCACCAGGAAGTCGCGCGCGCCCTCGGGCGTGGACCTGGTCAGCGTCGGCGTCTCGACGTAGACGAAGCCCAGCTCGTGCATGACCTCGTTGGCCAGGTAGGTGGCCTTCGAGCGGACCCGCAGGGCATTGGCCACCTGCGGGCGGCGAATGTCGAGATAGCGGTATTTGAGGCGGGCCTCCTCGGAGACGCCCGCGCCGCCCTCGATCGGGAAGGGCAGCGGGGCGGACTCACTGAGCACCTCGACCCGCTCGGCGACGACCTCGATCGCGCCGGTGGGCAGCTCGGGGTTCTCGTTGCCCTCCGGCCTGACCCGGACCTGGCCGACCACCCGCACGCAGTATTCGGCGCGCAGGTCGTGGGCGTGGTCCTCCTCGCGGAAGACCACCTGCGCCGAGCCGGAGGCATCGCGCAGGTCGATGAAGACCACACCGCCGTGATCACGGCGCCTGGCCACCCATCCTGCCAGCGTCACCTGCTGCCCGGCGTGCTCCTCTCGGAGCGACCCGGCGGTATGCGTGCGCATCACTGCACTTTCCCCTTCAAGACATCGACGACCTGGGCCAGCGGCACCTCGGTCTGCTCAGCGGTGGTCAGGTCCTTCAGTTGTACGGCCTGCGCGGCCAGGTCACGCTCGCCCAGGATCAGCGCGAACCGGGCACCCGAGCGGTCGGCGCCCTTCATCGCGCCCTTGAGCCCCTTGCCGCCGTAAGCCAGGTCGGCGCTGACGCCCGCCTGGCGCAGCTCGGTCACGAGCAGGAACATCCGGCGGCGGGCTTCGTCACCCAGCGGGACACCGTACACCTGGACGCGTCCCGGTGCGGCCTCGCCGATCAACCCCTCGGCCTCCATGGCGAGGAACGTGCGATCGACGCCCAGGGCCCAGCCGACGCTGGGCAGGGGCGGCCCGCCGAGCATCTCGCTCAGCCCGTCGTAGCGTCCGCCGCCGCCGACCGCGGACTGCGAGCCGAGCCCGTCGTGCACGAACTCGAACGTGGTGCGCGTGTAGTAGTCGAGCCCGCGCACCAGCCGCGGATCGTCCTCGTAGGCCACGCCGGCGGCGCTCAGCAGCCCGCGGACCTCCTCGTGGTAGGACTTGCAGGCGGCGCACAGGTGGTCGACGACCAGGGGCGCGCCGGTCAGCTGCGCCTGCACCTCGGGCCGCTTGTCGTCGAGCACCCGCAACGGATTGATCTCGATCCGGGCCCTGGTGTCGGCGTCGAGGTCGAGCCCGCGCAGGAACTCCTGCAGCGCGGCCCGGTAGGCCGGCCGGCAGGTCTTGTCGCCCAGCGAGTTGATCAGCAGCCGGACGCCCGTCAGGCCGAGCGCGGCGAAGCCCTGGGCGCCCAGCACGATGATCTCGGCGTCGAGCGCGGGATCCTCGGAGCCGAGCGCCTCGGCGCCGACCTGCCAGAAGTGCCGATAACGGCCCTTCTGGGAGCGTTCGTAGCGGAACTGACTGCCGGAGTACCACAGCTTGACCGGGAGCTGGCCGTTGTGCAGGCCGTGCTGCAGGACGGCGCGTACGACCGACGCGGTGCCCTCGGGACGCAGCGTCAGCGACCGGCCCGCCTTGTCGGGAAAGGTGTACATCTCCTTGGACACGATGTCGGTCGACTCACCCACGCCCCTGGCGAACAGCTGGGTGTCCTCGAACACCGGCGTCTCGATGTAGCCGTAGCCGGCCAGCCGCACGGGCGCGACGAGGGCCTCGCGTACGGCGAGGACCTGCTCGGAGCGGGGCGGCAGCCAGTCGAAGGTGCCCTTTGGCGCTTGGAAACTCATGAGATCCCTGTTAGATGCCTCGTGTGGGACCGGCGTGCGGCGCGGCTTCCTTCAGATATGGATTGGTGGCGCGCTCGTGGCCGATCGTGGTCTGTGGTCCGTGGCCCGGCAGGACGACCGTATCGTCAGGCAGTGGCAGGCACTTGTCGGCCAGGCTGCGCAGGATCGTCGGGTAGTCGCCGCCCGGCAGGTCGGTGCGGCCGATGGAGCCGGCGAACAGCAGGTCACCCGAGAACAGGACGTCGTCATCGGGCATCCGGAAGCTCACCGACCCCTTGGTATGGCCGGGGGTGTGGTCGACCACGAGCTCCAGCCCGGCCAGCGGCAGCACGGCGCCGTCGGACAGCTCCCGTACGTCGTCGGGCTCGCTGAGCGTGATGCCGCCGAACATCGCCGAGCTCGACGGCGACCAGCCCGCGGCCGGGTCGCTCAGCAGGTGGCGATCGTCGGGATGGATCCAGGCGGGCACGTCGCGCGCGCCGCAGACCGGGGCCACCGACCAGACGTGGTCGAGGTGTCCGTGGGTGAGCAGCACCGCCACCGGCTTGAGCCGGTGCTCTCTCAGCAGCTCCTCGACCCCGTCGACCGCGTCCTGACCTGGATCGACGATCACGCACTCCTCGCCCGCTGCGGGCGCGACGACGTAACAATTGGTCTGGAAGGCCCCTGCGGGGAAGCCTGCGATGAGCATCTGCCTCAGCTGATCTCGTCAAAAAAGCCAATGGGAATGTAACCGAAGGGTACCGGTGCGGGTCGCCGGGCTGCGAATCATTACCCGTTGGCCGATACGATTCGCCCACCTCAGTTGATTGACTATGGGAGGCAAAGCGGTGGCCACGGGGAAGGACCGGCAGAAACAGCTGGCACGCGAGCACCACGAGCGGCAGCTGGCACGCCGTCTCGAACGCGAGCAGCGCGCCAAGCGCACGGCGATCATCGGCTCCACGGTGGGCGTGGTCGTCGTGGTGGGGGGCATCGTGGCGGCGGTCGCGTTGCTGGGCGGCGGCGATGACTCGAAGACCGACGCCGCCGCGACGGCGCAGCCCTCGACCTCCGCCCAGGACACGGCGGCGCCCACGGCCTCGGCTTCGGCCGCCGCGGGGCCCAAGCCGTTCGACGCCAAGACCGGCACCTGCGACTACGTCGCGGAGAAGGGCGGCGGCGTGGTCAAGGACGTCGGACTGCCGCCGAAGAAGGTGAAACTCAAGCCGGCGACCAAGACGATGACGCTCAACACCAATCTGGGCGACATCGAGGTGCAGCTCGACAACGCCAAGGCGCCGTGCACGGTCAACTCGCTGGCCTACCTGGCGGAGAAGAAGTTCTACGACGGCAGCAAGTGTCACCGGCTCGGCAGCGCCCAGTTCCCGATGCTGCAGTGCGGAGACCCGCAGGCCAAGGCCGACGGCAAGGGCGAGTCGGACGGTGCGGGCGGCCCCGGCTACGTCATGGCCGAGGAGAACCTCAAGGGCGCCACCTACAAGCGCGGCGTGATGGCGATGGCCAAGACGCAGGCGCCGGGTAGCACCGGGAGCCAGTTCTTCCTGGTCTTCGGCGACCTCGGACTCACCCCGGATTACACGCCGGTGGGTACGATCACCAAGGGTCTGGACATCCTAGACAAGGTGAACAAAGCAGGTGTCATCACTCCCATGCAGGATGGTACTGGCGCACCTAAGGAAACCGTCGAAATCAAAAGCGTGACATTCTCTGGCAAGAGCTGACGTAATACAAACTAGGGACAGTAGTCCCGAAGGGTCTGATGGATAGTGCGGGAGGACACGGTGAGCACCGACCCGTGGGGCCGGGTAGACGACGACGGCACCGTCTACGTGCGTACGGCTGAGGGAGAGCGAGCCGTCGGGTCCTGGCAGGCCGGTGAACCGGACGAGGCGCTGGCCTACTTCCATCGCAAGTACGACGAGCTGGCCGGCCAGGTCACGCTGCTGGAGCAGCGGCTGAAAGGCACCGACCTGGCCCCGGCGCAGGCCGAGGCCAGCATCGTCAAGCTCCGC
This sequence comes from Nonomuraea sp. NPDC049750, assembly GCF_040659625.1. Classification (NCBI taxonomy): domain Bacteria; kingdom Bacillati; phylum Actinomycetota; class Actinomycetes; order Streptosporangiales; family Streptosporangiaceae; genus Nonomuraea; species Nonomuraea sp. NPDC049750. The sequence continues at coordinate 52,294 of NZ_JBFANB010000014.1, forward strand.
GAAGCGGTCGCCGACGCGCACGCCATCGGCGACCTCGCCGCGCTGACGGCCCGTCTCGACGGCCTGACGGAGGCGGTCGCGCAGCGGCGCGAGGAGGTCAAGGCCGCGCGTGAGCACGCGCGCGCCGAGGCCAGGACGGTCAAGGAACGCATCGTCGACGAGGCCGAGCGCATCGCCGACGAGACCACCCACTGGAAGTCGGGTGGTGAGCGGCTGCGCCAGCTGGTCGAGGAGTGGAAGGCGGCCGACCGCATCGACCGCGTGACCGAGGCCGCGCTGTGGAAGCGGCTGTCGGCCGCCCGCACCGCCTTCGCCAAGCGGCGCAAGGCGTACTTCGCGGGGCTCGACGAGCAGCGCGAGGGCGTACGCGCCGAGAAGGAGCGCATCGTCGCCGAGGCGGAGGCGATCGCCGACTCGACCGACTGGGGCACGACGGCGGCCGTCTATCGCGACCTGATGCAGCGCTGGAAGAGCGCGGGCCGGGCGTCGCGGGAGGCCGAGGACGAGCTGTGGGCGCGGTTCAAGGGCGCCCAGGACCTGTTCTTCCAGGCCCGCTCGGCGGTCTTCGCCGAGCGGGACGCGTCCCTGGCGGCCAACGCCGAGCTCAAGGAGGTGCTGCTGACGGAGGCCGAGAAGATCCTTCCGGTCACCGACGTCCGCACGGCCAGGGCGGCACTGCGCCACATCCTGGAGCGCTGGGAGGCGGCCGGTCCGGTGCCGCGCGAGCAGCGCGACCGCCTCGAAGGCGGCCTGCGCAAGGTGGACGACGCCGTGCGCAAGGCCGAGGACGCCGAGTGGAAGCGGTCCAACCCCGAGGCCAGGGCCCGCGCCCAGAACGCGGTCGACCAGCTGCGCACCTCGATCGAGCAGCTGGAGAAGCGCCTGGCCAAGGCCGAGGCGGCCGGACGCGCCAAGGACGTGAAGGAGGCCGAGGAGGCCATCACGGCCCGCCGCTCGTGGCTGGAGGAGGCCGAGCGGACGCTGGCCGAGTTCAGCTGAGGTCCGCGAAGATCCACTGAGGGCCGATCCGCTGAGGTTCGCGCCGATCCGCGGGCGAAGGGGGTCGCCTGCGTACCCGGCGCCCGGCATGTCCTGTCATCAGGGATGTCCGGCGTCGGGGGATGCCCGGCCGGCTCGGGGAGTTCTAGGGTGTTGGGCATGGAACCTGTGCCCGCCGCGCGCGCCCTGGTCGCCGAGCTGTTCCCGGACGCGCTCTACGCCTTCCTGGGCGGCAGCGCGCTGACCGGCCACCGCACGAGCCGGTCCGATCTCGACGTGGTCGTGGTGCTGGACGGCCTGGCCGTGCCCTACCGCGAGTCGCTGCGCTGGCATGACTGGCCGGTAGACCTGCTGGTGCACACCGAGCTGAGCCTGACCGGCTGGGCCGACCGCGATCTGGCCGCCCACTCGCCGACCCTGCCGCGCCTGTGCGCCGAAGGCGTGGTGCTCACCGACCGGGCGGGCCGCGCCGCCGAGGTCCAGGCGGTCATGCGCGAACGCCTCTCCGCCGGTCCCGGCCCCGCCGCGCCCCGGATGCTGGACCGGGCCCGCTACCTCCTGTCGGACCTGCTCGACGACCTGGCGGGCGCGACGGATCCGGGCGAGCTGGCGTTCATCCGCTGGCAGGTCGTGGAGGAGTCGGCCCGGCTGGCGCTGACGTCCGCGGGCCGCTGGCACGGCTCGGGCAAATGGCTGCTGCGCGAGCTGCGCGCGTACGACGCCGCGCTCGCCGACGAGCTGCTGTCCGCCCACGACGATCCGGTACGCCTGGCCGCCACGGCGGGAAGCGTGCTGGAGCGGGCCGGAGGGCGCCTGTGGGAGGGTTACCGGGCCGATGGGGACCCTTTCCACCAGCGGCTGCGCCACATCGCCTCAGGCGATCTGACGTCCGAGACCGCCCAGAGCTCCGGCATGCACCGCCTGGCCGCCGTCAGCGGGCGTACGGCCGGGTCCGGCAAGCTGTGGATGGGCCAGACCCACGTCGCCCCGTCGACGCGCTCGGCCGATCACCACCACGGGGAGTCGGAGACGGCCATCTACGTGATCAGCGGCACACCGTCGTTCGTGTTCCTCGACCCCCGGGACGCACGCGAGACGCGGCTGGAGACCAAGCCCGGTGACTACATTTTCGTCCCGCCCTATGTCCCGCACCGCGAGGAGAACGCCGATCCGGAGCAGGAGGCCGTGGTCGTCATCGCCCGCAGCACGCAGGACGCGATCGTGGTCAACCTGCCCGATCTGTCCACACGCTTGGGCCGCCGACCCGGCGCCTGATCCGGCTACGTGCTCGCGCCGCTGACCCGGTAGACGTCGAAAACGCCCTGGATGTTGCGGACGGCCTTCAGCACGTGACCGAGATGCTTGGGATCGCCCATCTCGAAGGTGAACTTGCTGACCGCCACCCGGTCTCGCGAGGTGGTCACCGAGGCGCTGAGGATGTTGACGTGCTGGTCGGACAGGGTCCGGGTGACATCGGACAGCAGGCGGGGCCGGTCGAGGGCCTCGACCTGGATGGCCACCAGGAAGACCGAGTCGTCGCCCGGCGACCAGCTCACCTCCACCAGACGGTCGGGCTGCGACTTGAGCTGCACGATGTTGGTGCAGTCGGCGCGGTGCACCGACACGCCGTGCCCCCGGGTGACGAAGCCGACGATCTCGTCGCCGGGCACCGGGGTGCAGCACTTCGACAGGCGTACCCAGACATCGGAGTCGCCCGCGACGACCACGCCCGCGCCGCCGCCCCGGGGACGGCCACGCAGGCGGGTCGGGAGCGAGGTCTCGGCGATGTCCTCCTCGGCGCTGTCGACGCCGCCGATGGAGGCCACGAGCTTCTGCACGACCGTCTGCGCGGCGACGTGCCCCTCCCCCACGGCCGCGTAGAGCGCGGACACGTCGGGATAGCGCAGGTCGCGGGCCAGGGCCAGCAGCGACTCGCCGGACATCAGGCGTTGCAGCGGCAGCCCCTGCTTGCGCATGGCCCGGCCGATGGCCTCCTTGCCCGCCTCGATCGCGGTCTCGCGGCGCTCCTTGGAGAACCACTGGCGGATCTTGTTGCGGGCGCGGCCGGACTTGACGAACTTGAGCCAGTCGCGCGACGGACCGGCGTCGGGCGACTTCGAGGTGAAGATCTCGACCGTGTCACCGTTGCCCAGCCGCGACTCCAGCGGCACCAGGCGGCCGTTCACGCGGGCGCCGATGCAGCGGTGGCCGACCTCGGTGTGGACGGCGTAGGCGAAGTCGACCGGGGTCGCCCCCTCCGGCAGCGCCACCACCTGGCCGCGCGGGGTGAAGACGTAGACCTCGGAGACCGACAGGTCGAAGCGGAGCGACTCCAGGAACTCTCCCGGGTCGGAGGTCTCCTTCTGCCAGTCGAGGAGCTGGCGCAGCCAGGCCATGTCGCTGCCCGGCTTGACCTTGCCGGCGGGGCCCGGGGCGCCGACCTCCTCTTTGTACTTCCAGTGGGCGGCCACGCCGTATTCGGCCCTGTGGTGCATGGCGTGCGTGCGGATCTGCAGCTCGACGGGCTTGCCCTCGGGACCGATCACCGTGGTGTGCAGCGATTGGTACATGTTGAACTTGGGCATCGCGATGTAGTCCTTGAACCGGCCGGGGACCGGGTTCCAGCGCGCGTGGATCGTCCCGAGGGCCGCATAGCAGTCGCGCACGCTGTCGACGAGGACTCTGATGCCCACCAGGTCGTAGATGTCGTCGAAGGCCACGTCTCTGGCGATCATCTTCTGGTAGACCGAGTAGTAGTGCTTGGGCCGGCCCTTGACCAGTGCGCGGATCTTGGCGTCACGCAGGTCGCCGGAGACCTTCTCGATGACCTCCTGCAGGAACAGGTCCCTGCGGGGGGCCCGCTCCGACACCATGCGCGCGATCTCGTCGTAGCGCTTGGGGTAGAGCATGGCGAAGGCGAGGTCCTCGAGCTCCCACTTGATGGTGTTCATGCCCAGGCGGTGGGCCAGCGGGGCGAAGATCTCCAGGGTCTCGCGGGACTTCTGGTGGCGCTTGTGCTCGGGCAGGTAGCGCATCGTGCGCATGTTGTGCAGCCGGTCGGCCAGCTTGATGATCAGCACCCGGATGTCGCGCGACATCGCCACGACCATCTTGCGCACGGTCTCGGCCTGCGCGGCGTCGCCGAACTTGACCTTGTCGAGCTTGGTGACCCCGTCGACCAGCGACGAGATCGTCTCGCCGAAGTCGCCGCGCAGCTCGTCGAGGCCGTAGGCGGTGTCCTCGACGGTGTCGTGCAGCAGGGCCGCGCACAGCGTCTCGTCGTCGGTGCCCAGCTCGGCCAGGATGGTGGCCACGGCCAGCGGGTGGGTGATGTACGGGTCGCCGCTCTTCCGCTTCTGGTCGCGGTGATGGTAGGCGGCGACGTCGTAGGCGTGCTCGATCAGGCGCAGGTCGGCCTTGGGGTGGGTGGCGCGAACCGTCCTGAACAGCGGCTCCAGCACCGGATTCATGGCCCCACCCCCAAATCGCCGTCGACGCACCGCCGGGACACCGGGCGCCGTCTCGGCACTCCCAGCGTCGGTTACGTCGGGCACGACCACATCACGGGGCACACAGACTCCTTAGCATCGAGTCCAGGCCCCCCAGTGTATCCAGGTGAGAAACCTGGCCTCTCTCGGGGCGGGCTCAGACGATCACAAGGGAGCGCAAATCCACTCCCGCGAGACGCTCGCGTCCCTTGAGAAAGGCCAGCTCCATCAGTACGGCGACGCCGACGACCTCGGCACCGGCCCTGCGCACCAGTTGTACGGTGGCCTCCGCCGTGCCGCCGGTGGCGAGCACGTCATCGACGATGAGCACCCGGTCGCCTTCGGCGAAGGCGTCGCGGTGCACCTCGATGGTCGCGGATCCGTACTCGAGATCGTAGGACTCCTCCAGGGTTTCGGAGGGGAGTTTGCCCTTTTTTCTGATGGGCACGAATCCGGCGCCCGCCCGGTAGGCCACCGGAGCGGCCAGAATGAAGCCTCGCGCCTCGATCCCGACGATCTTGTCCACGTCGAACGCGCCGGCCAGTTCGTCGACCACGGCCGTGAAGGCCACCGGGTCGGCCAGCAGCGGGGTGATGTCCTTGAACATGACCCCCGCCTGGGGATAGTCGGGAACGTCCCTGATCCGGTCGCAGATCAACGAGCTCAGGTCGCTCATGACGGCACTCCTTCGGTTGACCGCCTGGCGGTCCTCTCCCACGACTGACGGCCTCCATGATGGCCCATCCGGCGGACCACCGGCGCCTGCCGGGGGGTGGTAAGTGGCATTCACCCGGTTATGTCCGGCTCTGTGAGGGCCCTCAGGGCTTCTACAAGCCGACGCCCCCGCCCATCTGGGCGGAGGCGTCGTTCGTGCGCGTGCGGGCCCGTGTGGGCCGAGCCGGGCTAGCCCTTGGCCGTCGCCGCGCTCTTGGCGCCCTTGCCACCCTTGGTGCCGGTGGAGGCGAGCCGCCTGGCGATGGCCTGGTATCTCGGCTCCCGCTCCTTCAGCGTGACCAGCAGCGGCGTGGCCACGCACAGCGAGGAGTAGGTGCCGACGATCATGCCGACGAACAGTGCCAGCGACAGGTCCTTCAGCGTGCCCGCGCCGAGCAGCGTGGTGCCGATGAACAGGATCGCCGCCACCGGCAGGATCGCGACCAGCGAGGTGTTCAGTGATCGGATCAGCGTGTGGTTGAGGGCGTTGTTGGCCGCCATCGAGTAGGTCTGCTTCGACGTGGTGCCCAGCTTGGCCGTGACTTCCTTGATCATGTCGAACACCACGACCGCGTCGTAGAGCGAATAACCGAGGATGGTCAGGAAGCCGAGCAGCGTCGCGGGCGTCACCTCGAAGCCCGACCAGGCGTAGACGCCCGCCGTGATGACGAGGTCGTGGATGAGCGCGACGATGGCGGACAGCGCCATCTTCGGCTCGAACGCCATCGACAGGTAGAGAATGATCGCCAGCATGAAGACGCCCAGACCGATCCACGCCTTGTTGGAGACCTCACCGCCCCAGGACGCGCCGATCGACTGGATGTCGACGTCCTTGACCGCGACGCTGAAGTCCTTCGCGATGCCGTTCTGGACCTTGGTCACCGCGCCCGGGTCAAGGCTCTCGGTGGTGACCCGCCAGCGATCGCCGGCCGTCTGCACGATCGGCTGGTGCACGCCCTCGTCGAGGAAGGAGGAGCGGACCTGCTGGATGGTGGCGGTCTGCGCCTTGAAGGAGAAGACCGACCCGCCCTTGAACTCCACGCCCAGGTTGAGCCCGTTGATGAGCAGCCCGGCGAGGGAGACGATCAGCAGGAAGCCGGAAAGGCTGTACCAGAGCTTCCAGCGGCCGACGAAGTCAACGTCGATCTCGCCGCGGTAGAGGCGACGCCCCAGTCCCATCTCAGGCCTCCTGCGGGGTGGTCGTACGGCCGGTGGTACCGAGGTCCTGGCCCATACGCTCGGAGTCGAGGCCGGACAACGGGTGGCCCTTGGCGAAGAACTTGAGCTTGGCCAGCACCGCGATGAGCGGCTTGGTGAACAGGAACACCACCACGATGTCGATCAGCGTGGTCAGGCCCATCGCGAACGCGAACCCGGCCACTCCGCCCACGGCCAGCAGATAGAGCACGATCGCGGCGATGAACATGACGGCGTCGGCGATCAGGATCGTGCGCCGCGCACGCACCCAGGCCACCTCGACGGCCGCGCGGAGCGTCCGCCGCCCTTCCTTCATCTCATCTCGTATGCGTTCGAAGTAGACGATGAAGGAGTCGGCGGTGATGCCGATCGAGACCACCAGGCCGATGATGTGCGGCAGCGACAGCCGGAACCCGGCGTTGTGGCCGAGCACGACCACCGCCGTGTACGTGATGATCGTGGCGACCGCGAGGCTGAGGACGGCGACGATGCCCAGGCCGCGGTAGTAGAACAGCGAGTAGAGCACCACGAGGGCCAGGCCGAAGGCGCCGGAGATCAGGCCGCCCATGAGCTGGTCCTGGCCGAGCGTCGAGGACACGGTGTCGATCGAGCTGGGGTTGAACTTCAGCGGCAGCGCGCCGTACTTGAGCTGGTCGGCCAGGTCGGTGGCGGTCTTCTGAGTGAAGCCACCGGTGATCTCGGCGCGGCCGCCCGGGATCGGGCCGATGATGTTGGGCGCGGTGATCACGACGCCGTCGAGCACGACGGCGACCTTGTTGCGCGGCTCCTGCGAGTTGTAGGCGGTCGAGGTGAGCTTGCTCCACTCGCTCGCGCCGCTGCTCTTGAAGTCGAGCTGGACGAGCCACTGCGTGCTGCCCTGCTGGACGCCGGCGCTGGCCGAGGCGATGTCGGTGCCGACGACCTTGGCCACGTCGAGGACGTACTTGAGGCTGCCGTCGGACTCACACGCGGCGAACTGCTTTTTCGGGTCATCCTGGACGCCCTTGCCGCGGTTCTTCGGGTCGCTGCAGTCGAGCTTCTGGAACTGCGCGAGCACGGCCGGGTCGATGCCCTGGGTGTTGATCCCCGCGTTGGGGTCCTGGGCCGGCGGCTGGCCGCTCGACGTCGGGGTGGGCGCCGGAGTGGCCTTGGCGTCCTTCTGGCCCTTCTTGGTCTCCTGGGCCTTCGGCGTCTCCTGGGCCTTGGGCGCCTCGGTCGCCGGGGCACCGGCCGACGGGGTGGCCGTCGGCGCGACGAGCGCCGAGGACAGGGCCTTGCCCGTGGGCGACGTGCTGGGCTTGGGGGCCCCCGCCGACGATGACGGCTTGGCCGACGGCTTGGAGGTGGCCGTGCTGGACGGAGCGGCGGACGGCGAGGTGCCCGGCTTGGGGGCCTCGGTGGTGAGCTCCTGCGGAGCCTGCGTGGCCGCCATGGCGAGCACTTGGCGGAAGCGGAGCTCCGCCGTGGTGCCGACCAGCTTGATGACCTCCTCCTGACCCGCGCCCGGAACGGAGATGATGATGTTGTCGCCTGACTTGGCGACCTCCGCGTCGGACAGGCCGGTGCCGTTGACCCGGTCGCGGATGATGTTCACCGCGCGGTCCAGGATCTCCTCAGGCGGGGAGGCGCCGTTCAGGGTCTGGGGAGACAGAGTCACCGTCGTGCCGCCGGCGAGGTCGAGTGCCAGCTTGGGCGTGAACGCCTTCTGCAGGAACATCGTCCCACCGAGGGCGATGATGAGCGCCAGCAGCACCAGGAGCGTTCGCCCCGGTCGGCTGTGGCGGCTGGTCGGTCGGGCCACTGGTCGTCAGTCTTTCAGATAGGGGTTTGAGGCAGAGCCTAGTCAGGACTGCTTGGTGCTGGAGTCCTTGCCGCCGTTGCGCTCCACGGTCGTCTCGGTCTCCTCACGGGGAGTGTTGTCCTTATCCTCGCCCTTAACGTCGTCGCCCTTGACGACCTCGTGGTCGGCCGTGTCGTCCGTGACGACGTCGTCCACCACGGGCTCGTCGGCGAGAGACTCGTCGGCCGGAGCGTCTCCGGGAGTGACGACACGCCCGATGGCGGCCTTCACCCATCGGGTCTCGATCCCGGGGGCGACCTCGAGAATCACGTCCTCATTGTCCACCGCCACCACCGTTCCGAACAGGCCGGTGGTGGTCATGACACGGGCACCCGGAGCCAATGAGTTCTGCATGGCGGTCGCTTCTTGCTGGCGCTTGCGCTGGGGACGGATCAGCAAGAAGTAGAACACCACCACCAGAAGGATCAGCGGCAGGATGCTTCCGAGTTGTCCCATGTTCATAAGGGGCGACCTTCCATTGTCGTACAAGAAGTTGACACCGGCCTCGCGCCGGAAATTCCGTGCGTAGCCTCGGGGCCGCGCCGCTCAGCCCGTCAGCCTACACAGCCAGCCAAGCCACGGAGTGTAGGCGCTTGTTGCGAAACGCGGCAACGAAGCAGCGTTTCGGCGCGCGGGGAAGTTCCCATATTGAAACGGTTGCAACCGTTCTGTGATCAGTCGAAAAGTGTCGCTCCGAATGCGTCGGGTGGCGGTGTCATCCCGAGGTGGTGCCACGCCGCGGCGGTGGCGACCCGGCCGCGCGGGGTCCTGGCCAGCAGACCTTGGCGTACGAGGAAGGGTTCGGCCACCACTTCGACCGTCTCCGGCTCCTCGCCGACGGCCACCGCGAGCGTCGACAGGCCGACGGGGCCGCCGCCGAACTTGCGCAGCAGCACCCCGAGCACCGCGCGGTCGAGCCGGTCGAGTCCTTCGGGGTCGACTTCGTACAGGTTGAGGGCCGCGGAGGCGATGTCGCGGTCGATGACGCCTTCCGTCCGCACGTCGGCGAAGTCGCGGACCCGGCGCAGCAGGCGGTTGGCGATGCGGGGCGTGCCGCGCGAGCGCCTGGCGATCTCGTGCGCCCCCTCGCCCGGCAGCGTCACCTCGAGCAGCCTGGCCGAGCGGTAGAGGACCCGCTCCAGCTCCTCGACCTCGTAGAAGTCCATGTGCGCGGTGAAGCCGAACCGGTCGCGCAGCGGCGCGGGCAGCAGACCGGCCCTAGTGGTGGCGCCGACCAGGGTGAACGGCGCGATGTCGAGCGGGATCGCGGTGGCCCCGGGGCCCTTGCCGACGATGATGTCGACCCGGAAGTCCTCCATCGCGAGGTAGAGCATCTCCTCCGCGGGCCGGGCCATTCGGTGGATCTCGTCGATGAACAGCACCTCGCCCTCGGCCAGCGTCGACAGGATGGCCGCGAGGTCACCGGCCCGCTCCAGGGCCGGCCCTGAGGTGATGCGGAGCGGAGCGCTCAACTCGGCTGCGATGATCATAGCCAGTGTCGTCTTGCCCAGACCCGGCGAACCACTCATCAGCACATGATCCGGCGGCCGATTGCGCCGCATGGCGCTCTCCAGCACCAGCGACAGCTGCTCCCGCACCCGCGCCTGGCCGATGAACTCGCTCAGCCGCTTGGGCCGCAGCGCCGCCTCGATCTGCAGCTCGTCGCCCTCGGCGTCGGGCGAGACGAGATCACGTTCAAGGCTCACGCCTGGACCTCCCCGCTCATCGCGCGCTGCTCAGCGTTCGCAGGGCGGCCTTGAGCAGGACGGCGATCTGCGGGTCGTCGCCCGCCTGCGGCTCGACCGCGGCGATGGCCTCGTCGGCGTCCTTTCCGGAGTAGCCCAGCCCGACCAGCCCCGAGTGGACCTGGTCGCGCCAGGCCGCCGCCCGCCGGTCGCCGTTGAGGGCCGCGTCGAGCGTCTCGTCGGGCGTGCCGAGCCGGTCCTTGAGCTCCAGCACGATGCGCTGGGCGCCCTTGGGGCCGATGCCCGGCACCTTGGTGAGCGCCTTGAGGTCGGCGGAGGCCACGGCGACGCGCAGCGCGTTGGGCGTGTGGACGGCGAGCATGGCCAGCGCCACCTTGGGGCCGACGCCACTGGCCGTCTGGAGCAACTCGAAGACGGTGCGCTCGTCGGCGGTGGCGAAGCCGAAGAGGGTGAGCGACTCCTCCCGGACCACCAGCGACGTGGCCAGCCGCGCCTCCTCGCCCACCCTGAGCGCGGCGAGGGTGGCGGGTGTGCAGTGGGTGAGGATGCCGACCCCGCCGACCTCGATCACCGCGCCGTAGGGGGTGATCGCCGTCACCTGCCCGGCCACGGACGCGATCACAGCGCCACGTCCTTCCCTGTCGGACGGCCCTCTGCCATACGGCTCAGGGACGTGCGGTCCTCTGTCGCGCGGCTCTGGGCCGTGCGGCCCTGTGTCGTACGGGGGGCCCGGGCCGTGCGGCTCTGGGCCCTTGCCACGGCCTCGGCCAGCTTGTGCTGGGCGCCGCCGCGCCACACGTGGCAGATGGCCAGGGCGAGCGCGTCGGCGGCGTCGGCGGGCTTGGGCATCTCGCTGAGCCGCAACAGGCGGGTCACCATGGCGCCGATCTGCTTCTTGTCGGCGGTGCCACTGCCGGTGATGGCCGCCTTGACCTCGGACGGGGTGTGGAGCGCGACGGGCAGGCCGCGCCTGGCCGCGCACAGGACCGCGATGCCCGCCGCCTGGGCGGTGCCCATGACCGTGCGGACGTTGTGCTGGCTGAACACCCGCTCGACCGCCACCGCGTCGGGACGCACCTCGTCGAGCCACTGCTCGATGCCGGCCTCGATGCCGACCAGCCGGGTGCCCAGCTCCTCGTCGGCGCCGGTGCGCACCACACCGACGGCCACCAAGGACAGCGGCGCGCCCGGCCGCCCCTCGACCGCGCCAAGGCCGCACCGGGTCAGCCCCGGATCGACGCCCATCACCCGCACCGGCCTGCCTCCCCGCGCCGCCGAACATCTGTTCGGCACGAGACTCTACCCCGGCTGACGTGCCCGCGCATCGGGAAACGCCCGCGAGCATGGGCCATCCGCCGGGAACGCCCGCGACCGTGCGCCAGCCCTCCGGAACGCCCGCGACCGTGCGCCAGCCCTCCGGAACGCCCGCGACCGTGCGCCAGCCCTCCGGAACGCCCGCGACCGTACGCCAGCCCTCCGGAACGCCCGCGACCGTACGACCGCCGGAGAGCGGACGTGGCTGGGGCGGTCAGAAGTAGTCCAGCATGTACGGCTTGGCGGCGAAGACGGTGTCCAGTAGCTCGTCGTAGCGCTCGTGCCCGGACATGAGGCCGCCGCGCCGCAGCGTGGCCGCCGGGATCCCGGCGTACAGCGCGGAGAGGCCGTTGATCGACAGCACCGCCCCGGACTCCCCCGAGTCCCCGAGCGGCGTGGCGGCCCCGGCCCCGCCGGAGAACTCCAGCCGCCAGCGCCCCGTGTTGCCCGCCCGCAGCCGGTCGGTCACCTCGACGACCGCCTCGCCCGCGACCGCGGCCGGGTATCCCCTGCGCTCCACGGCCGCCGCCACGTCGAGGACGCGGAACATCCACCGCACCTGCTTGATGGTCTCCGTGGACCGCTCACGCAGCAGCCACAGCACCGGGTCGTCGGGCGCGACGTTGGCGGTGACGTGCGCGGCCATCGACGACGCGCTGCCCACCAGCGACCACAGCGCCCTGGCGGTCTGCTCGGACTCGGCGACGAGGTTGTCGACCTCGATGTCCGGGCCGGCCCAGCGGTAAACGACGTAGCCGTCCGGCGCCAGATAGAGGAAGTCGTCCTCCTGGCCGAGCCACAGCGCCCAGGTGCGTTCGTCCCATGAGACGGGGCCGGAGGCGCGCGCGGCGCCGTGCGCCCGCCGCAGCACCGAGACCACCTCGGCCGCGTCGCCGGGACCCATCCTGCGCAGCTCGACCCGGCCGCTGGGCGGGATCGTCCGCAGCGACTCGGCCGGGAGCGTGACGCGGTGCTGCGCCCCCGCGTGCTCGTAGCCGGCCGAGCGGTAGAGCGGCGTGGTGGCCGGATAGAGCGCGGACACGGCGTCGCCGAACGCCACGGCCCGCTCCACGGTGGCCTGCATGAGCCGGCCACCGACCCCCTTGCCGCGATCCTCCGGGCTGACGGTGACGGCCGCGACCCCGGCCAAGGGCTGCGGCTTGCCGTGCCACCACTGGGTGAACGGGCGCAGCCGCGCGGTCGCGACCAGCCTGGGCCCGTCGAACATGCCCAGGTAGCGGCCCTCGGCCAGCGCCGGCAGCGCCGCCTGGCGCCAGCGCTCCCGCTCGGCGGCCGGAACCAGGCCGAAGGAGCGCTGGCGAAGGTCGAGAACGGCGTCAAGGTCGTCGGAGGTCACATCACGGATGTCCACGGTCCCACAATTTACGCAGGTGAGGCGTCCGCCCGCGAACGGCCCACGGTGATGGCGAGCCGGTCGAGGTAGAGCAGCTGCGCGGCGACGATCCCGATCAGCGCGGCGGCGACCACGGCCAGCGGCGTGGCCAGGCCGACGTCGGGCAAGGCCGAGGTGTAGCCGCTGGTCCGGGTGAGCAGCTGGACCGGCGCGGTGGCCAGGCCGGGGTCCTGGGCGACCAGCAGGGGCCACAGGAGCTCCTGGCCGTTCACGAGCGTGACGGCCAGGACGAGGATGCCGGCCATGGGGAGCGAGGGCAGGACCACGCCGCCCAGGAAGTCCTTGCCGGTCCGCGCGGCCAGCCCCTTGCACAGCAGCGTCAGGATCAGCAGGGCGGGCACGCTGACCAGCACCGGCTGGACGAGGGCGACGAAGGAGTCGATCAGGCTCATGCCGCGGACGGTGCGCCAGCCGGCCAGGCTCAGCGGGCCCATCCCGACGAACAGCCAGGGGGCGAACACCAGCAGCAGCCACTCGCTCCTGCGGCCCAGCGGCCGCAGCCCGCCGATGCCGAGTGCCCCGAGGTAGGCGACGCCCACCGACACCAGCGCGCCGATCAGTGCGGGCGCCCAGGTGTTGACGACCGTGCGCCACCCGGACGGGGCCGCGGATCCCGGCTGGGCGGGCGCCAGCAGCGCCGACAGCCACGGCCAGGTCAAGGCGAGCCCGACGGCGGCGACGACCACCAGCGCCGCCACGCCGACGATCACCTTGGCCCCGGAGCCGGCGCGTACGACGTCCTGATCCGGGGTCGCCCCCCGGGGCTCGATCGTGATGCGCATGCCGCTCGCCGCCGCCACGCAGACCGCGCCGATCCCCAGGACGCCCAGGACCAGCCCCATGACGGTCGCCACCGTGGCGCCCAGCCCGACCCTGCCCACCATGAAGGTGTAGGTGTACTGGACGAGGCTCAGCGTCTGTGTGGACCCGTTGGGGCCGCCGTGCGTCATGGTCAGCCCGATCGCGAACGTCTGCAGCCCGGCGGCGACCATCGCCAGGGCGACCAGCCCGCCCACGGCCAGCATGGCCGGTGGGACCGTGCCGCCGCGCAGCGCGGGCAGGAACGCCATCGTCGCCAGCGCGCAGACCACGCCGAAGGTGGCGGCGGCCAGGATGAGCTGGAGCGTTCCCGGAGCCGTGGCGGGGTCGCGCACGCCCTCGGTCATCGTGGCCAGGCCGGACGCGTCGGGCATCAGCCCGCGCATCCAGGAGACCGCCACGGCCACCGGCGAGAACGCCACCAGGGCCAGTGACAGCACGATCCGCCCGGCGCGCCTCGGCCACGCTCCCGACCAGTCGAGCGCCAGCGCGAGCAGCGGCCCCACCACCACGGCCACCAGCAGCGGGATGACCGTTATGGACAGCGTGAAGACCAGTGCCTTCCAGAACGCCCCTTGACCCAGCACCTGCCCGTAGTTGGCCAGTCCCACGAAGACGCTCGGGCCGGTGAGCCCGGCCGACTGGAGGCTGAGCAGGATCGTCTGGACGGTGGGCAGGAGCAAGGTGATCAACGTACCCAGCAGGGCCGGCAGCAGGAGCAGCCAGCCGAGAGCCGGAGACGCGAAGGCGGGCGAGATGTCGGTAGAGGTACGGGGGGAGGTCACGACGCCCGACCTTACAGCGGACTCAGATCAGGCGTGCGCCATCACGCTTCCAGCTTCTCCATGATCTCGTCCGAGACGTCGAAGTTGGCGAAGACGTTCTGCACGTCGTCGCTGTCCTCGAGCGCGTCGATGAGGCGGAACACCTTTTTGGCGCCGTCCTCGTCGAGCGGCACGCTCATCGTGGGCAGGAAGCTCGACTCGGCGGAGTCGTAGTCGATGCCCGCCTCCTGGAGCGCCTTGCGCACCGGCACCAGGTCGCCGGCCTCGGAGACGACCTCGAAGGAGTCGCCCAGGTCGTTGACCTCCTCGGCGCCCGCCTCCAGCACGGCCGTCAGCACGTCGTCCTCGTCGAGCCCCTGCTTGGGCACGAGCACGACGCCCTTGCGGTGGAACATGTAGGACACCGAGTTGGGGTCGGCCAGCGAGCCGCCGTTGCGGGTGAGCGCGACGCGCACCTCGGAGGCCGCGCGGTTGCGGTTGTCGGTGAGGCACTCGATGAGCACCGCGACGCCGCCGGGCGCGTAGCCCTCGTACATGATGGTCTGCCAGTCGGCGCCGCCCGCCTCCAGGCCGCCGCCGCGCTTACGGGCCCGTTCGATGTTGTCGTTGGGCACCGAGTTCTTCTTGGCCTTGAAGATGGCGTCGAAGAGCGTCGGGTTGGCGTCCGGATCGGGGCCGCCGGTCCGGGCCGCCACCTCGATGTTCTTGATGAGCTTCGCGAACAGCTTGCCGCGCTTGGCGTCGAGCGCGGCCTTCTTGTGCTTCGTCGTCGCCCATTTGGAGTGGCCGGACATTACCTAGAGCTCCCTCAGCATGTCTACGAAGTATCGGTGCACGCGCGTGTCACCCGTCAGCTCAGGGTGGAACGAGGTCGCGAGCAGCGGCCCTTGGCGGACCGCGACGATCCTATCCCCAGGCTCGGCGATGCCCAGCACTTCGACGTCCGTGCCGACCGATTCGACCCATGGGGCGCGGATGAAGATGGCGTGCACCCGCTCGCCGGCGAAGTCCAGATCGGACTCGAAGGAGTCGATCTGGCGGCCGAAGGCGTTGCGCCTGACGACCATGTCGATGCCGCCGATGGTCTGCTGTCCCTCGGCGCCGTCCTCGATCCGGTCGGCCAGCATGATCATGCCGGCGCAGGAGCCGTAGGCGGGCATGCCGTCCTTGATCCGCATCCGCAGGGGTTCGAGCAGGTCGAAGGTGTCGGCGAGCTTCCACATCGTGGTCGATTCGCCGCCGGGGATGACCAGGCCGTCGACCGTGTCCAGCTCGGCGGGCCGGCGTACGGCGATGGCCGACGCGCCGGCCTCCTGGAGCATGCGCACATGCTCGCGCACGCTTCCTTGGAGAGCGAGTACACCGATCGTGGGCACGGTGATCCTTCCGTCCGGCTTACGGGGTCTGGACAATTCAACACCAGGACGGCCTGGGATCTTCCTAGGGGTGGGCGATCACGCCGCCGCGGCGGCTTCCTGGGCCACGACGTCCACGCGGGACAGGGCGCTCAGGTGGTGGCGCCGGGCGTACAGGATGGCCATGCCGATCAGGCAGCACAGGGCGCCCAGCGCGTACGGGACCGGCGCGCCGAGTTCCTCGCCCAGCTTGGTGGCGATGAAGGGGGCCAGCGCGCCGCCCATCCAGCGGACGAAGTTGTAGCCGGCGGAGGCGACGGGCCGGGGCGCGTCGGAGACCTCCATGGCCGACTCGGTGAAGACGGTGTTGTTCAGGCCGATCGGGATGCCGGACA
The DNA here is from genome assembly GCF_040659625.1 of Nonomuraea sp. NPDC049750. Lineage (NCBI taxonomy): Bacteria > Bacillati > Actinomycetota > Actinomycetes > Streptosporangiales > Streptosporangiaceae > Nonomuraea > Nonomuraea sp. NPDC049750. Next base: position 68,320 of record NZ_JBFANB010000014.1, read on the forward strand.
GGATCGTGCAGACGATGATCCCGGCGTGCCCCGACACGGCGATGCCGACCTGGAGGACGGCCAGCACGGCCAGCGCCAGGTGCAGGACGTTCACCGAGCCGATCCGGCGCTGCAGCGGCGGCGCGCCGAACACCGAGGCGAGCGCCACGCACACGCCCCAGCCGAAGAACACCGCGCCGATGCCGTAGGCGCTCATGTGCAGGATGAACGGGGTGAAGGCGAGGATCGTGAAGAAGGCGAAGTTGTAGAACAGCGCGGTGAAGGCCGTGGTGGACAGGCCCCCATGGGCCAGGGCCCGCAGCGGCGCGCTCAGCTTGGTCCTGACGGCGGGTTTGGGCGTCTTCTCCAGCAGCGTGGCGATCAGCACGAACCCGGCGGCCATCAGCGTGGCGGTGCCGAAGAAGGGGGCTCGCCAGTTCCAGTCGCCGAGCAGCGCGCCGGCCAGCGGGCCCGCGGAGATGCCCAGGCCGAGCGCGGCCTCGTACAGGATGATGGCCGCGGCGCCGCCGCCGCTGGCCGCGCCGACGATGACGGCGAGCGCGGTGGCCACGAACAGCGCGTTGCCCAGGCCCCAGCCGGCGCGGAAGCCGACGAGCTCGGTGACGCTGGTGGAGGTGCCCGCGAGCGCGGCGAAGACGATGACCAGCGCGAGCCCGGCCAGCAGGGTGCGCTTGCCGCCGATGCGGCTGGAGACCCAGCCGGTCAGCAGCATGGCGACGGCGGTCACCAGGAAGTAGCTGGTGAACAGCAGCGACACCTGGCTGGGCGTGGCCTTCAGACCTTGGGCGATGGACGGCAGGATGGGGTCGACGAGACCGATGCCCATGAAGGCGACCACCGCGGCGAAGGCGGTGGCCCAGACGGACATCGGCTGACGAAGGATTCCGCCACCGGACTGCATAGTGCTCCTCTCATGTGCGGCCGAGCTTCGCCAACGTGGGCAAGGCGACCGCCAGGGCGGCTCGCTCGTCATCGCTGAGCGCCGCCAGTTCCCGGCTGAGGTGGGCGATCCTGGCCTGGCGTACGGCCCGCAGCCGGACGCGGCCCTCGTCGGTGAGCTCGACCGTCCTGACGCGGGCGTCGGCCGGGTCGGCGCCTCTGGCCACCAGCCCCGCCTCTTCCAGGCGGTTGATCTGCACGGACATGGTGGGCAGTTGCACGGCGTGCTCCTCGGCCAGCTCTGTCATCCGGCGCGGGCCGGGCTCCAGGGAGCCGAGGACGGCGTACTGCTGGCTGGTGACCGGCTGGCCCGCCACCGTGCGCCGCAGCAGCAGCACCAGGTGGCGGAGCACCGCGGAGACCTGTTCGGCCAGCTCGGTGGGATCGTCCCTCATAATACTTAGCCTAACTAACTTAGCCTGGCTAATATTCCAGGCGCGAAAAAGGCGGCGGCCTGCCGGACGCCGCCTCGCCGGAAATTACGGGCGTTCGGTCTCCAGACGGACGGTCTCGTCCACCGTGACGCGCCGCGCGAGCACGGACGGGTCGAGCGGCCGCAGGTACGTCTGCTGCACCCCGGGGACGCGGTCCTCGACCACGAACGTCGCCCTCGTGTACGCCTCCGCACCGGGCTCCCGCAGGTGGGGCACCACCTTGAAGTCCGCGGTGAGCGCGTCGCGCTCGATCTTCGTCAGCACGTAGCCGCGCTGGTTGTTGTAGAACTTCAGGTGCGGGTTGATGGCCAGGAACGGGTGCGTGGCCGGGTCGGAGTCCGCGCCGTCGCCGCCGGTGGAGATCGAGCTGGCCACCAGTTCGGAGCCCACGCTCGGGCCGGTCGGGTCGTCGTAGTTCAGCTTCAGGTCGCTGGCCCAGTGCGCGTGCACGTCACCGGTCAGCACGACGGGGTTGCGCACCTTGGCGTCGACCCAGCCCTGCGTGATCCGCCGGCGGGAGGCGACGTACCCGTCCCAGGCGTCCATGCTGGTCACCTTGGCCGGGCCGGCGTTGTTGTCACGCTGGGCGAAGAACACCTGCTGGCCGATGATGTCCCACTGCGCCCGCGACTTGTGGAAGCCGTCGACCAGCCACTCCTCCTGCGCCGCGCCGGTGATCGACCTCGCGGGGTCCACCGCGGCCGGGCAGTCCTTGTAGCCGTCGCCGCAGCCCTGGTCGTCGCGGTACTGGCGGGTGTCGAGCATGTGGAAGCTGGCCAACCGGCCCCAGCGCACACGCCGGTAGAGCTGCATGTCGATGCCGCGCGGGATGGAGGTGCGGCGCAGCGGCATGTTCTCGTAGTAGGCCCGGAAGGCGGCCTCACGGCGCTGCAGGAAGGTCGGCTGGTCCTCGGCGTGCTCCGGGACCTCGTCGGCCCAGTTGTTGTCCACCTCGTGGTCGTCGAAGACGACGAGCCAGGGGGCGGCGGCGTGGGCGGCCTGAAGGTCGGGGTCGGCCTTGTACTGGGCGTGGCGCTGGCGGTAGTTGGCCAGCGTGACGGTCTCGGGGCCCTCGTGGTTGCGTACGTTGCCGCCGGGGATGTTGTAGGTGTTCTTGGTGTATTCGTACTGGTAGTCGCCCAGGTGCAGGATGAGGTCCGGGTGCTCCTCGGCCAGCCTCCGGTAGGAGGTGAAGTAGCCGTGCTCGTACTGGGCGCAGGAGACGAAGGCCATCGACAGGGCGCCGCCGTACGACAGCGGGTCCGGGGCGGTCCTGGCCCGGCCGACGGGCGAGACGTACGGGCCGACGCGGAAGCGGTACCAGTACTCACGGTCGGAGCCGAGACTGTCGACCTCGACATGCACACTGTGGCCCCATTCGGGGGCGGCCACGGTGACGCCGCCGCGGACCACGCGACGGCAGCGCTCGTCGGAGTAGATCTGCCACAGCACCGGGAACGGCCGCTGCGGCATGCCGCCGAAACCGTCCTCGGCCAGCGGCTGCTGAGCCAGCCGGGTCCACAGCACGAAGCCCTCGTGGTCGGGGTCGCCGCTGGCGACGCCGAGCGTGAACGGGTCGGTGGTCAGGCCCCGCGAGGCCAGGCTCTGGGCGGTCTCGGCGGCGGGGTCCGGGGTGGGGTCGGCGTGGGCGGCGGTGGCCGGGAGAGCCGCGGCGGCACCCGCGGTTAACCCGGCGACGAGGAAGTGCCGGCGGTTGAGCTTGGACACGGGGCGCTCCTGGGACGATCAGTGGGGAGGGGGCGTCCCGTAGCCTGACTCAGAATCGTGACGCCCGGGTGAACACCACCTAACACGAAAAAGGCGACATCCTTCACGGATATCGCCTTCTTCGGAAATTTCCGTCGTCGTGGCGGTGTGCCCGGCGTACTAGATCATTTCATTCCGAGTCGCGCGTGACCTGCGGCGACACGCCGCACAGCGACCGATGTCACCAACCGCGCTCGGCGAGGCGGTGCGGCTGGGGGATGTCGTCGACGTTGATGCCGACCATCGCCTCGCCCAGCCCGCGCGAGACCTTGGCGATCACGTCGGGGTCGTCGTAGAACGTGGTGGCCTTGACGATGGCGGCGGCGCGCTTGGCCGGGTCGCCCGACTTGAAGATGCCGGAGCCGACGAACACGCCCTCGGCGCCGAGCTGCATCATCATCGCCGCGTCGGCCGGGGTGGCGATGCCGCCCGCGGTGAACAGCACGACGGGCAGCTTGCCGGTGCGGGCCACCTCGGCGACCAGCTCGTACGGCGCCTGCAGCTCCTTGGCCGCGACGTAGAGCTCGTCCTCGGGCAGCGAGCTGAGCCGCTTGAGCTCGCCGCGGATCGTCCGCATGTGGGTGACCGCGTTGGAGACGTCGCCGGTGCCGGCCTCACCCTTGGAGCGGATCATGGCCGCGCCCTCGGTGATGCGGCGCAGGGCCTCGCCCAGGTTCGTCGCGCCGCACACGAAGGGCACGGTGAACTGCCACTTGTCGATGTGGTTGGCGTAGTCGGCCGGGGTCAGCACCTCGGACTCGTCGACGTAGTCGACGCCCAGGGCCTGCAGCACGCGGGCCTCGGTGAAGTGGCCGATGCGGGCCTTGGCCATGACCGGGATCGACACGGCGGCGATGATGCCGTCGATCATGTCGGGATCGCTCATCCGGGACACGCCGCCCTGCGCGCGGATGTCGGCGGGCACGCGCTCCAGGGCCATCACGGCGACGGCGCCGGCGTCTTCGGCGATCTTCGCCTGCTCGGGGGTGACGACGTCCATGATGACGCCGCCCTTGAGCATCTCGGCCATGCCACGCTTGACGCGCGCGGTGCCGGTGACGGGGGTGTTTTCGGGCGTGCTGGACACGACGGTCTTCCTCACAAAAGCGAACGGTAAGTTATCAAACCCATGGTAGGTCCTGAGGGCCTCTCCCCTGACACGCCACCATGTCAGGATTTATCAGCCCTCTTGTACATCTAGGTGCGCATTTCTAGGGGATGACGGGCTTGCGGCTGGCGAGCGCGACCCAGACCTGGCCGGGCGCGAAGTTCATCGGCTCACCACTCTCCGTGGTGAAGGTCGTGCCGCTCTCCTCCGACTTGCGCTCCCACTTGGCCTTGTACGCCTTGCCGTCACGCAGCACCACCGCCGAGCCCTTGCCGACGCTGTGCACCAGGGGCGTGTAGCTCTGGTTCTTGTCGTGGAACTGGGAGCGCTCGGTCTTGGTGTACTGGACGACGATCGTGGGCGCGCCGAGCTGACCGCCCTCCGCCGCCATGTCCTTCTTGCCGTCCTGCCAGATCATCCACTTCTTGTCGTCCTCGGACCAGCCGAAAGTGAAGCGGGCGCCGGGCCATTTGACGCTGTAGGTCTTCTTGTCCACGCCGCCGTCGGCCGGGGCGTCGCCGAAGGTGAAGCCGATGTCCTTGGCCTTGTCGGCGCCCGGGGCCCGCGACAGCAGCTTCTTGGTGTTGGCGAACAGGTTGTAAGGGGCGAAGCGGCCCGGCTGGCGGAAGAAGGCGCCGGGGTTGCGCGTGTCGCCGACGTCGTACAGCGACGCCTTGGCCATGAACGGCAGCATCAGCGACTGCACGCCCGAGTAGGCGAAGGCGGGCTTGCCGAACTGCGGCACGATGTGCAGGTCGGAGATGCGGGCACTACGTACGGGCCCCACCTTGGCCGGCAGCTTGGAGGAGAAGACCGCCATCAGACGGGTCAGACCGGCCTCGACCTGCTCGATGTAGACGATGTCCGCGCTCTTGAGCCCGAGCTGGGGCTTGCCGGCGGCGGTGTTCTCGATCTTCACGGCGAGCACCGGCTTGGCGGCGCCCTCCATCGGCAGCCCGGTGAACGGGTGGGTCTTGCCGGGCTCGGCCGCGGGCTCCTCGGTCGGGGACGCCGTGGTCGCCTGCGGGGCCTTGCCCGCCGCGGGCTCGTTCGACGAGCAGGCCGCGACCGGCAGCAGAACCGCCGCTCCGGCCAGCGTCACGGTAATCATCCGAGGTAGCCGCACCTGTGTACTCCTCCGCATGGGCCAAGAAACGGAAGAAGCCTACCGGCGCTCTCCAAATCGGGTCATTCAGTTGCCATAGTCGCCGGCGGATTGTCATCTATTTCGAAGAATTGGGGGTATTCGGTATGTCCGGCCAGGCGAAGGACTCTGGCGAGCCAGCGCCGCTGGGCCGTACGCGTGACACCCACGGCGCTGTTGTAGAAACGGCGCGAATAGACGACCTTGGCCACGGCCGCGCCGAGCTCTTCGAGCAGCGCCTGCCCGCCCGGCGACTCCGACAGCTTCTCGGTGAAGCGCTCCTGCTCGACCACGGCGCGCAGCGCGCCCGACAGGTCGCTCTCGGCGTGCTCGCGATCGTCCGGCCCGGCCATCCTGGCCTCGTGCGCCGCCGCGGCCAGCACCAGCGAGGTCGCCGGATCGAGCAGCCGGGAGCCGGCCAGCTCCAGCACCACGGCCCGGCGCCGCATGAGCGCGGCGTCGAGCGCCTCGCGGGCCAGCTCCAGCCGGATGTGCAACCGGTCGAGGCGGCCCGCCCGCCAGGAGATGTAGACGGCCGTGAGCACCACGACGATGCCCGCGATCAGCACGATCATGGTCGAGGTCACAGGTCCTCCGTGTCGCCCACGCCGCCGGCCGAGGTCACAGGTCTTCCTCCACGCCGCCCGCGCCGCTGGCCGTCACCGTCTCATAGACCCGGACGACGTCACGGGCGACCGTCGACCAGTCGTACTTGCCGACCGCGACCAGCGCCTCCTCGGCCAGCTTCGCGCGGCGCTCCGGGGCGTCGAGCAGCGCCGCCGCCTCGCGGGCCAGCGAGGCCGGGTCGCCGTTGGCGAACAGCGCGCCCGCCTGCCCCTCGCCCAGCACCTTGCGGAAGGCCGGGATATCGCTGGCCAGCACGGTCGCGCCGGAGGCCATGGCCTCGGCCAGCACGATGCCGAAGCTCTCGCCCCGGGTGTTGGGCGCGCAGAACACGTCGACCGAGTGGTAGGCGCGGATCTTGTCGGCCTCGCTGACCATGCCGAGCACGGTGACCCGGTCGTGCAGCTCCTTGGGCACCCGGTCGTAGACGTCCTTGGCGTCGCCCGGCCCGGCGATGAGCAGCTTGAGCTCCGGGCGTTCGGCCGCCAGCGGCTTGAAGGCGTCCAGCAGGATCGGCAGGCCCTTGCGCTCCTCGTCCATCCGGCCGAGGAAGCCGAGCGTGGCGCCGTCGGGCCCCCAGCCGTCGAGCGGTTCGGCGTGGGCGTAGCGGCTGACGGTCACCCCGTTGGGGATCAGCACGGTGTCGCCGCCGAACTGCTCGACCAGGCTCTTTCGGGCCGCGTCGGAGACCGCGATGCGGCCGCTGAGCTTCTCCAGCGCGCTGCGCAGCAGCGGCTCGGCCACCGCGATGGCCCGCGAGCGGGTCCAGGAGGCGTGGAAGGTGGCCACGATCGGCCCCTTGGCCGCCCAGCAGGCCAGCACGCCCAGGCTCGGCACCAGCGGCTCGTGGATGTGCAGCACGTCGAAGTGGCCGTCGCGCACCCAGCGCCGCACCCGCGCCGCCGAGATGAAGCCGAACGACATCCTGGCCACCGACCCGTTGTAGGGCACCGGGATGGCCCGGCCCGCACCCGTCACGTACGGCGGCAGCTCCTCGTCGTCGGCGGCCGGCGCGATGACCGAGACCTCGTGCTCCTGCGCGATGAGCGCCTGCGCCAGGTCGTCGATGTGCTGTTTGACCCCGCCGGGCATGTCCCAGGAATAGGGACAGACGATGCCCACCTTCATCTCGCCAGGTCCTCCAGCCAGAGCCGCTGCAGCATGTGCCAGTCCTCCGGATGCTCGGCGATGCCCTTTTCGAAGACGTCCGTCAGCCGCTGCGCCACGATGGCGACCTTCTCCTGCCTGGTGCCCTCCTCGGGCACGGGGATCTCCTCGTGGATGTCGATCCCCCAGTCGTCGCCGTGGAAGTAGACGGTGGCGGGCAGCAGCGCCGCGCCCGTCTGGACGGCCAGCAGCGGCGGGCCGGCGGGCACCTTGGTGGCCGAGCCGAAGAAGCGCACCTCGATGCCGCTCTTGGTCAGGTCGCGCTCGGCGGGCAGGCAGACGACGCCGCCCCGGCGTACGCGCGTGGCCAGTGTCCCGAAGTTGTGGCCGTCACCGCCCGTGAGCGGCAGCACCTCCATGCCCAGCCCCTCGCGGAAGGCGACATAGCGCCGGAACAGCGACTCGGGCTTGAGCCGCTCCGCGACGGTCGCGAACGGGTGGCCCACGCCCACCAGCCACGCGCCGGCCTGGTCCCAGTTGCCCATGTGCGGCAGCGCCAGCACTACCCCGCGCCCGGCGGCCACCGTGTCGTGGATGTGCTCGGCGCCGGTCACGTGCGTGCGGCGGACGATGTCCTCGCGGCGCATCGACGGCAGCCGGAACACCTCGTGGAAGTAGCGGAAGTAGGAGCGCATGCCGGCCCGGCTCAGCTCGCGCAGCTCACCGCTGCCGGGATCGAGCCCGGTCACCCTGGCCAGGTTGGACTCCAGGCGGCGCACCGACTTGCCGCGCTTGCGCCACACCCGGTCGGCCAGCAGCCGGAAGGCCCCCGCGGTCGCGCGCTGGGGCAGCAGCGGGACGAGCTTCCAGCCGGCCGCGAACCCCGCGGCGACGACCCGATCGGTGACCGAGATCTTCTGGCTCATCGCTCCCTCGTCTGCCGCGTCTGTGAGTGGACGTGGACCACCCGCTGCACCACCGTGACCGCGCTGGCCAGGGCCAGCAGCCACATCCCCGCGGGCAGGACGTACGGTACGCCGAGACCGGCGAAGAAGGTGGCCACCAGCGCGACGACCAGCCGCTCCGGCCGCTCGGCCAGCCCGACGTCACAGGTGAGCCCGAGGCCCTCCGCCCTGGCCTTGGCGTAGGACACCAGCGTCCCGGCGACCAGGCAGGCCAGCGTCACCGCGGCCATCAGCGCGTCGTCCTTCGAGATGAAGTAAAGAATCAGCCCGGAAAATATGGCCGCGTCGGCCACCCTGTCGAGGGTCGAGTCGAGGAAGGCCCCCCAGGTGCTGCCGCCCTTGCCGCCGAGCCGGGCCACCAGGCCGTCGAGCAGGTCGAACAGCACGAACACCGTGATCAGCAGGGCGCCCCAGGACAGCTGGCCCAGCGGGAAGAAGAGCAGCGCGCAGACGACGGTGCCGATCGTGCCGATCGCCGTGACGACGTTCGGCCCGATTCCGCGGGCGGCCAGAGCCCTGCCCAGCGGGGTGAGTATCCGGGTCATGGCCGGGCGCAGGAGTTTCAGCATCGCGGTCTGATCGTAGGCCATTTACGAGCCGACGACTTTCTTTGCCCCACCCCCCTTGTGATATCCGCCACAGGGGTATTTGGTGAACACACCGCGTCCATGCGGTTTCTGTCCCCTCGCTCGGGCGCGGCGTTGGCACGTCAACCGACGACGCGGGAGGCGAATGTGGCAGAGAAGAACCCTGGTCATGCCATGGGAGCCGCGGGCAGGGCACCAGCGGCCGACAGGGCGGATGCGATACGCAATGTCGTGCTGGTCGGCCATTCAGGGGCGGGTAAGACGACCCTCGTGGAGCAGCTGCTGGCCGCGACGGGCACCGTTCAGCGGGCCGGCCGGGTGGAGGACGGCAACACGGTCAGCGACTTCGACGAGGTGGAGGTACGTCAGCAGCGTTCGGTGAACCTGTCACTGGCGCCGCTGGTGCACAACAGCATCAAGATCAACCTTCTGGACACCCCCGGTTACGCCGACTTCGTGGGCGACCTGCGCGCCGGACTGCGCGCGGCCGACGCCGCCCTGTTCGTCGTGTCGGCCTCGGAGGGCATCGACGGGCTGACCCAGATGCTCTGGGAGGAGTGCAGCCAGGTCGGCATGCCCAGAGCCGTCGTGATCACCAAGATCGACCACCAACGCGCCGACTTCGACGAGGTCCTCGCCACCTGCCAGGACGTCTTCGGCGACGGCGTGGCCCCCCTCTACCTGCCGGTGATCACCAACGGGCACGTGAACGGCCTGATCGGCCTGCTGTCGCAGAAGTTCTACAACTACGCCACGGGCACGCGCACCGAGAAGGACCCGGGTGCCGAGTACGAGTCGCAGATCGAGGAGCACCGCGGCGTCCTGATCGAGGGCATCATCCAGGAGAGCGAAGACGAGTCGCTCATGGAGCGCTACCTGGAGGGCGAGCCGATCGACACCAAGGTCCTCATCGAGGACCTCGAGAAGGCCGTCGCGCGGGGCAGCTTCTTCCCCGTACTGTGCAGCGGCATCGGCGTGGGCGCCCAAGAGGTGCTCGAACTCATGACGCAGGGCTTCCCCTCCCCGCTCGAACACCCGATGCCGGAGATCACCTCCCTCGACGGCAAGCCTGTCCAGGGCATCACCTGCGACCCCGACGGCCCGCTGGTCGCCGAGGTCGTCAAGACCACCAGCGACCCGTACGTGGGCCGTATCAGCCTGGTACGCGTCTTCTCCGGCTCCCTGCGCCCCGACATGACCGTGCACGTGTCAGGGCACGGCCTGGCCGAGCGCGGGCACGAGGACCACGACGTGGACGAGCGCATCGGGACCCTCACCTGCCCGCTGGGCAAGCAGCAGCGCGGCGCGCCGAAGGGGGTGGCGGGCGACATCATCGCGGTGGCCAAGCTCTCCCGGGCCGAGACCGGCGACACGCTGTCGGAGGTGGACAAGCCCCTGCTCATGACGGCGTGGGAGACGCCGGAGCCGCTGCTCCCGGTCGCCATCCAGGCCAAGTCCAAGGCCGACGAGGACAAGCTGTCGCAGGCGCTGGGCCGCCTGGTGGCCGAGGACCCGACGCTGCGGCTGGAGAACAACGCCGAGACCAGGCAGCTCGTACTCTGGTGCATGGGTGAGGCCCACACCGATGTGCTCCTCGACCGGCTGTCCAAGCGGCACGGCGTCGAGGTCGAGCGCATCGACCTGCGGGTGCCGCTGCGCGAGACGTTCGGCGGCAAGTGCCAGGCGATGGGCCGCAACGTCAAGCAGACGGGCGGTCACGGCCAGTTCGCGATCTGCCATCTGGAGGTGGAGCCGCTGCCGTCCGGCGGCGGGTTCGAGTTCGTGGACAAGATCGTCGGCGGTGTGGTGCCCCGGCAGTTCATCCCGTCGGTGGAGAAGGGCGTGCGCGCCCAGATGGAGCGGGGCGTCGTCGCCGGCTACCCGATGGTGGACGTGCGGGTCACGCTGTACGACGGCAAGGCGCACTCGGTCGACTCCTCCGACATGGCCTTCCAGATCGCCGGGCAACTGGCGCTCAAGGAGGCCGCGTCCAAGGTGCCGACGCTGCTGCTGGAGCCGGTCGACGAGCTGTCGGTGCTGGTGGCCGACGACTACGTGGGCTCGGTGATGTCGGACCTGTCGTCGCGGCGCGGCCGGGTGCTCGGCACCGAGCCGGTGGGCACCGGACGCACTCTGGTCAAGGCCGAGGTGCCCGAGCTGGAGATCACCCGCTACGCCATCGACCTGCGGTCCATGTCGCACGGCACCGGGACCTTCCAGCGGGCGTTCCTGCGCTACGAGCCGCTGCCGACGCACGTGGCGGAGAAGGTCGCCGTCACGGACTGACGTACGGACCGAGCCGGGAGGGGCAGCCGTCCCTCCCGGCACATCCATTACTCTGGCCACTCGAACATCACGAAACGATTTCTTTTTTCCGGCCTGCGCACGTCGGAGCCAATGCCAGACTGGAACATCATGCGAACCGGACGCCCTCTCATCGCCGCTGCCGCCCTCGCCACCGTCACCGTCGGCGCCGCCTACCTCTTCGGACCGGCAGCCAAGCAGACACCCGCGGTGACCGCCTCGACCACCGCCGCGAAGAAGACGGCAGCCGAAACGCGGGACGGGGCCGCCTGCACCGCCGACGTCCGCTACCCCAAGCGCCAGCTGCGCGGCATCTGGATCGCCACGGTCAAGAACATCGACTGGCCCTCGCGCACCGGCCTGTCCGTCGCCAAGCAGCAGGCCGAATACCTCAAGATTCTGGACGCGGCGGTCAAACGCCGCTTCAACGCGGTGTTCGTACAGGTGCGGCCGGCCTCCGACGCGCTCTACAAGTCCTCGATCGAGCCGTGGACGCAATATCTGACCGGCACCGCCGGAAAGGACCCGGGCTGGGACCCGCTGCCGTTCCTCATCGCCGAGGCGCACAAGCGCGGCCTGGAGTTCCACGCCTGGTTCAACCCCTATCGCGCCTCCTACGACGGCGACGTGGCCGACCTGCCCGCCAACCACCCTGCCCGCCAGCACCCGGGCTGGACCGTCAAGTACGACGGGCGCCTCTACTACAACCCCGGTCTGCCGGCGGTCCGCGAGCACGTCACCAAGGTCGTCACCGACGTGACGCGGCGCTATGACATCGACGGGGTGCACTTCGACGACTACTTCTACCCGTATCCGGGCGAGGGCGGCACGTTCAACGACGCGGCCGCCTTTACAAAGTATGGCAAGGGCAAGAACCTGGCCGACTGGCGACGGGACAACGTCGACAAGCTGATCGCCCAGGTCGACGAGGCCGTGCACGCGACCAAGAAGTACGTCAAGTTCGGCGTCAGCCCGTTCGGCATCTGGCGCAACAAGGCGGAGGATCCGACGGGCTCCAAGACCTCCGGCATGTCGGCCTATGACTCGATTTATGCGGATGCGCGGCATTGGATCAAGGCGGGCACAGTCGACTACGTGATGCCGCAGCTCTACTGGTCGCGCGGCTTCAAGGCGGCCGACTACCGGGCCCTGGCGCCATGGTGGGCCAACGAGGTCAAGGGCACCGATGTCGACCTCTACATCGGCCAGGCCCTCTACCGGGTGGGCACCAGGGACGACAAGGCGTGGACCAAGCCGGGCGAGCTGTCCGCCCATCTGACGCTCAACCGCGAATACCGGCAGATCGGCGGCGACGTCTACTTCAGCGCCGCGCAACTGCTCAGCAACCCGCTGGGCGCCGTCGACCGCCTGGCCAAGGAGCACTACAGCCGCCCTGCGCTGCTGCCGCTCATCAAGGACCGCGGCGGCGAGGCCCCGGCCAAACCCGCGGCGGTCAAGGCGGCCGGCCAGGTCATCTCGTGGAAAGCGAGCCAGGGCGCCCGCTCGTACGCGGTCTACGAGGTCCCGAAGTCGGGCCAGGACTGCCAGGCCGTGGACGCCCGCAACCTGGTGGCCGTGGTCACCACACCCACGTTCACCGCCGGCGCGCCGGGCACCTACCTGGTGACCTCCCTCGACCGCCTGCAGAACGAGAGCAAGCCCGCCAAGGTGACGGTCGCCCCGGCTTGAGGCCTTGGAGCCGACCTGACGGCCCTGGGGCGGACCTGACGGGGCTGACCTGACGGTCTTGGGGCTGACCTGGGACCCTGGAGTTGAACGGTCTCGCCACCCACGGCGAGGTGAGACGATGCTGCGGACGGTAGCCGTAGATCGTAGGGGGACATTCCCGTGAGGCGCGTGCTGGTCGTGATGGCGGTTCTCCTGTTCGTCGGGGGGTTCGCCCAGGCGGGGCAGGCCGAGGACGGTGGTGGGCGGGTCGCGCTCATCGGTGTGCCGGGGCTCCACTGGAACGACATCACCCCGAACGACACGCCCAATCTGTGGCGGCTCGCGGGTGCCAGTGCGATCGGATCGCTGTCCGTACGCACTGTGGGCAGCCTGACCTGCCCCTACGACGGATGGCTCACCGTGTCGGCGGGCACCAGGTCGGCCTCCGGCTACAGCTGCGGCGCGCCGCCGGCGCCGGAGGCGAGCGGCCAGGGCGCCGTCATCCCCGACTACCGCTACCTCATCGACGTGGCGGGCCAGCGCAACGCGGGCACGCTCGGCGAGGCGCTGAAGGCCGCGGGCCAGTGCTCGGTCGCGATCGGCCCGGGCGCCGCGCTGGCGCTGGCCGACCGGAGCGGCGCGGTGTCCCGTTACCTCGCCTCCCCCGACCAGGTCACGGCCGCCGACCTGACGCAGTGCCGGATGGTCGCGGCCGAGGTCGACGACCTCATCCGCCCCTACCTGGCCGCCGGCAGGCTGCCCCGCGTGCCCGACCAGCTCGGCGCCCCCGAGCGCCGGGCCGCCCTGCGGCAGGCCGACGCGAAGGCGGGAGCCCTGCTGTCGGCTCTGCCCGCCGACGCCACCGTCATCCTGGCCGGCCTGTCCGACCACGGCTCCGTACCGCACCTGCGGGTGGCGATGCTGCGCCAGTCCGGCGCGCAGGGCCGCCTGCTCGGCGCCGCCTCCACGCACCGCGACGACATCTCGATCCTGCCCGACCTGACGGCCACCGCGCTGACCACGGTCGGCGTGCCGGTGCCCGCCACGGTCGTGGGCGTGCCGCTCCAGGTGAGCGCGCAGAGCGCGACGATCGACCGGCTGCGCCGCGCCGACGCCACCGCGCAGACGATCCGCTCGGTCAAGGGCATCTACTTCACGGTCGTAGCCGTGCTGCAGGTCCTGTTCTACCTGATCGCGTTCCTGCTGCTGCGCCGCCGCAAGGGCCTGCCCTGGGTACGCCTGGCGGCGGTCGCCCTGGCCTCGCTGCCCGTCTCCAGCTACCTGGTCAACCTGCTGCCGTGGTCCACCCTGCCGGGCCTGATCGGCGGCGCGCTCGGCTGGACGGCGGCCATCACCCTCCTCGCTTGCGCGGGGCCGTGGCGGCGCAGCCCGCTCGGCCCGCTCACCGTCGTGGCGGGCATCACCGCGCTCACGCTCGCCGGCGACCTGCTCACCGGCACGACCCTGCAGCTCAACAGCATCATGGGCTACAGCGCCGAGGTGGGCGCCCGCTACTACGGCCTGGGCAACATCCCGTTCGCGCTGCTGGCCACCGGCACCCTGCTGGCGACCACGACCATCGCCCACCACTTCCCCGGCAAGGTGGGCGTGGCGGCGGTGGCGGTGCTGGGGGCGTTCGCGATGGTGCTCGGCGGCTCGGGCATGGGCAGCGACTTCGGCGGTGTGATCGCGTTCGTCCCGGGCATCGCGGTGACCGCGCTGCTCATAGCGGGCAAGCGGGTGTCGATCGTGAAGCTGGGCGCGTTCTGCGTGGCGGGGGCGGTGATCGTGATGACGTTCGCGGTCATCAACTACCTGCAGCCGCCCGACAAGCAGACCCACCTGGGCCGCTTCGTCGGACAGGTGCTCAGCGGCGAGGCGCTCGAGGTCATCCTGCGCAAGCTCAGCGCCATGCTCGCCACGCTGCTCAGCCCCAACCTGATGCCGATCGTGATCGCCGCCACCGCGTTCCTCGTCTACGCGATCCTGCGGCCCGAGCAGGCCTCGGCCGGAGTGGTGCCCGCCGCCTTCACCTACTCCCCCGCGCTGCGCGCCGGGCTGATCGGCACGCTCGTGAGCGGCGTCCTCGGGATGCTGGTCAACGACTCCGGCGCGGCCGTACTGTCGATGGCCCTGGCCCTGGCGATCCCGCTGCTGCTGTCGGCAGGCATCTCCGCGCTGCCGCGGCCGTCAGTCCCAAGCGTCGGCGAGCAGCTCGCGCGTGTCACGAAGTAGCTGCGGCAACACCTTGGTCTGCGCGACGACCGGCATGAAGTTGGTGTCCCCGCCCCACCTCGGCACCACATGCTGGTGCAGGTGGGCGGCGATGCCCGCCCCCGCCACCTGACCGAGGTTCATGCCGACGTTGAACCCCTGGGCCCCACTCGCCTTGCGCAGCGCGCGCACCGCCCGCTGCGTGAACTCCGCCAGCTCCACCAGCTCGGCGCCATCGAGCAGGTCATAGTCGGGTACGTGCCGATAGGGCACGATCATGAGGTGGCCGGAGTTGTAGGGATAGAGGTTGAGCACCGCGTACACGACCTCCCCCCTGGCCACGATCAGCCCCTCCTCGTCGCTCATCTTGGGGATGGCGTCGAATGGACACCCGTCGTCGGCGCCCGTCCCGGTCGGCTTGCCCTCGCCCTTGATGTAGGCCATCCGATGCGGGGTCCACAGCCGCTGGAAGTTGTCTGGTGCCCCGGCCCCTGCCTGATCGTGCATATCTAGCAGCATAGGGCCCCAGGTCTTGGGACAAACGGCACAGGCTTCCGGGACAATCCTCAAGACCGCCCAGAGGAGGCCGCGATGACCGACGCATTAGGCGACGACACCACCAACCCGGGCACCACGGGGACGAACAGCACGGGATATGAACCCCCGGCATACCTCGCCATGGGATATGGCGATACCGACACCGGCACCGCAGAACGAGGCCCCGAACCGTACGGTGGCGGCCCGCTCCGCTCCATCGGGCCCAACTCCAGCGTCGACACGGACTCCGGCTCCGGCTGGAGTACCGGCGTGGGCTCCAGCTCGGATTCTGGCTTGGGGCCCAGCTCCAGCTCAGGTTCTGGCTTGGGGCCCAGCTCCAGCTCGGATTCCGGCTCCAGTCTGGGCTCCCACTCCAGCTCTAGCTTGGACTCCGGCGACGTGGGAGTCCGCTCCATCGGCTCCATATCTGGTGACGCCGGGATCCGTGGCACCGATGCCGACTCCAGCGTCGTCAGCGCCCGAAGCATCGGCAGTGGCAGTGGCGGTGGCAGTGGCGGTGGCGGATCCCGCCGAGGCGGCGCCGACTCCAGCCGCGTCGGAGTCCGCGGCATCGCCCCCGCCACCCCAGAGGCCAGCCTGGACAGCCCTGGTTTCCCTGACCCTGGTTTGCCTGACCTCGGCGTCTCGGAACTTGGCCCCTCCGGACCAGGCACCGCCGAACTTCGCCACACCAGCCCTGGACCTGGCAGCCCTGGACCCGCAGGGCTCGGACCCACCGGCCCTGGACCCGCAGGGCTCGGACCCACCGGCCCTGGACCCACAGGGCTTGGATCCACCGGGCTCGGATCCGCCGCGACTCCTGCTGCCGGATCCGGCACCGCGCCGTACGGAGAGGCGGCAGCACCGGCGTTCCCAGGGGACCGGCCGACGGCCACCGCGGCCGTGGTGAAGGGGCAGATCAAGGTCGCCGACGAGGTGGTGGAGAAGGTGGCCTATCTCGCGACAATGGAGGTGACAGGCGTCGCGGACATGGGCGGCGACCTCGCCCAGGCCTTCGAGTCGGTCCGTGACCGCATCGGCATCGGCTCGCGGCGCGGCAACCAAGGGATAAGCGCCCAGATTCAGGATCGCCAGGTGGCGGTGAGCCTGACGATCGTGGTCGAGTACGGCCACGTGGTGATGGACGTCGCCGCCACCGTCAAGACCAATGTGGCCCGCAGCGTAAGCCGCATGCTCGGCCTACGGGTCACCGAGGTGAACGTCACGGTCGACGACGTCCGCCTCCCCGGCAAGCCCAGGCCCACCGAAGAGCCCTCGGAACCAGACCGTTCCTAATCAGTGAGCAGGGGTGAGTCTGGGACCCATCCCTGATCGCTGCGCGCATCCCAAACGGTTTTGGATGCACTGGTCGCCCGCGTACGTGGTGTTGTCCCTGTCCGGGCGCGTGCATCGTGTGCACGGTCCGTGACGGGGCGGCGGGTTTCCTCACGCCCAAGAGTCTCCGGTCGGGCCTGGACGGTCCGATGCCCGTAACGATCGCTCTGGTCGTTACGGGGCGGTGCTGTCCGTCGCCGGATCGGGTGCCCTTGGGCACGTCGGCCGATGGCGATGCTCGCAGCATCGTGTCGGCTGGTCTTTCGGGTGGGGGCGTGCATGGGCTTCTGCCAGTGCTGCGCTCCCCACATGCTGGTGTACGCCGGATCGACCGCGATGATCGCGATACCGGTGGCGTCGGCCATCGAGGTGAGGCGGGCGCGGAGCTTTCCCGTGGGCATGCCGGAGATGAGCTGCCGCAAGCGACGCTTACGGCCGTGCCTCTCTCGTGTCCTGGAGTCGGCGAAGTCCAGGTCCTCTACCGCGATGGCGGCAACGCCGCAGGTCTTTGCCCAGTTCAGCAGCCGGGACAGGGCGTGCCGCACTTGGGCGTCACGGTGATCGGCGGTGCCGGACAGGTCGTAGAAGAACCGGCGGGGCTGCCCGACCGGATTGCCGTGCGCATCGAGCCGCCAGGCGGCGAGGTGGTCCGCATTGGTGTCCACGCCGATCACGCCCTGGGCCAGTGCGGTCCGCATCGAGACGGTGGCGACGATGGGGAAGGTCCAGGAGGCGTCCACGTACCAGCGCTGCCGGGCCACGTCGTAGTGGATGCGGTAGGCCACGGCCCGGTTGGCTTCCACACGGTCGGCCCACTCGGTGCCCCGGTGCGGGAACGACACCTTCGCGGCCAGCGTGTATCGGCCGTGCTCGGCGTTCGCCAGGTCGGCGAGCGGCGCGGGCAGCTTGATGCTGACCTCGCCTTCGGGCGTGATCCGGATCGTCTCGTTGCCGAACCGCTTGCCGGACTCCCCGTCAGCGGACAGCAACCAGCGTGCCGCCTGCCACTTCTGGCGCCACTCGGGCTCGGTGAGCCGGGCGGCATCCAGGTTGTGCCGGGTGTTGAGCAGCTTGCGCCCGCCCCGCACCACGTGCACGACACCGGCCTCACGATCCGCCCGAACCTCGGCGAGACGGCCCTCAAGCAGGTCCAGACGACGTCTTTTGTGGAACCACTCGCCCTTGGACCGGTAACCACCGGGGGCCCGCTTGGAGCCCTTCTCACCGATGGGCAACGACAGACGGTGCGCGACAGCCTTGACGCCGGCCTCCAACGACCGCAGATGCGCGGCCTGCCCGCGCCGGGCGAGCGCCCACTGATCGTGTGTCGCCTTCGTGATGCTCCCAGCCCAGCGGGACGACGACACGGCGGTCAGGTCCCGCTTATGTCCCGCCCACGAGGTGGTGGAGTGCTCCAGCCCGTCAGCGCAGCGCGCCTTGAGGTCCTTCGACGCCAGCGACCCGAGGTGCGCGCCGACCAGACGCAGCACCTCCTCATCCTGCGGGGTCAGGTTCTTGAGGCGGTCGCGTATCGACACACCGGACGGGCCGAGGGCGACGAACGGCGAGGCGATGGTGCGCAGTTGCCTGCTGGCCTCAGCCACTGGCCGCCGCCGCTTCCAGAGCGGCCTTGGCCCGGTTCTTCGCGGAGCGGCGGCCGTACAGGCGGGCACACAACGAGGTCAGGACCTCCACCATGTCGCGCACCAGGTCGTCGCGCACCAGGTCGTCCTCGACCTCGCCGTCATCCAGCACGACCAGGCGACGGCCCGTGGCGGACAGCGCGGCTTCGATCAATTCCACGTTCATCCGCCCGAGCCGGTCCTTGTGCTCCACGACCACCGTGGTCACGTCCGGATCGGCCAGCAGTCGCTTCGCCTTCGCACGGCCGCCGTTCATCCCGGATCCGGTCTCGGACTCGATCCGCACCACCCGGTGACCACCCTGCGCGGCCCACTGGGCCAGCCGGGAGACCTGCCGCTCAAGATCCGACTTCTGATCATGCGACGACACACGGGCATACAAACCCACACCACCCGTCACGGACGGTGAGGAAGAGTTCGCCTCGATGTTCACCAAGATCGTGCGCTGCACCCGCTCGGCGGGCACCGGCAGTGTGCCCTCACGGAACCAGCGATAGGCGGTATGCGGGTGCACACCGTTCGCTACCGCCCATTCCTTCAGGTTCATTCAGTGATCATAACGCCCACTCAGAGGCTGCAATACACACTAGAGTTAACTCAACTCGAAGCAGTTACCCCCCAAAAAAAGCAGGACCCCCGAACACCGGACCGGTAGAGAACACCTGAACTCCGGCCCGGTGCAGAACAACGATCCGGAGCGACGCAACGGTCCGGATCGACGCAGGGCAGCGGACCAATGAGCCAACCACCCGGCGCCGGGCCCCGAACCGGAACACGGGCCAGGGCACCAGCTCAGAGCGGTGGCCAGAGCACCGGTCCGGAGCAGGACCAGAGAGCCGGGGCAACAGGCGAGCACCCCGGGATCGGAGCATTGGCCCGAAGTCCGGTGGCACGTACCGCCCGGAGGTGGCACGTCGCCCAGAGGTGGCACGTACCGCCGGGAGACGGCACATACAGGCGGGTCAGGCCACCGCGTCGGCCAGGCGGTCGATCTGGTCCGGGTCGGAGGCCCAGCAGTAGAGCATCACCTCGTCGGCTCCGATGCCGGTGAACGCCGCGACCGCGTCCCGGATCGCGGCGGGCGTGGTGAGCAGCCCGGCCAGCATGTGCTCGGGGCGCCCGGTGAAGGCGTAGTAATCGCCCATCTCGTTCCTGGCCTCCGCCAGCACCGTCTCCGTACCGAGGGCGACGTTGACCTGGGCCACCAGGCGGGGACGGCCCTCGCGACCGGCAAGCTCCCATCGTCGCTCCACGTCGCGGAAGGCCGTGTCCATCCACTGGGGCCCGAGCCCGGCACCCAGAAAGCCATCACCCCATCGGGCGACCCGCTCGAACACCGCCGGAACGAAGCCACCGAACAGCACCTCGGGGCCACCCAGCCGAGCAGGCGCGGGACCGATCGGCCCCACGCCATCGCCCTCATAGCGAGCAGGCACAGAACCCAACGAACCCACACCATCGCCACCACCGACCCTGTACGGTTCGCCGGACCAGGCGCGTCGCAGAGAGGCGAGCTGTTCGTCGAGGCGGCGCCCTCGGCGGTGGACATCGACACCGGCTGCCAGGTAGTCATCCTCGCGCCCTGCCGTGCCAATACCGAGGGTGAACCGGCCACCGGAGAGGCGGTCGAGCGTGGCGGCCTGCTTGGCCAGGATCGCGGTGTTGTGCAGGGGCGCGATCAGCACCTCGGTCTGGAGGCGGATGCGCGAGGTGGCACCGGCCAGGACGGCGAGGGTGACCAGTGGCTCGGGGTTGTCGTAGACGAGCCGGTCGAGCAGGCCGAGTGCGCTAAAGGGGCCGATGTCGGCGCGGCGGGCCCAGGTCAGCAGCTGGGCGGGGTCATTGATGGGGAGGCCGAGACCTACGTTCATCGGGAGAACACTCCTTCGAAAGGGCATGCGAGCAGATCGCACCGCCCCTCCGGGGTCCTCACACGCGATGTGCGGGCCTTGCTTCCACTCTGCGGCATATCTCTGGGAAGCGTGATCTTCAGAGTACGGGCAGATTACCGCATCCTCATCGCACCGCAACTTCAGGCCTCGTCAACTCCAACTCCCTAACCCCCGCCAGACCCGACGGCGCCGCGCAGCACCGCGATGGGAAGCGGTGGACCAGGCGACCACAACCGACCGTGACGCCCTCTGCACAAGCCGACGGGGGCCTGTCCGGTGAGGGGTGGGAGTGCGGTCGAAGGCCAGTAGCGGCAATGCGACTACCTGGAGGAACGCCCCCTCCGCCCCCGAGCAACCTCCGATCGCCGGGCACTCCCACCGACGGCGCCGTGGGGCCAGGGGTTGTAGAGCGATGCCGGGCTGTGGGGCGGTGCTGCGCGTCTGGGATTGCGGAGCGATGCCCAGGGCCGTTGGATTGCGGGCGATGCGCGGGCCTGGGCGGCGGTGCTGGGAGCTGCTGAGTGCCATGGCGGATATTTCACAATGTGGGGGCGTTAGCTGGCAAAACGGCGAAACGCCGGTGGCCGGTGATTCCTGTTGCTAGCGTTGCGTGCTCCGCGGTGATCATCCCCGCGGCGCAATACCGACCGGGTTCGCCATGCCGGAACGCCCGGCCCAACTCCCCATCGAAAGGACCGTTTCATCTGAATGGTGGCGCGGAGACCCGGTCCTTCAGGGCCGGGAGGAAGCGCCACCCCTCCTTTCGAAAACAGCATGGAAAGACTCGGTCACGTTCGGTAATATGTGCGGTGGGTGAGGTTGCTGTGACAGGAGGTGCGCGATGGCGATCCGCCGCTCCGCCACCAAACGCCACGGCCTGCCCTCGATCGTGCAACTGCGGCTCACGCCCGCACCGGCCCAGGCCGACGCCCTGGCCGCGGCGGTGCAGGTGTGTAATCAGGCGGCCACCGTCATCTCCCGCCTGGCCTGGCAGCACCGCGTCTTCACCGTGCTGGAGTTGCATCGGCTGGCCTACTACGAGGTGCGCGGGCAGGTGGCTGGGTTGGGCGCGCAGGCGGCCGTGCGGGCGATCGCCCGGGTCGCCGGCGCCTACGCCAACCGGCGCGCCAGCAAGAAACGCGCCCACATCTTCCGCCCGCACGGTGCCGTCCCCTATGACGCCCGGCTGATGAGCTTCAACCGTGAGACGAATATGTCAGGCCGCACAGGTTGCAGCGCGCACCAACGCGTCAGGCCGCACAAGCCGCGACGCGGACGAATGTGTCAGGCCGCAGCACGCAAGAAGGGGTACGGCGGACTCCCGCTGTACCCCTTCATAAATGCTGGAAAGTCAGACCTGGATGCGACGCTCCACAGCGTTGACGATCTCGGCGATCGCCTCCTCCACAGGCACGCCGTTCTTCTGCTCGCCACTGCGGTAGCGGAACGAGACCGCCCCGTTGGCGATGTCGTCGTCACCGGCCAGCAGCATGAACGGGACCTTCGACTTCTGGGCGTTGCGGATCTTCTTCTGCATCCGGTCGTCGGCCGTGTCGACCTCGACTCTGATGCCGCGCTCGCGCAGCTTCTTGGCCACGTCCTGCAGATAGGGGATGTGCGCGTCGGCGATCGGAATGCCGGCGACCTGCACGGGGGCCAGCCACGGAGGGAAGGCGCCCGCGTAGTGTTCGACCATCACGCCGAAGAAGCGCTCGATCGACCCGAACAGCGCCCGGTGGATCATGACGGGCTGCTTGCGGGTGCCGTCGGCCGCCTGGTATTCGAGCTCGAACAGCTCGGGCAGGTTGAAGTCGAGCTGGATCGTCGACATCTGCCAGGTGCGGCCGATGGCGTCACGTACCTGCACGGAGATCTTCGGCCCGTAGAAGGCCGCGCCGCCCGGGTCGAGCACCAGGTCCAGGTGCTCGGACTCGGCGACCTCGCGCAGCGTCTCGGTCGCCTCCTCCCACGCGTCGTCGGAGCCGACGAACTTCTCCGGGTCCTTGGTGGACAGCTCCAGGTAGAAGTCGTCGAGCCCGTAGTCGCGCAGCAGGTCGAGGACGAAGCGCAGCAGCGAGGCCAGCTCGTCGCGCATCTCCTCGCGGGTGCAGTAGATGTGGGCGTCGTCCTGCGTCAGGCCGCGCACCCGGGTCAGGCCGTGGACGACGCCTGACTTCTCGTAGCGGTAGACGGTGCCGAACTCGAACAGCCGCAGCGGTAGCTCGCGGTAGGACCGCCCGCGCGCCCGGAAGATCAGGTTGTGCATCGGGCAGTTCATCGGCTTGAGGTAGTAACGCGCGCCCTCGAGCTCCATGGGCGGGAACATCCCGTCGCGATACCAGTCGAGGTGACCCGAGACCTGGTACAGCTTCTCCTTGGTGATGTGCGGCGTGTTGACGAACTCGTAGCCCGCCTCCTCGTGCTTGCGCCGCGAGTAGTCCTCCATCACCCGGCGGATCACGCCGCCCTTGGGGTGGAAGACCGCCAGCCCGGAGCCCAGCTCGTCGGGGAAGGAGAACAGGTCGAGCTCGGCGCCCAGCTTGCGGTGGTCGCGCTTCTCGGCCTCCTCCAGCATCTTGAGGTAGTCGTCCTGCTTGTCGCGCGACTCCCACGCGGTGCCGTAGATGCGCTGCAGCTGCGGGTTCTTCTCGCTGCCCCGCCAGTAGGCGCCGCCGGAGCGCATGAGCTTGAAGGCCGGGATGGACCTGGTGGACGGCACGTGCGGGCCGCGGCAGAGGTCCTTCCAGCACAGCTCGCCGGTCTTCGGGTCGAGGTTGTCGTAGATGGTCAGCTGACCCACGCCGACCTCGACGCTCTCCTCTTCGAGCGAGCCGCCCTTGAGCCCGATGAGCTCGAGTTTGTACGGCTCTCCGGCCAGCTCCTCGCGGGCCTCGTCGTCGGCGACGGCCCGGCGGGAGAACAGCTGCCCCTGCTTGACGATCTCGCGCATGCGCTTCTCGACGCGCTTGAGATCATCGGGGTGGAACGCCTGCTCGACGTCGAAGTCGTAGTAGAAGCCGTTTTCGACGGGCGGCCCGATGCCCAGCTTGGCCCCCGGGAACAACTCCTGCACCGCCTGCGCCATGACGTGGGCGGTGGAGTGGCGGACGATGGCCCGGCCCTCGTCGCTGGAGACCTCGATCGGCTCGACGACGTCGCCATCGGCGACCAGGTGGGCCAGGTCGCGGGCCTCGCCGTTGACCCTGGCGGCGATGACGGTGCGGCCGTCGGCCTCCAGCGCGTCACCGGCCGTCGTGCCGGCCGCGACCACACGCTCGGCTCCGGCGAGGGTGATGCGTAGCTCGGCTGACACGGTGACTCCCTTGGATAGCACGGTTGCTGGTAAGCACCGATGCTATCGCGGGTGAAACCCCAGCCTTGTCAGGTCTTCCCGGCTCCCGCGGAAGACGTTGCGATCCAGCGGACTGTTGGCGTATTGGTGAATCGTCCACTCGCCCCATGGACCGGGCACCAGCGGCTCGCCACAGGGTTTCTCCGGGTTGGCGATCCACAGCGGATAGTCACCGAGCCCCGCGCAGTGACCTCTGCGGGCGAACCACGGGAAGGTGTAGACGAACGGGCGCACGCCGCCGTGCCGCTCGACGTAGCGGCACCAGCGGCGGGCGTACTGGGCGACCTGCTCGGGCCGGATACCGTCGTTGCTCTCCAGGTCGAGCGCGACCAGGTCGCCGCGGCGAAAGCCGCCCGCCGCCCCCACCGCGTTCAGGAAGTGGCGGGCCTGCTCGCCGGGGTCGCCCTTCGGGCGGGCAAAGTGGTAGGCGCCGCAGACGATCCAGCTCTCCCGCATGCCCTGCCAGTTGCGGGCGAAGTACGCGTCGGTGTAGTCGCCGCCCTCGGTGGCCTTGGCGAAGGCGAACGCTACCCCGGCTCCCGCGTGGCCGGTCCAGTCGACGGAACCTTGCCAGTTGGACACGTCTATGCCATGCAGCAAGCGCTTCACCTTGCGGGAGTTTATTCGGATGCCTCCCGGTCACCCCACCGACGCGCCGATCAAAGCCGATCAGCGCCGATCAGCGCCGATGAGGGCCGATGAGGGCAGGTCGGGGCAGATCAGAGGAGTGTCTTGAGGAATGCCCTGGTGCGTTCCCGATGGGCGAACTCGGAGGCCACGAACTCCGTCACCCCGGCCTTGGCCAGCCCGTCGAGCTGGGCGCGCACACTGTCCTCGTCGCCGACGATCGCCACGCCACCGGGATCGGCCGCGCCTTCCCGGTCCAGCATGGCCCGGTAGGAGGGCAGCTGGCCGTAGATGGCGAAGATCTCGTTGGCGCGGGCCCTGGCGGCCTCGACGTCGTCGGTGACGCTGATCGGCAGCGAGCAGACCACGCGCGGCGCGGGCCGCCCGGCTTCGCTCGCGGCGGCGGTGATGGTGGGCGCGACGTGCTCGGCCACCGTCTTGGGGCCGGTCATCCAGAGCACGGTGCCGTCGGCGACGGTGCCGGCCAGCTTGAGCATGCGCGGGCCCAGGGCCGCGATCAGCACCCGCAACCCCGCTCCCGGCGTGGTGAGCCGGGCGTGGGCCTTGAGGGTCTCGCCGTCGTAGTCGACCTGCTCGCCGCGCGTGGCCGGCATCAGGATCTCCAGGTATTCCTTCATGTGCCGGCCCGGCCGCTCGAAGCTGTAGCCGAACATGTTCTCGATGACCATCTGGTGCGACAGGCCGATGCCGAGCGACAGCCGCCCGCGTACCGCCGCGTTGACCGTCATGGCCTGCTGAGCGAGCGCGAGGGGGTGACGCGGGAAGGTCGGCACCACGGCGGTGCCGAGCTCGATGCCGGGCACCTGGCTGCCCGCCACTGCCAGCGTGGTGAGGGCGTCGAGCCCGAAGATGTGCGAAAGCCAGGCGGAGGCGAAGCCCTCGTCGGCCGCCTTGGCGAGCTTGTCGCGGAGCCCGCCCAGCGGGTCCGGATCCTGAGATTCGTTCAGGAGCAGTCCGATACGCATGGCAACAGAACTCCATTCTAGTGACTGACGCGAGTCTAGCCGACCCTCTCCGAGCGGCCACTCGTAAAGTGGCCTCATGACCCACGAACGCGCCGGACAGCCCGCCCAGCCCGCCGACCTGGTCGACGTGGCCAAGCTGGTCACCGCCTACTACGCCCTCCACCCCAATCCCGACGAGGTGGCGCAGCGGGTGGCGTTCGGCACCTCCGGGCATCGTGGCTCGTCGCTGAACACGGCGTTCAACGAGGATCACATCCTCGCCACCAGCCAGGCGATCTGCGAGTACCGCCACGCCCAGGGCACGGACGGGCCGCTGTTCCTCGGCGTCGACAGCCACGCGCTCTCGGAGCCCGCGCGGGTGTCGGCGCTGGAGGTGTTCGCGGCCAATGGGGTGCGGGTCCTCATCGACAGCCGCGACGGCTACACACCGACGCCCGCCGTCTCGCACGCGATCCTCACCTATAACCGCGGCCGCTCCACCGGACTGGCGGACGGAGTGGTGATCACGCCGTCGCACAACCCGCCGCCCGACGGCGGCTTCAAGTACAACCCGCCGCACGGCGGCCCGGCCGACACCGACGCCACGACCTGGATCCAGGACCGGGCCAACCGCCTGCTGGCCGGGGGCATGAAGAACATCCTCCGCGTTCCGTACACGAAGGCCCTGCGTGCGGACACGACCGGGCGCTACGACTTCGTCGGCGCCTACGTCGGCGATCTGCCCTCGGTCCTCGACCTCGACGCGATCAGGTCGGCGGGAGTACGCATCGGCGCCGACCCCCTCGGCGGGGCCAGCGTCGCCTACTGGGGGGAGATCGCCGATCGGCACCGGCTGGACCTGACCGTGGTCAACCCGCTGGTGGACCCGACCTGGCGGTTCATGACGCTCGACTGGGACGGCAAGATCCGGATGGACTGCTCGTCGCCGTACGCCATGGCCTCGCTCATCGCCAGCAGCGGCGAGTACCAGATCGCCACCGGCAACGACGCCGACGCCGACCGGCACGGCATCGTCACGCCCGACGACGGGCTGATGAACCCCAACCACTACCTGGCCGTGGCGATCTCCTACCTCTACGCGCACCGCGAGGGCTGGCCCACGGGCGCCGGGGTCGGCAAGACGATGGTCAGCAGCAGCGTCATCGACCGCGTGGCGGAGTCGCTCGGGCGGCGGCTCTACGAGGTGCCTGTGGGCTTCAAGTGGTTCGTGCCAGGGCTGCTGGACGGCTCGCTCGGGTTCGGCGGCGAGGAGAGCGCCGGAGCCTCGTTCCTGCGCCGCGACGGGTCGGTGTGGACGACGGACAAGGACGGCGTGATCATGGCGCTGCTGGCGTCGGAGATCCTCGCGGTCACGGGGCGCTCGCCGAGCGAGCACTACAAGGAGCTCACCTCCCGGTACGGCGAGCCGGCGTACGCCCGGGTGGACGCGCCCGCGACGCGGGAGGAGAAGGCGGTGCTGGGCAAGCTGTCGGCCGACCAGGTCACGGCGACGTCGCTGGCCGGCGAGCCCATCACTTCGGTGCTGACGGCGGCGCCCGGCAACGGGGCGGCGCTGGGCGGGGTGAAGGTGTCGACCGAGAGCGCCTGGTTCGCGGCCCGGCCGTCGGGGACCGAGGACGTGTACAAGATCTACGCCGAGTCCTTCCAGGGGCCTGAGCACCTGGCCGAGGTCCAGAAGGAGGCCCGCTCCCTGGTCTCGGCCACACTGAGCTGAGGTCAGGTCAGTTCGCGGCCGGGCTGGGTGTCCACGCGGGTGCGGCCCAGGTCGGCGCGGCGGCCCGCCTCGACGCCGGCGCGGTAGCCGGTGCCGCTGGTGCGCGGCACGCTGAGCCGGATGCGCGGGTAGTGCGCCGCCACCACCCGCTCCACCTCCGCCCGCCGGTCGGCCAGCACGAGCGCGGTGCTCGCGGCGGGGGCCCGCTCCTCGGCCCGCGTCTCGGCCTCGCGCAGCAGCCGGTACACCTCGTCGGTGAACCCGAGCAGCCACGAGCGCCGGTAGGCGCGGATCGCGGTGTCGGGCGGCCTTACCCGGGCCAGCCCCGTGGCCATCTGCAGCAGCAGCGAGGTGGCCAGCACGTCGGCCCGTTCGAGGTCGGCGGCGAAGCCGAAGACGTGCACCCGCTGCCCGCCGTCGCCGCGCCCGATGAGCAGCGGCCGGCAGCGCAGGGCCTGCGCGACCAGACTGACGAGCCGCGCCTTCTCCCGCGCCCATGGGTTGGGCAGGGTGACGATCCGGTCGCCCGGCGTCTGGCGGGTGTCGGCCGGGTCGAGGGAGTCGATGCCGTACTTGGCCATGAGCGACGCCGCCGCCGCCATGAACGTGGCCCGCTCATGCTCGTTGTCGGTACGTTCGGCCTTGGCCAGGAGCTTTCTGACCCGTTCGAGCGTGCGCTCCCTCAACCGGCCCCCCGGGCTCAGGACTTGGTGGTCAGCATCCGCCCGTCGTCGGCGATGGCCGGGAAGGCGCCGGTGTCCACGATGCCATGTTGTTGGTACAGAGCCTCGATGAGCGCGTGCGCCTCGGGCTCCAGCTTCCACAGGGCACGATACTGGCGGGCGGCGGGCAGTGAGAGGCCGATCTCCTGCGCGATGTCGATCGTGCGCGGCACGATGCCCTTGGCGATCTGCCTGTCCCAGTAGTCGCGGGCGGAGCGCATCAGCGCGGCCCGCTGGGCGGTGTCGACGACCTGCGGCGTGGTGTCGAACACCTGGACGTCCTCGTCGTCGTCCTGGACGAGCTCGACCAGCGCGGGCGGCAGGGCGGGGCGGGCCGGCACGGGGTGGTGGTCGGCCTCCGGCTCCCAGGGCACGCGCGGGTCGGCGTCGATGAGGGCGGAGGTGTTGTACAGGGCGGCGATCTGGGCGAGCAGCGCCTCCTGGCGGCCCTGGTCGACGGCCAGTCCGGTGTGCTCGACGGCCTGGTCCATGGCCTTGTCGAGCTTGGCCAGGGCGCCGCGCAGCTTGCGCTCGGACGCGCCGCCCTCGCGCAGCGACTTGGCCCGCTTGGCGGCCAGCGCTACGCGGGTGAGCCTGCGGTGCGCGTCGACCTCGCTCGCGGTGCGGTCGCTCACTTCGGCCAGGCCCACCCTGACCAGCAGCCGTTCGGGGGTGAGGCGCCAGTTGATGCGGCCGGTGCCCCTGATGCGGTGCCTCTCGATGGCCATGCCGCGCTCCCACAGCCAGGCGGCGACCAGCGGCGCGGCGAGGCGGAAGACAGCCTCGGGCAGGCTGCGCGCGTCCATGCTGGACAGTACGGCGGTCAGGCAGGTCAGCGCCCACACGGCGATGCCGTCGATCCCGGCGGAGAAGTTCTCGCGCATGTTGCGGCGGGCCCGTACGGCCGAGGTGATGATCGCGACCTCGATGAACGCGAACAGCAGCAGCCGCAGCGGCCCGTCGAGGCCGAGCACGTCACCGGAGAAGCGCCACATGCCCTGGGCGGAGACACCGGTGGCGATGGAGGCGGCCACGACGGTCAGGACGTCCTCGATCGGGCGTGGGGCGATATAGCGCGAGACGACCCAGGCGAGGGCCCGCCAGGCGACCCTGAGTATCAGGTACGCGAGCACCAGCCCGGCCAGGCCCAGCAGCGCTATGACCGCGGTGGCGAACGGCTTGTCGGCGACGAAGGCAGCTATTTCCTCGAATGTGGTGGGCATCAGTCACTATCCGTGAGGCTCAAACTCCGCTTATAGCGAGATCATCGCAGAATGTGGCGTACCTGTACGCCAAACGGCCTCTGCCGCCCCGCTTTGCCCACGTTTACCACAATCCTCCCCCGGCACAGGAGACCTCGCGTTCATGAAGGTCGTGACGCAGAATGGAGCCGGTCGGCCTAGGAGGCTTCGTGAGCAAGCGATCGCGCAGACGCCGTGCTCTCCCCAGTGGGGCTTCGAGCTGGCTGCCCGGGTTCGGTCCGGGCGAGCCGCACGGCCCCGACGACGAGGATTTCCCGTTCGACGAACCGGGCGGAGGAGAAGGCGGGGTGCGCGAGCCACGCCGGCCCAAACCGGCGCCGCCGTCGCTGATGGCGCAGGCCCTGTTGCCCGAGCCTCCGGTGCGGGCGCGCGACCGGTCGATCCCATCTCCGGACGAGGTCACGAGCATGCCGGCGCTCGGCTGAGCCTGGCCAGATCGCGTCCTGCGGATGGGACCATCTATGTAGGGATTTATCCCAACAAAGTGTGATGTATCCCAGCAGGACGGATTTCGAT
Organism: Nonomuraea sp. NPDC049750; assembly: GCF_040659625.1. Taxonomy (NCBI): domain Bacteria; kingdom Bacillati; phylum Actinomycetota; class Actinomycetes; order Streptosporangiales; family Streptosporangiaceae; genus Nonomuraea; species Nonomuraea sp. NPDC049750. The sequence continues at coordinate 97,767 of NZ_JBFANB010000014.1, forward strand.
GTCAGACTCAGAGTTCCCGCTCGTCCAGTTCATGCGCGAGGGCTTCGACCCGGTGGCCGAGCTCGGCCGCATCCGCACCGAGCAGCCGGTGTTCCCGATGTCGATCCCGGGAGACCAGACGGTCTATCTGGTCACCCGCTACGACGACGTGCGCAGCGTGCTCGCCGACCATGAACGGTTCAGCAACGACTTCGGCAACGTGATCGGTCTGGGCACTAATCAGGAGGATCCGGGCGGCCTCGGCTTCCGCGATCCGCCTGAGCACACCAGACTGCGCAAGTACCTGACGCCGGAGTTCACCGTGCACCGCCTGCGCAGGCTGGTGCCGCGCATCGAGGCCCTGGTCGAGGAGTGCCTGGACCGGATGGCGGCCAGCGGGTCAGAGGCCGATTTGGTGGAGTCGTTCGCGCTGCCGATCCCCTCTCTGGTCGTGTGCGAACTGCTGGGTGTGCCGTACGAGGAACGGTCCGAATTCCTGAAGATCAGCACGAACCGTTTCGACCTCACCGCCGGGCCCGAGGCGTCCCTTCAGGCGATCAACGACGCGATGGCGTACCTGACGGACCTGGTCGCCCGCGAACGGCTGAACCCCGGTGAGGGCCTGCTCGGGGAGCTGCTGCGCGAGCACGGCGACGACCTCGACGACCGGACGCTGGCCAGCATGGCCGACGGCCTGCTCACCGGCGGCCACGACACCAGCACGAGCATGCTCGCGCTGGGCACGCTCTGGCTGCTGGAGAACCCCGAGCAGGCCGCCCGGGTACGCGAGGACGACCGCTACGCCGAGCAGATGGTCGAGGAACTGCTGCGCTACATGACCGTGGTGCAGGTGGCCTTCCCCCGCTTCGCCCGCGAGGACCTGGAGCTGTTCGGCCACTCGATCAAGAAGGGCGAGATGGTGCTCTGCTCGCTCACGGCGGCCAACCGCGACCCCCACCTCGGCGAGGGGATCGAGGAGGTCCGGCCGGAGCGCCCGACGGCGGGCTCGCACCTGGCCTTCGGCCACGGCATCCACCGCTGCGTCGGGGCGCCCCTGGCCCAGATGGAGATGCGGATCGCCTTTCCCGCGCTGCTGCGGCGTTTTCCGGGGCTCCGGGTGGCGGGTGAGGTGCCGTTCAGAAAGCTCGCCATCGTCTATGGCGTGGAGAAGCTACCCGTAGCGTGGTAGAGCGGTTACGTTCACAGAGTGAACGAGCCCGTCATCGACCTGACCACGATCAGCGCCGTCGTGTTCGACACCGACGGCGTGGTCACCGACACCGCTCGGGGGCACGCGGCCGCCTGGAAGCACGTCTTCGACGCGTTCCTGCGCGGCCGCTCGGCGCCTTTCGACATCCGCGACGACTACCTGCGGCATGTCGACGGCCGTCCACGGCTGGACGGCGTCCGTACCTTCCTCGCCTCACGCGGCATCACGCTGCCGGAGGGCGCCCCCGACGACGAGGTGGGTGCGCCCACCGTGCACGGCCTGGGCCTGGCCAAGGACCGGCTGTTCATGTCGCAGGTGGACAAGTACGGGGTGGCCGCCTTCCCCTCGACCGTGGCGCTGCTGCACGAGCTGCGCCAGCGGGGGGCGCGCACGGCGGCCGTCTCCGCCAGCCTGCACGGCCGCAGGCTGGTCGGCTCGGCGGGCGTGCTGCACCTGTTCGACGTGGTGGTCGACGGCAACGACGCGGCCCTGATGAACCTGCCGGGCAAGCCGGACCCCGCGCTGTTCCTGGAGGCGGTGCGCCGCCTGGCGCTGCCCGCGCCCAAGGCGGCCCTGGTGGAGGCCACCCTGCCGGGCATCGAGGCGGGCCGCAAGGGCGGCTTCGGGCTCGTCGTCGCGGTCGACCGGCACGGCGAGACCACCGAGCTGAACGCCCAGGGCGCGGACGTGGTGGTGAAGGACCTCGCCGAGCTGGCCGTGCGCGGCAGGGTCCTACCCTTTACCTCTTAACCTTGACGTCGTGACGGTCCTTATTGATCCCCCAGCCTGGCCGGGGCCGCGCGGCCTCATGTGGTCGCATCTGGTCAGCGACAGCTCCCTGGACGAGCTGCACGCCTTCGCGCTCCGGCTCGGCGTGCCGGAGCGGGCCTTCGACCGGGACCACTACGACGTGCCGGAGACCGTGCACGCCCGTGCCGTGGAGCTGGGCGCGGAGGCGGTCAGCTCGCGCGAGCTACTGCGCCGCCTCATCGCCGGCGGCCTGCGCCGCCGCAAGCGCCACTAGCTCGGCGCTCATGTTGGCCCGTGCGCGCTCCTCCCACAGCGTGTACGCCTCGTCCGTGCGATAGAGCCGGGGTACGGCCAGGAGCCTGCGCAACACCGCGGCCCGCCCCTGGCGGAAGAGCTCGTCGGGCACGTGCGCGTACTCCTGGCGGATCCGCGCCGTGTAGGGCTCGTAGTCCGGACCGCCCAGGACCGCCAGGTCGGCGTCGCACAGGACGGCGCCGTCGCGGTCGCCCTCGGCCAGCGTGTCGTGCGCGGCCGTCAGCCGCACCAGCCTGGCCACCTCGGCGACCCGGTCGGCGGGCACGCCGCAACGGGGCAGCCGCGCCTGGGCCAGCTGGGCGCTGCGCTCCTCGTCCCAGCCCGGCCGCCCGTCGTAGACGGCGTCGTGGAACCAGGCGGCCAGCCGTACCGCGACGGGGTCGGCGGCGGCGTCGGCGAGCCGGTCGATCGCGGCGAGCACGGCGGCGAGGTGGGCGAGTGTGTGGTAGCGGCGGTGCGGCTCGGCCCAGCGGGCGACCAGCTCCGCGCCGGTGGCCCTGGCCGCCGCGGAATCCGTCACCAGGGTGAGCCAGTCCTCGCGCATGGAGACCACCGTAGATCACCCCACCCGGCGACTCACGAGCGCGGTGCTGGGCGAGAGGCCGGCGAGCGGGGGCGCGCACTCATCGGAAGCGCATGTGTGCGGGCTGTATACCGGGATATACCGGCTTGATAGCGTTCTTGGCATGGAGCCGACGGCGAGGGATCCCCGGCGCCTGCCCCGTTGGCAGGAACTGCGTGCCGTACTCCCGCCCCGGCCGCGGCTGTTCCCGTCGCGGGAGCGGCGGCTGGCGGCGGTGGCCGATCTGGCGGACATGCGGCGGCTGGCGTGGCGGCGCGCCCCACGGGTGGTGTTCGACTACGTCGACGGCGCGGCCGAGGCGGAGCGGTCGCTGGCCAGGTCGGTGGCGGCCTTCGCGCGGGCCGAGCTGCGGCCACGGGTGCTGCGGGACGTCTCCGAGGCGCCCACATCGGTGGAGGTGCTCGGCAAGCGGATCTCGATGCCGGTCGTGCTCGCGCCCACCGGCTTCACCCGGATGATGCACCGCGAGGGCGAGCGGGCCGTGGCCAGGGCGGCGGCGCGGGCGGCGGTGCCATACACGCTGTCCACGATGGGGACCACGACGCCCGAGGAGGTGGTGGCGGCGGCGCCGGACGGCTGGAACTGGTTCCAGCTCTATGTCGTGCGCGACCGGGGGCGCAGTCAGGAGACGCTCGACCGGGCCCGTGAGGCGGGCATGGACGTGCTGGTCGTCACCGTGGACGTGCCGGTGGCGGGGGCGCGGCTGCGTGACGTGCGGCACGGCATGACGATGCCGCCCGCGCTGCGCTGGCGTGGCGTGCTGCAGGCGCTGAGCCGTCCGGCCTGGTGGTTCGACTTCATCACCAGCGAGCCGCTGCGCTTCGCCACGGTCGACGGCGCGCCGGACGACCTGGCGGGGATCACGAACCTGATGTTCGATCCGACGGTGACCCTGCGGGACCTGGAGTGGATCCGGTCGGTCTGGCCGGGCCGGCTGCTGGTCAAGGGCGTGCAGCGGGTGGACGACGCCAAGGATCTGACGGCCGTGGGAGTGGACGGGCTGGTCGTCTCCAACCACGGCGGGCGGCAGCTGGACCGCGCCCCCACCCCGCTGGAGCTGCTGCCCGAGGTGGTGGCCGCGGTCGGTGACCGCACGGAGGTGTTCCTGGACGGCGGGGTACGCGGCGGCGCGGACATCGCCATCGCGGTGGCGCTGGGCGCGCGGGCCTGCTTCGTCGGCCGGGCCTACCTGTACGGGCTGATGGCGGGCGGTGAGCCCGGCGTGGACCGGGTGCTGGCCATGCTGCGCGCCGAGCTGGTCCGCACCCTGCAACTGCTGGGTGTGGGCGGCGTCGAGGGGCTCGACCCCGACTGCGTACGCCTGCGGTAAACGACGCGGACAAACCCTTTCCCGGTTTACGGTCTGGTTACGGCGAATGAATTCCTCGCCGTAACCCTTGGCAGTCCACCCGCCAGACACCTATCGTTCAGTGCAATGCCACACATTACTGATGAAGAGCTGGTGTCCGAGCACGTCAAGCCGGTCGCCGTCCGCATCGTGGGCGGCCTGCTGCATGCCTGGCAGCTCAGGAACAGCGCGGCCACGGTCCCCCACGCCATCGAGCGGCTGCGTGCCGCCGGGAACGTGGACAACCTCAGCCGCCTGCTGGTGGACGACCCGCCCCCGTACCGGGGCCGTTACCCGTTCCTCGACACCGACCTGTACAAGACGCTCGAAGGGCTGGCGTACGAGCTGGCCACGGGCACCGCGGCCGAGCCCGTACGGGAGTTCTACGAGGAGGTCGTCGGTCTGCTGGAGCGGGTCCAGGCGGACGACGGGTACCTGAACTCCTTCTTCCAGGACCCGGCCGCCGCCAAGAAGCCATGGGAGGACCTGGCCTGGGGGCACGAGCTGTACAACCTGGGCCACCTCATCCAGGCCGCCGTCGCCGCCGCCCGGCACCTGGGCGACCGGCGGTTGCTCGCGGTGGCGGTCAAGTTCGCCGACCTGGTCGTGGCCCGCTACGGCGAGGGCCGCGAGGAGGCCGTCTGCGGCCACCCGGAAGTGGAGATGGCGCTGGTCGAGCTGTTCAGGGAGACGGGTGAGCGCGCCTATCTCACCCAGGCCCGGCTGTTCGTCGACCGGCGCGGCCACGGGCACCTGAAGCACAGCATCTTTACCGCCGAGTACTTCCAGGACCACCTGCCCTTCCGCGACCTGCCCTCGGTGACCGGCCACGCCGTGCGCATGGCCTACCTGGCCGCCGGCGCCGCCGACGTGTACCTCGAAACGGGAGACCGCTCCCTGTTCGAGGCGCTGGAGCGGCTGTGGGACGACATGGTGGCCACCAAGCTCTACGTCACCGGCGGACTGGGCAGCCGCCACTCCGACGAGGCCATCGGCGACCGCTACGAACTGCCGTCCGAACGCGCCTACAGCGAGACCTGCGCGGCCATCGGCACCATGCAGTGGGCGTGGCGGATGTTCCTGGCCACCGGCGGCGCCAAGTACCTCGACGTGTTCGAGCGGATCCAGTACAACGCCTACGCGGTGGGTCTGTCGGCCGAGGGCACCGCCTTCTTCTACGACAACCCGCTCCAGCGCCGCCCCGACCACGAGCAGCGCAGCGGCGCGGAGGACGGCGGCGACCCGCTGCGCCGGCCGTGGTTCGGCTGCCCCTGCTGCCCGCCGAACATCGTGCGCTGGATGACCCAGCTCGGCGACCACATGGCCGCCGAACGCGATGGCGCGCTGCTGATCGCCGCCTACGCCGCGGCCAGGATCGACACCGAGGCGCTCGGGCTGACGATGGAGAGCGACTATCCGTGGGACGGCGACGTCCGCCTGGTCCTGGACCGGGCGCCCGACGGGCCGTACACGATCATGCTGCGGGTGCCGGGCTGGGCCAAGAACGTGACGGTCACCGTCAACGGCGCGGCGGCCGACGCCACCGCGCGGGACGGGTGGCTGAGTGTCGAGCGGGTCTGGCAGGCGGGCGACGAGGTACGCCTGAGCCTGCCGATGCCGGTCAGGGCGCACGGCTCGCACCCCCACCTCGACGCCACCCGGGGCGCGGCCAGCCTGGCGCGCGGCCCGCTGGTGTACTGCGTCGAACAGCAGGACTGCCCTGTGGACGTGGACGACCTGGTCCTACCACGGATTGTTAGCGCCAACACCGCCATGTCGGAAGGCGCGGTCGTCCTCCAGGTGGAGGCGGCCACGGCACCACCGCCGTCCGCGGAGCTCTACCCCGAGCTGCCGCAGGAACCGGCGTCCCCGGAGACGACGGTCACCACGACCTTCGTCCCGTACTTCATGTGGGGCAACCGTAGCCCCGAGGCCATGCGGGTGTGGGTCCGCAACGCGTGACCCCCACCTAATGGATTGATTCAGAAAGAAGGCGACATGAGGAGATCGGCTGCGCTTTCGGGCGTCGCGGTGAGCGCCATGCTGGCGCTCGCGGCCTGTGGGGGCGGCGGCGCCGCCCCCTCCAACTCCACCGGATCCGGCTCGTCCGGCTCGTCCGCGAAGCCCGCCACCGGTGGCACCGTTCATTTCCTACTAAAGGCGGACTTCTCCCACCTGGATCCCGCCCGCGGCTGGGACGGCGGCGTCAACAACTTCTACCGGCTCATCTACCGGAACCTGACCACCTTCGGCGCGGCCCCCGGCGCGGAGAGCACGAAGATCGTGCCCGACCTCGCCACCGACACGGGCAAGCCCTCCGACGGCGCAAAGACCTGGACCTTCACCCTCAAGGACAACCTGTTCTTCGAGGACGGCACGCCGATCAACAGCGAGGCGGTGAAGTTCGGCGTCACACGCGGCTTCGACCCCGAGGCCGGGATCGGCTCGCCGTACGCCAAGCTGCTCCTCGACGCGCCCAAGGACTACAAGGGCCCGTACGTCTCCGGCGACCTCGACACGATCGAGACCCCTGACGCCAAGACCATCGTCTTCCACCTCAAGAAGCCCTTCGCCGACTTCCCCAGCGCCCTGGCCATGGCCAACTTCATCCCCTTCCCCAAGGGCACCGGCGCCGCGGCCGCGTTCGACACCAAGCCGATCGCGTCGGGGCCGTACAAGGTGGCCAGTTACAACCGCGGTTCCTCGCTCAAGCTGGTGCGCAACCCGCAGTGGAAGGCCGAGACCGACAGCGTCAGGTCGGCCAAGCCGGACGCCTGGGAGTGGACGTTCGGGCTGGACGCGGCCACCATCGACGAGCGCATGCTGGCCGGTCAGGGCACCGACACCGACGCCGTCGGGAGCACGATCCAGGCGGCGACCGTGGCACGGGTCCAGACTCCGCAGCTCAAGGCGCGCTCGCTGAGCGGGCTCAACGGCTGCACCACCTACATGGGCCTGAACACCACCAAGAAGCCACTCGACGACGTGCGGGTGCGCCAGGCGATCAACTACGCCATCAACAAGGACACCGTGGTGGCCGGGATGGGCGGGTCGAGCCTGGCGGCCAAGGGCACCTCCATCCAGCCGCCGACGGTCGCCGGCCGGGTCGACTACGACCCCTATCCCACCGACCCCGAGGCGGCTCGCAAGCTGCTCGCCGAGGCGGGCCTGGCCGACGGCTTCAGCCTCACCCTCGACACCCGGCCGGACCCGAAGATGGCGGCGGTCGCCGTGGCCATCCAGGAGGCGCTCAAGGCGGTGAAGATCGACGTCAAGATCAACAACATCGACACCTCCACGTTCTACGAGGTGATCGGCACACCCGCGCAGCAGCACGACGCCGCCATCACCGGCTGGTGCCCCGACTGGGCGTCCGGCGCGACGTTCCTGCCGCCGCTGTTCGACGGCCGCAACATCACCGCCAAGGGCAACCAGAACATCGCCCAGATCAACGACAAGGCGATCAACAAGCGCATCGACGAGATCGCCGCGATGACCGACGTCACGGCCGCGAACGCCGCCTACGGCGAGCTGGACAAGGAGATCATGAAGCTGGCGCCGATCGTGCCGCTGGCCTATGAGAAGTACGTCATCGTCTCTGGCGCCAACATCGCCGGCGCGTACCAGTCCTACGCCTTCTCCGGGGGCATCGACCTGGTATCCGTCGGGCTGGCCAAGCCGGGCAAGTAGCCGAAGATGACCACCACCACTGTCCTCCCACCGGCGGGCGCCCCCGTGGCGCCCGCCACCTCGGCCCGGCGGGTCGCCGGCGCGCTGCTGCACGACTGGGCGGCCGTGCTCAGCACGGCCTTCCTCGTGCTGATCCTGCTGATGGCGATCTGCGCGCCGCTGATCTCCGCGATCACCGGTCACGGGCCGAACGACTTCGACAGCGCGGCCATCGACACCGACCTCGGCGGGCTGCCGCGCGGCTCGCTGGGCGGGATCAGCGCCGACCACCTGCTCGGTGTGGAGCCGCAGAACGGCCGCGACATCCTGGCGCGCATCGCGTACGGCGCGCGCGTCTCGCTGCTGATCGCGGCCGCGGCCACCGCGCTCACCACCCTGCTCGGGGTGGTGCTCGGCATGCTGGCCGGCTTCTACCAGGGCTGGGTCGACCAGGTGATCTCCCGGATCATGGACTTCCTGATGGCCTTCCCCGCCCTCATCTTCATGATCGCGATCCTGTCCTCGCTGCCGGCGGGCAACCGGTCGGTGCTGCTGGTGGTGGTGATCAGCGTCTTCGGCTGGCCGTATCTCGCCCGTGTGGTGCGCGGCCAGACGCTGACGCTGGTGAACAGGGAGTTCGTCGAGGCCGCCCGGGTGTCGGGCGCCTCGACGGGCGTCCTGGTGTTCAGGGAGATCCTGCCGAACCTGCGCAGCTCGCTGATCGTGATGACCACGCTGGCCGTGCCCGGCTACGTCGGCACCGAGGCGGGGCTGTCGTTCCTGGGCGTCGGCGTGACCCCGCCGACACCGTCCTGGGGGCAGATGATCTTCAGCTCGGTGGGCTGGTACGCCGTGGACCCGATGTACTTCGCGGTGCCCGGCGCCTTCCTGTTCTGCACCGTGCTGTCCCTGACCGTGCTCGGGGACCGCCTGCGTGCCGCCTTCGACGCCGGGGATGCCTCCTGATGGCGCGTTATGTCGCCGGGCGGTTCGCCGGCATCGTGGTGATCCTGTTCCTGGTCTGCCTGTTCACCTTCATCATCTTCTTCACCCTGTCGCCGGATCCGGCGCTGATGATCTGCGGGAAGACGTGCACGCCCGAGCGGATCGACCAGATTCGCGGGGTGCTCGGGCTCGACCAGCCGTACTTCACCCAGTTCTGGACGTTCCTGACGGCCATCTTCGTCGGCCGGGACTACGGCTCGGGGGCCAACCTGATCCACTGCGCGGCCCCGTGCCTGGGCTACAGCTTCCAGACCAATCAGTCGGTCTGGGAGATGGTCGTGGACCGGCTGCCGGTCAGCGCCACCGTCGCGATCGGCGCCGCGGTGCTCTGGCTGCTGATCGGCATCCTGGCCGGGCTGCTCAGCGCGGTGAAGGAGGGCACCTGGTGGGACCGTACCGCGATGGGGCTGGCCCTCGGCGGGTCGAGCATCCCCAACTACGTGCTGGCGCTGGCGCTGCAGTACGTGCTGGTGGTGTGGCTGCAGATCCTGCCCTTCCCGTCGGCGGTCTCCTTCTCCGACGGACCGGTGCTGTGGTTCCAGTCGTACCTGATGCCCTGGGTCGTGCTGGCCACCGGCTACGCCTGCCTCTACGCGCGGCTGACCAGGGCCAACGTGATCGACACGCTGGCGGAGAACTTCATGCGCACGGCGCGGGCCAAGGGCCTGCCGCCCATGCTCACCATGCGGCGGCACGCGCTGCGGCCCGCGCTCACCCCGATCGCCACCATCTTCGGGATGGACTTCGCGGCCCTGCTGGGCGGCGCGCTCATCACCGAGACGGTCTTCGGCCTCAACGGGGTCGGCAAGATGGCCGCCGACTCGATCGCCAAGAACGACCAGCCGGTGATCATGGCGGTGACGCTGCTCGCCGCGTTCTTCGTGGTGGTGGGCAACCTGGTGGTCGATCTCGTCTACACCACGCTGGACCCGAGAGTGAGGATCACCGCGAAATGAGTGACCTGCTTGTCGTGGAGGACCTCACCGTCACCTTCCCCACCACGCGGGGGCCGGTGGACGTCGTCAAGGACGTCTGCTTCACCGTCGGGAGCGACGAGACGGTCGGCATCGTCGGTGAGTCCGGTTCGGGCAAGTCCATGACCAGCCTCGCGATCATGGGGCTGCTGCCCCGGGGGGCGGTGACCCGGGGCAGCATCCGGCTGGACGGCACCGAACTGCTCGGCCGCAGCGACAAGGACATGCGCCGGATCAGGGGGGACCAGGTCTCGATGGTCTTCCAGGATCCGCTGTCGTCGCTGAACCCGTACTACACCGTGGGCCTGCAGATCGAGGAGGTCTACCGGGCCCATAAGGGCCGCTCGCGCAAGGCCGCGCGCAGGGTCGCGATCGAGGCGCTGGAGCAGGTGGGCCTGCCCGACCCGGAGCGGCGGGTGGACTACTACCCGCACCAGTTCTCCGGCGGGCAGCGGCAGCGCGTCATGATCGCGATGGCGCTGGTCTGCTCCCCCGCCCTGCTCATCGCCGACGAGCCGACCACCGCGCTCGACGTGACCGTCCAGGCGCAGATTCTGCGCCTGCTCGCCGACCTGCGGCGGCAGAGCGGCACCGGGATGGTGTTCATCACGCACGACCTCGCGGTGATCAGCTCGATCGCCACGCGTGTCCTGGTGATGTGCCGGGGCGAGCAGGTCGAGTACGACACCGCCGAGCAGGTCTTCTCCGATCCGCGGCACGACTACACCCGCATGCTGCTGGACAGCGTTCCGCGCATCGACGACTCCCCCATCGACGAGGTGATGTCATGAGCGAGCCCCTGCTGAGGGCGAACGAGCTGACCAAGCGGTTCGTCACCCGCGGGCCGCTGGGCGGCAAGGCCGAGTTCGTCGCCGTCGACGGCGTCAGCTTCGACGTCCGGCCGGGCGAGACGCTGGCCGTGGTGGGCGAGTCGGGCAGCGGCAAGTCGACGACCGCCCGCATGGTGGCCAGGCTGACGGAGCCGAGCGCGGGCACCCTGGAGTTCGAGGGCGAGGACATCACCGTCGCCAAGGGGGCCGCGCTGGCCCGCTACCGGGCCAACGTGCAGGTCGTCTTCCAGGACCCGTTCTCCTCGCTCAACCCCCGCCACACGGTGGAGCGCATCCTGATGGCGCCACTGGTGTACCAGGGGATCCCCCCGACGGGCGGGAAGCGGGCGCACGCCAGGGAGCTGATGGAGCGGGTCGGGCTCGACCCGGACCACTCCCAGCGCTACCCCGCGCAGTTCTCCGGCGGTCAGGCCCAGCGGATCGGCATCGCCCGCGCGCTGGCCGTGCACCCCAAGCTGGTCATCTGCGACGAGGCGGTGTCCGCCCTGGACGTCTCCGTGCAGGCCCAGGTCATCGAGCTGCTGCGGCGGCTGCAGGCCGAGAGCGGCTTCAGCTACATCTTCATCGCCCACGATCTGGCCGTCGTCCGGCAGATCGCCCATCGGGTGGCGGTCATGAGCAAGGGCAGGATCGTCGAGCAGGGGCCGGTCGAGAGCGTCTTCGGCGACCCCCGGGACCCGTACACCCGTACGCTCCTGGCCGCCATCCCCCGCATCAACCCCGAATGGGACCGCAGGCGCCGTGAAGGGAGCCCCCGTTGACCACGTACATCATCCCCGGGATGCGCGTGCGCGACCACGTGGTGGAGGTGCCGCTCGACTGGTCCGCCCCCGGCGGGGACACCATCACGGTGTTCGCCCGGGAGCTGGCCGATCCGGTGCGGGCGGCCGAGGACCTGCCGTGCCTGCTCTACCTTCAGGGCGGTCCCGGCGGCAAGGGCCCGCGCCCGATCGGCACGAACGGCTGGCTCGGCCAGGCGCTCAAGACGCACCGGGTGATCCTGCTCGACCAGCGCGGCACCGGCCGCAGCTCGCGGATCGACGGGCGGGTGATGAGCGCGTTCGGCAGCGCGCGGGAGGCCGCCGACTATCTCGCCCACTTCCGCGCCGACTCGATCGTCGCCGACGCCGAGCACCTGCGGACGACCGTCTTCGGCGGCCGTCGCTGGGAGACGCTGGGCCAGAGCTACGGCGGGTTCCTCACGCTGACGTACCTGTCGCGGGCGCCGCAGGGGCTGCGCGCCTGCTACGTCACCGGAGGGCTGCCCGGCCTGGACCCGGACGCGGCGGAGGTCTACCGGCGTACCTATCCCCGCGTCGCGGCCAAGAACGCCGAGTTCTACCGCCGCTACCCGCACCACGTGGAGACCGTCGGCCGCCTGGCCGACCGGCTGGCCGCGCAGGACGTCCGGCTGCCCGACGGCGACGTGCTCACGGTACGGCGGCTGCAGTCGCTCGGCATCGACTTCGGCATGAAGCCGGGCTATGAGCGCATGCACTGGCTGCTCGACGAGGCGCTCGACGGCGAGCACGTGACGGACACCTTCCTGCAGCAGGTGCTGGCCCGCTCCTCCTACAGCGACAACCCGCTGTTCGCCGCGCTCCAGGAGAGCATCTACGGCTCGGGCCCCGGAGCCACCGGCTGGGCCGCCGAGCAAGAGCGGGCCCGCCACCCGGCCTTCGCCGAGTCGGCCCGGCCGCTGCTGTTCACCGGGGAGATGATGTACCCCTGGATGTTCGCGGAGATCCGGGTGTTGCGCCCGTTCCGCGCGGCCGTGGAGCTGCTGGCCGAGCGGGCGGACTGGCCGCCGCTCTATGACCCGGTACGCCTGGCCGCCAACGAGGTTCCGCTGGCCGCCGCCGTGTATTACGACGACATGTATGTAGATTCCGGCCTGCAACTGGACACCGCCGCTCGTATCGGCAACGCCCAAGCGTGGGTCACCAACGAGTACGAGCACGACGGCCTGGGCGAGGAGCGCGTCTTCGCCCGGCTGACCGAACTGGTGCGTGACATCGGAGGAGGCATCACAGGTGACTGACGGCAGGCCCCCGAAACTGCTGGACATTCCCGCGTTCACTGACTACATCGGCAAGGGCTGGGACATCCCCGACCGCACCCCGACCGTGGTCCCCGGCGCCGCGGAGGCCGCCGCCGCCCATCGGGCCCGGCTCGGCGCCGCGCTCCCCGGCCGGACCGTCGTGGTGGCGGCGGGCCAGGCGCCGGTGCGCAGCAACGACACCTCCTACGACTTCCGCCCCGGCAGCGACTTCTACTGGCTGACCGGCTGCGTGGCCGAGGACGCCGTGGCGGTGGTCAGGGACGGCGACGCGGTCGTCTACCTGCCCGTCCCCGCCTATCCCGGCGAGCCGGGCTTCTTCGCCGACGCCGCCCACGGGGAGCTGTGGGTGGGCGCCGCCCCCGGACTGGCCGAGTGGTCGGCGGCGCTGGGCGTGCCGGTCAGGCCGCTGACCGACTTCGACGGCACGCTCTCCACCGACGACGAAATCGCCCGGGTACTGGCCGAGCTGCGCATGATCAAGGACGACTGGGAGATCGGCCAGCTGCGGGAGGCCGTGGACCGGACGGTCGAGGGGTTCGCCGCGGTGCTCGCCGAGATCCCGACCGCCGTGGCCGGGCCGGGTGAGCGCTGGCTGCAGGGCACCTTCGACCGGTACGCCAGGGCGTACGGCAACGGCCCCGGCTACGCCTCGATCGTGGGCAGCGGCCCGCACGCCCCGACCCTGCACTGGGTGCGCTGCGACGGCCCGGTGCTGCCGGAGGAGCTGCTGCTGCTCGACATGGGCGTGGAGGTACGCAGCCACTACACCGCGGACGTCACCCGCACCTTCCCCGCCTCCGGCACCTTCTCCCCCGCCCAGCGCCAGGTGCACGACCTGGTGGAGCGGGCGCACCGGGCGGCGCTGGCGCAGGTGGCCCCCGGCCGCCGGTTCACCGACTTCCACCACGCCGCGATGGAGGTCATCGCGCGCGGGCTGGACGACTGGGGGATGCTGCCGGTCTCGGTGGACGAGGCGCTGTCGGAGCGCGGCCAGCACCACCGCCGCTACCTGATCTGCGGCATCGGCCACCACCTCGGCCTGGACGTGCACGACTGCGCCAAGGCCGCGCCCGAGGCCTACCAGGGGGCGCTCATCGAGCCCGGCATGGTGTTCACCGTGGAGCCCGGCCTGTACTTCCACGCCCACGACCTGACCGTGCCGCCCGAGCTGCGCGGGATCGGCGCGCGCATCGAGGACGACCTGCTGGTGACGGCGGACGGCATCGACGTGCTCTCGGCCGAGCTGCCCCTGTCGGCGAGCGGCCTGGAGGATTGGATGAAGTGACCCTGGCCTACGACGCGTCGTCCGCGCGGCGCAGGACGCCCTCCACGGCGGCCAGGGCGAGTGTCTTGTAGCCCACCGAGTCGAACAGGACCGTGATCCGGTCCGGCTCGCGGCGCATGACCGTGCCCCGCCCCCATGCCTGGTGCTCGACCTTGGCGTGCAGCGGGTACGGTCCCTCGCCGGTCGCGATGGGCTCCAGGCCGTCCTGGCAGGTGTCGCAGGTCCGGCAGGCCGTGTCGTACGGCTCGCCGAAGTACTCCAGCAGGAAGCGGCGGCGGCACCCAGTCGTCTCCGCGTAGCCGCGCATCATGTCGATGCGCGAGTCGTCGACGCGGTGCCGGATCTCGTCGAGTTCCACCGCCCGCGCGGCGGCCTTCTCCGGCGGCGGCCCGCCCGGCGCGTAGCGCAGGTCGCCGGAGTCGGTGACGGTCACCGCCTCGGCCTGCTCCAGCAGGTTGACCAGGCTCGTCAGCTGGGAGGCGCCCACCTCCAGCAGGGCGCGCAGCTCGGTGACGGGCACGGTGCCGCCGTGCTCCTTCACCAGGGTCGCCACCCGCAGCAGCGCCTCGGCGTCCGCCCGGCCGCTGGCGAAGAAGCGGCGCAGGCCCAGATCCTCCGACCGGTAGAACAGCACGGCGCGGGCGGGCCCGCCGTCCCGGCCCGCCCGGCCGATCTCCTGGTAGTAGGCGTCGGGCGACTCGGGCGGGGACGCGTGCAGCACGTAGCGGACATCGGGCCGGTCGATCCCCATCCCGAACGCCGAGGTGGCCACCACCGTGTCCACCTCGCCGGCCGTGAAGAGCGAGTGCACGCGCGTCCGCTCGGCCGCCCGCATCCCGGCGTGGTACGGCTCCGCGTGGCGGCCCATCCCGGTCAGCAGCGCCGCGTACTCCTCGGCCTCGCGCCGGGTGGCGACATAGACCAGGCCGAGCCCGTCGAGGGAGGCGGCGTGCTCGGCCAGGGCCCGGCTCTTGTCGTCGTCGCCGACGAACCGGCGTACCTCCAGCCGGATGTTGGGCCGGTCGAACCCGCGGACGATCTGCACCGGGTCCTTCAGCCCGAGGGAGCGGACGATCTCCTCCCGGACGTTCGGCGCCGCCGTGGCGGTCATCGCCACCACCGGCGGATGCCCCAGGCGCTCGATGACCTTGCCCAGCCGCAGGTAGTCGGGGCGGAAGTCATGCCCCCATGACGAGACGCAGTGGGCCTCATCGACCGCGATGAGCGACGGCTTGGCCTTGGCCAGCTGGGCGACGACGTCGGGCTTGGCCAGCTGCTCGGGCGACAGGAACACGAACTCCGCCTCCCCCGCCGTGACCTTCTCCAGCCCCGCCTTGACCGAGGAGGTGGAGTTGACCGCGACGGCCCCGCCCGCGTCGGCCTTCTCCAGGCCGAGCACCTGGTCGCGCTGCAGCGCGATGAGCGGTGAGACGACCACGGTGGGACCGTCGCGCAGCTGCGCGGGCACCTGGTAGACCGCCGACTTGCCGGCGCCGGTCGGCATGACCAGCAGCACGTCACGCCCGTCGAGCAGGTGTTCCATCGCCTCCTGCTGGCCCGGCCGCAGGTCCTTCCAGTCGAAGGTCTGCCGGGCCGTGGCCCGCAGCCGCCGCCCCTTACGCCCGAACCGGCTGTTGAGCCTTGCCCGTAATCCCATGAACCCCTCCTGGTAGTGGGCGGCCAGTACCCGCTGCCGCGCTCACCGAACGCCGGTCGTCGAACTCAGCGTGGCGCCCACTCGGGCAGCCAGCCCGGACGATGGCGGTAGCCGTAGGCGAGGAGCCGCAGTGTGTCGCAGGGCCCCTCGTCTGTGTGCCCGTCTCCGTCCGCGCGCCCGTCTTCGTCTCCGTCCCCGGCGCCGTGTCCGTGCGCGGCGATCAGGCGCAGCTCGGCGGCGCAGCGGGCCATGACGTCACGGGGATCGTGGACGGCGATGTGCACGGCGTCCCTCATGGACGGCGTGTGTCCGGCGTCGCCGGTGATGCAGACCGCGCCACGGAAGGCCGACGGGTCGCCGAAGCCGACGAACTCCTGGCCGTTGGTCATGGTGACGAAGTCGTCGCCGTCGTACCACTCCCTGGTGGGGTCGTAGGACCACGGGCCGGGAGTCGCCGCCTCGGCCGTCGCGTTGTCGCCCTCGATCGTGGCGCGCAGCCAGGACAACAGGTCGTAGGTCAACGCTCTCCCTCAGTCGGCCCCGGCATAGGTCCAGGCGCCCTCGTGCCGGACGAAGCGGCTGTGCTCTTCCATGGAGCCCGCCTCGCCGTTGTCGGTGTAGTGGGCCCGGAATCGGACGGTGCCCTCGGTGGAGACGACGCTGCCCCCGGTGGTCTCCAGGATCTCCAGCCGGGTCCAGCGTGTCCCCCGGTCGAGGTCGAGCCGGGCCGGGCGGGCCGCCGGATGCCAGGTGCGCAGCAGATATCCGGCGTCGCCGACGCTGAAGGCGCTGAACCGGGACCGCATGAGCGCCTCGGCCGTGGGCGCGGCGGCGAGGCCGCGGTGCAGCCGCCCGCAGCACTCCCGGTAGGTCGCCGGCAGCCCGCATGGGCACGGGGCTGAGGCGGATTTCGAGTCACGTCGCGGCACGCCTCTCATTCTGCCCGGTGCCGGGGACGGTCAGCGCCCGCGCAGGATCAGGCGCAGTTGTCTGCCGGTCCGCTTGCGCCGGAACGCCTCGCGTTCGTTTGCCTGGGGGAAGGGCTCGTCCGGGACGGGCGTCCCGAGGAAGGCGCACAGTGGCTCCCATCCCTCCCGGACGTCGAAGACCAGCAGCCGCGCGGCCGGAATCGCCGCCTGGACCTCGGCGAGGTGCCGTTCGAAGACCTTCATGGCGTACGCGGGATCGTCGACGCGGCCGTCGAAGACCCGGTCCATGACGGTCGCCCTGGCCATGCGCGGGTACAGGGCGAAGTCCGGCGCCCGGCGCGCCACCAGCCACCGGATGACGCGGCGGCGGATCGGCATCGGGCGGCGTTCGGCCAGGGCGCCGGCGAAGATGGTCTGGCTGACGCTGTCGTACCACCGGCGCGGGTCGCGGACGGTGAGGATGATCTTCGCGTCGGGATAGTGCTCGGCCAGCTCCCGCCAGTAGGAGGCGGCGGGCCAGTCCACCGCCGACTGGAAGCCGGTGAACATCTCGTCCCAGTCGCGGGCGCGGCCCTCCCCCACGTCGAGCCACTGGCGGACCCGGTACGGCTCGGCTATGACCGTGGACATGTGGTAGCAGGGGCCGTACCCCAGCCGGTCCAGCGCCGCCTTCAGCGACCTCGTCCCCGTTCTGCCGAATCCCGCGCCGATCACCTTCACCTCGCGCTCCCTCCCGCCTCTGATCGGCCTCTGATCCGCGGTGCCTACCGTCGCAGTGGACGACAAGCCGGTTATATGACCAGATACATGTCGCAGCCGACCGCCGCAATGGTGAGGAGCCGACCATGCTGTTCCCGCATCCCCTTCTCGACGCGCTGCGGGACTCGCCCGGCGGCGTGGCGTTCGAGCACGGGTCCCGGACCGTCTCACGGGGTGAGCTGCTGGAGATGATCCGTAGGCTGGCCGGCGCGCTGGCCGATGCCGGGCTCGGGCCCGGCCGGGGTGTCGCCATCCGGACCGCCGTCTCGCCGGAGGCGTTCGCCGCGCACATGGCCGCGCACGCGCTGGGCTGCCGCGTCGTGGGCGTCCGGCCCGGTTACCCGGCCGCGCAGCTCGCCCACGTGCTGGGGATGGGGGTCGACGTCCTGATGGTCGACGGGTCGCTTCCCACGCTGGTCGGCGGGTCGAGCGCGATGCCTGAGGGGCCACTCGACCGGTTCAGCGCGGTACCTGTGCCGGCCGACCGGTCGAGCGCGGTGCCCGAGGGGCCGCTTCCTGTCCTGTCCTTGGCGGAGTTGCTGGCGCGCGCCGACGACGGCCGCCCCCTCGCCGTCACGGCGCGTCCGGACGACGTGGCCGCCCTGACCTTCACCAGCGGCAGCACCGGTCGGCCCAAGGGCTGCGCGATCACCTACCGCGCGCTGAGCGAGCACTGGGCGTGGCAGCCCCGCGTGTGGGGCCCGGTCGCGGTGGCGCTCGCCGAGTCGTTCGGGCGCTACCTGCTGTTCGGCACCCTGGCCAGCATGGTCGTCATGGAGTTCCTGGCGCCGTGCCTGCTGGGCGGCGGGACGGCGGTGATCCCGGAGGACGACGGGCGGCCGGTCTTCCCGTACGCGATCGAGCGCCACCGGATCACCGGCTCCATCATCACCGTGCCCAGGCTGTACCAGATGCTCCGGCTGCTCAAGGATGACCAGGTCGACGTCGGCAGCCTGCGCGCGCTGATGGTCTCCGGGTCTCCGCTCAGCCCGTCCCGGCTGGCGGCGGCGGTGGAACGGCTCGGCCCGGTCGTCTACCAGGGCTACGGCCAGACCGAGGCGGGCAACATCGCGATGCTCACGCCCGCCGACATCGCCCGGGGCAACGTGGCCTCGGTGGGCCGGCCGCATCCAGGGGTCGAGATCAGTGTCCGGGACGAGGCGGACCGGGAGGTGGCCGCGGGAGAGACCGGCGAGATCCACGTACGCAGCCCGTACCTGATGTCCGGCTACTGGGGGCAGCCGGAGGAGAGCCGCGACACGCTGCGGGACGGCCGGCTGCGCACCCGCGACCTGGGATACGTGGACGAGGACGGCTTCCTGTACCTGGTCGGCCGGACCCGGGATGTGATCATGGTGAACGCGATGGTGGTGTACGCGGGTCCGATCGAGCGGGTGCTGGCCGCCCATCCCGACGTGGACGAGGCGTACGTGGCCGGGGCGCCGGACGAGCTGACCGGCGAGGCCGTACACGCCTTCGTGGTGCCCGCCACCGGGCGGACCCCGGACCGCGACGCGCTGACCGCCCTGGTACGCGCCGAACTCGGCGACGACAGCGTGCCCCGGACGATCACGGTGGTGTCGGCCGTCCCGGTCGCCGCCAGCGGCAAACCGGACAAGCGCGCCCTGCTGGACCGGCCCGGCGGGCGGATGCTCTGAGCATTCTCTGAGAATCGCCCGCCAACACTGAGGTCGTCCGTTTCATGACATCGCTCGTTTCATGACATCGCTGTGACGGAGGCCTACGTGCCGGACAACGCCCTCGACTACCTGGTGATCGGCGCCGGCCCGGCGGGGCTGCAACTGGGATATTTCCTCGAAAAGGCGGGCCGGTCGTACCTGATCCTGGAAGCCGGTCCCACGCCGGGCACGTTCTTCCGCACCTTCCCGCGCCATCGCACGCTCATCTCGATCAACAAGAGGTACAACGGAACCTCCGACCCGGAGCTCAACCTCCGGATGGACTGGAACTCCCTGCTGTCGGACGACCCGGACCTGCTGTTCACCCGCTACAGCGACCGCTACTTCCCCGCCGCCGACGACATGGTCCGCTACCTCGCCGACTACGCCGCCGCGTGCGGCCTGCGGATCGTCCATGACGCCCGCGCCGTCCACATCACCCGCGCACCCGCTGTGGGCCCTTTCCGGGTGACCGACGAGCACGGCCGGACGTACGAGGCGAAGCGCCTGATCGTGGCGACCGGGGTCAGCCGGCCCAACATCCCGGAGATACCGGGCATCGAGACCGCCGAGCCCTACGGCACGGTCGCCACCGACCCGGCCGATTACGTGAACCAGCGGGTGCTCGTCATCGGCAAGGGCAACTCGGCCTTCGAGACGGCGGACAACCTGGTCGAGACCGCCGCGGTGATCCACGTCGCGGGCCCGAACTCCGTACGGATGGCGTGGCGCACTCACTTCGTCGGCCATCTGCGCGCGGTCAACAACAACTTCCTCGACACCTACCAGCTCAAGTCCCAGAACGCGGTGCTGGACGGCTCCGTCAAGCGGATCGAGCAGCAGGCCGACGGCTCGTACCTGGTGGCGGTGAGCTTCGCCCGCGCCGACGAGGTCACCAAGGACATCCCGTACGACCGGGTGATCGTCTGCACCGGCTTCCGGTTCGACGCCTCGATCTTCGACGACGGGTGCCGTCCGGAGCTGATGATCCAGGACCGGTTCCCGGCGCTCACCCCCGCCTACGAGTCGGTCAGTGTGCCCGGCCTCTACTTCGCCGGGACGCTGACGCAGTCCCGCGACTTCAAGCGCGGCACCAGCGGGTTCATCCACGGCTTCAGGTACGGCACGCGCTCGCTGCACCGCGTCCTGGAGCACAGGTACCACGACGTACCGTGGCCCGGCCGCGACCTCGCGGCAGAGCCGGAGGCCATGGCCGCGGCGGTGCTCGACCGGGTCAACCACTCCTCGGCGCTGTGGCAGCAGTTCGGGCTGCTGGCCGACGTCATCGTCCCCGACGGCCGGGGCGGGGCCCGCTACCTGGAGGAGTTACCGGTCGATCTGGAGGGCTCGCCGATCGGCGACGCCGGCCACTTCGCGATCACCCTGGAGTACGGGCCGGAACACGACAAGGTCGACCCCTTCGACATCGCGGTCGGCCGGATCCGGCAGAGCGACTCCGCCCGCGCCCACGAGGGCCACTACCTGCATCCGGTGGTCCGGCATCACCGGCCCGGCGCCCCGGCCGCCGTCCACCACATCACCGAGAACCTGGAGAACGACTGGACCTCCCCGGAGGTGCACGTCGCGCCGCTGCGAGCCTTCTTCGCCCGCCAGGCCGCCTCGGTGCCGGCGTGATGGAGACGCCGGGCGAGTTCGAGGCCGGCGAAATGGACACGCCCGGCGATTTCGAGAACGGCGGTATGGACACGCTCGGTGAGTTCGAAGCCGCCGCCCGCGCGCGTCTCGACCCCGCGCACTACGACTACTTCGCCGGCGGGGCCGGTGACGAGGTCACGCTGCGGGCCAACGAGGCGGCGTTCGACCGGCTGGCGCTGGTGCCCCGGGTGCTGCGCGGCGCCGGGAAGCTCCAGCTCGGCGTCACCCTGCTGGGCAGCCGCGCGGCCATGCCCGTGCTGGTGGCGCCGACCGCGTTCCACCGGCTGGCCGACCCCGAGGGCGAGCGGGCCACAGCGCGGGCCGCCGCCACCGCCGAGACGATCATGATCGTCTCCATGGCGTCCACGGTCGCCGTCGAGGACGTGGCCGCGGCGGCGCCGGGGGCCAAGCTCTGGTTCCAGCTCTACATCCAGCCGGACCTGGCCTTCACCGAGACCATCGTCCGGCGGGCCGAGGCGGCCGGCTGCACGGCGCTGGTCGTCACGGTGGACTCCCCCACCCTGGGAGCGCGGCCCCGGGACCGGCGCAACGGCTTCCACGACCTGCCCGAGGGCCTGTGCTGCGAGAACCTGCGCGACGGCGCGCGGGTGCGGCCGATCGTCATGTCACCGGAGATCTCCTGGGCGCACCTCGACCGGCTCAGGGAGATGACCGCGCTGCCGATCGCGCTCAAGGGCGTCGCCCATCCCGCCGACGTACGCCTGGCGCTCGACCACGGCGTCTCCGCGCTGGTGGTCTCCAACCACGGCGGCCGGCAGCTCGACACGGTCCCGGCCGCCGTCGACCTGCTGCCGGACATCGTGGCCGCCGTCGGCGGAACCGTCCCGGTGCTGCTGGACGGGGGTGTGCGGCGCGGCACCGACGTGCTGAAGGCGTTGGCGCTGGGTGCCGCCGCGGTCGCGGTGGGCCGCCCGGTGATCTGGGGGCTGGCGGCGGACGGGGAGCGGGGCGCGGGGCGGATGCTCAGCCTGCTGCGTACGGAGGTCGAGCGGGCGCTCACCCTGTGCGGCTGCGCGTCGATCGACGAGCTCGAACCTGGGATGGTGCGACGGCCGTGGTGACCGGGGTTTTGACGGGGGCTTTTACGGGGGCTTTGGCCGCAGTGGCCGCGGCGGTCGCCGTCGTCGCGGTCCTGAGCCTGCCGTGGTGGCTGCCGGGCCGGGTCGTGGCACTGCGCGTACGGGTCTTCAACCGGGTCAACGGGGACGAAGGCATTCCGGTGCCCGGCGATCTGGTGGGGATCGAGCGGTTCAAGGAGGTCTACTCCCATCCGGCGGCCGCTGGCCGGAGCAAGGGCGCCGCACTGTCGGACCTGTTCTGGTACTGGCTGGCGCCCGGCCCCGAGATGCACCAGGAACACCTGGAAGCGGGCGAACGGTATGACGCCGTCGCCCGGGCCACCCGCGGCTTTCTCTCCATCCCGCGTACGGAAGCGGAGGAGCTGACCCGCCGCTGCGTCACCCGAACGCTGCGGGA
This sequence comes from Nonomuraea sp. NPDC049750, assembly GCF_040659625.1. Lineage (NCBI taxonomy): Bacteria > Bacillati > Actinomycetota > Actinomycetes > Streptosporangiales > Streptosporangiaceae > Nonomuraea > Nonomuraea sp. NPDC049750. The sequence continues at coordinate 119,975 of NZ_JBFANB010000014.1, forward strand.
GGCGGGCGGGCTGGTCCGGCTGCGCGACCTGATGATGCCGCTCTGGGCGGAGTTCTCGTACGAGCTGGTCTTCGGCAGGCCATGCCCGCGCACGGCCCGCGACCTGATCGCCGGCAACGCGAACGACGTCGTCACCTCGCTCAAGTGCTGCGGGCTGCGGCACATGGACCGGCGCGACCGGCTGACCCGGTATCTCATGGACCGGCTGCCCCTGGTGCGCCAGCCGCTCCCCGACGGGTTGTCGGCCCGGGAGCAGGCGCTCTACCTGCAAGGGGCCTTCTTCAACACCGCGGTGGTCCAGCTGTCGGAGGCCATGGCCCACCTGCTGATGGTCCTCGCCCAGCACCCGGACGTACAGGCCAGGGCGTTGACAGGCGGTCCGCGCTACCTGGACCAGGTGATCGCGGAGACGCTGCGGCTCTACCCGCTCTTCGGCATCGCCCATCGCGTCACCACCGGCGACATCCCGCTGGACGAGCGCACGGTGATCCCGGCGGGCTCGGTGCTGTGCTTCAACTACCCGGAGTTCCACCGCGCGGGCTTCACCGACCCTGACCACTTCGACCCCAGCCGCTTCGACCCGGCCCACCCCCGCCCCCACCGGACCGCGGTCCGTGAGCTCAACCACATCCCGTTCGGCATCGCCGCCAATCGGCCGTGCCCGGCCTGGCGGCTGGCGCCGATCGCCATGCGGGTCGCGGCGGAGGAGATCCTGCGCCTGTACGCCCTGGACTCCACCGCCTCCCACACCCGGTCCCTGCCCAACCGGGGACCGTGCCTGCTCACCCCGCGCTACGCCCGCAGGATTGCCGCCCACCGGCCGCTGCTGCTGTTCGTGCGGTTCAGGGACCGCTGGGAGGACGTCTGGCGCAGCCTCGTCCAGCTCGTCCTCGGCACGTACATGGTCTGGGACGCGCGCAGGCAGCGGCTGTGCGAGCGCCACTTCGCGGACGACGGCCAGCCGGTCGCCCACTGACCGTCCCGCCCAGCCGATCACCCGCTGACCGCCCCAACCGACCCGCCACCCAACCGATCGTCCCGATTGTCCTGATCGTCCGGATTACGAGCGGAGGAATGGTATGCCCACGATGGCCCTGGTCGCCGCCGGTGACCCGAACCTCGAACTGATCCTCAAGGTGCTGCCCGCCCTGGTCGTCATCCTGCTGACCGCGGGCGTGTGCGGCCGGCTGGCGCTGATGGTCATGCAGCCGCGGGTCCTCGGCGAGATGGTGGCCGGCGTCCTGCTCGGCCCGACCCTGTTCGGCTGGCTGTTCCCGGAGGCCCAGGCCGCCCTGTTCCCCAAGGAGGTCCGGCCGGTCCTGTATGTGCTCAGCACCATCGGGCTGACGCTGTACATGTTCCTGGTCGGCGCCGGGCTGGACCACAGCGCGCGCTCGCCGGGCGAGGTCCGCCGGGGCTCGCTCCTGGCCGTCTCGGGCATCCTGCCCTCCCTGCTCCTGGGCTCCTGCACCGGCCTGCTCCTGTGGGACGTGCTCTCCCGCCCGGACGTCAGCCGGTGGGAGTTCGCCCTGTTCGTCGGGGGCGCGCTGTCGCTGACCGCCTTCCCCATGCTGGCCAGAATCCTGTACGAGCGGAAGCTGGAGAACTCCCCGCTCGGCCGGCTCACGCTGATCGCGGCCTCCATCGACGACGCCCTGGCGTGGTGCATCCTCGCGGTGCTGTCGGCGGTCCACCTCGGCTCGGGCCCCGGCGGCGCCCTGCGCACCATCGGCCTGGCCACGATCTTCGCGCTGGTGATGCTGACAGTGGTCGCCCGGCTGCTGCGTCCGCTGGGCCGCGGTCTCGCGCGAACCGGCCGGCTCGGCCCCGGCGCCATGTACGTCGTCATCCTCGTACCGCTCACAGCGGGCTGGCTCACCGACTGGATCGGTGTGTACTCGGTTTTCGGCGGCTTCCTCGCCGGACTGACCATGCCCCGCGATCCGGCGTTCCGTCAGGTGCTGCACGGCCGCATGATGGACGTCGTCTCGACGCTGCTGCTACCGGTCTTCTTCACCTTCTCGGGGCTGAACACCCATCTCAACGGCATCGCCGGGGGCGCCATGCTGCTGGCCTTCGCGCTGATCCTGGTGGCGGGCTTCAGCGGGAAGTACTTCGGCTGCTCGCTGTCGATGAGGGCGATGGGCTTCAACTGGCGCGAGTCGTACGCGGTGGGCGCGCTCATGAACGCCAGAGGGCTGATGATCCTCATCTTCATCAACATCGGCCTGGCTCAGGGCATGATCACGCCGGAGCTGTTCGCCATGCTGGTGCTCGTGGCCATCATCACGACCGCGGGCGCCCTGCCGCTCTACAAACTGGCGCTGCCCGAACGCCTCGAGCAGGCCAGGAGAACCGACCCCGAACAGCCCCGCCCTCTGGAGGAGCAGACAGCCGCCGCCCGGCCCACCATTTCCTGAAATGTCAACACTTGTCGGGACCCTGGTAATTCTGCGGCGGTGATGCAACGGTTGATCCGTGGCTGGGACATCGAGTACAGCCGGCTCCCCCGCCCGTCGGCTGCTGCTCGTGGAGGATGACCGCGAGCTCGGGGGCATGTTGGTGAACCTGTTCACCGACGAGGGCTACACGGTCGACCTGGCCCTGGAGGGGCAGCGTGGCCTGCACCTGGGCCTGAGCCGCGCCTACGACGCCATGATCGTCGACCGGGGTCTGCCGGTGGTCGACGGCATCGACCTGCTGCGGCGGCTGCGCAGGCAGGCCGTCACCGTGCCGGTGCTCGTCCTGTCCGCCTTCGGCACGGTCGCCGACCGGGTCACCGGGCTCGACGCGGGCGCCGAGGACTACCTGGTCAAGCCGTTCGAGATCGACGAGCTGCTGGCCAGGGTACGGGCGCTGCACCGCAGGAACCTCGACCAGGCCGGGCTGCTGCCCGTCGGCGCGGGCTGGCTGGATCCGGAGGCCCACACCGTACGGCTGCCGACCGGCGAGCAGGTGACCCTGTCCGGCCAAGAGGCGCGGCTGCTGCACGCGCTGGCGATCCGGCCGCGGCAGGTGCACACACGCGCCTCACTGCGACAGCGGGTCTTCGACGGCGCCCGCACCGATGCGATCGTGGACACCTACGTCTACTACCTGCGCGGCAAGCTGGGGGCGGGCATCGTCAGCACCGTACGAGGCGTGGGCTACCGCCTGGGTGAGCTGTGAGGGAGCAGCCGGCCGCCGATCCGGAGCGACGCCCGCTCCTCCGGGGTCGCCGCCGGGACACCGTGTCCGATCCGGAGCGACGCCCGCCGCTCCGGGGTCGCCGCCGGGACACCCTGGACGATCCGGAGCGACGCCTGCTGAACCGGGCCCGCCGGCGGGTCACCGTGCAGGTGGCGGGCGCGATCTCGGTGGTGCTCGCGCTCTTCGGGGTGATGGTCTACTGCGTCACCGTGAGCGACCAGAGCGCCTCCGCACGGCGTGACCTGGCCGCCGCGACGCAACACGGCTCCATCGCCCACCCGCCCCCCTGCGTCTGGCTGTTCGAACTGCGCGACGGCACCGTACAGGCCTCTCCCGGCGCACCGGCGGCGCTCCCCCTGCGCACCGCGCTGTATCTGGCCGCCGCCGGCGGCGAACCGCAGGTCACCCGGGCAGAGCTGGCCGGGCAGAGCTATCTCGTACGCACTGAGCGGCGCGGTGACGTGGCGACCCAGGCGGCGATCGACCTTCGCTACCAGGCCGCCGAACGGCAACGCCTGCTGCGCACGATCGCCGCCGCCGAGCTCGCCGGGCTGCTGGCCGCCCTGCTGATCGGCCAGGTCCTCGCCCGCCGGGCGATCGCGCCACTGGGCGAGGCCCTGGCCCGCCAGCGCAGGTTCGCCGCCGACGTCAGCCACGAGCTACGCACCCCGCTGACCCGTCTGCACACCCGCGCCCAGCTCGTGGCCCGCCAGCTGCGGCGCGGCACCGACCCGATCCTGGTCATCGACGAGGCCGACCAGCTGGTCACCGGCAGCCGCCAGCTGGGCGAGGTGGTCGAGGACCTGCTGGTGTCGGCCCAGTTCAGGCAGCTGCGCCGGCCGTTCGTAGCCGTGGACCTGGCGGCGCTGGCCGAGGAACTGGCCGTGGCCGAGGCGGCCCGCGCGGCGGCGCGCGGCGTGAGGATCGAGGTACACCGCCAGGGCCTCGACGCCCACACCGTGCGCGGGGCGCAGTCGGCGCTCCGCCGGGTGATCTCCGCCCTGCTGGACAACGCGCTCGGCCACACGAGTGCGGGCGGGCACATCTGGATGACGGTCGTCGGCGGCCCGGAGGTGGTGGAGCTCACGGTGCGGGACGACGGGGTGGGCCTGGATCCGGCCGACTCCGAGCGAGTGTTCACCCGGTTCGTCGGCCAGGGATTCGGGCTGGGGCTGGCCCTCGTACGGGAGGTGGTGGACGGGCACGGCGGCACGATCACGGCGGACGGGCGGCTGGGAGCCGGCGCGGTGTTCACCGTCCGCCTCCCGGCCGACCCCGACGTCACGCACCGCCCGCCGCCCAGAAACGAGCCCGCCGAACCCACCGAGCCTGCCGACCGCTCCCACCGCCCCCACAGCTCCGACCGCTCCGACCGCGAGCCTGAGCGGCGATTCTGATCGGCGCTCTCAGGATCGGTCAGCGGCGCGAAGCTTTCAGGATCCGGTCAGCGTACGAAGCCGTTGACGATCAGCGGCAGGGACGCGTCCAACCCGGCGACGTTGAGCACACCCGCGTCCCTGGGCTCGCCGATCGAGTAACCGGCGGCGGTCATCGCCACGACCACCACGCGGGCGTCCCGGTTGATCTGCCGGCGGTAGCCATCGAGCGCCTGCGTCGGGTGGGAGCGGCCGGCCCACGTCTCGTTGTCGGTGAAGACGATGATCCCGTCCACGTTCATCCGCTCCTTGGCCGCCCAGGTGAACGGCAGCGACAGGTCGGTGCCCCCGCCCGACGGCTCCCAGGAGGCGAGCTCCCGCAGGTTGGTGCGCGGTGTCACCTTGGAGGCGTGCACGGCGGTGTCCACGTCGATGACGTGCACGTTCTCCTCCATGCGGGCGAGCATGACGGCCAGCGCGCACCCGACCTCGTACGGCGACCCGACCGGCGACCCGCCAACGGCGACGCGGTTGCTCCAGCTCATCGACCCGGACGAGTCCACGGCGACCAGCAGCCGCTTCCCGGTCGGTGCGACGTTGCCGAAGGACAGCTCGTACGTCTGCTCCAACGCGTCCAGGATCGCCGGGACCGGCGTCCACGTCTGGACGTCGGCGCGCGGGTTGGGCTGGGCCCGGCCGGAGGCGTAGACGCGCATCGCGAGCCACGCGTCCATCGGGTGGATGCGGGCACGCAGCAGCGCCGCCCGGTCCGTCAGTCGGGCCACGGCGCGCCGGGTGGCCGCACCGAGCGGCGTCAGCGTGCCGAGACGGGTCATGCGGGCCAGATTTCGGATGAGCGCGGTCATCCCGACCGTGTCGACCAGGGCTTCCCACACCTTCGGCTCGCGCAGCATCGCGTCCGGCAGGAACTCCCACGGCACCCGCGACTCGTTCACGACCCGGATCGCCTCGTCGGCGCCCGTGACCGCCTTCGCCGCGAGGAACCGGTCCACGGCGGGCAGCATTTCGCGAGCCCGCTCGTCGGCGACGTTCCCGGCGATCCACCCGAACAACGCCTTGCGCTGCTCGTCGTCGGCGACCGGATGGGCCACCCGCAGCACGTCCCGCAGGCTGAACGCCTCACCCTGCGGCGTTCGGCGCTGGGCGGCCTTGCACGCCTTGAACGCGACGTCGTCGGCGCTCCCGGTGAGGAACCAGGAGCCGAGCGCCGTCCGCAGCGACCGGCCCACCACAGGCGAGGTGCCGCGACCGGTCGCCTTGCCGCCGAGGTTCTTGTAGTAGCCGAAGAACTGCGCGAGATGGTCGGTCGTACGCGCCACCTTCGCCAGCGCCACCTTCGCGGCCTGGCGGGTATCGGCGTCGCCCTTCGCGTACGCCGCAGCGAGAGCGAACAGGGCCGGGCGCTGCTTCGGGGCGCGGGGCGGGCGAGCCGCCGAAACCTCCGTCAGCAGAGCGACCACTCGCGGTCCGTCCTCAGCGATGGCCTGGAACAGCACGCCCGCGTTCTCCGCAGTCAGCTTGTCCTCGCCGACGTAGTAGGTGCCGCCGGATGTTCCAAGCAGGATGAAGGTCTTCAACACGCTCCCAGATATCCTTGCTGACGACATAACCACCAGCGCTGTTCTGGATTTGATCATTGCGACCGGGGATTGGGCGAGTCTGCGGAGTCGAGATCGTAGAGTACGTTGCGAGTGGATCGCGGGACATGGATATGTCCTCCCTCTAAAGCTGGCGGCGCTAAAGGGCGTCTACTCAGCACCGTCTGGTGGCAATTGATTGGCGGCGGCGCGCGTTCGTGCCCACCTGCGCAGGGCAGCCTGGCGAATGCGCTCTTTGTGTTCTGACGTCTTCGGCTTGCCGGTCAGGGCGGCGCTTCGTACGGCGCGCTCGGCTTCGGAGAGAACACGCCCGCGAGCCCAGCCCGGCCTACCTCGGTTGGCCTCCTGCACGCGCTTCAGATGCTCTTGCTGTGCAGGACTGCGCTCCATCGAGTGCGCGACCGGCATTGCCCGTTCAAGCAGCACTTCGCGACGTCGCTCCAGGATGTCCGGCGCCCAGTCATATCCGCGTTGATTCTGGGGCAAGTTGGCGACGTGCTCCGGTGATTTCTTCCGCCCCTTGAGCGCCTCCGAGATCGCCAGCCGCCGCTCAGGATGCCGACTGATCGCTAGCGACTGCTCACGGCGACCCCCAACCCAGCGCGCCCGTTGGGCGAGGGAGATCTTCAGCCGGGTTTCAGCAGATGCCCCGTGGAGCCCCTCGCCGCCATCGGTCCGGTTTGCGAGAACCACGCCCGCAGCGCGATGCTCGGCGATCCATCGCCGCTCAGCTTCGCACCAGTCACCAGTACCCTCTTCGAGAATCGACACGGCTGGTGCGAGCCCGGCCAGCCGCAGCGCCCGAATCCTCTGGGCCTTCTTGCTGTCAGTCCTGTCGTTCAGGTGTTCCCGGATCCGGACCCGCAGTCGGATGGTCTTGCCGACATAGAAGACAGCGCCGGTCAGCGGATCTGTCAGGGCATACACGCACCAGACGTAGCCGCCCGCAGCGTTCTTCACCTGCGTCTGGCCTGGGATGGGCTGAGACTGCGGCGTGGCGACCGTCGAGACAGCGGCAAGGGGATCACGCGCCATGGCGTCCTCCAAGTTCGACCCGCATGAGCGGATGTGGATATGCGAAAGGGGAGCGGATGACGACGTTCGACCCGCTCCCCTTGCTCGTCAGTCCTGCCGCAGGCACGGATGTGGAGATTCCAACCGGCTTCAGGTCGCAAGCGACCCGACAGGACTCGAACCTGTTATGCCAGATAACCGATCAGATTCGACCCGCGCCAACGGCAGGACTGACGAGCGATCAGGTCGGGAACCGGCACGGATGTGGGGATGCCCACCGGTGTTCAGGTGCTCTGCCGGCTGAGCTACCGAAGCCGAAGCCCCGGGCAGGACTCGAACCTGCGACCGCCCCATTATGAGTGGATAACCGACAGGACTTCGACCCGCGCCGGCACCGGACCTGACCAGTTCATCGGGCCGAGAGATGACGCGGATGTGGCGACGAGCACCGGTGTGATCTGGTTCGAAGAGATGACCGACGCCCTTCGACCCGCGTCCTGTCCGGGTCCGATGAACTGGTTCACGCTACCGATCAACGTGCCGCGCCACACCTGATCATCGGGCACGAGCGCTCGCAAGGAGCTCAGGAGGTTCCGTCCAAGCCCGCGAGCAATCGCTCGATCTCCGAGGCATCAGGCAGACTCTCCACCATCGGCGGCAGAACTGGGAGGGCGTCTCGCTCATCGACAGCCGCAAGCTGTGCGGCATCAGGCGGCAGTACGGAGCGAATCGCCTCAACGCAGCGGTTTTCGGCCTCAGCGCGGATGTTGAGCGCCTTGAGGGCGGAAAGTTTGGCCTCCTGGCGTTCTTCTTCCCACTCGCGCGCCTCTCGGGCGATCTCGAGGGATCGTTCCTTCCTGTGCGGATCGGACAGATCGCGGATGAGCTCTTCGGCCATGAACTCGTCCAAGGCGCGCCAGTCACCGCCCGGCGGAGCCGGCGCCCGAACCAGGGAACGGAAGTTCTGGACGGCCTGATCATGCGCCCTGTGCGCGCTCCCCGCCCAGATCCTTGCACCGGATGCCTGTGACCTGGCCAGCTCCACGCTGCGGGCGAAGTCCGACAGCGCGTCGGCGCAGGCACGATAGGCGGTCGCGAGTCTGGTCGTCTCCGCGTGGATCTCCACCATGATCTCGTGAAAGTCGGCGTCATCACCGTCTCGCACCCGCAGACCGGCGCTCCCATCGGCCGCCGCGTCGAACTGGCTGCCGTATTCGGCTGTGAGTTCGGCGTCATACTCCAACGTGGAGACCGCCAGGCGAAAACGAGAGACGTCATCAGGGATGGGATCGCCCTCCATGTCCAGGACGCTCCAGTCCAGATCCTGGGCAGGCGGGACCGGCTCCGGCATCGGATAATCGAATTTCTTCAGCTCGCCGGATAGCTGGCCTGTGTACAGATCCGCGCCAAGGCGCCCGGCGACCGAGCCGAACACGTCGAGGGCCCGTTCGAGCAACTTTTCCACCGTGATCCGAGACCTGGACGTCACAGCGAGGAGCTCGCGTACGGCCGCGTCGATCGGCGGGGAGCATGCGAGTCGTATCAGTTCGGTGATGCCGCCGATCGCCGGAGCGGACATCGACCGGGGATTCCGCTGCCAGCTGTCCCTGGCGATCCTCAGGTACCACCAGATCTCGCTGAGCGCTTTGGGGAGCGCGGCGCTCCTCGCATTGATCCGGGCGGCCGCGAGATAAACCGCCGCCGACTCGAGCGGACGACGGAGCAGGAACAGCAGGTCTGCCAGGCCCAGGGCGAGGCTCTCGTCGTTCGGATCGAGCCGGAGCCCTTCCCGGTACGCGCGTTCGGCCCCGGCCCAGTCGTTTCCAGCGCGCGCCACGTCGGCGAGCGTCAGGTAGGCGATCGGATCCTGCGGATCGGCTTCGACCGCCGCCTCGGCCGTGCGCCGCGCGTCGTCGATCCTGAAGACCGCCAGCTGACACTGCGCAAGCACACGGAGTGTCCATACGCCCGCCGGATCCAGTCGTGCCGCCTCCGTCGCCTCCCGGAGAGCGGCGGCGTTCCGGTAACGGTCCAGGAGCATGGAGGCCATCAGGCCATGCGCCCACGCTTCGTGTGGGTCGAGGCGCAGCGCGGCCTTCACGGCGTCGTGGGCTTCTGAACTCCAGAACTCGTTCAGTTCGGAGCGGGCGTTCAGCAGGCAGACGGCGCGCAGGCAGAGAGCTTCGTACGCGGTGTCCTCCGAGGCCAGCGCGGGACCCAAAGCCTTCGCCGCGTCTCGCCATCTCCCCAGCTGTACGAGGTTGCGTGCGGTCAGAAGCGCCTTCTGACCATCGTTCATGCCATGCCCCGCTGCCTGAGGTAGGCGAGGAGATCATCGAACTTGCCGGCGGAGTCGGCGAACATCACCACGTTGCGGGCGTCCTGCAGCCACGGCCCGATCGACGATTTCACCTCGGCGAACGCCTGATCGAAGTCGGCCATCCGGATCGGCCGTACCTCCTTCGTACGGACCGAGTCCAGCATGGCGTGCTCGGCCGCGGTGTCACAGAGGTAGGCCAGATCGGCGCCGGAGAAATGCCCGCTGCGCCGGACCAGCGTGGCGATCTCGATGCCTTCGAGAGGCCGGTCACGCAGGTGATACCGAAGGATGGCCTCGCGCGCGGAATCGTCGGGCGGGGCCACCAGCAGCAGGCGGTCGAACCGTCCCGGCCGCAGCAACGCGGTGTCCACGTCCCACGGATGGTTGGTCGCGCCCAGCATGAAGACGCCGTCGTTGGCGCTCTTCACCGAGTCCATCTCGGTCAGCAGCTGATTGACCGTCCCGCGCATCGCGGTGCTCGTCCGCAGATGCGTGCGCTTCTGGCCGAGCGCGTCGATCTCATCGAAGAACAGCACGCAGGGCGCGTTGCGGCGGGCGATCTCGAACATCTCATGCAGGTTGCGTTCGCTGGAGCCGATCCACATGTCCAGGATGTCGGAGATCGAGACCGCGTAGAAGCGCGCCCCCAGTTCCCCGGCGATGGCGCGAGCGAGAAAGGTCTTGCCGCATCCCGGAGGTCCGTACAGCAGGAGGCCACCAGGAAGGCTACGGCCATAAAGGCGACGCATTTCCGGATTGCGCATGGGAACGAGGAATGATGCCTCCAGGCGCTGTTTCACCTCTTCCAGCCCACCGACGTCCGACAAGGTCATGTCAGGCCGCTCGGCCTCGCCATCCGGAAGAACCCCGGGATCCTCGATCAGGGCGGGCTGGACGATGCCTGCTACCTCGCCCTCCGCGGCGTCCCAGTCAAACTTGGTCTTTCCCGATTCGGCCTTTGCCGCTTTCGCGGGCTCCGCTGGGGCCGACACGCCACGCAGACGATCCGTCGCCCGGGAAAGGACGGCAAGCGCCTCGGCGTTGCCGGGATCACGTTCCAGAGCGGCGGAGCAGTGCGCCAGCGCGGCCACCGAATCCCCCTGATCGACGAGCAGGCCCGCGACATGAACACGGAGAGGCACATCGTCTGGGCGGTCCTCCACCGCCACGAGAAGACTCCGCACGACAGCAGACAACCCGTCATTCTCCATGGCATCCCCCGAGGAATCGAAAACGCCGAGCTGCGCATATGCAACGGCCCGCCCCAAATCCGGAATAGAGTACATCGCCTGACCTTGAGGAGTTCAGGGAATTCCGTCGACGCGGGCTCTGCCCGATTCCTCACGGGCCAGGTCGATGGAGGCCTCGCCGACCGGGCTCGAACCGGCGTCCACCCGGTCTCAGAGCCGGGCGCTCTACCACTGAGCTACAGCAAGGCCATGCCATCGTGCGAGGCACCGCCGACCAGGCTCGAACCGGCGGCCGCCCGTACGAAGAGTCAGGCGTTCCACCGCTGAACCAAGCGGGCCGCCTCTCAACCTAATCGATCATCTCCACCGGCACCACGGATTAATGGCGACCGGGTTCGATTCATGGGGCGTCCTTGATCGGCAGGTCGCTGACCACCACCCCGGAGGCCAGCCCGCGCGTGGCGTCGTCGGCCAGTTCCGGCTTGACGTGCTTGCCGCTGAACACCCCGGCACGGCGCAGCAGCCCCGCCCAGACCGGGTCGGCGATGCTCACCCCGTGCACCAGCTCGGGCGTCGGCCGGAAGACGGCCACGCCGCGCCTGGGCGCGGGCGCCGTCCAGCCGGATCTTTCCGGATCCAGCCTCGCCGTACGGCACGCCGCCTCGACCTGGGTCCGCGTGCAGTCCGCGCTTCCGTCCAGCACCTCCCACGGCAGCGGCAACGCCGCCCACACCGCGGTATTGGGGTCGACGTCACCGCTGTGCCAGGCGACCAGGTCGCCGGCCATCAGTCGCATCGCCTTTCCCGGGCAGGCCACCTCCAGCAGGTCGAGCGCGCCGAGCGAGGCCAGAGACGCCAGCCAGCCGGAACGGGCCGCGTTGTAGGCGGTGGCGAGGTTGTTCCACGTGCTGGAGTCGTCGCCCCGCCGTACGATCATCGTTGTCCGGTCCGTGCGCGGGTTCCACCGCTCGCGCAGCAGGTCGGCGCTGTGGCGCATGACCGCCGACCACTGGCCCAGCAGCCTGCCCCGCTCCTGCTCGCTCAGGCGTTCCAGCACGTCCGGGGAGGTACGGACCTGAGCGATCAGCCACCAGTCGCTGTCGGCCGTACACCGCTCCAGCAGCATCGCGGCGATCTCGTCGAACGGATTCTCCCGCCCCGACAGGCTGAACTCCCGGCGCAGCTTACGCCGGGCTGTGAAGTAGGCCACGAAGCACGCCGCGTCGGCGTCGGCCAGGAAGCGCTCCAGCGGGATATCGGTGCCGAACCCGGTGACGCCCACCATGAGCAGGCGACGCTTGTCCTGCTCGATGCCGAGCGTGGCGGTCTTGGCGGCGATCCGGCGCAGCATCCGGAAACGACGGTTGTACTGCCGTTTGGACAGCTCCATGCCCGCCGTCTCGCGCGCGTCGCGGTTGAGCCGGTCGGCCAGGAAGTCGGTGCGCTGGGGCGTCCAGCGGATGTCGCGTCCCATGGCCGCGGCGAACTCGAGCAACGACTCCGGATCGTCCGGGTCGACCTCCACGGTCCGGTCGAACAGCCGGGTGGCGGCGGCGACCTGCCGGGCACCGCCGACCGGCCGGGCGTAGTCGGCGGACATCGAGGAGAACCAGCCCTGTCGACGGGCCGAGTGCTTGGCCGCCCGCTCCAGCAGCACCCGCTCACGGCGCGACACGCTCCCGTCCAGGGCCCGCAGCACCAGGTCGGCCACGTCCTCGGGCCGGTATCGACGATCCAGCGAGCCGTGCAGCTCCACCAGGACTTCCCGGCGGGCTGGAACGCGGCCGTCGGCCTCGCGATACTCCATGATCCCATCATCCACGTCCGCGCCATCCCGCCTCAAACGATTTGCCGGCGCGCGGGCCGGACCCGATGTCCGCCAAGCCCTGACCGTGTGACCGGAGGTCGTCCGGCACCGGTTCCAGAGATTCGGCAAGCCACTCTCATGACCAGGAAAGGTGGCCGGGTCGTTCCAGGGCGGATCACGACAAGGCTGAAAACCTCCCCGTGGGAGATGCAGTGACCCGCTGTCCGATCACCGCACGGAGGTGCGCCATGACGATCAACGCCAATCTCGACAAGCTGCTCGACAAGGCATTCGAGAAGTACGACCTGGAGAAGCTGCCCACCGCCCCCGTGAGCGCGCTCGCCGGGGTGAGCGACGCCGACGCCGAGTCGCTGGCCAAGGCGTTCAACATCAAGACCATCGGCGATCTCGGCCGCAACAAGCACTTCCGCGCCGCGGTGGCCATCGTCAACCTCGTCGACGCCGCCAAGTAGCGGTGCGCCGTGAAGACGCCCTGTCCATCTTGGGCGTGGGCGGGGCGTCTCAGCTCACAGGGCGCCTCGACATCCCAGGGGGACTCTGCTCACAGCGGGTGTCTCGGGCTGACCGGGTCGGTGTCCACATCCGGCCACCCGTGATCGCCGACCGCCATCTGGCGCCCGTGTGGCCGCACCAGCGACGCACACATGAGAAGAGGCCCGCTCCTCATGACGAGTAACGAGCCTCTGGCCTGCGGCAAGCGTGGTGGGCGATACTGGGATCGAACCAGTGACCTCTTCGGTGTGAACGAAGCGCTCTCCCGCTGAGCTAATCGCCCGCCCTGCGGCCCCTTGCGGCGCCGACGGGAAAACCATACCGCACTCCGGGACCAGGTGGCGAAGCGGCGGGAGGCGCGGAGGGCGATTCGGGGAAAGGGTGCGGTTGCCCATCGGCGTGACGGCTCGTTGGCATACCATCGTCGTGTTCCGGTAGGTGCCGATCGTGATCTTTTCTCAAGGAACGTTCTTGGTGGGCCCCCCGGAACAGGCTCCACGAACACGCAAAACCCTTGTAAATACGACCCGATTGATGCCGTTTAGCCAGGTAGATGCCTAAATGTCCAGCTGTGATGTGCGTTACAGAAGGGCCTAGGAGCGGAATCTTTCCTACAGGTTTCTTCGTTCCGCGTGATAGCTCAGGACGAAGTCCGTCAGAGCAGTGATAGCCCCGAAGAGGGGACCTTCGACGAAAAGGTTTGGCTGACGATGAACAGCACCACCGTCTCCGCCGAGCTTGGCCTTCGGCTTGTGGTCCCCGACCGTACTACCGTCCCCCTGCTCGCCGGACTGAGTTACACGGCCGACGACCCGTACGCCATCCGCATGGCCTTCCACGTAGGGAACGACGAACCGGTCGAGTGGATCTTTGCCCGTGAGTTGCTGACAGTTGGCATCGTGAGACGCGTCGGCGACGGCGACGTGCAGGTATGGCCCGCACGCGCCGACGGCGAACGCACCCTGCACATCAGTTTGACCTCGCCGTTCGGCCAGGCACTGTTCGAGGTGCCGCTGGCGCCGCTGACCGAGTTCCTCCACCGCACCTACGAGAAGGTGCCCGCCGGCCGCGAGACCGACTTCATGGACCTCGACGCCGAACTCACCAATATGCTCTGGCCGAGCTGACTTCTTTTCGATCTTTTACGGCAGAGCACGGTGGGCCCCACCCTCCACACAGGGCTGGGGCCTGTCCAGGGGCACGCTCCTCCGGTGGAGGTGGCCGGGCGCCGTTACGTGCGCATTCTTGACCCCGGTCCGGGGATTGGGCCGGGGTCTCATGATTTGTGCGGGGCCGCCCGGGGTCTGATCATTAGGTCGGGGTCCCGGTGAACGCGTGCCCGAGGTCCGCGCCAGAGACGACATGACCATAGACGGTATGTCGGGTTCCTGATGGTTTGCTGGGATTATTGGGTGATCTCGGTCAGAGCCGCCTTCATTCTCGTAATCTCGATGCTCTGACCCGAGTAGACGTCTCTCGCCATGCGCCTCATCGGCTGGTCCGTGCCGGCGGCGAGCTCTTCGCCGGCCATCTTCAGGGCGCCCCCGTGGTGTCTGACCATGAGTTGCAGGAACAGGCGGTCGAAGGCGGCCGCGCGGGCCGCCCGCAGGGCGTTCATCTCCTCCAGGGTGGCCATGCCGTAGCCCTCGGGGCCGTGAGAGTGCTCGGCGGGGACCGGGCGGCCGAGGGAGGCGAGCCAGGAGGACATGACGGTGATCTCGGGACGCTGCGCACTGGCGATCTGCTCGGCGAAGCGGCGTACGGCCGGTGTCGTCGTACGGTCCTTGACCAGGCCGGTCATCTCCAGCGCCTGCCGGTGGTGCGGGATCATGCCTTCGGCGAAACGCACGTCGGCGGCGGCCGGGGCGGGCGGCGGCTGGCCGAGGCGTTCGCCGGGCGTGGCCGTGCGGGCGGGGCTGCCCGGGCCCTGTGGGACGATCACCGGAGCGTCGGTGCCGATCGCGGACGGCTGCTCCGCCTCCTGGGCGCACGCCGACAGCACGGGCAGCACGAGTGCCGCCAAGACTGCGGGAATGAGCGCACGCGATCGGGACCTTTCTGACATAGCTTCCATAGTGACCCAGGAACGAGAGGGAAGTGCGTGATCTTCGGAAAGGTACGGGTGGCGGCAGCGTGCGCGGCACTCCTGCTGATGGCCGCGTGCAGCGCCGGTCCGCGAGGGGAGGATCCCTCCGGAGACGGGGGTGAGCCCCTCACCACCGCCCAGCCGACCGGTGACGCGAAGACGAGCCCGAACGTCGAACGGGTCGCCCACGTGCCCCGCACGGCTCCGCTCAACGGCGCCATGGACTGGAACACCGACCTGGCCTTCCAGGGCGACTACGCGTACGTGGGCAACTTCGGCGGGTTCTCGATCTACGACATCAGCGACCCGACCAAGCCCAAGACCGTCAGCCAGGTCGCCTGCCCGGCGCAGCAGAACGACGTCTCGATCTACGGCGACCTGCTGATCCTGTCGATCGACGAGCCGCGCAGCGACGAGAGCTGCGCCTCCACGACGAAGAGTCAGGCCTGGGAAGGGCTGCGGATCTTCGACGTCAGTGACAAGAAGAACCCGAAGTACGTCTCGGCCGTCGCGACCGACTGCGGCTCGCACACGCACACGATGATCCCCGACGGGGAGACGCTGTACGTGTACGTGTCGTCGCCCGGCCCCGAGCCGGAGTCGGACACGTGCCCGCCGCCGCACGAGCTCCTCCAGGTCGTGGAGATCCCCACCAAGGACCCCAAGGCCGCCAAGGTCGTGGCAAGGCCGAACTTCTTCCCCGACCGCGAGGAGACGGGCGCCGGGTGCCACGACATCACGGCGTTCCCGGAGAAGAAGCTGGCCGCGGCCGCCTGCTTCGGTGACGGCGTGCTGCTCGACATCTCCGACCCGGTCAACCCGAAGCTGCTCCAGCGGATACGCGACGAGGAGAACTTCCAGCTCTGGCATTCGGCGACGTTCAACAACGACGCGACCAAGGTGGTGTTCAGCGACGAGCTGGGCGGCGGCTCCGCGCCGACCTGCGACCGGGACACGCCGCGGACCAAGGGCGCGGACGCGATCTACGACCTCACCAATGGGCAGCTGGAGCGGCGCGGCTACTTCAAGATCCCGCGCGAGCAGGAGCAGGACGAGAACTGCGTCGCCCACAACGGCTCGCTCCTCCCGGTGCCGGGCAAGGACATCATGGTCCAGTCCTGGTATCAGGGCGGCGTGTCGATCTGGGACTTCACCGACTCCGCCAACGCCAAGGAGATCGGCTACTTCGATCCGCCCCCGTTCGACGGCGTCGCGGGGTCCTGGTCGGCCTACTACTACAACGGCTACATCTACTCCAGTGACATCCGGGGCGGCCTGGACGTCATCGAGATCAAGGATCCGCTGACCGACCCGGCCAAGCGGGTCAAGATGGACGACTTCAACGTCCAGACCCAGAAGTCCTACTGAGGCGCCGTGATGGTCCCCGCCCGCCAGTTGCTGTAGGTGGTGGCGAAGGAGGAGGCCAGCCGGATGTTCTCGTTGAGCGCGCGCCAGGACAGGTCGAAGAAGACCGGCCTGTCGCGCGGGTCCAGTGTGAGCTTCCAGGTGAGCTGGGTGTCGGCGAGGTCATCGACGGTCCACCCGCCGGTGATCTCCGAGATCTTGTCCTGCAGGGCCCGCGGGCCCTTGCTGGTCACCAGGGAGCCGGAGTAGGACCGCCCCTCCGCGCTGATCCGCGGCGTCAGGCTGATCACGTCGAGCAGGGCGCCGATGCCCGCGGTCACGGGGAGCATCTCGGCGAAGTAGAGCGCCGCCGACGCCTCCTTGCCCTTCACCGGCTTGCCGTCCAGGTAGACGGTCGGCGTGTCGGAGCTCTCTATGACGACCACCTTCCGGCTGTCGCCGACCGACTCGACCCGCATGTCGAAGTCCGTGGTGGTGTCATCGCTCGCGCCGAACACGAGCCGGCCCTGGGCCTGGCCGGCGTACGCGCTCTCGCTCAGGCCGCCCGAGTAGGTGAAGTCGGCCAGCGGCGTCACGATGGTCGCCGCCTCCACGGCCGCGACCAGCTCCGCGCGCCTGGCCGGCGGCGGGGGGACCATGGACTCGGCCATGCCGGTGGAAGGCGACGGTGTACCGGTGGCGGCGGCCGGTGTGATGGGTGCCCGGCCGGCCGCCCGCTCCCAGAGCAGCACCCCGCTGACCAGCAGCGCCGTCGCCGCCAGGCCCGCCCCGGCCAGCATCTTCCTGCGCGCCAGCAGCGCCCGCACGGGATGGATGGGCGGCGGCGGCCCGGCCACCAAGGTGTCGGCCGCCGCCAGCGCGCCCTGTTCGAGCACGTCGGCCTCTTCCGAGCGCCGGTCCTCGCCCAGCAGCTCCAGCAGGACGCCGCGCGCCGTGGGACGGGCCGCGGGGTCCTTGGCCAGGCAGCGGGCCACGATCCCGCGCAGCGGCTCGGCCAGATCGCCCAGGTCGGGCTCGCCCTGCAGGATCCGGTAGGCGACCGCGGCGATCGTGTCCCCGCCGAACGGCGCCTGCCCGGTGGCCGCGTACGCCATCGTGGAGCCCCAGGCGAACACGTCGGCCGCCGCCCCGACGGGCCCGTCGCCGAACTGCTCGGGCGCCATGTAGCGCGGTGTCCCGGCCAGCCCGGTCTTGGTCGCGGTGAGCCCGGCGAGCCGGGCGATGCCGAAGTCGATGACCCGCGGCCCGTCCTGGGCCATCAGCACGTTGCCCGGCTTGAAGTCGCGGTGCACCACGCCCGCCCGGTGGATGGCCGTCAGCGCGGTGACCGTGCCGATGGCCAGGCGGGTGAGGGGCGTGCCGCGCAGGGGCGCGACCTCCTCCAGGGAGGGGCCGTCGATGTACTCGCTCACGACGTAGGGCGGGTCGTGGTCGAGGTCGGCGGTGATCACCCGGGCCGTGCAGAACTCGGCGACCTGCCTGGCGGCGGCGAGCTCCCGCTGCGCCGTGCGATCGACGCCGCCCGCCACGCCGCCCGCCATCACCTTGATCGCCACTCGCTCGCCACCCGGCTTCTCGGCCAGGTAGACCACGCCCTGCCCGCCCTGCCCGAGCCGGCCCACGATCAGATAGCCGCCGAGCCGCAGCGGGTCGCCCGGCCGGGGTGTATCGACGGCCATCCGCTCAGGGGTTGAGGTCGGCGGCGGCGTGCTCGGCGAAGATCCGCATCGCCTTCGCGGTGATCGGCCCCGGGGCCACCGGCAGCTCGGTCTCGTCGACGAGCCTGATCGGCTGGATGTCGCGGGTGGTGGAGGTCAGAAACGCCTCCTCGGCGGTGTAGAGGGCGGACAGCGGTACGTCGGCCTCCTCGCCGCCGCACCATTGGAGCACCAGCGCCCTGGTGACGCCGGCCAGGCAGCCGGACTCGAGGGTCGGGGTGAGCAGCCGTCCGTCGCGGACGATGAAGATGTTGGAGCCGGTGCCCTCGCACAGGTTGCCGGCGAGGTTGCCGAAGATGGCCTCACCGCCGCCGCGCGCCTTGGCGTGGGCCAGGGCCTTGGCGTTGTCGCCGTAGGAGGTGCTCTTGACGCCGGCCAGGGCGCCGTTCTCGTTGCGCGGCCAGGGGACGACGGTGACGTTGGCGGTGCCGGGGAACGGCTTCTGCTCGTCGACGATCACGATCGAGGTGGTGCCCTGGTCGCCGCGGTCGGAGCCGAGGGGGCCCGGGCCGCTGGTGTAGGTGACGCGGATGCGGCCGAGCGGCCAGTCGGGGGCGGCGGCCAGGCACTTGCCGACGCCGTCCTCGATGGCCCCGAGGTCGGGCTCGGGCAGGTCCATGCGCTGAGCCGACAGCGCGAGCCGGTCGAGGTGCCTGGTGAGCGCGAACGCCTCGCCGTGCACGATCTTGATGGTCTCGAAGACTCCGTCGCCGACCATCAGCCCATGGTCGAACACCGAGACGGTCGCCTGCGCGGGGTCGATCAGTTCCCCGTTGACCCAGACAGGGATGGTCATCTATTTCCTCCTGAGGATGCCAGTGCGATGAGCCTGGACGCCTTCAGCTCGGTCTCGAGCCATTCACGCCGGGGATCGCTGCCCCAGGTTATGCCCGCGCCCGTGCCGAAGCGGATCTCGCCTGCTTCGATCCAGAACGTACGGATGCCCACAGCCAGCGCCGCCCGTCGACGGTCGGCGTCGACCCAGCCCACGGCCCCACAGTACGGCCCGCGCGGCTCCGGTTCGAGCTCATTGATGATGCGCAACGCGGACGACTTGGGCGCGCCGGTGACCGAGCCGGGCGGGAAGGTCGCCGCGAACAGCTCCGGCCAGCCCGCCTCCGGCGCCAGCCTGGCCCGTACGGTCGACACAAGGTGGACCAGCCCGGGATGCTCCTCGACGGCGCAGAGCGACGGCACCTCGACGGAGCCGACGGCGGCGATCCGGCCGAGGTCGTTGCGGACCAGGTCGACGATCATGACATTCTCAGCGTAGTCCTTCTCCAGCAGGTCGTCCGCCGTGGCGCCGGTGCCCTTGATCGGTCTTGACTCGATCAGGTCCCCCTCGCGCGACAAATACAACTCGGGCGAGGCCGACACCACGCTCAGTCCGGGCACCTGGACGACGGCCGCGTAGGGGGCCGGATTGCCGGTGGCCAGGCGGGCGGCCAGGGCCAGCGGGTCGGCGTCGTGGGGCAGCGGCGCGGTCAGGACGCGGCAGAGGTTGGCCTGGTAGACCTCGCCCCGCTCGATGTAGTCGCGGATGGCCTGGACCCCGCGCTCGTAGGCGGCCTGATCGAGGGAGCTGTGCCACCGGTCGGGGGCGGGGCCGTGCCACGGGGTCCTGGGGGTGGGCAGGGGCCCCTGGCGTACGTGGTCGAAGCGGGCGCACGTCACCTTGCCCTCATAGTCGACCACCACCGCCCACCAGCCGTCGCCGTCGAGCGCGGCCAGGTCGGTCGTCAGGTCGCGCAGGCCGGTGGCCAGGAGGTTGCCTACGGAGGCGAAGCCGTCGTACACACCTGCCATTCTCCCAGCAATCGGACGAACTCCCGCGCGGACGGCAGCGGCACTTCGGGCAGGGCCGCGTACACCTTGCGCGCCGGGACCAACCCCCTCAGGGGCCGCAACACCAGATCGGCGGGTACGGCCCGCGCCGCGAGCTCCGGCACCAGCGTCACCCCGAGCCCGGCGGCGACGCAGCCGAACTTGCCGGTCCATTCGGCCACCCGCAGCCCGCTGCGCGGCGTGAACCCGGCCGCGGCGCAGGCGGTGACGAGCAGCGTCGGCTGTCCGCGCGGCGCCGCCTCGATCCACGTCTCCTCGGCCAGGTCGCGCAGGTCCACGTCGGGCTCGGCGGCCAGCCGGTGCGCCCGCGGCAGCGCCACCAGCAGCCGGTCCTCGCGCAGCGGCACGATCCGGCCGCCGTCGGCGGGCAGGCCGGCGGGATAGTCGCTGATCACCGCGACGTCCAGCGCGCCCGCCTGCAGCCGCTCCATCAGCCTCGTCGTCAGCCCCTCGACCAGCCGCAGCCCGACCTCCGGCCGGCGCTCGGCGAACCGCTTGAGCGTCACGGGCACGAGATCGACGTTGGCCGTGGCGAACGCGCCCACCCGCAGCGTGCCGCCGCTGCCGCCGTGGATCGCGGTCAGCTCCTCGCACGCGCGGTCGAGCCGGTCGAGCACGGCGACGGCGTGCCGGTGCAGCGCCACTCCCGCCGGCGTCAGGCGTACGCCCCTGGCCAGCCGCTCGAACAGCGGCCCGCCGGTGGCCCGCTCAAGGGCGGCGATCCGCCGCGAGACGGCCGACTGGGTGTATCCGAGCAGCTCGGCGGCGGCGGTGAACGAGCCGCTCTTGGCCACCTCGTCGAAGAGGCGGAGCGCGACGGTGTCGAAGGCATTCGTGTCTGTCATGGCTGACATGCAATCTAGTCGGTGGTGGAATGCCTCGCATGTCAGTTAACTAGGGAACGTGATTGCATTTCTCGGACAGGGACGCATGGGCGTCCCCATGGCCCGGCGGCTCAGCGAGGCCGGGCATCAGGTGACGACATGGCGGCGCGGGACCGGTGTCCCGGTCGCCGAGGCGGTCGACGGGGCGGAGCTGGTCATCACGATGCTGCGTGACCCGGCCGCCGTGCGCGAGGTGCTGACGGCCGCGCTGCCGGGGCTGCGGCCCGGCGCGACGGTGGTGGAGATGTCCACGATCGGCCCGGAGGCGGTGCGGGAGCTGCGCGCGCTGCTGCCCGCCTCCGTGAAGCTGGTGGACGCGCCCGTCCTGGGCAGCGTCGCTCCCGCGGCCGACGGCACGCTGACCGTGCTGGCGGGCGGTGATCTGGCGGGCGTGCGCGACGTGCTGGCGGTGTTCGGCACGGTGCGCGAGTGCGGGCCGCCGGGGGCGGGCGCGGCGATGAAGCTCGCCGTCATGAGCGCCCTCGTGCCGGCCCAGGTGCTGCTGGCGGAGACCTACGCGTACGGGGAGGCGCACGGGGTGGACCGCGACGCCCTGGCCGAGGTGCTGTCGGCCACCCCGCTGGGCGTCCTGGCCGAACGCCTGCGCACGCCCGCCCCCGAGACCCGCTACGCGCTCGGCCTGGCGGCCAAGGACCTGACGCTGGCCGCCTGGCCGGGCGCCACCCTGGCCAGCGCGGCCCGCGCACGCCTGCAGGAGGCCGAGGCGGCCGGGCTCGGCGACCACGACGTGACGGCCATCGCCGCCCACGTAGGCGGGCGGCCCGCGCACCGGGCCGTGCCGATCAACCCCTCGACCGTGCCGGCCACGAACGGCTTCTACTCCCATGCCGTACGGGTGGGCGACATGCTGTACGTCTCGGGGCAGGCGGCCTTCGACTCGAACGGGCGGCTCGTCGGGGAGGGGGACATGGCGGCTCAGGCGGAGCACGTGTTCCAGTGTCTGGGACGGATTCTCGCCGATCAGGGGGCGGGGTTCGAGGACGTGGCGTTCCTCCGGACGTACCTGACGAACATGGACGATCGGGTGGCGTACGGGCAGGTGCGGCGCAAGTACTTCCCGGGGACGCCGCCCGCGAGCACGACGGTGGAGGTGTCGAAGCTGTTCATGCCGGGGCTGCTGCTGGAGATGGACGCGATCGTCGCGCTGCCGTAGCAGCGCGAGACCCGAAATACGGCGATAAATTACGCCAGGCGGCCCGTGACGGACTCGGCGGCGGCGACCACGCCGCCGTCGGCGACCAGGCGGACGGCGTACTCGATCTCCGGCGCCAGGAAGCGGTCGGGGCCTGGCCCCGGGACGGTCTCGCGCAGCGCCTTGACCACCGCGCCGGTGGCGGGCGCCGGCTCCAGCGGGGCGCGCAGGTCGAGGGCGCGGGCGGCGGTGAGCACCTCGACGGCCAGCACCCGGGTGAGGCCGTCGACCGACTTGCGCAGCTTGCGGGCCGCCGACCAGCCCATCGAGACGTGGTCCTCCTGCATGGCGGAGCTGGGGATGGAGTCCACGCTGGCGGGCGCGGCGAGCCGCTTGAGCTCGGAGACGATGGCCGCCTGGGTGTACTGGGCGATCATGTGGCCGGAGTCCACGCCGGGGTCGTCGGCCAGGAACGCCGGCAGGCCATGGTTGCGCGCCACGTCCAGGAAGCGGTCGGTGCGGCGTTCGGACATCGAGGCCAGGTCGGCGGCGACGATGGCCAGGAAGTCCAGTACGTAGGCGACGGGGGCGCCGTGGAAGTTGCCGTTGGACTCGACGCGGCCGTCGGAGAGCACGGCGGGGTTGTCCACGGCGCTGGCCAGTTCCCAGGTGGCGACGTTCGCGGCGTGGGCGATCGTGTCGCGGGCGGCTCCGGCCACCTGGGGGGCGCAGCGCAGGGAGTAGGCGTCCTGGACGCGGGTGCAGGCGGTCGGGTCGCGGTGGCTCGCCATGATGCCCGATTGATCCAGAATTTTCGTCATATTGGCGGCGGAGAGGGCCTGGCCGGGCTGCGGCCGGAGCGCCTGCAGTTCGGGGGCGAAGACGCGGTCGGTGCCCAGCAACCCCTCGACACTCATCGCGGCGCTCACGTCGGCGGTCCTGACGAGCATGGTCAGGTCGTCGATGGCCAGGATGAGCATGCCGAGCATGCCGTCCGTGCCATTGATGAGCGCGAGGCCCTCCTTGGCGGCCAGCTCGACGGGCTCGATGCCCGCCTGCTTGAGCGCCTCTTCCGCTGCGGTGATATTTCCGGACCCATCCCGTACGACGCCCTCGCCCATCAGCGTGAGCGCCACGTGCGCCAGCGGCGCCAGATCGCCCGAGCAGCCGAGGCTGCCGTATTCGTGCACGACCGGCGTGATGCCCGCGCTGATGAGCGCGGCCAGCGTCTTCGCGGTGGTCGGCCGGATGCCGGTGTGACCGGTGGCCAGGGTGTGCAGGCGCAGCAGCATGAGCGCGCGCACCACCTCGGTCTCGACCTCGGGACCGTTGCCCGCGGCGTGGCTGCGGACCAGCGAGCGCTGGAGCTGGGCGCGCAGAGCCGGGTCGATGTGCCGCGTGGCCAGGGCCCCGAACCCGGTCGAGATCCCATAGGCGGGCACCGGGCTCTCGGCCAGCTCGTCGACCAGCTGCCGGGCCGCGGAGATCGCGGCGATGGCGTCGTCGGTGAGCTGTACGGGGGCGCCGTGACGGGCCACCCGGATGACGTCGTCGAAGGTGAGGGGCTCTGGACCGACGTTCACGACTCCGTTGTCGCGCATGATGACTCTCCCGCTTAGGTAACCGGCGTATGTGATGTTAGCTCCTTACCGGCGAACGCAGCGGCCTGCCCCTCCCCGCCCTCGCCACTGGAGAACCGGGCGGCCCGCCCGTCCCTGGCCTCATCACCGGAGAACCGGT
This sequence comes from Nonomuraea sp. NPDC049750, assembly GCF_040659625.1. Classification (NCBI taxonomy): domain Bacteria; kingdom Bacillati; phylum Actinomycetota; class Actinomycetes; order Streptosporangiales; family Streptosporangiaceae; genus Nonomuraea; species Nonomuraea sp. NPDC049750. The sequence goes on from NZ_JBFANB010000014.1 coordinate 143,794, forward strand.
TGGCCAGCCCTTCCCTGACCTCGCCACCGGAGAACAGGGCGACCAGCCCTTCTCTCCCCTCATCGGTCAGCACCACGGCCCGTGGAACGGTGCCGTGCCGGTACCAGCCGCGCTCGAGCAGCGCCCCGGTCACCGCCGCGCCGAGAGCCCCGCCGAGGTGGGCCCGGCGCTCGGTCCAGTCCAGGCATTCCGGGGCGAACCGCCGCCTGGTCTTCCGTACCCCCGCCATGTCCACCCCGAGCCCCGCCAGCAGCCGCTCCCCCTTGTCCGTGACCTCCTGGTTCACCAGGAAACCGCCCTGGACCAGCTGGTCGAACAGCGCCACACCGGCCCGCCCGGCCAGGTGGTCGTAGCACGTACGCGCCTCCTCCAGCTGCCTGGCCTGACGCGACTGGCGCAGAGACCGGATGGGCGGCCGGGTGCTCACCCTGGCGAGCACCTCCAGCACCTCGGCGACCTCGTGGCCGGCCAGGCGGTAGTAGCGGTGGCGGCCTTGCCGTACGACGTCGACGAGCCGCCCGTCGAGCAGGCGGGACAGGTGCGCGCTCGCGGTGGCGGCGCTCACGCCGGAGAGCCTGGCGAGCTCCCCGGCGGCCAGCGCGCGACCGCCCAGCAGCGCGGTGAGAATGGCCGCCCTGGTGGGATCGGCTATGAGCGCCGCGACGGGCGCGATGTCGGAGTCTTGGGCGATGTATTCGGCGGCCATACTTGACGTTAACCCACGGACATTTCGCCGGCCGTCGAAGCATCGTCCCCTTCGGCCGCACCGGGCGCCCGGTTAGGCTGCGGGTGAGCCTAACCAGGGGGTCCCGTTGGCAGTCCCGTCGACAGCAGATACCGGCGTCTCGGCAGGAGTAGCCGACGCCTCGGCAGTGGGAGCCGGCATCGCGCTCGTCACTGGAGCGTCCCGCGGTCTGGGCGCCGTGATCGCCCGCAGGTTAGGCGCCGACGGCCACACCGTGGCCGTCAACTACTACTCCGAACACGAGAACGCCCGCCGGGTGGCCGCCGACATCCGCGCCGCCGGTGGATCGGCCGAGGCGTTCGCGGGGGACGTCACCGACGAGGCCGCGACGGCCGAACTGGTCGCCCAGGTCACCGACCGGCTGGGCCCCGTGGAGGTGCTGGTCCTGAACGCGACCGGCCCCCAGCCGAAGGTCGCGTTCGAGGATCTCACCTGGCAGACGCACCTGGACCAGCTCCACTTCTTCGTGAAGAGCCCCACGCTCCTCATCCAGGCGGCCCTGCCGGGCATGAAGGCACGGGGCCGGGGCCGCGTGATCCAGATCGGCTCGGACATCGTGGACCGCGCCCTGCCCGGCATGTCCGCGTACATCGCCGCAAAGGCCGCCCAGCACGAGCTCACCCGGGCATGGGCACGCGAGCTGGGACCGTACGGCGTCACGGTGAACCTCGTCGCGCCCGGCTTCATCCCCGTCGAACGGCACGCCGAGATCGGCGCTGAGGAGCTGGCGACGTACCGGGCGCATATCCCACTCGGCCGGATGGGCACGCCTGACGACGTGGCGGGCGCGGTGTCCTTCCTGGCTTCGGAGGCGGCGGCGTTCGTTACGGGAGAACGCATCACCGTCAACGGCGGCCACACCATCGGCTGACCCGGCCCTCGAGACGCTCGGCACGACGGCGAGCCCCACGGCCCGGCCCCTGTGCCGCCGCAGCGCGCTCCAGTCGCCACCACGCTTAGACGCTGCCCCAACCATTCCACGACCACGATCGACCCATGACAGACAACGCCACCAATCCCGCGCTCCTTGTCGCCGAAGCCGTCGACCGGTGCCTCACCATCGCCGAGACCTGGCTCGCCTGGGACGGCACCCCCATCGTGACCGACGGGGCCAACCTGTGGACCCCGGCGAAAGCCGTACGCCGCATCCAGGACCACCTCATCGACCACCTCGCCGAAGTCGAGGCGCTCCTGGCCGGCGCCACCCCGCAGGACGACCACTGGCACGGCCGGATGGTGACGCTGGAGGCCGACTGGGCCCGCTTCACGGAGCTGGACCTGGCGGAGGCCCGCTCCCGCTGGACCCGCCTGAGCCAGTCCTACGTGAACCGCTACACCACCGCCCCGGACGCCTGGGATCTACCGCGCTCCCCCAACTGGACCCTGCGCGAGATCGCCGAGCACGTGTCCGGGATCACCTGGTACGCCGAACAGGTGGGAACCCTCCGGTTTGGGGACTCGGCCAGGATTCGCTAGAGTTCTCTCGTCGCCGCACACCAGCGGAGACAACGCGGAAGTGGCTCAGTGGTAGAGCATCACCTTGCCAAGGTGAGGGTCGCGGGTTCGAATCCCGTCTTCCGCTCGGAGCTTCCGGCTCGGTGGAGTGGCCGAGAGGCGAGGCAACGGCCTGCAAAGCCGTCTACACGGGTTCAAATCCCGTCTCCACCTCCCAGGACGATTAGCTCAGCGGGAGAGCACTTCCCTGACACGGAAGGGGTCACTGGTTCAATCCCAGTATCGTCCACCATGCTCCATGGCAGACCTGCTCACGCAGGAGCCATAGCCCCAGCTCACGGCAACCGCCGAGAGTCTGGGGCTTCTTGTTGTTCCCGGTTGATCATGGTTGTTGTCCGTGCCTGCGCCGACGTTGTGCCGCACCGGGCCCGCCGGTTCGTAGCGGCGAGGGGAGCAGGACATTGACGCCGGCGGCCACCGCCAGGTCGCTCCGGCCCGCGCGCCCGCGCGGCTGCCGCGCAGCGACCTGGGCCAGATAAGAGATTGACTTTCCGACTGGATCCCGGGATCTGACACGCTGGAGACAGGTCCGATCTTGGCTCTGGTCAAACAAACCCGCACGGGTTACCATCCGGGAACACATCCGATGTATGCGGCCCTCAGGAGCTGTCATGCCGACCGCCACACCGATACGTCTGTGCGCCGCCCTCCTCCTGTGCCTTTTCCTCCTGCCCGCCCTGCCTGCCTCTGCCGCCCCAGCCACGAGCTGGACGATCTCCGCCTTACCCGGCGGTCCGGCGGCGGAGCTCTCGCTCGACCCCCAGGCGGGCAGCCTCACCTTCGCCGCGACCCGCCGCGGCGTCCGGGTCCTGGAGCCGAGCCCGGTCGGCATCGTCACCGAACGGGCCGACCTGTCCCAGGGATTGAGCTTCCTGCGTCGCCGCGACCGTCTGGTGACCGAGCACTACACCACCACGGTGGGCAAGCGGCTCAAGCGGTCGGCGCTCATGCGCGAGGCGACGTTCGCCTTCGCCAACGCCGCCGGCGCCCGGCTCGACCTGGTCGTCAGGGTCGCGCGGGACGGTGTCGCCTACAGGTACCGGCTGCCGGCCGACTACGGTCCCGTTCTGCGCGAGACGTCCGCGTACGCGCTGCCCCAGAACGCCACCGCCTGGCTGGCCCAGCACCGGCGCGACTACGAGAACCCGTTCGTCCAGTACACGGCCCTGACCGCGCCCGCGGCCGACTACATGGTGCCCGCGCTGTTCGAGACCGGCGGCGACTACCTCCTGATCACCGAGTCCGGCCTCGACGGCGGCTACTCCGGGCCGCGACTGGCGCACGAGGAGGGCACCGGCACCTACGCTCTGCGGCTCTGGGATGAGAAAGTGCAGGCCGGCCAGACCCCATGGCGGGTGCTGATCGCCGGGGACCTGGCCACGGTCACCGAGTCCACGCTGGTGGACGACCTCGCGCCCGATTCCCGGGTCCGCGACACCTCCTGGATAGCGCCGGGTCAGGTGCTGTGGACGTGGCTGGCGGGCGGCAGGGAGGCGGGGCAGAGCCTGGAGAAGCAGCAGGCGTTCGTCGACTACGCCTCGGCGCGCGGCTGGCCGTACGTGGCGGTGGACGCCGGGTGGTACTTCCTGAAGGACCAATGGGACGTCACCGATCCGAACTGGCCGACCACCAGCTGGATGCCGCGACTCGTGGAGTACGGGCGGGCCAAGGGCGTGGGGATCGTGGTCTGGATCCACTTCCGCGACCTGGACACACCGGAGGAACGCGGCCTGTGGCTGCCCACCCTGAGCCGCTGGGGCGTGCGCGGCGTCAAGATCGACTTCATGGACTCCGAGTCGCAGGAGCGGCTGCGCTGGTACGACGAGATCCTCCCGGCGACCGCGGCGAACCGGCTCCTGGTCAATTTCCACGGCTCGACCATCCCCAAGGGCATCCACCGCACCTGGCCGCACGTGATGACCATGGAGGGCGTGCACGGCGGCGAGAAGCGCACGCTCACCACCGCCCACCTCACCACCCTGCCCTTCACCAGGAACGTCGTGGGCTCGATGGACTACACGCCGATGGCCTTCCACCGCGCGGGGCGGCCCACCTCCGACGCGCACGAGCTGGGCCTTGCGGTGACGTACGAGTCCGGCCTGCAGGATCTGGCGGGCACCGTCGAGTCCTACCAGGCCAGGCCGGAGGCCGAACGCTTCCTCGAGCAGGTCCCCACCGCCTGGGACGAGACGCGTTTGCTGTCTGGCCGCCCGGCCGACCACGTGGTGCTGGCCCGCCGCAGCGGCGACCGCTGGTTCGTGGGGGCCGGGATCTCGGGCGCGGCGCGCACGCTCGACGTGCCGCTGAGCATGCTGCGCGGCCGATGGCTGGTCGAGGTCGTCCGTGACGGCCCGACCGGCCTGGTACGCGAGAGCCACGTGGTCAACGGGCCCCGCGGCCGGCTGTCGGTGCCCGTACCCGACGAGGGCGGATACGCCGCCGTCGCCTGCCGCTGGCATCCCCGGATCACGACCTGCGACCGCTAGACCTCCGATCAGCGCTCCACCCACACCTCCGATGTATAGGTTGCATTTTGATGAGAAAACGGTTTCTGGCAGGGCCGATCGTCCTGGTTCTCGGCGCGGCGCTGACCGTGGCCCCGGCCGTACCGGCGCAGGCTCGTGAGCCCGCCGCGGAGCCGTACACGCTCTGGTACGACGAGCCCGCCCCCGACACGAACGAGGGCTGGGAGACGCGGTCGCTGCCGATCGGCAACGGGGCCATGGGCGCGACCGTGTTCGGCGGGGTGGGAGCGGAGCGGCTGCAGTTCAACGACAAGACTCTGTGGACCGGCGGCCCCGGCGTGGCCGACTACAACTTCGGCAATTGGGACGCCCCGCGGCCCGGCGCGCTGGAGGCCATCAGGGAGCGGATCTGGAAGGAGGGCGGTATCCCGCCCGAGGACGTCCTGGCCGCGCTCGGGCTGAGGTCGGACACGCCGCGCCAGCGCCGGTTCGGCGCGTACCAGAGCTTCGGCGACCTGCGCCTGGCCTTCCCCGGCCTGCCCGAGCAGACCGGCGACTACCGCAGACGGCTCGACCTCGCGCGCGGGGTGGCGGGCGTGTCGTTCACGGCCGGCGACGTCCGCCACAGCCGCGAGTACTTCGCGTCCGCGCCCGCGGGCGTGATCGTGGCCCGGCTCGCCACCGACCGGCCGAGCGGCGTGACCTTCACCGCCGGCATCGCCGTGCCGGCCAACCGCTCGGTGAGCGCCACGGCCGAGCGCGGCCGGCTCACCGTGAAGGGGGCGCTGACGAGCAACGGGATGGCGTACGAGGCCCAGCTGCGGGTGCTCAACCAGGGCGGGAGCCGGACCGACAACCCCGACGGCACCGTCACCGTGACCGGCGCGGACTCGGTGGTCCTCATCCTCGGCACCGGCACCGACTACGCGGCCGACTACCCCACCTACAAGGGCGAGGATCCGCACGCCAAGCTCACGGCGCGGGTCGACGCCGCCGCGCGCCAGGGTTACGCCAGGCTGCTGGCCGCGCACCGGGCCGACCACGCCGCGCTGTTCGACCGGGTACGGCTGGATCTGGGGGGAAGCCTGCCCGCCATCCCCACCGACGAGCTGCTCGCCCAGTACGGCAACGGCGCGTCCCCGGCCGCCGACCGGGCGCTGGAGCAGCTCTTCTACCAGTACGGGCGCTACCTGCTCATCGCCTCCTCCCGCCCCGGTTCGCTGCCCGCCAACCTCCAGGGTGTGTGGAACCTCCAGGAGGCCCCGCCATGGCAGTCGGACTACCACCTCAACATCAACCTGCAGATGGACTACTGGCCCGCCGAGATGACCAACCTGGCCGAGCTCGCCCGGCCGCTGCACGACTACGTGAACGAGCTGCGCGAACCCGGCCGGGTCACCGCCAAGCAGATGTACGGGGCGCGCGGCTGGGTCGCCCACCACGCCTCGAACATCTTCGGCCAGACCGGCGCCTGGGACCACCCCGCCTACTTCTTCCCCGAATCGGGGGCCTGGCTGTCCGAGCAGCTCTACGACCACTACCGCTTCACGCTGGACGAGCGCTTCCTGAAGCGGACCGCGTACCCGATCATGAAGGAGACCGCCCAGTTCTGGCTCGACTTCCTGCGGACCGACCCCAAGGACGGCAGGCTCGTCGCCATCCCCAGCCGCTCCCCCGAGCTCGGCCCGGCCACCGCGGGGGCGTCGATGTCTCAGCAGATCCTCTTCCAGCTGTTCACCGACCTGCGTGAAGCCGCGGGCCTGGTGGGCGACCGGCAGCAGGCGGCCGCGGCCGCCGACTTGCTGGGCAAGCTGGATCCCGGCCTGCGGGTCGGCCGGTGGGGGCAGCTCCAGGAGTGGAAGGAGGACATCGACGATCCGGCTGAGACTCACCGGCACGTCTCCCACCTGTTCGCGGTGCATCCGGGGCGGCAGATCTCCCCGCGTACGACGCCGGAGCTCGCGGCGGCGGCCAAGGTCTCGCTCAACGCCCGTACCGACGTGGGCACCGGGTGGAGCAAGGCGTGGAAGATCAACTTCTGGGCGCGGCTGCTCGACGGCGACCGCGCGCACAAGCTGCTGCGCGACCAGCTCCAGACCAGCACACTGGCCAACCTGTGGGACACCCACCCGCCGTTCCAGATCGACGGGAACTTCGGCGCGACCTCCGGCATGACGGAGATGCTGCTGCAGAGCCACCTGGGAGCGATCGACCTGCTCCCGGCGCTGCCCGCCGCGTGGGCGGACGGCCGGGTGACGGGCCTGCGTGCCCGTGGCGCGCACACGGTGGGGGTGAGCTGGGCGTCCGGGCGGCTGTCGGAGGCCCGTCTGACCTCCGACCAGGGCGGCGAGGTCAAGCTCCGTAACGACGCGTTCCGGGGCGGGGTGCGGGTCACGGCGGGGCACGGTCGTCCGGTCGCGTACAAGGTGGACGGAGATACCGTGACGTTCCGGGCGCGGGGCGGTGATGACTACCGAATCGACGTCATCGACCGGTAGTGCGCCGGACGTCGGCACGGCATACGGCCGGGGCCGTCGCTAGGGGTGGGCGTCCTCTGGCGGGGGCCCGGCCTTGCGGCCGACGCCGACCATCACCCACGCCTTCTCCGGTCTCTCGGACTGGAAAGGGCTGTCGGGCCGCCACTCCCGGACGTACACCAGCCCGGGTTCGACCAGTTCGAGCCCGTCGAAGAAGGGCAGCACCGTCTCGCGCGTACGGGCGCCGCCCTCGGCGTGGCCCAGCATCCTCCGGTAGAGGGCGACGATCGGCTCCGCCACCTCAGGGCGGGAGTCGAAGACGACGTGCGTGATGACGATGTGGCTGCCGGCCGGCAACGCGTCACGCAGCTCGGCCACGTGCCGGAAGGGCTCATGGCTGTCCGGGATGTACTGCAGGACGCCGAACAACAGCACCGCCACCGGCTGGTCGAGGTCGATGACCGCCCGCAGGTCGGGGTCGGCCAGCAGTTCGGCGGGATGCAGGATGTCGCCCTTGACGACGCCGGTCCCGGCGCCTCGGGCCAGGATCGCGCGGGCGTGCGCGAGCACCACCGGGTCGTTGTCCACGTAGGCCACGCGGGCGCCGGGGGCCAGGGATCGGGCCAGTTCGTGGGTGTTGGGTTCGCTGGGGAGCCCCGAGCCCAGGTTGATGAACTGGGTGATGCCCTGCTCCACCAGAAACGGGATCACTCGTCCCTGGAACGCCTGGTGCTCCTGCGCCATGACCCGGACCTCCGGCGCGGTGGCCAGCACGGCCTCGGCCGCCTCCCGGTCAACGGCGAAGTTGTCCTTGCCTCCGATGAAGTAATCGTGCATCCGGGCGAGGTTCGGTGTGCTGGAGTCGATTCCTGCGATCCACCGGGCCTCGTCACTCATGCGGCGTCTCCTCCACGTGTCGAATAGCTCCTTGATTATGCCCAACAACAGCAAGCTACGCCCAACCCGTAAAGACCGGACATAGCGCATCTAACAGCGGTGATGAGATGGGCTCACGTTTGGGCCTTGTTGGAGTGGCGCGGGCGGCGGATGCTGGCGGCAGGCCCCCCAGCCGTGTGAGGTGTCCGTGATGCGTCGCCGATCCATCGCCGTCGTCCTCCTCCTTCTGACCGCCTTACTGGCGCCGCCGGGGGGAAGATCGTCGGCGGCGTCCTCACCGGCCACTCCGGGAGACAGGTCGGCGGCGGTCGCGGCGGAAGGCAGGTCGGCGGCGGCGGCGTCTGATGTGCGTGGGTTCGTCGACGCGCACAGCCACCTGTTCTCCTACGAGGCGTTCGGCGGCATGCTGCTGTGCGGGAAGCCCTTCGACCCAGGTGGCATCTCCCGCGCCCTGGCGGACTGCCCCGATCACTATCCCCATGGCGAGCTGGCCTGGTTCGAGAACTTCACCCGGACCGGCTCAGCGACCGGCACCCACGACCCGGTGGGCTGGCCCACGTTCCGCGACTGGCCGGCGCACGACTCGCTGACCCACCAGCAGGCGTACTACACGTGGGTGGAGCGGGCCTGGCGCGGCGGGCTCCGGATCATGGTCAACGACCTGGTGGCCAACCGCCAGCTGTGCGCGATCTACCCGCTGAGGAAGAACTCCTGCGACGAGATGACCACGATCAGGCTGGAGGCGCAGCGGGCCCGCGAGCTGCAGGACTACATCGACGCCCAGTACGGCGGGCCCGGACGGGGCTGGTTCAGGATCGTGCTCGACCCGGCCGAGGCCAGGCGGACGGTCGAGGCGGGCAAGCTCGCCGTCGTTCTGGGGATCGAGACCTCCGAGCCGTTCGGCTGCCGCCAGATCCTCGGCATCCCGCAGTGCACCCAGGGGCAGATCGACCGCGGGCTGGATGAGATGTACGCGCTCGGCGTACGGAGCATGTTCGTCTGCCACAAGTACGACAACGCCCTGTGCGGCGTGCGCTTCGACTCCGGCACCCAGGGCGCCATCGTCAACCTGGGCAACCTGCTCAGCACCGGCTCCTTCTGGCAGGCGCGCACCTGCACCGGGCCCGAGCACGACAATCCGATCGATCCCGGCGGAGTCCTGCCCGACCAGCTGGCCGGGCTGCTGCCACCGGGCGTCTCGCTGCCGATCTATCCCCCGGCGCCGCACTGCAACACCAGAGGGCTGACCGCCCTGGGCGAGTACATGGTCAAGGGGATGATCCGCCGGGGCATGCTGGTGGAGCTCGACCACATGAGCGCGAAGGCCGCCGGCAGTACGCTCGCCATCCTCGAGGCGGCCGGCTACCCGGGCGTGATCTCCTCCCACAGCTGGGCCGACCCGAGCTACTTCGACCGGATCTACGCCCTTGGCGGGATGATCACGCAGTACGGGCACGACGCGCGGGACTTCGTCGCCGAGTGGCGCCGTACCCAGCCGCTCAGGCAGGCGCACCAGATCCCCGGCTACGGCTACGGCCTGGACGCCAACGGCCTGGGCCGGCTGCCCGCGCCTCGTACCGGCAACGCCGCGAACCCGGTGACGTACCCCTTCACGTCCTTCGACGGAAGCGTTTCCCTGGACCGGCTGCGTACCGGCGATCGGGTCTGGGACGTCAACACGGACGGCGTCGCCAACTACGGCCTGGTGCCCGACTGGATCGAGGACATGCGGATCATCGCCGGCCCGGACATCGTGCGGGACATGGCCGCGGGCGCCGAGTCCTACCTGCGCACCTGGACGGCCTCCGCGGCCCACCGCATCCCCTAGCCCCATTACTGGGTACGGTCGTAGCGCATCACCACCACGCGGGAGTCGCAGGTGCGCGAGTCGGCGAGCCGCAGGTTGATCCGGTCCTCGCGGGGCACGAACAGCGGCTTGCCGCCGCCCAGCACGACGGGATGCACCGCGACGTGGTACTCGTCGATCAGGCCGTGGTCGGTCAGGGCGGCGGCCAGGCGGGAGCCGCCGGTCAGCAGCAGGTCCTTGCCGGGCTGCCGCTTGAGCTCGGCGACCTCCGCGGCGAGGTTGTCGCCGATGACCCTGGTGGCCCAGTCGGTCTCCTTCAGCGTGGTCGAGAAGACGATCTTCGGGGTGTCCCGCCAGATGGGCGCGAACCTGAGGACGTGCGGGTGGTTCGACATCGACTCGGCGTTCGGCCAGAAGTTCGCCATCCCCTCCCACACGCCGCGCCCGTACAGGAAGGTGTCGGATCTGTCGGTCAGCGCGTCGGAGTAGTCCGACAGCTCCTCGCCCATCTCGGGCCAGTCGAACTCGCCCTTCGGCCCGTCGATGTGGCCGTCGATCGACGTGTGCACCCAGTAGATGATCTTGCGCATGTCCCGCTCCTTCGCTCGGTGTTCTTCGCTTTCGTGGTGGAGTCGGAGTCGCGCGGCCGTTCTCTACATCCGGCCGGAAGTTTTTTCCTGGCTTCCGCGAGCCAGGGGCTTCAGGCCAGGAGTTGGCGGGCCGGCACTCATGCCAGGAGTTCGCGAGCCAGGGCTTCGCTCCACCACTGCTGGACCCGATCGGGCGACCAGCCACGTTCGGTGGTCAGCGTGGTGTAGACGTCGATGGTGCACAGGGCCGCGTAGATGTCGACGGCCGATCGTACGTCCAGCCCGTCCCGCAGCACACCGACCGGCCAGGAGGAGAACACCTGGACCCGGGTCTCGTCGCCCCGTCGGCGGGCGTCGCGGTAGGCCGCCGCCAGCTCGGGCTCGGTGCGACCGGCCTCGCGCACCAGCGTGATGACGTCGCCCGCGCGCTCGAACAGCCGCCGGTCGTAGGCGGCCATCGCCGCCAGTTGCCGCCGGGGGTCCGTCGCCGCGGCTTCCAGCTCGGCGAGCTCCCGGGCGACGTCGGCCGACAGGTCGGCGGCGTCCGCGAGGGCCTGGGTCAGCCCCGCCTTGTTCCCGTACACCGCGTAGACCGTCGGCACGGAGACTCCCGCCTCGCGCGCCACGTCGCGGACGGTCGTCGCCGCCCACCCTTGGGAGACGAAGAGCCGGCGGGCGGCCCCGGCGATGTCGGCCCGCGTCTCCCGCGCCTGCGTCGCCCGGCGCAACGAGTCGTAGCGGCGCGGCCCCGGCTCTGCACTCATGATTTCCCCGACTTTCCGCTGTTTATAATGAATATATGACAACGACTCGCGAAGGACAGCACCGCGAGCTCGGTGACGGCCCGTCGTGGCAGAGGTCCCCAGGAGGGAGACGGTCTGTCACGCCTGCGGGGACGCCCCCTCCGGAGGGAGAGGAGGCGAACGGTCGTGGACATCGCGCTAGTGGCCGCGTACGGCCTGGATCGCGGCGTCACGTGTGAGTGCGGCACCGCGGTCGTAGGCCGTGGTGAAGGCCGCCTCGCCGAGTAGGGCGCGGGCGCGTTCGGTGGGTCGCAGCAGGTTGTCGAAGCCGCTCAGGTCCGTCGTTCCCCGCAGTGCGGTGGCCAGGCCGAGCAGGTGGGCGGCGCGCGTGGGGTCGGCCTCGGCCAGGGCGAGCGCGGCGCGCAGGTGTGCCGCGCCGGCCAGGGTCGGCATGTCCACCGCGTCGGCGGCCAGCTCGATCGCGGTGTCGAGGAGCGGCCGGGCGCCGTCGGCGTCGCCGTCGAGCAGGGCGGCCATGGCCCGGTAACAGCCGGCCGACGCCCGAACCGGAGAGTGGAGGGCCATGGCCTCCACCGCATCGAGCTCGCGCCGGGCAGCTGCCCGATCGCCGCTTCTGAGCAGGATCTCGGCCCGCGCCAGCCGGATGTATTCGAGGCCTTCCTGCTTGCGCAGCTGCTCCGCGAAGTCCCAGGCCGCGAGCATGTCGCTCTGTGCCCGGTCGAGCTCGCCCAGCCGCGCGCGGGTGATCGCGAGGCCGGCCAGGATGGCCGCCTGATCTTCGAGGATGCTGAGCTCGCCGGCCAGGCGGAGCGCCTTCACCCGCGCGTCGATCGAGGCGCTCAGGTCGCCCTGGCGGGCGTGGTGCTCGGCGAGTACGCGTAACGCCGAGGACAAGGCCCAGCGTTCGCCGAGGGCCTCCAGTTCTCGGCGGGCCTCGTCCAGGAGGGTAAAGGCGTGAGCGACCTCGCCCTCGTACTCCGCCACGATCGACTGCGTCATCAGCGCCGTCGCGCGCTCCCAGCCGGTGAGCCCCGGCAGCAGCCGATCGGCCGAACGGGCGGCGCCCGCGGGATCGCCCAGCCAGATGGGCGCGAAGAGCAGCAGAACCCACCCCGACACCCCGCCGCCCAGCCGGTCACGCAGCTCCAGGCCGGTGGACATCGCCCGCTGGGCCGCCTCGACCGCACCGAGCCCGTGGTGGGCGAACGCCTCCAGCACCAGCCGCACCGGGCGCTGGGCCTCGGGCACCTCGCCGGGCAGGTCGAGGACGCCGCGCGCCCAGTGCATGCCTTCGAGGGACCTGCCCTCCAGGTACCAGAACCACCAAACGGCCGCGAGGAGCCGTACGCCCAGCTCCGCGTCCCCGGCCTCGGCCGCGAGCCTCATCGCGGCCAGGAGGTTGTCGTCCTCGGCCCGCAGCCGCGCCAGCCAGTGGAGCTGGTCCGCCTTGCGCAGCTCGGGGTCGGCGGTCTCGGCGAGCCGGAGGAAGTGGCGGGCGTGCCGGTCACGGACGGCCCGGTCCTGCCCGGCCTCGGTCAGTCTCGCCATCCCGTACGACCGGACGGTCTCCTGCATGCGGTAGCGCTCACCGGACGGCTCGACCAGGGACTTGTCCACCAGGGCAGTGAGGACGTCCAGCACGTCGGCGGTGTCCAGCCCACTGGCCCCTTCGATCGTGCCGTCGGCGGCATGCGGTCCGCTGACACCTTGGGGCGTGTCGGCGACATGTCCGCTCACCGCTTCGAGCGCGTCCAGCGTGGCGCCGCCGGGGAAGGCGGCCAGGAGCATCGCGAGTTCGCGTTCGCGGCCGGACAGCAGGTCCCAGCTCCAGTCCACGACCGCCTGCAGGGTCTGATGCCGGGGCAGTGCCGTACGGCTGCCGCTGCTGAGCAGGCGGAACCGGTCGTCGAGCTTGGCGGCGATCTGCTCGACGCTCAACGCGCGCATCCGCGCGGCGGCCAGCTCGATGGCCAGCGGCATCCCGTCGAGCCGTCCGCAGATCTCGACGACCGTGCCCGTGTTCTCCTCGTTCAGTACGAAGCCGGGGCGGACCAAGGCCGCGCGCTCGACGAAGAGCCGCACGGCCGGATAGGTCTGCGGATCCCGCACCGCGGCCGCCGGCCACTCCAAGGGCGGAATGGGATAGAGGCTCTCCCCCGCGATGGCCATCGACTCCCGGCTCGTCGCCAGGACGCGCAGGTCGGGACAGGCGCCGAGCAGCCGGTCGGCCAGGTGCGCGACGGCCGACACGACGTGCTCGCAGTTGTCCAGGACGAGCAGCACCCGCCGGCCGTCCAGCTCCTCGGACAGCCGGTCCAGCGCCTCTGCCAGCCGGTCCATGACATCGCGAGCCGGGGCATCGTGAGCCGCGGCCTCGCGGTCCGGGGCGTCACGGTCCGGGGCGTCGCGAGCTGGGGTGCCGCGAGCCGGGGTGCCGTCGGCGGGCGCGGGCTCGAACCAGCCGGAGTCTCTGGCGCCGATCGCCGTGAGCACCGCGTGGGCGACGTCGAGCGGCTCGGTCACCGCCGCCAGCTCGACCAGCCAGACGCCGTCGGGGGCGAGCTCGGCGGAGCGCTGGGCGACCTCGGTGGCCAGCCGGGTCTTGCCTGCGCCGCCCGGCCCGACGACGGTGACCAGGCGGGCGGCTTCCAGCGCCTTGGTCAGCTGCGCCAGCTCCTCCTCCCGGCCGACGAAGCTGGTCACCTGAGCGCGCAGATTGCTACGCCGGGTCCGACGGCGAGGCTGATGCCGAGGGTCGTGCCGGAGGAGGCTCAGGTGGACCTCGGCCAGCTCCGCCGACGGGTCGACGCCCAGCTCGTCGGCCAGGGTGCGCCGGGTCCGCTCGTAGGCGTCCAGCGCGTCCGCCTGCCGTCCGGCCGCGTACAGCGCCCGCATCAGCAGGCCCTGCAGGCGCTCGCGCAAAGGGTGGGCGGCGGCCAGTGGGCGCAGCTCGGTGAGGACGTCAGTGCCTTCGGCCAGTTCGAGCTCCAGTCGTTGTTCGGCGGCCGACAGGCGCAGCTCGGCCAGGCGTACTCCCTCGTGCGCGGCGAACGGCAGGTCGGCGAACTCCGCGAACGCGGGCCCGCGCCACAGTCTTTCGGCCGCTCGCAGCGCCGCGAGGTCGCCGGTGCTCACCAGCCTCTCGAAGCGTGTGACGTCGACCTCGACGGGCTCGATCGCCAGCCGGTAGCCGGGCGGCTGCGACTCGATGGTCGCGGCGCCGACCAACCGGCGGGTGCGGGAGACCAGGGCCTGCAGGGCGTTGGCGCTGCCCGCCGGCGGCTCATCGGCCCAGATGGCCGCGATGAGAACCTCCACCGGCACGACCCGGCCCGCCTCCAGCGCGAGCCTGGCCAGCAGCGCGCGCAACTTCGTGCCCGGGATCTCGATCGGACGGCCGTCGTCGGCCCGCGTCTCGAATGGACCCAGCAGCATCACACGCACGCCCCAAGCTTCCCACTCGCCGGGCGACGCCCGTCCACGACGCCAGCGGATGCCGGTCTTCGAGCCCAGCGGGTGCCGGTCGTCGCGCCGCGTTGACGTCAACCAGGTACCGGTCGTCGCGCCGCGTTGGCTTCCACCAGTCCTTCACCGGTGCTAGCTTTCGCCCCGTGATCCTGAATGTGGTCTTTCTGCTCGGGGCGCTGGCCTTGATCGTGGCCAACGGGATCTTCGTCGCGGCGGAGTTCTCCCTGGTGACGGTCGAGCGCGTACGGGTCCACCAGCTGGCCGAGTCCGGAGACCGGGGCGCGCAGGGGATCGAGGCCGCGGTGCGGCGGCTGTCGTTCCACCTGTCCGGGGCGCAGCTGGGCATCACCGTCACGTCGCTGCTGCTGGGCGTCGTGTCCGAGCCCGCCATCGCCGGCCTGCTGGAGCCGCTTCTGGGCGGCGTCCCCGCCGCTCCTGGCGTCGCCGTCGCCCTGGCGATCGTCATCTCCACGGTGGCGCAGATGGTCCTGGGCGAGCTGGTGCCCAAGAACGCCGCCCTGTCGAGGCCGATGGCCGTGGCCAGGATGGCGACGCCGCCGCAGCGGGTGTTCTCCGCCGCGTTCGGGCCGCTGATCAAGCTGTGCAACGCGGTGGCCAACGGCATCGTCCGATGGCTGGGGGCCGAGCCGCAGGAGGAGCTCGCCTCGGCCCGCTCCCCCGAGGAGCTGAGCCTGCTCGTACGCCTGTCGGCGGAGGCGGGGGCGCTCCAGCCGAGCACGGCCGCCATGCTCCAGCGGGCCCTGCGCTTCGGTGGCAAGATCGCGGCGGAGGCCATGACCCCCCGTACGGACTGCGTGACCATAGCCGGATCCACCAGCGTCGCCGAGTTCCTCAGGCTGGCCCGCCGCACCCGGCATCTGCGCATCCCCGTATGCGGTACGGAACTGGACGACATCCTCGGCGTGGCGAGCGTGCCGCGCGCGTGCGCGGTGCCGGAGCAGGAGCGGGAGCGGACGCCGGTGTCCGCGATCGTCCGGCCGGCGGTTCAGGTGCCCGAGTCGGTGAGCCTGGAGGTGGTCCAGGAACGGCTCAGCTCCACGGGCGTCGAGATGGCCGTGGTGATCGACGAGTACGGCGGCTTCGCGGGCGTCGTCACCGCGGAGGACCTGGTGGAGGAGCTGATCGGCGACATCGCCGACGAGTACGACCTGCCGGAGGAGGAGTCGGCGGAGCCCGAGGCCGCGCTGCTCGCGCCGGGCGCCTCGGTGAGCGTGCCGGCCGTGCTGACGGCGGACGAGGCCGAGGAACGTACGGGCTTCCGCATGCCCGAGGGGCCCTACGAGACGCTCGCGGGGCTGGTGCTGGCCCGGCTCGGCCGCATCCCCGATCCGGGTGACGAGGTGGAGGTGGGCGGGTGGACGCTCCGGGTGGAGGCCATGCGTAGCCGGCGGATCGAGCAGGTCACCCTCACCGCGCCGAGGCGGGAGCATCCGTGACCATCGGCGACGGCTTGGCCCTGGTGCTGCTCCTGGCGGTCAACGGGTTCTTCGTGGGCGCCGAGTTCGCCCTCATCTCGGCGCGCCACACCCAGCTCGAGCCGCAGGCGCGGGCGGGTTCGCGCCGGGCGCAGGCGGTGCTCGCCGCCATGAACACGGTGCCCAAGATGCTCGCCGCGGCCCAGCTGGGCGTGACGCTGGCCTCGCTGATGCTCGGCGCGTTCGGCGAACCGGTGGTGTCGCGGGCGGTGGAGCCGCTGTTCGCGGCCGTGGGGCTGCCCGAGAAGATGGTGCATCCGGTCGCCTTCACGCTGGCGCTGCTCCTGGTGGTGTCCGCGCACGTGATCATCGGGGAGATGGTGCCGAAGAACCTGGCACTGTCCGGCCCGGACACGGCGGCGCTGTGGCTGGTGCCCCCGTTGTTCGTTCTCGCCCGGGCGATCGGCCCGGTGCTCACGTTGATCCAGGCCATGGCGGGCGCGGCGCTGCGGTTGCTGCGGATCCCGCCAGCCGACGAGATCCACACCGTCTACACCTCGGCGGAGCTGCCGGTGCTGATCGAGGAGTCCCGCCGGCACAAACTGCTGCGGCAGGACGAGCGGGACCGGATGATCGCCACGCTCGCGCTGCAGGCCCGGCCGGTCCACACGGTCATGGTGCCCATCGGCGAGGTGGTGAGCGTCCCCGCGACGATCGACAGCCTCGGGCTGCAGGAATACTCGGGCCGCCACGGGCATTCCCGCTTCCCCGTGCACGGTGACAGCCCCGCCGAGCTGCGCGGCTACCTGCACGTCCTGGACGCGCTCAACGGGCACGGAACCCGTCAGCCGCTGCCGATCCGCGCCCTGCCGCTGATCGCCGGCACGGCGACGCTCGCGGACGTCCTGGCGACCATGCGTCAGCGCCGCGCCCAGCTCGCCGCCGTGACCGGCGACAAGGGGCAGGTGCTCGGCGTGGTCACCCTGGACGACGTGCTCAGCGGGATAGTTCGCCAGCCTTCCAGAGGCCCTTCATGACGATATTCACGGCATCTTGTACTCCGCGGCCTTGCCGCAGTAGCTGACCCCGATCGGCGAGCTGCTGAACCGGCACACCTGTACGACCACGCGATCGATGGCGGCGACCCCCGCCGGATCCGAGAGCCAGAAGGAGAGCGGGACCTGGGCGTCGTCCGCCTTGTAGGTCTCCGAGTCGACGAGGGTGGTGCCGTTGTAGGCGTTGAAGACGGCGCGGGAGTACATGCCGTCCCGAGAGCAGGGCGAGAGGGCGGCGTCATCGGACAGATACCCGTCGACCTTGACGGTCGGCCAGTCCAGCGTCCCTTCGGTGATCCCGCGAAGGCATGAGTCGCCGGAGTCGGCGTGGAACCTCACCGCCGCCTGGGCCGACGCCACGGGCTGGACCGTCAGCGGAGCGGCGGCGACCAGGGCGACCAGCGCCAGGTGAACAGGTAAACGCATGCGATTTGACCCTTCCCTGTCATGGTGATCCGAGCCCTCATCGTGAACGACAGATCCGGGCCGCGCCACCCCCTCACGGCGGTGCGTGCCATGGCCGAGCAGGCTCCCGCTCAGCGGGACAGCCCGTCGGCCTTCCCGAGCTTGTTCATGACGTCGTCCTTCATGACGACGCCCGCCTGCATCACGATCTCGATGTGCGCGGGATCGGCCAGCGCGTGGATGTCGCGCAGCGGATCGGCGTCGGTGACCACGAGGTCGGCGAGCTTGCCCGTCTCCAGCGTGCCCACCTCGTCGGAGATGCCGAGCGCCTCGGCCCCGGTCCGGGTACCGGCGACGAGGGCGTCCATCGGGGACATGCCGAGCTCGACGAGATGACCGAGCTCGCGCAGGTTCCGCGCGTGCGGGCAGACCCCGGCGTCCGTGCCCAGGGCGATCTTGGCCTTGCGCGCGATCGCGTGACCGATGTTCTTCTTGGTGATCTCGGACCACTTCACCTTCTTGGCGTAGTGGTAGGGCTGCATCTTCTCCTTGTCGATCGCGAACACGGTCGACAGGGTCGGGACGAGGAAGGCGCCGCGCTCCTCCAGGAGATCGAGTCCTTCGTCGTCGATGCCGTACCCGTGCTCGACGCTGGTCACCCCGCCCCGCAGGGCGGTCAGGATCCCCACGCGCCCCTGCGCGTGCGCGGCGATCGGCTTGCCGCCGTGCCGGTCGAGCTCGTCGACGATCGCCCGTACCTCGTCCAGGCGCAGGCCCTCGTCGTCGGGATGGTCGTGCCTGCTGCCCATGCCACCGCTGGTGCAGATCTTGACGAGGTCGGCCCCCTGGCGGAGCACCCGGCGCGTCGCCCGGCGGACCTCCTCGACGGTGTCGGCCAGCTCGATCAGCTCGGGCACGGTGTAGGCGACCTCTCCGCCGGGCACGTGGAAGTCCCCGTGGCCCGCGGTGTGACTGATCGGGCTCACCGCCAGCTTCAGCCGGGGTCCGGCGATCAGCCCGCGCTCGATCGCCTCGCGAAAGCCTGCGGACAGCCCGCCGAGATCGCGCGCGCTGGTGATGCCCGCCTCGAGCGTCTCCCGGATCCGCGCGGCGGACTCCAGGTGGATCAGCGCCGGATCGTTCTGGAGGCGGTGGTAGGGCCCGTTCGCCAGGGCGAACCCCAGATGCACGTGACAGTCGATGAATCCGGGCAGCAGCGTCCGGCCCCGTAGATCGCGTACGTCCGCGTCGCGGCCGTCCGGGGCCTCGGCCGCCCTGCCGACGAACCCGATGACGCCGTCCGAGGTCACCTCCAGCACGCCGTCCTCGATGGGCGGCCCTCCCCTGCCGTCGATGATCCTGACGTTGGTGAGCCGAAGATCGCGCTGCAGCCTCAAGAGGCGTCCTTCCGTGGCCTGGGCCGGATGTCGAAGCCTGGCGCGCCCGGCACCGAGTCGAGCAGGGCGCGGGTGTACTCGTGCCGCGGGCGCTGATAGAGATCCGCCGCCGGGGCCTGTTCGACGATGTCGCCGTGGTAGAGCACCACGACCTCGTCGCTCACGTGCCGGATGACGGCGAGGTTGTGCGAGATGAACACCATGGTCAGATCGAGTTCGCGGCGCAGGCTCGCCAGGAGGTTGAGGATCTCCGCCTGGACCGAGACGTCGAGCGCCGAGGTGATCTCGTCGGCGATCACCACCTCGGGCCGGATCATCAGGCCGCGGGCGATGGCGACCCGTTGCCGCTGCCCTCCGGAGCACTCGTGGGGATAGCGGTCGATGGTGTCGGCCGGCATCCTGACGGTCTCCAGCCAGTGGACGATCTCCTCCTGGTGAGTCTTCACCTTCGCCCGGCGCGGGTCCACGGCCTCGGCGAGCGCCTCGCCGATCGTGCGGCGGGGATCGAGTGAGGAGTAGGGGTCCTGCGGGATCATCTGGACCTTGCGCCGCATCGCCCGGCGGTCCGCGCCGCGTGCGGAGGACACGTGCACGCCGCCGACCTTGACGCTGCCCGCCGTCGGACGGACGAGCCCGACCAGCGCCTTGGCCAGCGTCGACTTGCCCGATCCTGACTCTCCGACGATGCCGACCGTACGGCCCCGGGCGACGTCCATCGAGATGCCGTGCAGGATGCGCGTCGCGTTGCCGCCCCAGCCGTAGCCCACCTCGAGGTCGCGCACCTCGACGGCGATCGCCTCATCCATGCGAGTGCTCCTTCGCGTGCTCCGGGTCGCCGGGCCGGCCGCCCACGGGGCCGTCGATGTCGGGTGCGGCTTCCAGGAGTTTCTTCGTGTACGGGTGGCGGACGGTCTCCACGGCGAGGTCGGCCGCGGCGATCTCCTCCACGATCTCCCCGTGGTACATCACGAGGACGCGGTCGCACAGCGCGCGTACCACCCCGATGTCGTGCGAGATGAACGCGATCGAGGCGCCGAACTCGCTGTTGACCCGCTTGAGCTCGCGCAGGATCTCGGCTTGGACGGTCACGTCCAGGGCCGTCGTCGGCTCGTCGGCGATGATCAGGCGCGGCTCGACGGCCAGCGCGGTCGCGATCATCGCGCGCTGCCGCATGCCACCCGAGAGCTCGTGCGGGTGCTGCTTCATGCGGTGTTCCGGCCTGGTCATCTGGACCACCTTGAGCGCGTCGAGCACGCGCTGCCTGGCCGCCTGCGCGCCGAGCCCCTTGTGGGTACGCAGCACCTCGGTGAGCTGACCGCCCATGCGGAGCGCGGGATTGAACGTCGAGCCCGGATCCTGGTAGATCAGGCTGACCGCCTCCGCCATGCGCGCCGGCGCGACGGGCCGGCGCAGGTCCAGATCGCCGATGGCCATACGGCCGGCCGTCGAGGTCAGGCCGTCCGGCAGCAACTGCGCGAGCGACATCGCGGTGAGGGTCTTGCCCGAGCCGCTCTCGCCCACGATGCCGACGATCTCACCGCGCCTGATGCCGAAGGAGATGCCCTTGACCAGCGGTTGGTCGCCCGAGTGGATCCACAGGTCGCGGATGTCGGCGAGGTGGTCGCTCTCCGGCGCCGCCTCGTCCGGGGTGGTGGAGGGTGCCGCGCTCCGGCTCGCCGTCGTGCGCCCCCGCGGGTTCGCCGCAGCGGCGAGTCCGTCGCCGATCAGGACCGCGCCCAGCCCGGTCAGGATGACCAGGGCCGCCGAGCCCGCCATCTGGAAGGGCCGGCCCGCCAGGAGCGACGGCAGGGCCTCGTTCAGCAGCTTGCCCCAGTCGTAGGAGGGCGACTGGACGCCGAGGCCCACGAACGACAGCGCGGAGATGGCCGTGAGCGTGGCCGCGAACGTCGAGGCCGACAGCACGAGCAGCGGCTCGGCCATGTTGGGCAGCATGTGCCTGATCGCGATCCGGCCGTGGCTGACGCCCAGGAGGCGGGCGGTCGAGACGTACTCCTGCTGGGAGACCTTCGCGGCGAGATTCGCGGTCAGGCGCGCGAAATAGGGAATGCCGGACAGGCCGATGGCGATCACCGCGGAGGAGCCGCCCGCGCCGAGCACGGCCGCCACGACGAGCGCGAGCAAGAGCCCGGGGAAGGCCACCATCGCGTCGATCACCCGCAGACAGATCTCCCTGACCCGGGGCGGTACGAGCCAGACCCCCGTACCCAGGACGACACCGAGGACGACCGCTATGGCCGTCGCGCCGACCGTCATCAGCAGGGTGAGGCGGGTGGCGACCAGGCTGCGCAGCAGCACGTCATGGCCGGCCGCGTCGGTGCCGAGCGGGTGATCGGACGAAGGAGCGGCGAACCGCGGGCCCAGCGCGTTCGCCTGGCCGGCGAACAGGATCGGGGCCAGTACGGCGATCAGCACGACGCAGCCCAGCACGCCCAGGCCGAGCACGAGACCGGGGTTCCAGCGGCGCGAGCGGCTACGTGGAGACATGTGACCCCCCGAGGGTCCGTGGGTCGATCAGTCCGAGCAGGACGTCTACGAGGAGGTTGATGATCGCGGTGATCATGCCGATGACGAGGACCATGCCTTGGATGACCGGATAGTCGCGGTCGAGGATGGCCTTGATGATGCCGCTGCCGAGGCCCGGCAGCGCGAACACCGATTCGATGATGATCGCGCCACCGACCATGCCCGTCAGGATCAGCCCGCTCAGGGTGAGCGTGGTGGTGAGCAGGTTCGGCAGCGCCCAGCGGACGTGACGCCGCAGGGCGGGCAGCCGCCAGCCCCGGGCCGTCCGCATGTAGTCGGTCTCCAGCACGACCGCCATCTCGCGACGGACGACACGGGAGATGGTGCAGATCGGGCCGATCGCGATGGCCACGACCGGGAGCACGAACGACGCGGCCCCGAAGCGGGGTGTGTAGGCCGGCGGGAACAGCGGCACCAGCCCGATGCCGAGCGCGAACGTCACGACCAGGAACGACGCCATGATGTAGCCGGGAATCGAATCCAGGAAACCGGTGACCATGCCGAAGGCCACGTCCAGCCACTTGCGCCGGCCGCCACGCGTGAGCACCCCGACGACCATGCCCAGCGGGACCGAGATCACCAGGACCACGAGGATGCCGGTCACCGCGATGGTCGCGGTGAAGGGCAGGCGGTTCACGATGAGCGACGACACCGGCTGCCGGTACATGAAGGACGTACCGAGGTCCCCGGAGAGGACGCCGCCCACGTGGTCGAGGAATCGCTCCCAGATCGGGCGATCGAGTCCCAGCTCTCCCCTGATGCGCTGGATGTCGGCGAGGTCGGCGTTGGCGCCGGCGATGCCGACCGCCGGATCACCGGGGATGAGCTGGACGATCAGGAACGACACGACCAGCAGCGCGACGAAGATCACCACCAGGCTGGCGAGCCGCCGCACGGCGAACCGGAGCCAGGCGGAGGAGATCCGCGCCGGACGCTGCCGCGCTCCGGTCAGGGGGTCCGGTGGGGGGACTCCCAGAGCACGCGTGGAATCGAGAGAGGCCATGACTGACGCGCCTTCCGGCTGTTTGCTTATTTGACGATGCGGAGCGTGGCGGGGTCGAGGTAGTCGTCGAAGGTCCGGATGTCGAACCCGGCGGCGGCGACCGTGGTGGCGGGCAGGGTCGCCAGCGGGATCGCGTCGACCCGCTCCAGGAACGACTTCTGCGCGGACTGCAGGGCCGAGCACTGCGCGTTACGGTCGATCTCGCTCATCGCCTTGGTGACGAAGCCGTACCCCTCCTTGTTGGGCTCGCCCGTCTTGTTGCGGCCGCCGTCCTCGGTGGCCGGGCCCATCACCCGCAGCAGGGAGGAGGTGAGGACGCCCAGCTGGTTGTTGTCGCCCTGGACGTTGATGTCCCAGTCCTTGCCGCCGGCCGTGGTCAGCGTGGCCCAGTTGGCGTTGTCGAGGGAGTCGACGGTCACGGTGGCGCCGGCGTTGCGCAGCGCCTCGGCGATGTAGTCGTTGCCGCTCTGCAGCAGGGTGGTGCCGACGATGCGGAAGCGGACCCCGGTCAGCTTCTTGCCGGCGGCGGCGGCATCCTGGGCGACCAGCAGCGACTTGTCGGTGTTGACGCAGGCCAGCTTGGCCGACCCGACCGACAGGATCGTGCTGCCGCGCTTGCCGCTGATGATGTCGCTGAAGGCCTGGGCGTCGATGGCCTGGGCCACCGCGGTGCGCAGTTCCGGCTTGTCCGCGAACACCGTCCCCGGACGCTCGTTGAACAGCAGGTACGTCGTGGTGTTCGAGGCGACCGACGAGGTGAACCCCTTGTTGCCGTCGAAGCGGGCCACGTTCTCGTCGCTGACCGTCCCGACGTCCAGGCTGCCGGCCAGCAACTGGGTGGCGATCGTCGCGTAGTCGGTGATCGGCGTGAGGATCACCTGCTTGGCGGCCTCGCCCGTCAGCGGCTTGGCGAACTTCGGCCAGGCCGCGTAGCCCTCGCGCAGCGACAGCTGGTAGGACACCGCCGGCTGCGAGGCCGTCAGGGAGTAGGGGCCGGAGAACGCGCCGGCGACCTTGCCCGCCGCGAGCCCCTTGGTGTCCTTCAGGCCCGCCGGGCACACGATCCCGGCCTGCGGCAGGGTGAGCCCGGTGAGGAAGTCGGACCACGGAGCCGACAACTCGGCTTTCACCGTGCCCGCCTTGTCATCGGGGGTGAACGTCGCGGTGGCCCCGCCCAGGGCCAGCGTACGGCCCGAGGAGCTCGTCTCCTTGGCCGCGAACCGCGTCAGTGAGGCCGCCACCACGGTCGGCGTGATCGGCGAACCGTCCGAGCAGTTGAGCCCGCTGCGGATGGTGAGCGTGTAGTGCGCGGCGTCCTCGGCGGTCCACGAGGACGCGATCCCGCCCGCGAGGGTGTTGCCCGCGTCTTTGCGTACCACTGTGTCGAACAGCAGGCGCGCCACGGTGAAGTCGTCGCCGCCCTTGGCGAGCGCCGGGTCGAAGGTCGCCGGATCGGTGTTCAGCGACATGTTGATGGTGTCGGTGGTTCCCCCACCGGCACCACAGCCGACCGCGCCCAGCGCGACCGCGGCCGTCACCGACAGCGCAAGAATCGATTTGCGATACACCAATCCTCCAGGTCCAACCGCGAAAGGAATGGCGTGAGCTTAGGTTCTGCGTGCTACGTGGCGGGTTTTCGCGACCCATTTTGCACGGAATTGAGGGATAAGGCGGGTCGGGTGCACGATCCTTCCGGAAAGGCCGCCTACCGCAGGTTTCCCGCGTGTTACCGGCACACGATGCTTACTTGATCTTGTGGTGACATCTGCGGAGGTGCCCGATCGTGGGGGGGGACCTGGCCTTTCCTGCATGATGGACGGATGGTGGACGGGCTGGACTTTCAGATCATCAACGCGCTCCAGATCCACCCTCGGGTCACTTGGGCGCAACTGGGGAGGATTCTTAGGGTTGATCCTTCGACGATTTCTCGTCGCTGGTCGGCGCTCACCCACGAGCGGCAGGTGTGGACGAGTTGCTTCGAGGCCGACGGGCAGCGGTCCCATGGGCGAGAGATCTCGGCTCTGGTCGAGATCCGGTGCGCCCCCGGCCGACGCGTCGACGTGATCGCCGAACTCGGCCGACAGGGACCCATTTTCAGCGTGCACTGCACCTCGGGTCCCCGCGATCTCTACATCATGGTCTCGACGCACACCCTGCTGTCCATGGACCGTTACATCGATGAGCACATCGCCGTGATCCCCGGCATCGTCGGCACCCAGACGCACTATCTGCGGCGGATCTTCCTCGAAGGATCGGGCTGGCGGCTCAACGCGCTGTCCGACCAGCAGGTCGAGGCGTTGCGCCTGCTCCGGCCGTCCGAACCACCCGAACACCGCAAGCCCATCCACCGCGACGTGATCACCGCGCTCAGCACGGACGTACGCCGGACGGCCGCCGACATGCAGCGAGAGCTGGGCCGTTCGATCTCGGTGATCTCCCGGGACATCGACACGCTGCTCGCCGCGGACTGGGTCAGATGGCGCGTCGACTTCGCGCACACCCTCATGGGCTGGTCGGCCGCGGCGGTGCTGTGGCTCGACGTCCAGCATTCCGAGCTGGAGCGCCTCGTCTCCATGCTCCGGTCGCTGGAGAATGTACGGATGTGCGCGTCGGTGACCGGCGCCACCAATCTGGCGGTCTTCCTCTGGTTGCGCGATCTCCAGGAGCTGGACGAGATCGAGGGCAAGCTGGCCTCGCTGTTCCCGAAGGCGCCGATCAAGGACCGATGGATCGTGCCAAGGATCGCCAAGCGCACCGGCTACATCCTCGACCTCGACAGCCGGCGCCTGCGTTACGTGCCGGTCGGCGGTCAGCCGGTATTCGAGGACTAGCTCGACGCGACTTCGTGCGGACCATGCTCGGAAATTTGGTGTTTCGTGCAGAATCGCGCGCGATCGACCCCGCTCCGCGGTGCCTTCCCTAGCCTGAGCGAGGCGGCCGCCCGGCCGTCGATCATCGTGGCGAGAAGGAGTCTTGTGGACTTCGAGCAGCTCAGGGCGCTTCGGCGAGAAGTGCACCGCAATCCGGAACCCGCGTTCGTGGAGATCGGGACAGCGGCCCGGATCAAACAGGCCATCGACGGCCTGCCGGTGCGCGTCCTGACCGGGAAGGACGCCCACGACCTCTCCCCCGTCGTGAACTACCCGTCACCGCAAACGCTCGACGAGTGGGAGGCTCGCGCGGTCGCGTCCGGCGTTCCCGCCGAAAGCGCCAGATACTTCCGGGAGAACGGCACCGCGATGGTCGTCGATCTGGCCGGCGACCGGCCGGGCCCCCGATGGGGCCTGCGGATCGACATCGACGCGCTGCCGATGCGCGAATCAGACGATCCCGCTCACTTCCCGGTCGCGAACGGCTTCGCCGCGACGAACGGCGCGATGCACGCGTGCGGCCATGACGCGAACGTGGCCATGGGCGTGGGCCTGCTGCACCGTCTCGCCGACCGCGACTTCGCCGGCTCCCTGCGGATCCTGTTCCAGCCCGCGGAAGAGGGCGTACGGGGCGCGCAGACGATGATCGACGCCGGGGCCGCAGACCCGATCGACACCATGCTCGCCGTGCACATGGCGGGCGAACTGGCCCTGGGCTCGGTCGTGGGCAGCTTCACCGGCGGCATGGCCACCCGCAAGCTGAAGGTCGACTTCACCGGCAGGGCCTCCCACGCCGCCGGTTCGCCGGAGACGGGCCGCAACGCGCTGCTCGCCGCCGCCATGGCCGCACTGGGGATCATGGCGATCCCGCGCTTCAGCTCCGCGGACACCCGGCTCAACGTCGGCACGCTCGTCGCCGGCGAGGGAGTGAACATCGTGCCGTCCGCGGCGGTGCTGACCTGCGAGGCGCGCGCCACCGATGACGAGGTCGTCGACGAGTTGGTGGACCGGATCCGGGCCGTCGTGGAAGGAGCCGCCCGCACGCAGGGCGTCGAGGTGACGCTGGCCGTGATGGGCCAGTCCTCGACCGTGTCCCCTGACGACGAGGTGATCGACCGCATCGTCGAGGTGGCCGGTGCGCTGCCCGAGGTGGCGGAGGTGATCAGGACCCAGGCGTTCGCCGGGAGCGACGACGCGAACCTGCTGATCCGGCATGTGCAGCGGCGCGGGGGCAAGGGCGCGTACCTGATGATCGGCGGCGCCAGCCCCGGGCCGCACCACAGCGCGAACTTCGACGTGGTGGAGGAGGCGATCCCGATCGGCATCGACATCCTCGCCTCACTGATCCGCCAGAATTGAGCGTCGCTTCTCTGGAGTACGGGTTGTGCCGCCGGGCCCGCGGGCCCGGCGGCACCTGACTGAGTGCCCCGCGCGGCGTGTGACAGTTGCGCCAACCCCCGAGAATCAGTCAAGATCAGTTCATCTGCGCACGGTTCTGGGCAGAAAGCGCCAACCAGACATCTGTCTTAAGCGGCAACTTTTATCTGGAAGGTTAGGAGATCCCGCTTTAAGGCGTGACAGCGCGACGAGACGCCAGGACACTCAGCTTAGATATATATAAGCGACAAAAGAGGAGACGATGTCGTGGCGGATGAATCCTTCGACAACGATCCCGCACTCCCCTCCAAGATCGACGCCGACAAGCCGCATCAGGCCCGGGTGTGGAACTATTGGCTGGGCGGAAAGGACAACTACCCGGTAGATCGCGAGCACGCAGAGCAACTCCGGCAGATCTATCCGGGAATGGAGGATATCGCCCGCCACGCCCGCGCGTTCCTGGGCCGCGCCGTCCGCTATCTGGCAGAGGACGCCGGCATCCGGCAATTCCTGGACATCGGCACCGGGCTGCCGACGGTCGACAACACCCATGAGGTCGCCCAGCGGGTGGACCCGTCCTGCCGCATCGTCTATGTCGACAACGATCCCCTGGTGCTGGTGCACGCCCAGGCGCTGCTGGCCAGCGACCCTCGGGGCGCCTGCGACTACATCGAGGCCGATGTGCGCGAGCCGGCCGCCATCCTGGAGTTCGCCGCCAAGACGCTGGACTTCAGCCGGCCGACCGCGCTCATGCTCCTCGGCGTGATGGGCACGATCTTCGACGACGACCAGGCGCACGCGCTGACCCGGCAACTGCTGGACGCCCTGCCGTCGGGCAGCTACCTGGTGTTCGAAGACGGTACGAACACCGTCAAGCCCGACGCGGCCGCGGAGGCCGGACGGCTCCACGACGAGGAGCAGTCATACTCCTACCGCCTGCGCACCCCGGACGAGATCGCCCGGTTCTTCGACAGCCTGGAGCTGGTGGATCCGGGCGTCGTCTCCGTCTCCCGGTGGCGGGTGGAGTCCTCGGTGTTCGGCGTGCCCGACGAGGTGGACGCGTTCTGCGCCGTGGCCCGCAAGCCGTAGCCCTACGAGGCGCCGTCGATCTCCTCGTCGATCTCCTCGATGATCTTGTTGATGATCCTCGGGGTCGCGGCCGACGGCTGCGCGTGGATGCCCAGCTCGTCCATCAGGTGCTGGTACGGGTGCACGTCGGATGCCCTGGTGAGATATTGCGCGCTGGCGATCTGCTCGAGGTAGACCACGTCGTCGAGCTCGGCCTGGGCGAAGCGCAGCATGGTGATCGGACCGACCCCGCCGATGTGACCGCAGTAGCTGAACGGAAGCACCTGGATGGTGACGTGCGGCAGCTTCGCCATCTCCTTGAGGTGCTCGAGTTGCCCGCGCATCGTGGCGCCGTCTCCGACCCGCCGGCGCAGGGCCGCCTCGTCCAGCACCACCCAGAGCTTGGGCGCCATGGGCCGCGACAGGATCCGCCGGCGGCGCGTCCGGAGCGCGAGCCGGCGCTCGATCGCCTCGGGCGGGCAGCCCGGGTGTCCGCAGGTGATCACCGCGCGGGCGTAGTCCTCGGTCTGGAGCAGGCCGGGGACGTATTGGACCTCGTACGTACGGATCATCGCCGCGTCCTGCTCCAGCCCGAGGTAGTCCTCGAACCAGTCGGGCACCACATCGCGGTATTCGTGCCACCAGCCGGGCGCGTTGGCCTGCTTGGTCAGCGAGAGCACGGCCTCGCGCTCGGCCTCCTCGACCACGCCGTAGAGGGTGAGCAGGTCGGCCACGTCGCGCAGCTTGAAACTGGTCCGCCCGCATTCCAGGCGGCTGATTTTGGAATGCGAACCCCGGATGGCGTATCCCGCGGCTTCACGCGTGATCTCCCGCGACTCGCGCAGCCGGCGTAGTTGCCTCCCCACCAATATCCGCAGCGCTGTCGGCCCGGACTGACGAGTCTCCCAACCTGGAATTTCGGTCAGGTCGTCAATATTCCGAGCATTCGGCATATACGCTCCTAGATCGGAAACTGTGGCAGTCTGACGCATCGACAATCCTGCCACGCTAGCCAGCTCCGCCGCCACGAGCCAGGTTAATAGCGGAAATACCAGGTCACGGGATGGGCACAGCGCCTGGCTACCTTCTGGCCACCGTTTGACCGCGGCCGGACCGGCCCCTGACCACTGCCGGTCTGGCTCCGGCCGGCCGATAGCATTCGGGCTGGGAACGGAATTCGCATGAAAGTCATCATCTTCGGCGCCACCGGCATGGTCGGGCAGGGCGTACTCCGGGAGTGCCTGGCCGACGACCGGGTGACGGCCGTGCTCACGGTCGGCCGCACCCCCACCGGGCATGCCCATGACAAGCTGCGCGAGCTCGCGCATCCGGATCTGCTCGACCTCACGCCGATCGAGGCCGAGTTGTCCGGCTACGACGCGTGCTTCTTCTGCCTCGGTGTCTCCTCGGCGGGCATGAGCGAGAAGGACTACCGGCGCGTCACGTACGGCTTCACGCTGGCGGCCGGCGAGACGCTGGCCAGGCTCAA
This sequence comes from Nonomuraea sp. NPDC049750, assembly GCF_040659625.1. Lineage (NCBI taxonomy): Bacteria > Bacillati > Actinomycetota > Actinomycetes > Streptosporangiales > Streptosporangiaceae > Nonomuraea > Nonomuraea sp. NPDC049750. Next base: position 173,166 of record NZ_JBFANB010000014.1, read on the forward strand.
CCCCGGCTCGGCGTTCGTCTACGTGTCCGGGGTGGGCACCGACGCGCACGGGCGGGCGATGTGGGCCCGGGTCAAGGGCCAGACAGAGAACGCGCTGCTGGCCCTGCCGTTCAAGGCGTACGTGTTCCGGCCCGGCTACATCCAGCCCATGCACGGCGTCACCTCGCGGACGACCTGGTATCGGCTGGCGTACGTGGTGACGGCGCCCTTCTACCCGATACTGCGGCTGCTCTTCCCCACGGCGGTGACCACGACCGAGCGGATCGGCCGGGCCATGATCACCGTCGCGGCCCAGGGTGCGCCGAAGCGGATCCTCGGGCCGCTGGAGATCAACGCCCTCCAAGGCTGACCCGCGCGGAATAACCTCGGACCGTCCGCTGCTTGGGTGGTCGTTGAACTTTCAATAGTAAGAGGAGATGAACGATATGCAGTTCGGGATCTTCAGCGTGGGCGACGTGACCACGGACCCCACCACCGGCAGGACGCCGACGGAGCATGAGCGCATCAAGGCGATGGTGGCCATCGCGGTCAAGGCCGAGGAGGTGGGGCTGGACGTGTTCGCGACCGGCGAGCATCACAACCCGCCGTTCGTGCCGTCCTCCCCCACCACCATGCTGGGCTACATCGCGGCCAAGACCGAGCGGCTCACGCTGTCCACGGCCACGACGCTGATCACGACCAACGACCCGGTCAAGATCGCCGAGGACTTCGCGATGCTGCAGCACCTGTCCGACGGCCGGGTCGACCTGATGCTGGGCCGGGGCAACACCGGGCCCGTCTACCCGTGGTTCGGGCAGGACATCCGGCAGGGCATCCCGCTGGCCGTCGAGAACTACGCGCTGCTCCACCGGCTCTGGCGCGAGGACGTCGTCGACTGGGAGGGCCGTTTCCGCACGCCGCTGCAGGGTTTCACGGCCACGCCCCGGCCGCTGAACGGGGTGCCGCCCTTCGTGTGGCACGGCTCGATCCGCAGCCCGGAGATCGCCGAGCAGGCCGCCTACTACGGTGACGGGTTCTTCGCCAACAACATCTTCTGGCCGAAGGAGCACTTCATCCGGCTGATCACCCTCTACCGCCAGCGGTACGCCCATTACGGGCACGGCACGCCGGAGCAGGCCATCGTGGGGCTCGGCGGGCAGGTGTTCATGCGGAAGAACTCGCAGGACGCGGTGCGCGAGTTCCGCCCGTACTTCGACAACGCCCCCGTGTACGGGCACGGCCCGTCGCTGGAGGAGTTCACCGAGGAGACGCCGCTCACGGTGGGCAGCCCGCAGCAGGTCATCGACCGGACGCTGACGTTCAGGGAGTCGTTCGGTGACTATCAGCGGCAGTTGTTCCTGATGGACCACGCGGGGCTGCCGCTGAAGACGGTCCTGGAGCAGCTCGACATCCTCGGGGAGGAGGTCGTGCCGGTGCTGCGCCGGGAGTTCGCGGCGAACCGGCCCGCCGACGTGCCCGACGGTCCCGTCCACACCACCCGCGACCGTCTGACCGCCTGACATGGAGAAGATCGGAGGAGTGTCCATGAAGCTCGTCGTCGTCACGGCGGGTCTGACCCAGCCGTCGTCCACCCGCCTGCTCGCCGACCGCCTGACGGAGGCGACCGTGCGGCGACTCGCCGAGCGGCCGACTGAGGTGACTGTGCGGGTGATCGAGTTGCGTGATCTCGCGGTCGACATCGCGAACAACTTCGTCACCGGCTTCCCCGGCGCCCGGCTGCGCGCGGCGATCGAGGCGGTGACGGAGGCCGACGGCCTGATCGCGGTCACGCCCGTCTTCAGCGCCTCCTACAGCGGCCTGTTCAAGTCGTTCTTCGACGTCGTGGAGCCCACCGCGCTGGCGGGCAAGCCGACGCTCATCGGGGCCACCGGTGGTACGCCACGGCACTCGCTGGTATTGGACCACGCGCTGCGGCCGCTGTTCGCGTACCTGAGGGCCATGGTGGCGCCGACCGGCGTCTACGCGGCGTCGGAGGACTGGGGCGGCGGCGGTGACGACTTCGCGGACGGCCTGGCGGAGCGGATCGACCGCGCCGCGACCGAACTGGCCGACCTGCTGAGCAGCCGTACGCCGGCACCCACTGGGACCGCGCTCGGCGACGCGCTCGGCGACACGGTCGGCGACACGGTCAGCAGCAGGCCGCGCCGAGGGCCGGGCCGCCAGCCGGAGCCGGAGCTGGATGTCGTGCCGTTCGAGCAGCAACTCGCCGCACTACGCCGATAAGGGGCCCAATTTCACAACAAAAGCCCCGAACGTTGACTCCTGTGAGTATGGTTCGTTAGGAAGCTTTCCTAACGAAGAGCAGGAGATCACGTTGCTCCGAACCACTCTCGTCACACTGGTCACCTTAGCCACCACTCTCGCGCTCACGGGCACCAGCCAGGCCGCGGTCGACCTCACCGATCCGCACAAGAAGGACATCGCCATGCAGCTGGTGTCCAGTGCCGAGAACTCCACGCTCGACTGGAAGTCCCAGTACGGCTACATCGAGGACATCGACGACGGCCGCGGCTACACGGCCGGGATCATCGGATTCTGCTCCGGCACCAGCGACATGCTGGCGCTCGTCGAGCTCTACACCAACCGCAAGCCGGGCAATGTCCTGGCCAAGTACCTCCCCGCCCTCCGCAAGGTCAACGGCAGCGACTCGCACGCGGGCCTCGACCCGAACTTCACCAAGGACTGGAAGACCGCCGCCAAGGACACCGCCTTCCAGACGGCGCAGAACGACGAGCGCGACCGCGTCTACTTCAACCCGTCGGTCAGCCAGGCCAAGACGGACGGACTGCGGGCGCTGGGCCAGTTCATCTACTACGACGCGATCGTCATGCACGGCCCCGGCACCGACAAGCTGAGCTTCGGCGGCATCAGGAAGACCGCGATGTCCAAGGCCAAGACCCCCGCGCAGGGCGGCAACGAGACGACGTACCTCAACGCGTTCCTGGACGCCCGAAAGGCCGCGATGAAGGCCGAGGAGGCGCACGAGGACACCACCCGCGTCGACACCGAGCAGCGGGTCTTCCTCAAGAACGGCAACCTCGACCTGAATCCGCCGCTGACCTGGAAGGTGTACGGCGACAGCTACACGATCAAGAGCTAATAGACGTACGGCCCGCGCCTCTGCCACGCTCTGATCATGACCCGTGCTGGGACGATCTTATTGACAGGGGCGACGGGCGGCATCGGCTCGGCCATCGCCACGACGCTGCTGGACGCGGGCTACCGGGTCCTGGCCCTGGTACGCGACCCGGCCCGCCTGAGCGAACTCGCCGCCTCAGGCGAACTCGCCACATCGGGCGGACTCGCCACATCGGGCGAACTCGCCACCGTGGACCGACCGGCCGGGCCCAATGCCATGGACGAGGTCACCGGACCTGACGGCACGGACCGGATCGCCGGGCCTGATGCCATGGATGGGATCGCAGGGCTGGGCGAGATCACCCCGGTCGCGGCGAATCTCCCGTGGCCGGAGATCATGACCCCGGCCGTACCGTCCGCCGCCGTCGCCGCTGCCGGGAGCGCCCCCGCAGCGGCCACCCCCACGGTCACACCCGCCGAGGTCACTCCCGCCGAGGTCAGGCCCACCACCATCACGCACCTCGATGTAACGCCCGCCGGTTTCACCCCCGGCAGTGTCATCGCCATCGTGGCGGACCTGGCCCGGCCGGAGACGCTGGCCGCCGCGCTGCCGCCCATCGGGGAGTTGGACGGGTTTGTACACTGCGCGGCCATCGCCGAGGTGACGACGACCGCGGACAGCACGGTGGAGCTGTGGCGCGACACGTTGAACGTCAACGTCGCCTCGGCCGCCGAACTGCTGCGCCTCCTCCTGCCCGCCCTGCGCAGGAGCCGCGGCCGGGTGGTCCTCATCAACGCCGCGCCCGGTCTGAGCCCCACCGGCTGGCCTGCCTACGCGGCCAGCAAGGCGGCACTGCGCGAGCTGGGCGACGCCGTACGGGACGAGGAACAGCCCCATGGCATCCGGGTCACCACGATCTACCCGGGGGCCACGGCCACCGAACTGCTGCGCAAGGTCCGGACCGACTTCGGCTCGTCGTACGACCCCGACCGGTGCCTACCCCCGGCCGCGGTCGCCTCCATGGTCCTGACGGCCCTCACCGCCCCACCGCGAGCCCACCTCGCAGAGCTCTCCGTCCTCCCGGCCCCCTGACTCTCTGGCCCACTGGCCCCTCTGGGCCCACTGACCGTCAAGGACGCGGCCGGACCGGACGCAGCCGCCGGTCGGCGAGGGAACCGCAGCCCCACCGACCCCTCAAGGCCCACTGCCCCCTCACAGCCCCCTGACCGGCAGGCCGGGCTCGGTGACTTCGACCGACAGTTCGGGGTCGGCCACCTCGACCGACAGGCCAGGTGGGAGGCCCGTTACCTGGACTCCGCCTGCCCGGTCGATCGACACGGTCACGTCGGCGCCCGCCACCCGCAGGCCGCGCACCGCGACCGCGCCGAGCGGGGCCCCCGCCAGAGGACGCACCAGGACCTTGCCACCCGGTACGTCCGGATACAGGCCCACAGCCGTGTGCAGCAGCGTCACGGCTGCGGCGGCCGACCACGCCTGGGGACGGCAGGCGGCCGGGTAGGCCACCGGCTGGCCGACCGTGTCCCGGTCGTCGCCCGCGTGCAGCTCGGGCAGGCGGTAGTCGAAGCCCTCCGCCGCCGTCAGCAGGCCCCGCGCCAGCTCCGCCGCCAGCCGGCCATGACCGGTCCTGGCGAGTCCGGCGATGACGATGGCGGTGTCGTGCGACCAGACGGACCCGCAGTGGTAGGACAGCGGGCTGAACGCGCCGTCGTCCGCCGACATCGTCCGCAGCCCGAAGGCGCCGGACATCGCCGGGGTGCCCAGCAGCTCCGCCACCCTCGCCTCCTCCCCCGGCGACAGCAGTCCGGTGCCGAGGAGGTGGCCGATGTTGCTGGTCAGCGAGTCGACCGGCCGTTTGTCGCGGTCAAGGGCCAGCGCGGGAAAACCGCTCTCCCGGCCCGCCACCGACGCGGGAGGACCGCTCTCCCAGCTCCTGACCGACGTGGGATGGCCACTTCCCCCAGGCGCGAGATGACCACTCCCCCGCTCGGTGGCAGGCGCGGGGTGGGTGACCCAGAAGCGGGCGCGGAAGCGGTCGGCCATCGTGCCCGCGTAGTCCAGCCACCGCTCAGCCCCCTTCCGCCCGAACGCCGTCAGCAGGGCGGCCCCCTGGTGGGCGGCGGCGCAGGCGTACCCCTGGACCTCGGCCAGCGCGATGGGCGGCTCCGCCTGGCGGCCGTCGCGGAAGCGAACGGCGTCGCCCGAGTCCTTCCACCCCTGGTTGGCCAGGCCGTGGCCGGTGGAGTCGATGTACTCCAGGAAGCCGTCCCCGTCCGGGTCCGCGTGGTCGCCGAGCCAGCCGAGCGCCGCCTCCAGAGCGGGGAGCAGGGGCTCGATCTGGGCGGTGGGCATGCCCCAGCGCCAGGCGTCGTGCAGCAGGCCGATCCAGAGCGGGGTGGCGTCGATGGTGCCGTAGTAGGCGGCGGGCAGCCGCAGGTCGCCGCCGCTGTGCTCGTGGCGGCGCAGCTCATGCATGATCTTGCCGGGCGCCTCACCGGTGGCCGGGCCGACGTGGGTGCCCTGTCGTCTGGCCAGTACGCGCAGAGTGCTCGCCGCCAGGTCGGTGCCCAGGGGCAGGAGCATCCTGGCGGCCCAGAGGCTGTCGCGCCCGAACAGCGTCAGGAACCACGGCACCCCCGCCCCCAGGAACGTGTCACCCGGCTCACCGGTCTCGGCCAGCCGGAGGGAGCGCAGGTCTTCGAGCGAGCGGGCCGCCAGCCGTACGAGGCGGGCGTCGTCGGCCGTCACCTGCGGGACGTTCCACTCCAGCGGCTTGACCGGCGCGGTCACCACCGCCTCGGGGTCGTCGATCACGACGGCCCACCGCAGCGTGACGCGCTCGCCGGGCGCCAGCGCGACCTCCCACCGAAACCGCCCTTCGGTCTCCGGCTCGGCCGTGGCGTTCTCGGCGGTCGCCCGTACGCGGATGCGGCCGGACCGCCACTCCAGGCAAGCGCCATCGGTTGACGAGGCGGGCGTGACGGCGGCCGGAGGGGCGCTGCCGCCGGACTTCACCAGCTCGATCGGGGCGAAGTCGCAGCTCAGGTCGAGGGTGACGGTGGCCGTCACCGGGCGGGTGGCGGTGGAGGCGATCTCGATGAGCTCCGCCATCCGTCCGGGCGCGACCTCGCGGGTACGGTCGACGCGGACCGTGGGGTCGGCGATCGGGTCGCCCAGCCAGCGGACCAGCGACACGAACCTGGTACGGCCGGCGGCCTGCGCCGCGTGCCCCACCGCCTCCGGTTCCCTGCCGTCCACGGCCAGCTTCACCTGCGACAACGCCCTCGCGTCCGCATGGAAGAGGCCCTGCACCCCGGCCGCCCTGATCTGCCCGTCGGTCCCGCTCAGCGCGGTCGTCGGTGCCAGGACGGTGCTGACGAGGTCGTGCAGCAGCGGTTGCAGGCGGTGCGTGGCTTGGTCGAGCACGAGCGGCCCCCAAAATCTTGACAGGCGAATCATCCAAGGGAGATAGTTCGTAACACTCCGTTTACTTGAACGATCCAATCCTGCCATACCGCCGTTTGAACGTTCAAACCATTAGAAAGCGACATGATGCCCGAAAAGGTGACGATCGCCGACGTCGCGCGGCGTGCCAACGTCTCCCGGCAGACCGTCTCGAACGTCCTGAACTCCCCCGACCTCGTCCGCGAGGAGACGCGTGAGCGCGTACGGCAGGCGGTCGAGGAGCTCAGCTACCGGGTGAACCAGGCCGCGCGCCGCATGCGGACCGGCCGGTCACGGCTCCTGGCCGTCCGGATCGAGCAGACCCAGGATGGCATGAACGTGTTCGACCGGTTCCTGCACGGGCTGACCGAGTCGGCGGCCAAGGCGGGGTATCGGGTGATCCTCTACTCGGCCGACGATGACCAGTCGGAGATCGCCACGTTCGACGACCTGCTCGGGGCGTACGAACCGGATGCGTTCGTCCTGACCGGCACCCATTACGGCGATGTGCGCACCTCGTGGCTGGCCGAGCGGGAGCTGGCGTTCGTCACGTTCGGGCGGCCGTGGGGCATGCCGGAGGGCGGCGACCATCCGTGGGTGGACGTCGACGGCGCGGCCGGTACGGCCGCCGCCACCCGGCACCTGCTCGACGCGGGTCACGGGCGGATCGGTTTCATCGGCTGGCCAGAGGGCTCCGGCGTGGGCGACGACCGCAGGAGCGGCTGGGCCCGGGCACTCGAAGCCGCGAGCCTGACGCCGCGCGCGAAAAACTCCGAAGCGCGCACAAAAGATGGCGAGGCGGGCGTCCTGGAGCGGCGGACCGATGGGTCGGCGGCCGAGGGTGAGACTGCGGCGCGGGAGCTGATCGCCGCCGGCGCCACCGCCCTGGTGTGCGTGAGCGACTCCGTCGCCCTGGGCGCCATGCAGGCCGGGCCGGTGCCCGTGATCGGGTTCGACGACACGCCCGTGGCGGCCGCGATCGGCCTGACCAGCCTGAGCCAGCCGCTGTCGGACGCCGCCGTGCGCTGTGTCCGCGTGCTGACCCGGCTCCTCGAAGACGACAGCCCGGACAAGCCGGATCACGTACTGCTTCAACCCTCCCTGGTCATCCGGCGTACAGCGTGAAAGGAAACGCGATGAAACACCTCCCCCTGGCGACGCTCGCCGTACTGGCGCTGGCCGCGACCGCGTGCGGCAGCGGCTTCGAGGACAAGCCGTCGGCCGCGCCGCAGAGCAGCGGCCCGGCCTCGCTGAAGATCCTCATCGCCTCCTCCGGCGACCCGGAGACGACGGCGGTCAAGCAGGCCGCGGACGCGTGGGCGAAGGCGAGCGGCAACCAGGCCACGGTCACCCCGGCGCAGGACATCCACCAGCAGCTCGGCCAGGCGTTCGCCGGCGGCACCCCGCCCGACGTCTTCTATGTGGACGCCTCGCGGTTCGCCGACTACGCCAGTGTCGGCGCGCTGGAGCCGTACGGGGACAAGATCTCGAACCCGGACGACTTCTACCCGAGCCTGCGCACCACCTTCACCCGGGACGGCAAGTTCTACTGCGCGCCGAAGGACTTCTCCACGCTGGCGCTGATCGTCAACGACGGCCTGTGGAAGAAGGCGGGCCTGGCGGCGGCCGACGTGCCGACCACGTGGGAACAGCTCACCGAGGCGGCCGGCAAGCTCAAGGCCAAGGGCATCACCCCGCTGGCGATCGGCGACACCCGCGACCGGATCGGCGCGTTCATGGTGCAGGCGGGCGGCTGGATCACCAGCGCCGACGGCAAGCAGGCCACCGGCGACAGCCCGGAGAACCTCAAGGCCCTGGAGTACGTCAAGACCCTGCTCAAGGACAAGCTGGCCCAGTCCCCCAAGCAGCTCGGCGCGGAGTGGGCCGGTGAGGCGTTCGGCAAGGGCAAGGCCGCGATGACGATCGAGGGCAACTGGATCAAGGGCGCGCTGAAGGCCGACTACCCCGACATCCACTACACGGCCCACCCGCTGCCCGCCGGGGCCAAGCAGGGCACGCTGTCGTTCACGAACTGCTGGGGCATCGCGGCCAAGAGCGCCAACAAGACGGCCGCGATCGCCTTCGTCGAGGCGATGACCAAGGCCGACCAGCAGCTCGCGTTCGCCAAGGCGTTCGGGGTCATGCCGTCGCGGCAGTCGGCCAAGGACGCCTACGTCAAGGAGTTCCCCGCGGACACGGCGTTCGTGGACGGCGCCGCCTACGCCCAGGGCCCGGTCAACGCCGCCAAGATGGACAGCGTCCTGTCCGACTTCGACGCCGGGCTCCAGCAGCTCACCTCGCAGGACCCGAAGGCGCTGCTGGCCAGACTGCAGAAGAACACGCAGTCCGCGCTGGGCGAGTGATGCGCCGCAGCCGGGCCAAGGACGACGTGACGGGGTGGCTGTTCGTCGCGCCGGTCGTGGTGATCCTCGGGGTGTTCCTGCTGCTGCCGATCCTGATGGCGATGTGGGTCAGCCTCACCTCGTGGAACGGCCAGGGCAGCCCGTTCAAGAGCGGCGTGCCGTTCGTCGGGCTGGAGAACTACGGCCGCCTGTTCACCCGTGACGACCTGGCCCGCGAGAACTTCATGATCAGCGTCCGGAACAACGCCTACTACGTGGCGATCGTCGTACCGCTGCAGACGGCGCTGGCGCTGGGCCTGGCCCTGATCGTGAACAGCCGCCTGCTCAAGGGCAAGTCGTTCTTCAGGAGCGCGTTCTACTTCCCGTCGGTCACCAGCTCGGTGGCGATCAGCGTGGTGTTCCTGTTCATCTTCAGCAACTCCGGGGCGCTCACGCAGCTGCTCGGTTTCTTCGGCATCCAGGGGCCGCAGTGGTTCTCCGACGCCAGAGGGGTCATCCACCTGCTGCTCGGCATGGACACGCCGCCGGCGGCGCTCGCCGGGGCGGGACCGTTCGGCCTGTCGTGGTGGGAGTGGCTGTCCGGGCCGAGCGTGGCGATGTGCGCGATCATCGCGCTAGTGGTGTGGACGACGTCGGGCACGTTCATGCTGATGTTCCTGGCGGCGTTGCAGGACATCCCGGTGACGCTGGAGGAGGCGGCCGTGCTCGACGGCGCGGGGCGGTGGCAGCGCTTCCGGTACGTGACGCTGCCGATGCTCAGGCCGACGATGTTCCTGGTGCTGACGCTCGGGACGATCGGGAGCTGGCAGGTGTTCGACCAGATCTACGTCATGAGCAAGGGCGCTCCGGCCAAGACCACGCTGACCCCGGCGTTCCTGTCGTACCGGACGGCGTTCCGGGACTTCGACTACGGGGCTGGGACGGCGATCTCGTTCGTGCTGTTCCTCATCATCGTGCTGCTGACGCTGTTCCAGCGGCGCGTTATGCGGGAGAGGAGGATCTCGTGACGCTCCCGATTCGGGACAGGACGGCGGGGGGTGGGGTGCGCAGGCTCGCGAGCACCTTCACCGGCTACGCGATCCTGATCTTCTTCGCGCTGGTGTTCATCTACCCGTTCGTCATCCAGATCGCGAACTCGTTCAAGACCGAGCCGGACGCGGCCGCCTCACCGCTGTCGCCCATCCCGCAGCCGCTGACGCTGGCGGGGTTCGAGCGAGTGTTCAGCGGCACCGACATGCCGGTGTGGCTGGGCAACTCGCTGCTGGTGACGCTCGTGCTGACGGTCGGGCGGGTGTTCCTCGACTCGCTGGCCGGGTACGCGCTGTCCAGGCTGAGGTTCCGCGGGCGGGCGGCGCTCTTCGGGGCGATCATCGCGGTGATGGCCGTTCCGGGCGTAGTCCTCTTTATCCCGAAATTTCTGGTCCTCAAGCAGTTGGGGATGTATGACAGCTATCTGGCGTTGATCCTGCCGGTCCTCGTGGACGCGGCGGGGGTGTTCATCATGAAGCAGTTCTTCGACTCGATCCCGGCGGGCGTGGAGGAGGCGGCCCGGATCGACGGGGCGGGCGCGTTCCGCACGTTCTGGTCGGTAGTGCTGCCGATGGCGCGGCCTGCGCTGATCACGCTGACGATCATCTCGTTCCAGAGCGCGTGGAACGAGTTCCCGCACACGCTGGTGGCCGTCCAGAACCCGGCGCTGTTCACGCTGCCCCGGGGGCTGGCCGACCTGGTCAGCGGGTCGCTGGGAGGCGGCACGCAGTACCCGCTCAAGCTGGGGGCGGCGCTGCTCGCGACGATCCCGGTGGCGGTGATCTTCGTGATATTCCAGCGCCGCTTCGTCCGCGGCGCCAACGAGGGCAGCGACAAGGGCTGACCAATCGACAAGCACAAACCCTTCTCTTCTTGTACGGCACAGCCGCCCCCACCGCCACCCGCCGCACATGGCTCAGGACCTCCAGGAATACGGCCGCTGAACCCGCACGGCGCCGGGCGCCGTTACGCGCGCACGGGCACCATCTGGGTGGTTTCAAGGCTTCACATACTTCGCTGCCCGATATATCGTCGCCCGTATGGTTAAAAGATCGCCAGTGATGAGCGAGCCCACGTACTTCGTACTGGCCGCGTTACTCGATGGGCCTTCGCACGGCTACGGGATCATCAAGCGGGCCGAGGAGCAGTCCGGTGGGCGGGTGCGGCTCGCCGTCGGCACCCTTTACGGCGCGCTGGACCGGTTGGCGGGCGACGGACTGATCGCCGTGGACCGCGAGGAGACCGTCCAGGGCCGCCCCCGCCGCTACTACCGGCTGACCGAGGACGGACGTGCGGCTGTCATCAAGGAGGCGGCGCGGATGGAGCAGGCCGCCCGGGTCGTCACGGGACGGATCGCCCCGGCGTTGGGGACGGCACGGGCATGAGCGAGGCGTTCACCGAAAGCTGGTACCGGCTGTTCCTGCGGGCCTTCCCCTCCGGTCACCGTGCCGAATACGGCGCCGAGATCCTCGGCACGTTGATGAACGACTCGCCGCGCCGCCTCCCCTCGCCGCGGGAGACGGCCGCCCTCGTCACGGCGGGCTTCGCGGCCAGGACCCGCAAGGCCGCCGAGGGACCCGCACCATGGTGGGCCGACGGCGTACATCTCGGCCTCCTGACGCTGGCCCTGGCCAATCTGTCGTACAACATCGCCGACCACGCCTCCCCCTGGTGGCTGGCCACGTCGGCGGCGCTGGTGGTCGCGCTGCTGCGCGGCTGGGCGCGGGCGGCACTGCCTTTGGCCTTGGCCGTCGCGCTCTCGACCGGCCGGGCCATGCTCCTCGGGACCGAGGCGACGGGATGGGCGCCGTTCTTGGGCCCGGCGTACCACAACTGGGTCTCGTTGACGCCCTACGGCCTGCTGGCGGCCGGGGCCGTGGTCCTCGCGGTCAGCAGGAGGTCGCGCGGCCTGCGCACGCGACCGTGGTGGTGGCTGGCGATCCCGGCGGCCGCCTTCGTCCTCACCTACGCGCCCGGTTTCGTGGAGTACGGCGAGACCTGGCAGCTGGTCAGGGCGGGCATGGAAGGCGTCCTGCTCTTGACAGGGGTGTGGGCCACCACTGTCGCGCGCAGCCCGCGCTGGGCGTTGGCGGCGGCGATCTACGTCCTGCCGGGCTTGGCATCCGCGCTCACCAACCCACCGTCGAGCCTGCGGTACACGGCCTATTGGTCGGCCCTTGCGACGCTCCTGCTGATCATGGCCGCGACGGGATGGAGGCGCGCGGCCAAAGCCAGACAGTGATCACTGGCTGTCGTACTCGTCATGGCGGCGCCACCAGAAGCCGGTCTCGTTGCGGCCGAGTGGCGCGCGGTCGAGCCACTGGAACATGCCCCAGAGACCGTCCACCCCGCGCTCGTACGTCGAGTAGGTGTGATAAACGACGTCATCATCGAGCACGAACGCGCTCATACCGGGCCCTTGCTGCCGGTACGTCGGCCAGTCCGTCCCCACGCTCGACGCGAACTCGACGCGGATGGGATTCTCCTCACCCGACTCCGATGGCCGGACGTCCATCGAGCGGAAGTTGTACTCGACGACCCCCGACTGCCACTCCTCCTTGGTGTGCGTCACCCGGAAGTCGTAGTTGAAGTCGCTTCCGAACGATGAGGCCCAGGGGAAGCTCCAGCCCATCCGCCGCTTGTACGCCTGCAGCTTGGCGAGCGGGGCCTGCGACACCGCGCACAGCGTGACGTCGTGGTTGGCGAGGTGGACGACGGAGCCGTTGAAGCCGTCCGCGATCGCCGAACAGGACGGACATCCCGCCTGGTAATCGGGCCCGAACATGAAATGGTAGATGAGCAGCTGCGAGCGTCCCTCGAAGAGGTCGGCGAGGGACGCTGTGCCCTCATCGGTCTCGAAGCGGTACTCCTTGTCGACGCGGACCCAGGGCAGCTCCTGCCGCTGCCGCGCCACTTGGTCACCCTGCCGCGTCAGGGCCTTCTCGGCCTCGAGCAGCTCCAGCCGGGCCGCGAGCCACTCTTCACGCGCTCCGGTCTTGTGATCGATCATTGTCTTCTCCTTGTCGTTACCACGCGATCAAGTCACGGGCACCGGCGCCCGCGACACGATCCGATGTCGTCACGACTCCCCCTGCCCCTCACGTACCCAGATGCCGCCTGAGGGCGTCGAGACTGGAGTCCCAGTCACGGGCCAGCGCGGCGAGAAACTGCTGCGCAACCTGGATGGGGGCTGACTGGAGCCGGTAGCGGACGCGGCGCCGCTCGCCGGGCTCGGCGATGACCAGCCCGGCCTCGGCGAGCAGGCCGAGGTGCTTGGCGATCGCCTGCCGGGTGATCGGCAGGCCGGCCGCCAGGTCCGTCGCTGTGGCCGGCCCGCGGGACGCGAGCGCGGCCAGGATGCTCCGCCGGCTGGGATCGGCCAGCGCGGCGAAGACCTCTTCCGCGACGGCCTCCGGCTCACGCTCGGGCATCGAGGTATTCGACGAGCTCGTCCAGCTCGCTCTGCCATCCCTTGACGTTGCCGCCGTACGCGCCGGAGTAGAGGTCGTCGGGCAGTTGCGCGAAGCCGGATTCGACCACGGTGAGCCGGGTCCCTTCGGCCTCCGGCTCAAGGGTGAACTCGACATAGGTACGGCGCGGATCCTCGGCCGGCAGGCCGTTGATGCCCCACGTGTAGCCGAACACATGCGGCGGCTCAAGGCGCTCGATGCGCAGGTAGGCGTTGTGGCCACCCTCGAAGGTCAGCTGGGCGAGGCCGCCGACACGCAGGTCGACGGTCGCCTTGTGACCGAACCACGTGCCCAACCCCTCAGCCGTCGTGATCGCTTCCCACACCTTCGCGGGCGGGTGGGCGACGCTGATGCTGCGCTCGATGCGATCGGGAAAACCCATGACACACCTCCATCTGTTGCAACCATTCGGTTGCCACAACACTATGGCAACCATTCGGTTGCGTCAACCGGCCGGCGGGGTGGGCCGACTTCCGATGGCCCTTCGTCGACTGCTATGAAGGTCGCCGTGACCCTTGTTGAGACTCGTGCTGGTACGGTCCGTGGCGTCGATCTCGGTGATGTGCTCGTCTGGCAGGGGATCCCCTATGCCGCTCCCCCCGTGGGCGAGCTCCGGTTGCGGCCACCGCAGCCACCGGCGCCCTGGCAGGGAGTGCGGGATGCCACCGCGCCGGGAAACGCGGCCACGCAGTCCGTCCTGCCCGGTCTACCGGCGCCGGCCATGGACGAGGACTGCCTGTACGCGAACGTGGCGGCTCCTCCCCCGAACGGCCGGTTGAGGCCGGTGCTGGTGTGGGTGCACGGAGGTGGCTATCTCGCCGGCAACGGTACCGACATGTACGGTGACGGGGCGCTCTTCGCCCGCACCCATGATCTCGTCGTGGTCAGCTTCAACTACCGGCTGGGCAGCCTGGGCTTCCTCGACATCGGCGACTCCTCAAGCGTCTCAGGACTGCTCGACCAAATTCAGGCGTTGCGCTGGGTACGGGAGAACATCGCGGCATTCGGCGGCGACCCGGAGCGAGTGACCCTGTACGGGCTGTCCGCCGGCGCCAAGAGCGTGGCCAACCTGCTGGCCACCCCGCTCACCCGAGGGCTGATCCACCGGGCCGCGTCCAGCAGCGGCGGCGGCGACCACGTCGCCACCCCGGCGCAGGCCAAGGCCGTGACCGTACGGTTCCTTCGGGAGCTCGGTGTGAGCGCCGACCGAGTGCGCGAGGTGCCCGCCGCCGAGATGCTCGCGGCGCAGGACGCCATCGCCACCGGAGCGAAGGCCCTCTGGATCTGGCGGCCCGTCATCGACGGGACCGTGCTGTCCGGCAGGCCCATCGACGCCATCGCCGCGGGTGCCGCCGCCGGTATCCCACTGCTCGCCCAGACCTGCGGGAACGAGGGCGGCACCTTCCAAATGCTGGACGCCAGTACTGCCGAGCAGGCACCGAGGGTGCTGGCCGAGCTGTTCGGCGCGGCCGAGGCGGACACGATGCTGGCCGCGTACCGCGAGAGCCGACCCGAACTCGACGACACCGCGCTCGGCCTGGCCATCCTGAGCGACGAGCGGTACGGCATCCCCACAACCCGGCTGGCCGAAGCGCAGGCGCGACACGCCCCGGTGTGGCGATCCCGTTACGACGGCCCCTTTCCCGGGGTACCCGCCACGACTCCCCTGGGCAGGCTGCTACGGGGCGGGCACAGCGCGGACGCACCGATGATCTGGCAGTCGACCCCACTCACCGAACCCGCCGACCAGGCCCTGTCGGCAGAACTGCACGACACCTGGGGGCACTTCGCCCGGGGTGCCGCGCCCGGCTGGGCACCCTACGACGCCGAACACCGCCAGACCATGATCTTCGACGCCGGCCAGAGCCGAGTCGAACCCGATCCCCGACCGCTCGAGCGCCGCGCCTGGAACGGCCGCACCTGGCCTTCAGGCACCTGGTGGCGCCTCGACGGCCTCACCTGAGACGGTCTCACCCAGCTCGAAGCGGATCCGAGCGGCTTCGTAAGCGGCTCCGGCGCCCGGACGGCTCATGATTTCGGCGCGCTTGTCGATCCATGCCTTGCGCTCGCCTCTCCCCATAACACGGGACGTTATAGCGCAGGAAAGCGCGGCGTCCATGAAATGAGAGATCAGCCCAGGTCACCGGCTATGCTCGCCCATTATGGCGACGGTCCCGTCCGACCCGGCGCCGATGGACGACCCTCTGTCAGCAGTCGTACACAGTGAACCAGTTGCTCGGGGCGCCATAGGCTCGCAGTCGCGCGGGGGCGTGGCGGGCCAGCCAGGCGGACAGTTTGGCGCGCTTGTCCTCCTCCTCATCCCAGGCGTCCCAAGGGAGCCGGTCTGCCGGCAGGTCGGACTCCCAGTGGGCCACCGCTTCAGCCAGGCGCTGGTCGGCGACGGGGTGGGCCACCGCCTCCCAAGCGGCCAGCCACGGGTCGAGCGTGCCAGACGCCTCGGTGCACAGCACGAGCACCTCATGCGCGGGCACGGCGATCTCGGATGTGGTGAGGCTGTACGTCCACCACGCGTGCAGGAATGCCCAGATCGCCGACACCTGCTCCGCGGGCCAATCCCGCCACTGACCACGAACGAATGAGCGACCAACCTCCTCCATGCCGGACAAATTCTCCACGTAACCGTCGACGAGGTCGGACGCCAGCTGGGGCAGGATGCGGCGCAGCACCGATCCATGGTCATCCCAGTCGGTGGCCCTCAAGGTGCGCCCCAGAAGGTCGAGGCTCAGCCACACGTCCGGCACCTTCAGACGAGCGAGGTCTTCCGCGCTGCCCCAATGGCACTCGCAGTTGTGCTCGTCGGGGCGGGCGGTCATGCCACGAAAGGTGGTGGCCACGCCCTTCAGCGCCGCGTCGAGGCGAAGGCCGGTGAGCGTTTGAGAGAGGTGCTTCATGGGCGTACGCCTTTGAGGGCTCCGGAAGCATGAGCCAGCCGAAGATCACTACCTTACCCTCCCGGCAGGAGCCGCGCTCGGACGGTCCTTCGTCGGATTCAGAGGAGGAACGGATCCGCCCGCCAGGCGTACTCCTCGGGTAGGTGGATGTCGGTCAAGGGGATCACTTGGCTGGTGGGCGACGTGCCGCGCGAGGTGACCAGCCCCAGCCGCTTCTGGCACAACGCGGTCGAGGGTTGCCTGAGAACGAGGCTGGTGTAGCCCTCTTTCCGCAGTTCGAAGCAGAGCGCCTTGATCAGCCGAGCGGACAGCTCCGCATGGTGGCGGGGTTCGACCAGGTGGATATAGCGGAGTTCGCAGACGTCGGGGGTCGGATGCCCCAGAACGGCGCCGATGACACCGAACAGCTCGCGCCGATGGTCCTGATCGAGGACCAGCAGGAGGCGCTGCTTGCCGGTGCCGGTGTTCTGGAAGATTTGATGGCGTAGTTCAGCCACGCTGCGCAAGCCGGTCAGCTCGGTCACCAACGGTTCGTCGTAGGGCTCGTAGTCGCGAACGCGGTCTGCCCAACGCAGGTGGAGATCCAGGTACTCCTCGTGCGCGCAGGGCATCATCCACCCGTGCTTACGCGTGCAGCCGGGATCCCAGTGGTAGGCGTAGTGGATAAGAGAGGCGGCCAGGTCGGGGTGGGCACTGGCCCAGATGTCGTCGAAGATGTACCAGGGCCGATGGCCGTTGAAGTCCGTGTGAAGGGCCATCTGCGCCAGGTGCTCGCCGACCTGGATGAGTGTCCGCTCGGGCAGACGACCGTTGTCGGGGGTGAAGCTGCGCAGGTGTTCCAGCGCCGTCTGGTGCGCCTGGTCGTGCGGCTCAGGGACATCTCTGGCTTCGCCGGCAAAACGGTTGAGACGTTCGAGGGCAGGTGCGATGCCGTCTTCGTCCGGGGCTACCAATGCTCTGAGATCGAGGAGGTGGCCGGGCCAGGTGTCCAGATTCTGGATGGGCCGGCGCAGTGCGGCGCCGAGTTGAGGCAGTCGCACACCGGGAAAAGCGTAAGTCCGATCCCAGCCAAGGGTGTCGTGCCTGGCATTTAGAGCAGTGAACAGCAAGTAAGTGGTGCCAACATCGCCAGCTGTTGAGGCGGCGAGCTCCGCGCAGGGGAAGGGCGCGACGAACGGCGTCGGGCCGGGAGCAACGGCGTCGGGCAGCGGCCAAGAGGGGTGGACGGGGTAGGCCCAGCGGTCCGGCTGCTCAGCGACACGGGCGTCGTCGACGAAGTAGAACGCTTCCTCCAGATTCGTGCCCATGCTGCTGATGCGGATGCTGTGGGCATCGATGTGCAGCTCATTGTCGGCCCACAGCTGCATCCGAATCCGGCGGCGTAGTTCGACCATGTCCTCAGGAGGGGTGTCGCCGCATTCCCTCAGCCATTCCAACGCGTAGGGTGCGTCGTTCAGGTCGGAGTGCGCCCGGTCGAGGCCGTCCGGCTCCCACAAGCCGCGAAACCACTCAAAGACGGTGGGGCCGGGCACGTGCTGGACTCTCTTGCACAGCGGCCCGGCTTCCCAGTCGCGATGGATGAAGTACATCAGACGTGGACCCCTGGGGTGATGACGGCGTGGCCGGCCATGTCACTGACCTTCCGGGTGCGTGATTGGATGTTCGCGGTCCAGCACCCGGTCAACAGTGGCGCGTGCGACAGAGAACACCTCCATCCATGCCAGGACCTCACCGTCGCGCACACGAGTACGGAACAAGACGCACGGTAGCGCAGAGGACGGACAAGCTGGTGCTACCGTCCTCTGCCCAGATTCCCGAAAGCTTAGGACGCCTGTGCGGAAAGTGACATCGCCTCCACCCGGCCAAGCGACTGGGCACAGTCGGGGTCATGTCCGCATGACGGACGCGAGGAGCGCCAGCTTGTCGGCGCTGTCGGTGCCGGGGTCCGGGTGGAGGACCACCAGTGTCTGGCCTGTCGCGCCGCTGACGACCAGTCTCTCCCGGTTCAGCCTCAGGCCACCGAGCTGGGGGTGGTCGATGTGCTTGGGTGTGCCTTCGCACGTGTTCACGTCGTGGCGGGCCCAGAGCCTGCTGAAGCGAGGGCTGGCGAGGGAGAGCTCGCCGACGAGCTCGATGAATCGGGGGTCGTCCGTGTCGGTGCCGACGGACTCGCGGAAGCCGGCTACCATGCCCTGCGCGGCGTCCTCCCAGTCCGGGTAGAGAGCCTGCTCGGCGGGGTCGAGGAACACGTCCCGCAGGCGGTTGCCCCCCGCCACGAGCCGCGGTGACAGAGCGGTCGCCAGCGCGTTGGCGGCGAGGACGTCGAAGTAGCGGCCCTCCACGTACGCGGGGAGCGCAAGCGTGTCGACGAGCTTGGCGACGCCCGGAGGGACAGTCTCCTTCCGGGAGCGCCGCCGACGCCGCCGGGGCTTGTCCGCCCCGAGGCGTAGCAAGTAGGCCGTCGCGTCGTCGTCGAGCAGCAGCACGCGGGCGAGCGACTCGAGGACCTGCGCGGAGGGGTTGCGGTCGCGGCCCTGCTCCAGGCGTAGGTAGTAGTCGGCGCTGATGCCGGCGAGCATCGCGACCTCCTCCCGGCGCAGGCCCGACACGCGCCGTACGCCCACGGAGCGAATACCGGCCTGGTCAGGAGTGACGAGCTCCCGGCGGGCGCGTACGTAATCGCCAAGAAGGTTGGATTCGTCGCTCATGTCCCCAAGGTAGTTCGCGCACCTTCGTGCGTGCCTGGTCCTGTCACCCCCAGGATCGCGGGGGCGCTGGCTCCGTCGGCGGGTGAGCGGAAATCTCGCTTCCGGCACGAACACCGGCGATATCGGCCGGTGGTCCCTCCCGCGAGCAAGGAGCTACACCATGTCAACATATTTGCTGGTACACGGGGCCTGGCACAGCGGGCAATGCTGGGAGCGGGTGGTCCCGTTGCTGGCGTCGGCCGGGCATCGGGTGCTCACGCCGTCGCTGACCGGCTTCGGCGACAAGGCGCATCTGCTCGGCCCCGAGGTGGGGCTGGACACGCACGTCGACGACATCGTCAGGGTGATCACCGAGGAGGGCCTCACCGACGTGATCCTGGTGGGCCACAGCTACGCCGGGCTGGTCATCTCGTCCGCCGCCAATCGGATCCCGGATCGGATCACCCATCTGGTCTATCTCGACGCGATGGTCCCGGAGGACGGCGAGAGCGCGATGGATGTGCATCCCATGACCCAGGCCCTCATCGACCGTGCCGCGGAGTCCGGGGTCGGGTGGCGGATCCCGCCGATGCCCGAGTTGCCGCCGCCCCTTGGTCTGTTCGGGGTCACCGAACCGGCGGACGTGGCGTGGCTGCGGATGATGTTGTCGGATCAGCCGGTGCTCTGCTTCCGGCAACCGGTACGGCTGGACAATCCGGCCGTACGCACGATCGCGCGGACGCACATTCACTGCGTCGCCCGCGCACCGGAGGGCATCAAGCGGCGGCCCGTCCCAGCGATCCAGCCCAACGGCAGCCCGGCACAGGTGTGGGAACTGGAGACGGGCCACGATTGCATGATCACCATGCCGGCCGAGCTCACCGAACTGCTGCTCAAGCTCGGCTGACCCGCCCCGCAGACGGTAGATGCGGGCAGAGCGATAACCGCCCTTAGGTGGGCTCGGCCGGTTGATCAAGACCGAGCTTCGTGCGTAGGCGGGTGACGCCGGCGTGGAGGGCGGGGGGCACCGTGATCAGGATGGCTATGGTGGCGCCGAGGCTGTTCCGGGCGGTTTCCACGATCATCCAGCCGAGCAAGACGGTCAGTGGGGTCCAGGTGCGCAGGTCCGTCCGTAGGATCCAACGGAGAACGGACAGCAGATGATCGGCCGGCATGTGCCGTATGGGGCGGCGCAGGGTCAGAGCCAGAGCGGGCATGCCGAGAGCCAGCCTGAGCGCGAAGCGGGTGCGGGCCCGCGGGTCCCCCAGCACGTCGAGCTCGCCGAGCCATTCGTCCACATAGCTCGCTCTCACCGCCGCCGGGAGAAGCAGCGCGCCGAGGACGAGCACCTGGTACGTCGCGCCGGTGTCCCCGAGCAGGTGGGTCAGGCGGCCGCGGGCGATCGATTCGAGTTCGTCCGCGATGGCGCGCAGGCCGAGGTGCCCGGCGAGCGGTGCGATGATGTCCAGCGTCTGCTTGCTCTTCAGCCGCTGTTTGTCCTGGTCGAGGTGCTGGATGGTGCGCATGTTGTGCAGCCGGTCGAGCACCTTCAGGGCGAGGACGCGGTTGTCCGCGGCGTCGATGGCCGCCTGATCGTGCCTGTGGTCGAGCTCGGTCATGCTCTGGACCAGCGTGGTGATCTCGTCGCCGAACTCCGCGCGGAGCTGTGCGGCGTCACATCCGGTGTCCTCGATGACATCGTGGAGCAGGGCGGCGCAGACAGTGGCGCAGTCCAGACCGGCGTCGATCGCGATCTCCGCCACGGCGACGGGGTGGGTGATGTACGGGTCACCGCTCTTGCGCACCTGGCCCTCATGGCAACGGGCGGCGAACTCGTAAGCACGCTGAATCCGGCCACGCTCCACAGCCGTCGATTCGGCGGGCAGCCGAGCCAGCAGCGGCTCCAGCAAGCCGGTCATGACGTCACCGGCCGGAGGTTCACGGCGGGTCCGCGGGACCGCTCGGCTCGCTCGAGGGCGGCGCGAGCCCGGAGAGCGCCCTCCTCGGTCAGCGTGTAGTAGTAGCGGGCGCGGCGGCCCTGCGCCAGGTGCTCGGCCGCAGACTCCTTGTGGCGCTCGATCCAGCCGAATTCGCGCTCCAGCCTGGCCAGGATCGGGTAAATGGTGCCGCTGGGCTGAGCGGTCTTCTCGCACAGTTCCAGCCCGTAGCGGCGCTTGGTCGGGTCGGACAGCATCTCTTCCAGCACGAGCATCGTCTGCAGGGTCATCCGCGGACCATCCGTCATGTGTAGAACTCTAGATATCCAACACGGACCGTGACATTACCTCGCGGGTGACAACCATGTACCGCGCGCGCCACGAGAGCCGTCCCAGCCCGCGGCCACGGCACAAATTCCTGTTTTCGCAGCTGGACCGCGTCTCGCGTGTCCCACCGTGTCCCACGGACGCCGCGCCCGACCTTGCTGCGGTGGTCGGATGAGTCCTGTCACCACGTACCAGCACCAACCCGATGAGAAAGGCAGTGACAGGACATGGGCCAGCACGTAAGCGACGGCGTTAAGGACGACGGTGTTAAGGACGTCGAGCAGCAGCCCAAGGGGCGCGGAATGAGGTTCACGCTCAACGGCGCACTCTGGTCGCTTCAAGCGTTGTTCGGCTTCTTCTTCGCCGGCAGCGGTTTCGGCAAGGTGCTGCTGTACGACGGAGCTCTGTATGCGGCGGCGCCCCGGGCCGTGGCGTGGTACGCCGCCGTGCCGCAGCCCCTGATCGTCTTCATCGGAGTCTGTGAGGTGCTTGGCGGCGTCGGCCTGATCCTGCCGGCGATGACGGGAGTCAAACCGAAGCTGACGCCACTCGCCGCCGCCGGCCTGACGCTGACAATGATCCTCGCGGCTGGTTTTCACATCACGCGCGGCGAATACGCATTGGTGCCGGCGAATGTCTTGCTGGGCGGCGTTTCGGCGTTCATCGCGGTCGGACGGGGGAAACTGCGGCCCGTCGCGCCCGCGACCATCACCACCTCACGCGTACTCAAGTCGTTGGCGGTCCTCGGCGTGCTGGCCCTGCTGGCTTTCGCTCCGACGTGGTACACGATGACCAACGTCCAATTCTGATCGCTCCGCCGGGGCGCACGTCTACCCGAGGAACTCCCGTAGCGATCGCGGTTCGCGGCCCAGGATGTCGGCCACGGTCGTGGTCGTGCTCGCCCAGCGCCCATCCCCGATCTGGGCCATGAGTTCGGCCAGGTCACGGGCCGCTGGGGCGGGCATGCCGCGCTTCTCCAGGTGAACGGCGGCCTCCTCGACCGACTGGTCCACATAGCGTACGGTCCGGCCGAGTGCTCGGGTGAGCTCGGCGGCGATCTCGTCGTGCGTAGGCGCCACCGGGCCGGTGAGCTCGTACGTGGCGTCGGTGCCGACGGGACGCGTGAGCAACGCGGCCGCCACCGCCGCGATGTCCCGCGCGTCGATGTAGCCGACCCTCCCTCTGCCGTACGAGCCGAAGATCCGCCCCTCCTCGTCGACGTCGCCCGCGAGATTCTGCATGAAGCCGACGGGCGCCAGGATCGACCACGGCACCCCCGACGCCTTCAGATGCTCGTCGACCTGCCCGTGCATGCCGAACCCGAGCAGGCTGCCCGACGTCACGCCGTACACGGACACGGTCACCACCTGCGCCACACCCGCCGCCGCCGCGTGATCGATGACCGCCTTGTGTGCTGCCACGAAGCCCGGCCACAACCCGCTGTTGAGAAAAAGCCTGTCACCCGGCTCGAGCGGGATGCTCTCCGGCCGCTCCAGGTCGCCGACCACGTACCCGCAGCCCAGCTCCTCACCCTGTTCCGCGCGCCGTACCACGGCTCGCACCGCACCGCCGAGTTCCTCGACCAGCGCGCGCCCGATCGTGCCCGTCGCACCCGCCACCATGATCATCGCAACCTCCTAAGTGGAATGTCAGATTCCGGTTGTATACTAAGCGGAAGCCTGTCGTCCACTTCAACGGGAGTTCAATGCGCGCCGATGCCCGCCGCAATCGGGACAGGATCTTGGAGGCGGCCCGCGAGGCTGTGGCCGAGCGCGGCGCGGACGCGCCGATGGAGCTGATCGCCCGCCGGGCCGGGGTCGGCGTCGGCACGCTCTACCGCCGCTTCCCCGACCGCGGTGTGCTGCTCGCGGCCCTGGCGGAGCAGTATGTTCACGAGCTCATGGACGCCCTCGACCGCGCCGTGGCGGCCGAGCCTGACGCGTGGTCGGCCATTCGCGCCTTCGTCGTCTACAGCGTGGAGAAGGGCCGCGGCGCCATCGCGGCCGCGCTGGCCGGGACCACCGCGCCGCAGGCGAGGCAGGCGCTGGTGCGTCGGCTTGATGAGCTGGTACGACTGGCGCAGGCGGACGGCGCGCTGCGACCAGATGTCGGCACCGATGACCTCATGGAGTTGCTCAACGTGTTCGCCTGTCACCCCGACGTCATCCCGAAGCGCTTCCTCCCCCTCATGCTCGACGGCCTCGACCGGCGTTAGCCTTACCGCCGCAGCGGGGAAAGGCGATGTCATGAAACGCGAGTAAGCGAGAGCGGAGTCGATGAGCATGCACAGGGCCGGCCTGGGGAGCAGAGTACTCGCGGTGGCCGGCCTCTTGCTGGTTTCGGCGGGATGCGGTACATCGGCGTGGCGCGAGGTTGAAAACGTGACGCTGGCACCCGACGGACGGATGCTGACCGTGCAGGTCGCGTTCAGCCGCCCTCCCTCGGATCCCGAGCAGTGCGAAGGTGTGGCCGACACCTCGGTGGAGGAATCCGCGTCGACGGTCGTCATCGGTGTTCTCGTAGACGAGGACATCTGCGATCGGCCGTGGCCATGGGAAGAACCGACGTACAGCATGTTGACCGCGTATTGGCATCGGGTGCAACTCCAGTTGAAGGCACCGCTGGGCAACCGGGTCGTAGTAAATACCGCGACCGAGAAACCCGTGGCGGTCAGGCCGCAGTAAGGGTAGGAGCGCGGCGGTCGTGCACGTGACAGGCCCGCAGTTCGCTGCGGGCCTGTCAACGCCCCGGCCTTTCCCACGTCGCGCCATGAACCACTGGGGACTGAACGTCGCCACCAGTACCCGCGGTTCGACTTCCGGAGCCGGATCGTCCTCCAGCAGATCACTCAGCCGGAACCGCTACGCCACCTGCTGCCCGGCGCGGGCCCGCTCCAACTCGGCGCCGGTCCTGCCGGCCTGATCACGTGCGGGTCGTGAGTGCGAAGATCTTGACGTTCGGCGCCGTGGGGCTGGTGAACGAGACCGCCTCGCGGGTCGCGTCCAGGTGTAGGTGGCGCTGGTGCCTTGGGCGAATCCGGCGTCGGAGGTGGCCGAGAACGGCCACAGCCAGGTGCCGTCGGCCTTGCGTGCCTGCTGGTAGCCGCCCTCCTGGCCGGCCGACGGGTTGAACGTGTTGCGCCACCAGCCGGCCCGGGGCATCAGCACGTCGTGTTCGCGGTCGCGGCCGAGCCGTCGTGCCCAGTCCGCGAGCGCGAAGTCGGCGGTCGCGTCCTCGAGTGTCTCCGCCGCGCCGCCCCAGCAGTGGCAGGTGTCCTGGGGGGCGTAGCCGAGCCGCAGGTATTCGGCGAGGTTGGGGCGCTGGCCCTCGCATTGTCCGGGGCAGCCCTTGGTATGAACCGTTATTCATATTCGCTAGGAAAACCTGGGATTCTACTCTGGGCCCGTAGTCCGTGCTGTGCTGGTGGAACGTGTGGTGACCGCGAGGTCGGTCTTGACGCCGGAGTCCAGCGTGACCGTGTATCGGCCGGGCCGTGCGCTCTCGTTGTCGTGGCTGAAGGTGCTCGCGTAGATCGCGTCTGTCGTGTCCGCGGTCGGTGAGGACGTGATCGGGCCGGCGAACGGCATGATCGGGATGTCGCCCGCGGCCCCCGGATGGCACCCCGCGCCGTTGACGTGGGTGAGCGCGAAGCCTCTCACGCGGGGGGGTGTTGTAGGAGTAACCGTTGGCGCCTGCGGCGTTGGTCTGGTCGCCCGCCGTGTTGGTCGGGCTCCACGAGATCATCCCGAACGGCAGGACTGCGCCGGGGTAGGTGTTGCCGCCGTTGGCCGATCCGATCAGCGGATCGACGTGGCGTACGGGATCGGTGACCTTGGCGGGAGAGGAGGTTGCGGCTGCCGGGACGGCGACGGACGTGCTGAGCACAGCGCCGAGGAGCGCGGCGGCGAGCCACGAACGGGGAGAGAACACCTCGTGATCACACCGGCCCACACTAACCGAGCCATGAACGCTCACGTAAACCTAGAAGTCCGGACAGATAATCCCGGACGGAAGCACGGTGATGTGCTCATTCCGCGATCACGGGTTACGGCTTGCGGCCGACGCCCCCGTACAGCCATCGCGTGGCCTCGGGGGCCAGGTCGTCCGGGTCGGGGTGCCAAGTGTCGATGGTGACCAGGCCGGGAGGCACCAGCTCGAATCCCTCGAAGAAGCGTGCGACCTCCGCGTGCTCGCGGAAGTAGATCGGCGTCGGCGTGGCCGCGTAAACAGCCTCGATCGCGGCCACCGCATCCGCCGGGTGACCGTCGCGGGTGACGTGGGTCATCGTGAGGTAGCTGCCGGACGGCAGGGAGTCGCGCAGCTGGGTCATGACCGCCTCCCGCTCGTCCATGGTCAGGAAGTGCACCATGGCGATCATCAGGACGCCTACCGGCTGGCTGAAGTCGAGGAGCTTGACGGTATGCGGGTGTTCGAGGACCTCGGCGGGGCGCCGCATGTCGGCGGCGGCCACGGTGGTGTTCTCGTCGGTCGCGAGCAGGGCGCGGCCGTGTTGCAGCACGACGGGGTCGTTGTCGACGTAGACAACGCGGGCGTCGGGGATGATCTCCTGGGCGATCTCGTGCGTGTTGCCGACCGTGGGCAGGCCGGAACCGATGTCGATGAACTGCCGAATCCCCTGCCTTGCCATGTGGCGTACGGCGCGGCGCAGGAACGCCCGGTTCTCCAGGGCCAGCTGGCGGACCTCCGGCATGGCCTTCTCGACTCGGCGTACGGCATCCCGGTCGATCTCGAAGTTGTCCTTGCCCCCCAGGTAGTAGTCGTACATCCGGGCGACGCTCGGCCTGGTGACGTCGATGCCGCTAGGTCCGCTTGCGCCGTGCTCCGTCATGAACGGCCTCCATCGCCTAGATCATTTCCCTGAAATTAGCGCAAACACCGGCAGAGCGCGCCAAGCGCTGATCGACCGTCGAAGCATATCGATCTTCTCGACCAGGACGTAGAGGACATTGACCAATATCTTTACACAACGCATGTGAATCGAGTCAGAAGCTTCAGCCGTCTCGCTGAGATCGTCAGGTCGATTCCACTCGCCGCCCACGAGCGGCCACCATCGTGGACATCGCCACTTTGGGGCTGGCGCACGGGAATGATCTCGATATAGTGTTCGATTCAACCGCTGATCACATCCACCGCCGTGCCGATTTCGAGTCTGAAAGGGAAAGTGTGATCGAATCCCCTGTCGGTTTCGGCGAAGGCGTGGACGATCAAGCCCGCGACACATGTCGCCTGTCCGCTACGAAGATCACGAGAAAGGAATGCCTGTGGGTTTATGGACTTCGGCAGGACGTCGTCTCGGGGGGCTGGTGGCCGTCGTGGCCCTGGCTCTCGGCGTCCTCGCCACGGAGGCAGAAGCCACCACGACGAACGTGGTGAGCAAGCTGGACATCGTCTTCGAGCGCACCACCGCGTCGAAGTGCCCGGTCACCTTCGACGTCCACGGCTACTTCGAGGGGCTGCCCTCGGGCGCGCAGACGATCGAGTACCGCCTCGTCGGCGCCCAGGAGTGGAAGACGCTCGTCATTCCCGCCGAACGCGACGCCGTCTACCAGGCCGTGCTGGAGACCGTCACGTGGGAATCGGCGTGGGACTCGCGTTACTACGCGGTCCAGATCGAGATCAACCAGCCCGACGGCCTGCGGTCCAACGCCCTCTACTACTTCAAGTGCGGCACTCCGCCATCCGGTGAGACGTTCGGTGTCGCCGCCGAGGACATCACCCGCACGGCGAGCGGCGGCCCGCTGGCCGAACTGGTGGCCGACGCGCAGCTCGCGTCGGTGCGGGCCAGGTCCGGCGCGCAGGTCGCGCTCGTCAACAGGTACGTCGTCAGAGCGGACCTGCCCGCCGGACCGATCGGCTTCGAGCAGCTGTGGAACGCGCAACCCGCCGGGCTGGCCATCAACGTGCAGACGATGACCGGCGGCCAGCTCAAGAAGCTGCTGGCCGCACCCAACGCGGCGGGCACGGTGCTGACCCCGTCTGCCGGGCTGCGCTACACCCTCGGTAGCGGGAAGGTCCTGTCGATGACGCTCGACGGGGTTCCGGTGAGGGCCGCGCAGGAGATCAAGGTCGCGGGCGGCTGGAGCCTCATCGCCGGCTTCGACGGCTGGCCGCGCTGGGAGGGGACGACCACGTACACGAGCGGTGCCGACGACACCGGGGCGCTCGCGTCCTACCTGGTCGCCCACTCGCCGGTGACGGCGCCGCCGGGCGACCGCGTCACCGTCCGCCAGCCAGGGGCCTGGCCGTGCACCCGCAGCGCGCACGGCCAGGTCAGTGGTTGCGTGGGGCCGTGATCGCGTTCACCGTGTACGTCGTGTCGGGGGCGGGAGTCGTGGTGAAGCGGGCGTTGGGCAGGTAGAGGCGGTTGCCGAACGACGCCACGGTGCTGGGGACGTCGAAGCGCGGGTCCGTCAGCCGGTTCACGACCTGGCCGGACGAGCCGTCGGCGGTCAGGCGGATGACGGTGACCGTGTTGAGCCGGTTCTGCACCACGTACAGTGTCCGGCCATCCAGCAGCAGGCCGTCGCCGTTGACCAGGGACTCGCCGCCCAGGTTCACCTCCGTGGTGACGCCGGTGGCGGGGTCGGTCTTGAAGAGCTTGCCGACGTTGGACTGGACGATGAGCAGGCCCTTGCGGTCGGGGGTCGGGGCTATGCCGTTGGCGTTGTTGCCGGTCGTGTACTGGATGGCGCCCGTGAGCGGCACCGATACCGCCTGGTCGGGCAGTGCGCCGTGCCGGCCGAGCGCCAGCTTGTACAGGACGGGGTTGGTGGAGTCGGTGAACCAGGCCGCGTCCCGCGTGAGCACGACGTCGTTGACGAACGACGCCCCGTTGGCCAGCGAGTACGACTTGAGCACCGCTCCGGTACGGACGTCGACCACCCGGGCGTTCCCGGCGGCGCCACCGGAGACGAACAGGCGGTTCCGCGAGTCGAGCTTGAGCCCGACCGAAGGGGTGCCGGGGCCCTTGCTGACGACGGCGCCCTGGCCGGTGCGCAGGTCGGCGCGGTAGATGTCGCCGTTCGCCAGGGAGCCGAGGTAGGCCAAAGGCCGGCTGCCGATCGCTATCCCCTCCGGCCGGAAGCCGTTGGGGAGCGCGATCGTGCCGGGTAGCGTGGCCGCCTGCGCCAACGTGCCGGGCAACGTCGCCACCTGCGCCAACGTGTCAGGCTGCGTGGCCGCCGACATGCCGGGCTGCGTGGCCGCCGACGCGGGCGCGCCGGGCAAGGTAGCGAGCAGGGCGCAGAGCGCGGTCGTGAGGATCGCTGATCTCATGCGGCCCACGATGCCCCCGCGCCCCAGCCCGGCAAAGGCCCAAAGAGCCGGTTCACAGCTATTTCTGAGGAAATAATGCGAAATGTCAGACTTCGACTACTTCCACGCCCATGAGGTCGGCCAGGGCGCGCAGTTCGGCGGCGCGGTGGCCGGTGCCGAGGGACCAGTGGTGGGAGATGCCGGTGGCGCTCCAGTCGTCCGTCCACTCCCCCGGATCGCGGCCGAAGTCGACGCGCGACGTGGTGTTGCCGATCTTGAGGTGCGGCCCGTCCACGGTCTCACCCTCCGACACGGCGAAGCCGAACCGGCCGTCACGCCGCTGAAGCAGCCCGAACGCCGTCACCGGCCCGTGCGCGACGTCGAACTCGACCGACACGCCCCATCCGCGCTTGCCGTGGAAGACGCCCAGGCCGCGCAGCAGCGGCTTGCGCGAGCTGATCGCCAGGTGGGCGGGCCCGTCGTGGCCCATCTCGACATGGCCGCGCAGGAAGTCGAGCGCCTGCAGCTCGGTGAACGAGCCGCCGCCGCCCAGCCGATCCATGATCAGCATGGCCAGCGAGGTCCGCAGCTCGTACTCCCCCGCCGCCGGGACGCCCCGCGCGGTGAGCAGGGACGAGCCGAGGATCATGCCCGCGCCGAGCCGTTCGTGGATCTCGCCGTCGAGCCCGCGGTGGTAGTAGGCGAGGCTGTCCAGCTCGAAGTCGGCCACCAGCTGGTCCAGCCCGGCCGAGACGCGGGCCGCCCACTCGAAGTCCTCGGGCACGACCGTGTCGGCCAGCTCGAACACCTCCCGCGCGAGCTCCATCCGCTCCTTGACCTGGGTGTCGGTGACCTTCTCGACGCGTACCCGCAGGTCGTCGAACTCCAGCACCTCCACGTGCCCGCCCAGGTTGACCGGCACCAGCGTCAGGTCGGTGGCGACGTCGAGCATGCCCGGGTAGAGGTGGCCCATCAGCCCGTGCCGCCCGTCGCGCAGCGTGGCCCGTACGCCCGCCGCCTTCACCCACCGCTCGATCCGCGCCCAGGCCCGCTCGTCCTCCAGGTAGCCGGACACCGAACGGAACGGGATCCCGGCCCTGGTGAAGGTGTTGGCCATCTCCGGCAGCGGGCACGCGCCGCAGTAGGCCAGCCACTGCCCGGTGTCGAACGTCTCGTGGTCCATCGACTCCGACGGCTGCAGGTTGATCAGCAGCACCGGCGCGCCGCTGCGCTGGGCGATCGGCAGCAGCATGGTGGCGGTCATGTAGGTGGTGAGGAAGCCGACGATGAGGTCGCAGCCCGCCTCCCGCAGCCGTTCGGCCGCGGCCGCGCCCTGCTGGGCGTCGGAGATGAAGCCGACGTCGACCACTTCGCAGCCGAGCGTGCCCATGCGCTCGGAGACTCGCGCGGACGAGCGCTCCAGTTGCGGCAGCAGGTCGGGGAACTGCGGCCAGTACGCGCCGAGCCCGCCCGCCACGAGCCCGACCTTGGTGGGCCGCGCGGGGATCCGTTCGAGCGTCATGTCTTCTTGGTCTCCTCTTCCGGTCTTTCGGTCGTGGGCGGGGTATGCCGCCGTGACAGGTCGGGGCTTCGGCGGGAAACGCGCCCCCAGAGCGGAGGGGGCGCATTTCCCGGCGTACGAGCGTCAGCGCAGGAAGGCGGCGGCCACTCCCGCGTCGACCGGGATGTGCAGCCCGGTCGTCAGCGACAGTTCCCCGCCCGTGAGCGCGAACACCGCCGCGGCCACGTGCTCCGGCAGTACCTCCTGCTTGAGCAGCGTCCGCTGCGCGTAGAACTCGCCCAGGCGCTCCTCCTCCACCCCGTAGACGGCCGCCCGGTTGGCGCCCCAGCCGGAGGCGAAGATCCCCGAGCCGCGTACGACGCCGTCGGGGTTGACCCCGTTGACCCGGATGCCGTGCGGGCCCAGCTCGGCCGCGAGCAGGCGTACCTGGTGGGCCTGGTCGGCCTTGGCCGCGCCATAGGCGACGTTGTTCGGCCCGGCGAAGACGGCGTTCTTGGAGGAGATGTAGACGATGTCGCCGCCCATGGCCTGGCTCAGCAGGACCCGCGCGGCCTCCCTGGAGACCAGGAACGAGCCGCGGGCCATCACGTCGTGCTGCAGGTTCCAGTCGTCGAGCGTGGTCTCCAGCAGCGAGCGCGACAGGGACAGGCCCGCGTTGTTGACCACCAGGTCGACGCCGCCGAAGGCGAGGACCGCCTGGCGTACCGCCTCGGCGATCTGCTCCTCGGACGTCACGTCCACGCCCACGGCGATCGCGACGTCCTGCGGCCGGTAGGCGGCGCCGCCGAGTTCGGCGGCCACCTTGTCCGCGGCGCCCAGGTCGCGGTCGGCGACCACCACGCACGCGCCCTCGGCCGCCAGCCGCCTGGCAGTGGCGGCGCCGATGCCGGAGCCGCCGCCGGTCACGAACGCGACGCGCCCGGCCAGCCGCTTGGGCGCGGGCAGGCGGCGCAGCTTGGCCTCCTCCAGCTCCCAGTACTCGATGCGGAACTTCTCCGACTCCTCGATCGGCTGGTAGCTGGACAGCGCCTCGGCGCCGCGCATCACGTTGATCGCGTTGACGTAGAACTCCCCGGCGACCCGGGCGGTCTGCTTGTCCTTGCCGAAGCTGAACATGCCGACCCCGGGCACCAGCACGATCGCCGGGTCGGCGCCGCGCATCGGGGGCGAGTCGGGGGCCGCGTGACGCTGGTAGTAGGCGGCGTACTCCGCGCGGTACTGGGTGTGCAGCTCGCCCAGCCGGGTCAGGACGTCCGCGAGCGGCGCGTCCGGCGGCAGGTCCACGACGAGGGGGGCGACCTTGGTGCGCAGGAAGTGGTCGGGGCAGGAGGTGCCGAGCGCGGCGAGCCTGGGATGCTCGGCGCGGGCCAGGAAGTCGAGCACCTCGGGCGAGTCGGTGTAGTGACCGACCTGGCGGGCGTCGGTGCTGGCCAGGCCGCGGATCGCGGGGAAGAGCTCGGCCGCGCGCCGGTGCCTGGCCTCCTCCAGCAGGGGTTCGTGGACGACGGCGCCGAACGGGTCCGGGCGGCCGTGGTCGGCGATGTACTGCTCGGCGGTACGGATGATCTCCAGGGAGTTCGCCTGGCACTCGGCGCTCGTCTCGCCCCAGGCGGTGATGCCGTGGCCGCCCAGGATGCAGCCGATGGCCTGCGGGTTGGCGGCCTTGATCGCGGAGATGTCGAGGCCGAGCTGGAAGCCGGGCCGCCGCCACGGCACCCAGACGACCCGGTCGCCGAAGATGCGCGCGGTCAGCTCGGGGCCGTCGGCGGCGGTGGCGATCGCGATGCCGGAGTCGGGGTGGAGGTGGTCGACGTGGGCGGAGTCGACCAGGGCGTGCATGGCGGTGTCGATCGACGGTGCGGCGCCGCCCTTGCCGTGCAGGCAGAAGTCGAAGGCCGCCACCATCTCGTCCTCGCGCTCCTCGCCCGGGTAGACGCCGGTCAGCGCCCTGAACCGGTCCAGGCGCAGGACGGCCAGGCCGCCGGCGGTGAGCGTGCCCAGGTCGCCGCCGGAGCCCTTCACCCAGAGCAGCTCCACGTCCTGGCCGGTGACCGGGTCGTTCTCGGTGCCCTTGGCGGAGGCGTTGCCGCCGGCGAAGTTGGTGTTGCGCGGATCGGAGCCGAGCGTGTGCGCTCTTTCGAGCAGTTCGTTCTTGGCGTTCGACATCAGGCCCCCCAGCCTGCCTGGTTACCGCCGACACGGTCGGCGGCGATCTTCTCGAAGTATCCGGACTTGGCGTAGGCGGCCATCGGGTCGGGCGCGAGCCCCATCTCCTCCCGCAGCTCACCGAGCAGCGGGCGGACATCGGTGTTGTAGGCGTCCATGAGCACGGCGTTGGCGCCGAGCACGTCACCTTCCCGCTGGGCGGCGGCCAGCGCGTCGCGGTCGACGAGCAGCGCCTTGGCGGTGGCCTCCTGGACGTTCATCACCGAGCGGATCTGGCCGGGGATCTTGGGCTCGATGTTGTGGCACTGGTCGAGCATGAAGGCGGTCTCGGTGGTGTAGCCACCGCCGCCGATGACCTCGAACATGATGCGGAACAGCTGGAACGGGTCGGCCGCGCCCACCATCAGGTCGTCGTCGGCGTAGAAGCGCGAGTTGAAGTCGAAGCCGCCGAGCTTGCCCTCACGCAGCAGGAACGCCACGATGAACTCGATGTTGGTGCCGGGCGCGTGGTGCCCGGTGTCGACCACGACCTGCGCCTTATCGCCGAGCTTGAGGCAGTGCGCGTAGGCGGTGCCCCAGTCGGGCAGGTCGGTCATGTAGAAGGCGGGCTCGAACAGCTTGTACTCCAGGAGGAACCGCTGCTCCTCGCCCAGCCGCTCGTAGACCGCGGCGAGCGCTTCGGCGAGCCGGTCCTGACGGGCCCTGATGTCGTCCTGGCCCGGGTAGTTGGTGCCGTCGGAGAACCACAGCTTGAGCGTGTCGGACCCGGTGGCGTCCATGATGTCGACGCAGTCGAGCAGGTGCCGCAATGCTTTGCGCCGCACCTCGGGGTCGGGGTGGGTGACGCTGCCGAGCATGTAGTCGTTGTCCTGGAACACGTTGGAGTTGATGGCCCCGATGGTCACCCCCTGCTCGGTCGCGTGCCGGGCGAGGTCGGCGTAGTCGTCGACCTTGTCCCACGGGATGTGCAGCGCCACGGTCGGCGCGACGCCGGTGTAGCGGTGCACCTGGGCCGCGTCGGCCAGCTTCTCGTACGGGTCGCGCGGCACGCCCTGCTGGGCGAACACCTTGAACCTCGTGCCGGAGTTACCGTACGCCCAGGACGGCGTCTCGATGCGCTGCTGCCGCAGCTGATCCTTGATCATCTTTTTTCCCCGATTTCAAGCCAGATGGAAAACTTCGGCCAGCGTGAGCAGCCCCTCGTCGGGCCGTCCGGCCTCGAAGAAGGGAGCCATCTCCGCCTGCCAGCGCGCGTTGACACCGGTCTCGGCCATCGCCTGCTGAGCCGCCTTGAAGTCGTCGGTCTCCAGGTAGCCCACCAGCAGTCCGTCGTCGCTCAGGAACAACGAGTAGTTGCGCCACCCGGCCTTCGTCAGCGCTTCGAGCATCTCCGGCCAGACGGCCTGGTGCCGCTCGGTGTA
Source organism: Nonomuraea sp. NPDC049750 (assembly GCF_040659625.1). Lineage (NCBI taxonomy): Bacteria > Bacillati > Actinomycetota > Actinomycetes > Streptosporangiales > Streptosporangiaceae > Nonomuraea > Nonomuraea sp. NPDC049750. The sequence goes on from NZ_JBFANB010000014.1 coordinate 206,816, forward strand.
TTCGTCGAGCCGCTCGGGCCGGACCTTCAACACGAAACACACCCGCTCCATAACCAACCTCCTCTCATATCCACCCCGCACGGACCCTCGCGGCGCCGGGGGGCCCGGCGCCCACAACGGCGCCGGGCCGACTAGGAATCAAAAACCGTCAGTAGTCGAACTGGTCGATGTTCGCCGCCTCGAACGTGAACGGCGGGCCCAGGATGACCTCGCCCTGCTTGCCGATCGTCCGCTCGCCCAGCTTGCCCGCCTTGAACGTCTCCCCCTCAGCCCCCGTGATCTGCCCCGACACCAGCGCCGCGGCGGCGTAGGAGGCCAGGTAGCCGAGGTCCTTCGGGTTCCACAACGCGAACTTCGCCACGGTCTTGTCCTTGACGAACTGCCGCATCTGGTTCGGCGTCCCGAGCCCCGTGAGCACGACCTTGCCCTTGTACTTGGAGCCGGAGATGTACCGGGCCGCGGCCGAGATGCCGACCGTGGTCGGGGAGATGATCCCCTTCAGGTTCGGGTACGCCTGCAGCAGGCCCTGCGTCTGGGTGAACGATTTCTGGTCGTCGTCATCGCCGTAGGCCACCTTGACCAGCTTCATGTCCTTGTACTCGGGCTTGCCGAGCTCGTCCTTCATGAACTTGATCCAGGTGTTCTGGTTCGTGGCGTTCGCGGTGGCCGACAGGATGGCGATGTCGCCCTTGTTGCCGATCATCCCGGCGAGCAGCTTGACCTGGCTGCGGCCGACCTCCTCCGAGCTGGCCTGGTTGATGAACAGGTCACGGCACTCAGGGGCGGCGTCCGAGTCGTACGCGACGATCTTGATGCCCTTGGCGCGGGCCTGCTGGAGCGGCCCGCAGACGGCGTTGGCGTCGTTGGCGGCGATGAGGATCGCGTCGTGGCCCTGCTGGGTGAGCGTGTTGATGTAGGAGATCTGCGACGAGGCGGAGGCGTCGGACGGGCCGACCTCCTTGGCCTCGCCCTGATACTCCTTGGCCGCCTCGATGCCGGCGTTGTCGACGATCGTCTCGTAGGGGTTGTTGATCGCCTTGGGAAGGAAGGCGATCTTCAGTCCCTGCTTGATCGGGGCGTTCGGGTCGGCCTTGGCGGCGGCGGAAGAGGAGGCGGGCGCCGGCGCGGGCGCGGAGGTCACGTTCGACTTGGTCGTACCGCTGCAAGCCGCCACGCCAAGAGCAAGCAGCGCGGTCACAGCGGTCAGGCGCATCGGGGTCATGGGGATCCTTTCAGAGCTGGCCTGACGAGCGAGACGAGACGGGGGGTGAGCACCGAGACGATGAGGAGCAGTCCAGTGACGATCGACTGGATCTCGGTCGAGACGTCGCCGAGCATGAGCAGATTGCGCAGCAATCCGATGAGCAGCACGCCGGCGATGACGCCGCCGAGCGTGCCCTTGCCGCCGTCGAAGTCGACGCCGCCCAGCAGGACGGCGGCGATGACGGCGAGTTCGATGCCCACGCCGTTGTCGGCGCGGGCGGAGCCGTACCTGAGCGTGAAGACGACGCCGGCGAAGGCGGCGACGGTGCCGGAGATGACGAAGAGCAGCAGTTTGATGCGCTTGACGCGGATCCCGGCGAAGAACGCGGCCTGCTCTTGGGCGCCGATCGCGTACAGCGCCCGGCCGAAGCCGGTGGCGTGCAGGACCACGCCCACGATGGCGGCGAGCAGGACGAACACCGCTATCGGGTACGGGATGGGCGTCCCGGGCACGTCATTGACGGCGAGCGCGGTGTAGTCCGGCGGGAACTGGGCGACCGCCCGGTCCCCGAGCACGACGTAGGCGAGGCCGCGGTAGAGGGCGAGCGTGCCGATCGTGACGGCCAGCGACGGCAGCCCGAGCCGGGTCACCAGCAGGCCGTTGACCAGCCCGCACACGGCCCCGGTCAGTACGGCGATCGGGATGATCGCCTCGATGGCCATGCCGCCGTCCCAGAGCGAGCCGACCAGCGCGCTGGAGAGCCCGAGCACGGAGGCGACCGACAGGTCCACCTCGGCGGCCACCACCAGCATGGTCATGGCCAGCGCGATGAGCGCGATCTCGCCCAGGTCCCCGAGCGCGAACGACAGGTTGTCGACGGTCGCGAAGCCGGGCGAGGTGAGCGAGCCGGCCGCGAACACGGCGATCAGGAGCGCGCCGACCAGCACGTCCCAGCGCAAGACCTTAGCCATGACGGCTCCTGTTCCTGAGCAGGCGGGCCAATCTGAGGGCGAGCACCCGGTCGACGCTGATCGCCAGCAGGAGCAGCGCGCCGGTAATGGCCTGCTGCCAGAACGGGTTGACCCGGAGCACGACCAGCGCGCTGCCGATCGTGGTGAGCAGGAGGGCGCCGAGCGCCGCTCCGTACACGCTGCCGACGCCGCCGGTGATCGCGACGCCGCCGACCACGACCGCGCTGACCACGAGCAGCTCCCAGCCGTGCGCGGAGTCGGCGATGACCGTGCCGAACCTGGCCAGCCAGAGCACCCCCGCCAGCCCCGCGAGGCAGCCGCTGACCAGGTAGGCGAGCAGGACCCGCCGCCTGACGGGCACGCCGGCCAGCCGGGCGGCCTCCGGGCTGGAGCCGATCGCGTAGAACTCCCGGCCGCTCGGGTACGACCGCAGGTAGTAACCGATCGCCACCATGATCACCAGCGTGATGAGCGGCAGGTACGGCACCCCGAGCACCGAGCCGTTGCCCAGCGACAGCAGCCCCGGCGGCAGGTTGACCGCGTTGATCTGCCGCCCGTGGGCGATGTAGTGGTCGATCCCCTGGATCACGTAGAGGGTGCCGAGCGTCACCACCAGGGCGGGGACCCGGCAGAAGCTGACCAGCAGGCCGTTGATCAGCCCGCAGGCCGCGCCGATCGCCACCCCGAGCAGGACGGCGGGCAGGATGCCCATGCCGCTCGCCAGCTGGTCGCCGGTCACGAAGGCGACCAGCCCCACCACCGAGCCGACAGACAGGTCGAGGTTGCGGGTGATCACCACCATGGACTGGCCGACGGCCAGCAGCGCGAGGGTGGCGGTGTTGAGCAGGATGTCCTCGACTCCCTGCCCGGACAGGAAGTTGCCGTTGACGCTGGCTGTGACGCCGACCAGCGCGGCCAGCGCGATGACCAGGCTCAGCTCGCGGGCCCGGAACACCAGGTCCACGAGACCGCGGGCGCTGCGCGCGGGCGTCGTCTGCTCGGGTGGCGCGGTGGCGGTCGTCATGCCGCTCCCCCAGTCATGCGGCCCTCCCGGTGGCTGCGCTCATCACGCTCTCCTCGGTCGCGTCGGCGCGCGAGAGTTCGGCGGTCAGCCGCCCCTCGTGCATGACCAGCACGCGGTCGGCCATGCCCAGCACCTCCGGCAGGTCGGAGGAGATCATGAGCACCGCGATGCCCTGCCCGGCCAGCTCCGACAGCAGCCGGTGCACCTCCGCCTTGGTGCCGACGTCGATGCCGCGGGTCGGCTCGTCCACGATCAGTACGGACGGCTTCGTGGCCAGCCATTTGGCCAGCACGACCTTCTGCTGGTTGCCGCCGGACAGCACGCCCACCCCGTCGCTCAGCCGGGCGAACTTCAGTCGCAGCCGCACCGCCCAGTCCTTGGCCCGGTCGCGCTCGGCCGTACGGGAGATCGTCAGTCCCCTGCGCAGCGAGCCCAGCCCGGTCAGGCCGATGTTGCGCTCGATCGACAGCTCCATGACCAGCCCCTGCTGACGGCGGTCCTCCGGCACCAGGGCCAGGCCCGCGCCCATCGCCGCCGTGGGACTCCCGGCGGGCAGCGGCCGGCCGTCCACCGAGACCGAGCCCGCGTCCCAGCGGTCCACCCCGAACACCGCCCTGGCCACCTCACTGCGCCCGGCGCCCACCAGCCCGGCCAGCGCGACGATCTCGCCCCGCCGTACCTGGAAGGAGACGTCGGTGAAGACGCCTTCGCGGGTCAGCCGGTCCACCTGGAGGGCGACCTCGCCGAGGGTGGCCTCCTCCTTGGGGTAGAGGGTGCCGAGTTCGCGGCCCACCATGCGCCGTACCAGGTCGTCGTGGGTGAGCCCGGCGACCGGCTCGCTGGCGATCCACGCGCCGTCGCGCAGCGTCGTGACCCGCTGACAGAGCGAGAAGATCTCGTCCAGCCGGTGCGAGATGAACAGGATCGCGCAGCCGTGCTCGCGCAGCGCCTCGACCACCGAGAACAGCCGCGCCACCTCGTTGCCGGACAGCGCGGCCGTCGGCTCGTCCATCACCAGGACGCGAGCCTCGCGGGACAGGGCCTTGGCGATCTCGACGAGCTGCTGGTCGGCGATGGACAGGCCGCGCGAGGGCTGCTCGGGATCGAGCGCGACGCCCAGCCGTTCGAACAGCCGCCGTGCCTGGCCGTGCATCTCCTTGCGGTCGATGCGGCCCAGGGTGCGGCGGGGCTGGCGGCCCATGAAGATGTTCTCGGCCACGGACAGGTCGGGGAAGAGCGTGGGCTCCTGGTAGATGACCGCCACGCCGGCCTGCTGAGCGTCGGCCGGTCCGGCGAAGACGACCGGCTCGCCGTTCAGCAGGACCTGGCCGGTGTCCGGCCGGTGGACGCCGGCGAGCGTCTTGACCAGGGTGGACTTGCCCGCGCCGTTCTCGCCCGCGAGCGCGTGCGCTTCGCCGGCGAACAGTTCGAGTGAGACGTCGCGCAGCGCTCTGACGGCTCCGAACGACTTGCTGACGTTCGCGAGCGCGAGGGTGGGGGCACCGCTCATGCATCCTCCGGACAACAAACGTTTTAATCGCGACGAACCCGGAATCTAAGCGCTGGACCAGCAGGCGTCAATGCCTTCACGCGTCTTCTGGCGTCTTTGTGATTGTTACGTTTTAATCGGGGGGTGCGATTCACTGCAGTGGACCTTGGCGCCTCCAGCGGGCGGGTCATGAGTGCCGACGTCTCGGCCGACAGCGTGCGGCTCGTAGAGGAACACCGCTTCGTCAACCGGCCCGTACGCGTGGCCGGGACGCTGCACTGGGACATCCTCTCCCTCTACCAGGGGGTGCTCGACGGGCTGCGCAGAGCCGGGCCCGCCGAGTCGGTCGGCATCGACGCGTGGGCCATCGACTACGGCCTGCTCGACCGTGACGGGGCGCTGATCGGCAACCCGGTGCACTACCGCGACGGGCGCACCGAGAAGGTGACCGAGCGGGTCGACCCGTACGAGGTGACCGGGCTGCAGTTCCTCCGGTTCAACACGATCAACCAGCTCGCCTGCGACCGGCTGGACCGGGCCGAGACGATGCTGCTGATCCCCGACCTCCTGGGCTACTGGCTGACCGGCGAACGCGGCGCCGAGCGCACCAACGCCTCGACGACCGGCCTGTACGACGTCACCAAGCGGGACTGGGCCTGGGACCTGATCGACCGCCTCGGCCTCCCCAGCCGGATTTTTCCCGAAATTTCGGATGGCGGCGTCGCGGAGCTGCGGCCCGACGTGGCCGCCGAGATCGGCTACACCACCTCCCTGGCCCAGGTGGGCTCGCACGACACCGCCTCGGCCGTGGTCGGCGTGCCCGCCACCGGGGACCGCTTCGCCTACATCTCCTGCGGCACCTGGTCCCTGGTCGGCGTGGAGCTGCCCGGCCCGGTGCTCACGGAGGAGAGCCGCCTGGCCAACTTCACCAACGAGGCCGGCATCGACGGCACCACCCGCTACCTGCGCAACGTCATGGGCCTGTGGATCCTGCAGGAGTGCCTGCGCGTGTGGGGCGACCCGGCGCTGGAGCCGTTGCTCGCCGCCGCCGCCGAGGCCAGGACCGAGGCGGTCATCGATCCGGATGATCCGTCGTTCCTGCCGCCGGGCGACATGCCCGCCCGGATCGCGGACTACTGCGCGCGTACCGGGCAGGCGGCGCCGGAGGATCGGGCGCAGGCCGTACGATGCATCCTGCAGAGCCTCGCCCTCGCCTACCAGCGGGCCGTCGCCGACGCCGTCCGGTTGAGCGGGCGGCCGGTCGAGGTCGTCCACCTGGTGGGCGGCGGATCGCGCAACGCGTTGCTGTGCCAGCTCACCGCCGACGCCACCGGCCTGCCGGTCGTCGCGGGGCCCGTCGAGGCGGCCGCCCTGGGGAACGCGCTGGTCCAGGCGCGGGCGCGCGACCTGGTCGGCGACCTGGCCGACATGCGGGCTCTGGTACGACGAAGTGAGAGCCTGCGCACCTACGAGCCACGGGGGCACCCATGACCGAGCTTGCTCCCCTGACCGAGCTTGCTCCCATGAGAGGGATGGAGGAGGGGTCGTGACCACGGTGAGCATCAAGGATGTCGCGGCCCGGGCGGGCGTGTCGCCCGGCACGGTGTCCAACGTGCTCAACCGTCCGGAGAAGGTGGCCGACTCCACCCGGATCCGGGTCGAGTCGACCATCAGGGAGCTCGGCTTCGTCAGGCACGGCTCCGCCTCGACGCTGCGGGCCGGCCACAGCCGCACGGTCGGCCTGTCCGTGATCGACATCGGCAACCCGTTCTTCACCGACGTGGCCGCCGGGGTGGAGGACGTGGCGAGCGAGCGCGGCTACGCCGTCATCCTCGGCAACTCCTCGGGCAGCCGGATGAAGGAGGAGCGCAACCTGCTGGTGTTCGCCGAGCAGCGGGTGCGCGGGGTGCTCATCACACCGTCCGACGAGGACCCCGGCCGGCTCGACCAGTTGCGGGGACGCGGCATCTGCGTGGTGCTCGTCGACCATCCGGCCGAGCGCTCCGACCAGTGCGCGGTCGCCGTGAACGACGTGACCGGCGGCTCGATGGCCGTCGCCCACCTGCTGGAGGGCGGCGCGGGCAGCCTCGGCTACGTCACCGGGCCCCCCGTGATCCGCCAGTGCCAGGACCGCAAACGCGGCGCCGAACAGGCGATGGCCGCCGCCGGGCGCGAGCCGCGCGAACTGCTCGAGGTCTCGATGCCCGCAATGACGGCAAAGGCGGGCCAGCAGGCGGCCGAGAATCTGCTCGCTGAGGGGACGCTTCCGGACGCGCTGTTCTGCGCCAACGACCTGCTCGCGCTCGGCATGCTGCGCGGCCTGCTCCAGGCGGGTGTACGGGTGCCTCAGGACGTGTCGCTGATCGGCTATGACGACATCGACTTCGCCTCGGCCTCCACGGTGTCGCTGACCTCGGTCCGGCAGCCCACGTACCAGCTCGGCCGGGTGGCCACCGAACTGCTGCTCGACGAGTGCGACAACCCGGGGACGCACGCGCACCAGCAGATCATGTTCCAACCGGATCTCGTCGTCAGGGAGTCCACGCGGTAGGTTGTCCCGCAAAACCGACAAACGGGGTTGATCATGCCAAATGGTGCCCGTCATGCGCTCGGGCTGGTCGCGGGGCTGCTCCTCCCTCCGCTGATCGCCGTCGGACTGTTCTACGGCGTCGGTGAGTTCAGCCTCAACTACCAGCAGTTCACCATCTCCTGGGCCGGGATCGGCGCGATCGTGGCCTCGGGGGGCCTGCTCGCGCCGCTGCTCGCCTCGCGGCTGTCGCCCGTCGCCTCGCTGGTGGGCGGGCTGGAGTTCACCGCGTTCGGACTCCTGCCGATTCTGGACACCGTCGGCCTCCACTTGATGCCTGAGCGGATTTTCTCCGCGGTCCTCTGGAACGGGTTCCTGACCCTGACCTACTCCGGGGTGCTGCTGATGATCGGCGTGCTGCTGCTGGTGGGTTCGGCCTTCCCTTCGCGCTGGCGGTCGACGCCGCGCCCCCTTCCGGCCGGGCCCACGTACGGCGTGATCCCGCCGTACCGGGGACCGGAGGACGCGACGCGGCCGATCCACCGCGAGTGAGCGGTACGGGATCGTGGCCTGGCAGAATGCCGCCATGCGCGACTCCAGGATCACCGACTTCCTCGCCCAGCTCGCCGCACACGTGCCTGCGCCGGGAGGAGGCGCCACGGCGGCCCTGCACGCGGCGCAGGCCGCCGCGCTGCTCGGCATGGTCGCCCGCTACACCACCGGGGAGAAGTACACCGACCACGCCGAGACCATCGTCGCGCTGATCGCCGAGACCGACACGATGCGCGCGCGGGCGCTGCGCCTGCTGGAGGAGGACGCGGCGGCCTTCACCGCCGTCACGGACGCCTACCGGCTGCCGAAGGGCCCCGAGCGCAGCGCGGCCATCGCCACGGCCCTCATCGGCGCGGCCGAGCCGCCCGCCAGGGTCGTCGAGACGGCCACGCGACTGGTCGACCTCTGCGAACAGCTCCTGCCGATCGGCAACCCCAACGTGGTCACGGACGTGGCGGCGGCGGCCGAGGCGGCGCGCGCCGCGCTCACGACCGCACGGGTGAACGTCGAGGTCAATCTGGGCGGCATCAAGGACGAGAAGGCCCTCCATGGGCTCCGGGCCCGGCTGGCCGACGTGGACGCGACGGTGGCCAGAGCGGAGTGGGTGACGGCCAGGGTCCGCGAGGGCCTCACCGCCACGTGACCGGGTCGGCGAGCCGTGCCGCGCCGGGGGATGGTCACGTGGTCGGCGAGCCGTACGAGAGGATCTATGGGTGAAGACGCTCACGGGTAAGGAACTGGCCGCCGCCATCAGGGCGGAGACGGCGGCGCGGGTGGCCGCCGGGCCGCAGCCGAAACTGGCCGTCGTGGTCGCGACCGCCGACGAGGCGAGCCTCTGGTACGTACGCTCGATCGCCAAGTCCGCCGCAGGCGTGGGCATCGCCTTCGACCTCGCCGACCTCGGCCCCGAAGCCACGGCCACCGGCATCCGCGAGACGCTCGAACGGCTCAGCGCCGACCCCGATGTGCACGGCGTCATGCTGCAGACCCCGCTCCCCCAGGGCGCGTCGGCGCAGGAGCTGGCCGCCGCCATCGACCCGGCCAAGGACGTGGACGGCGCGAACCCGCTGTCCCTGGGCCGGCTGGCCGCCGGGCTGCCCGCGTTCGCCCCGGCCACCGCGGCCGCCGTGCTGGCCCTCCTCGACCACTACGACGTCGAACTGGCGGGCCGCCGGGCCGTGGTCGTCGGCCGTTCGACCGTGGTCGGCAAGCCCCTGGCGCACCTGCTGCTCGACCGGAATGCGACGGTGACCATCTGCCACTCGCGCACCCGCGACCTGCCGGCCGTCACGTCCACGGCCGAGGTGCTGGTCGCGGCCGTGGGCCGGGCCGGGCTGATCGGGGCGGAGCACGTGGCGCCCGGCGCGGTCGTCATCGACGTCGGCACCAACCCGACCGAGGACGGGGGGCTGGCCGGCGACGTGGACTTCACCGCGGTCGCGGACCGGGCCGGGGCGCTGACGCCGGTCCCGGGCGGCGTGGGCCCGGTGACGACAGCGCTCCTGCTGCGGCACACCGCGCAGGCGGCGGGCCTGATGTGAGCGGAATCGCCGCATGACGTACCGGATGACCGAGATGGCGACGCTGGAGGGTGTCGATGCGTGACGTGCTGATCGTGCAGAACAGCAGGAGCGGCGGCCCCGGCCGCCTCGGCGGCTGGCTGGAGGAGGCCGGGCTGCGGCTGGACGTCGTACCCGCCTATGACGGCGCCCCACTCCCTGCCAGGCTGTCGCACGACGCCATGATCATGCTGGGCGGCGGCTTCCTGCCGAGCGACGACGACCGTGCGCCATGGCTGGCCACGGCCAGGAGCCTGTTCGCGCAGGCGCTGGACGAGGGCGTGCCGCTGTTCGGCATCTGCCTGGGCGGTCAGATGCTGGCCGAGGTCGCAGGCGGCGAGGTGACCCCCGACGCGGGCGCTCCGGAGAACGGCAGCCTCCCCGTGACGCTGCGGCCCGAAGCCGCCGACGACACTCTCTTCCACAGCCTGCCCGAGGTGGTGCCCGCCATCGAGCACCACGTCGACGCGGTCACCGCCCTGCCGCCGGGGGCGGTCTGGCTGGCGCAGACCACCGCCTGCCCGTACCAGGCGTTCCGGGTCGGGGAGCAGGCGTGGGGGGTGCAGTTCCATCCCGAGGTGCTGCCGGCGCGCATCCGCGAGTGGCGGGTCGACGGCTTCGACCCGGACGAAATCTACGCGCGGGCGGTGGCCGACGAGCCGGTCTCGACACCGATCTGGCGCGAGGTGGCCACCCGCTTCGCCAAGCTCGTATGAGTCGCGCTCAGGGGATGGACCGTTATCCGGCCGGACTCACGGCGCTGGTGGTGCCGGTCCCGGAGACCGAGCCGGTCGTAGGCCGGTGGCGGACCACGCTCGACCCGTCCGCGACGTACGGGGTACCGGCGCACGTGACGGTGATGTACCCGTTCCTGCCGCTCGACGCCGTCGACCGGGCGGCGCTGGCCGGGCTCTTCGCCAGGTACGCGGACTTCGAGGTGGTGTTCGCCAGGTGTGCGCGGCTACCCGGGTTGCTGTATCTGGAGCCGACGCCCGGCGAGCCGTTCGTCCGACTCACACACGCGGTGACCGAGCGCTGGCCCGAGGCCCGGCCATACGGGGGAAAGTACGAGACGGTCATGCCGCACCTCTCGGTCGGCTACGACAGCGACGGCTCCACCTTCGACGAGGCGGGGACAGCGATCGAGCAAGAGCTGCCGGTCACGGCGCGGGTGGCGGCGGTGCAGCTGGTAGCGTACGACGGCACGGTCTGGCAGGTGGTCGAGGATTTCCCGTTGACGGCGGCGGGCCCGCCTCCCTAAGCACACATCAGGCCACCGACACCACACGGGCGCGTCAGCTCACGTACGGCCTCGCGCTCCCTGACCCGTCAGCTCACCGGGCCGCACCTCTGAGCAGCACCCCCAGACCCGCTCCGCCTCGGCCGCCATCGTCCACGCCGTCTCGTGGATCACGCCATCGGTGGAACGCCGGACGAACGCCGGCCCACCCGCGACGCAGAACTCGTAGCAGGGCACGCAATAGCTACACGTGTGCCGACGCACCCGAACCCACCCACACCGAGCGTGCGGGCTCATCCATGCGAGCCGCTCGTGATCCCTCCGGAGAAGGGCCACGTGGAGGCCGTGATACTCCTCGCTCTGCCCGGACGCTCCGCTACGCGATGAGAGGGCGCCGACTTCGGGCACGAACCGGAGGCGAGGCACTGATCTACCAGTCCTGACCTCCGGTCGCACTCCCGCGATCCCTTCGCAGCCATAAAGAGCTCCACATCATGCGTGAGCTGCTGGCAGATGAGATGAGCCGCTTCCCCGAGGACGACGCGCGGCTTTTGGAGTTGCGTCGCCAGATAGGCGAGCTGGAAGTCGGCGGCGACGTGGGCAAGGAGGCGACCGGGCAGGAGTTCGCCAAGGAGACGGTAGACCGGGTCTTCGAGCTGTCACAGGGACAGCCGTGCGCACCCCCGCTCTCGACGACGACACGGGCCGCGACCTGCGGGGGGTGGATGGTGGACATGCTCGCCGACGCATTCCGGTGGTGACAGCGAGGAGTACGCCCACTACCTGGAGGTACCCGACGCTGCAACGAAGAATGCCGGTCGAGCTGGGCACTCGAAACCGTCTGCCGCCCGCACGAGCAACGGATTCGTCAGAGGCGACGAAGTCGTACACTCTCTCACTCAGGGCGGGTAGTGCGACCTGGCCCGCACAGTGACGATCCGTTTCAGCAGCCCAGGAGGTCGGTCGGCGTGACTGTGCCAGTTCATTCAGGGAGTGGCGAGGTCGCATCGGTGGTCGGCAACGGCCTACGGCTGCAGATTCTAGGTCCGTTACGGCTGTGGCGGGGCGATGAGGAGCTCGATGCGGGTCCGCGGCAGCAGGCCTTCTTACTCGCGCTGCTGCTGGCCCGGGAAGGGCGGCTGATCAGCACGGCCGAGCTGGTTGATCTGATCTGGGACGACGACGCTCCCGCCAGCGCGGTCAACGTCATCCACAAGTACGTCGGCACGCTGCGGCGCCTGCTGGAGCCCCCGCTGCCGGTGCGCGGCGGCGGCTCCTACCTGCACCGCCGAAGTAACGGCTACATGTTCGTGGCCAGGGATGGCATCTTGGATCTGGCCGTCTTCCGGCAGTCCGTACAAGCCGCCGGACAGGCCGTCGCGCGGCAGCAGCGTGAGGCGGCGCTGGAGTGCTATGTGAAGGGGCTGGGATTGTGGCAGGGCTCCACGGGCGAGGGCCTGGCCTACGGACCGGCCGCGATGCCGGTTTTCGCGGGGCTGGACAGCGAGTTCCTGTCCACGTGCGTGGCGGCTGCCGAACTCGCCATCTCGCTCGGCCGGCCTGAGCGCGTGCTACCGCCGTTGCAGCTGGCCGCCACGATGTCGCCATTGCACGAGCCCGTACTGGCGAGCCTGATCACCACCCTGGGCGCCACCGGGCAGCAGGCACAGGCCCTGTCGGTGTATCAGACGGTCCGAGCCCGCCTGGCCGAGGAACTCGGCATCGATCCCGGCCCGGCACTGCGGGCCGCGCACCAGCGCGTACTGAACAACACCCCGGCCCCGCCGGTGCGGATGACCGACGGACAACCACCCGCCCCTTGGGGGCGAACACCCGGCAAGCCGCCCGCTGTGGGTCTGGTCGGCCGCGCCGCGGAGCTCACCGTGCTGCGGCAGGCGACCGAGACGGCACTGGCCGGCGGCAAAGGGCTCATCATCATCGAGGGTGAGCCCGGGGTGGGCAAGACCCGCCTGCTGGAAGAGAACACCGCGGAAGCGGAACGGCGCGGTGCGCTCGTCGTGTGGGGCCGCTGTCTGGAGGGCGACGGCACGCCCTCGATGTGGCCCTGGGTGCAGGCGGCCGGCACGGTGCTTGACGCGCTGCCCGTCACAGCACGGCAGAACTGGCTGACCACCGAACTCGGCCGCCTGCTCGACCCGGGCGACGAAGCCGTCGCCCCACGGGCCCTGCCGGACGGCAGGGCCCAGTTCCGGCTGTTCGAACAGGTCGCGGCCGCGATCGGCGAGGTCTCCGCGCTGCGGCCGGTCCTGCTCGTCATCGACGACCTGCAATGGGCCGACGTCACCTCGCTGCAGTTGTTCAGCCACCTGGCGGCACGGTTGCCGACCGGCGCGACAGTCATCGGCGCGCTGCGTGACCGTGCGCCCGTGCCAGGTACGGAGTTGTCGCGGATGCTCGCCGCGGTCAGCAGGGTCTCCGGCCAGCGCCGTCTCCGCCTGGGCCCGCTCAGCCAGGCCGAGGTGGCCGAACTCGTCCACGAGGAGACAGGCCAGGCGCCCAGCCCGGACACCGCCCGCGACATCCACGCCCGAACCGCGGGCAACCCGTTCTTCGTCCGCGAACTGTCGCTGCTCCTCAGCACCGGCGGCATGCTCGGCGAGAACCAGGCATCGGCTCGGGCCGGAGTGCCGTCCACCGTCCTTGACGTGGTGCGCGACCGGCTGGCCGACCTCGACGACGGCGCCCGGGGGCTGCTGCAGGTCGCCGCGCTCATCGGCCGCGACATCGACCTCCGCCTGCTGGCCGATGTCGCCGGCCTCGACGTCCAGGTCTCTCTTGACCATCTGGGGCCTGGGGAAGCGCTGGGCCTGCTCGAACCCGCGCCCGGGAACCCGTTCTCCCTGCGCTTCTCGCACGACCTGGTCCGCGAAGCAGTCGCCAGGACGACCCCGCAGTCGCGCACATCCCGGCTGCACCTACACGTCGCCGACGCGCTCGAGCGCACCGACGCGCTTGGCGACCACGCCGCCGAGCGAGTCGCCCACCATCTGTGGTCGGCCGGCCCGCTCGCCGATCCGCACCGGACCGTGACGGCGCTGGTGCGCGCGGGCCGCCGGGCCGCGACCAAGTTGGCGTTCGAGGCCGCCGAGCGGCAGTTGCGGACCGCCGTGCAGGTCGCGCGGGCGGCGAGTCTGGCCGAGCTGGAGTTGTCCGCCCTGTCCCAGCTGATCGCGATCAGGGGAATGCTCACGATGTACGGCACCTCGGCGGTCGATCTGCTGGAACGAGCGGAGCACCTGGCCAGGGGTCTTGGGCGGGAACTCGACGCCACCGTCTTCCTCTACTCCCGCTGGGCGGCGCATGCCCAAGGCCTCGAGCGCGATCACAGCAGACCGCTGGCGCGACGGATGCTGGAGCAGGGCGAGACGTCCTCCGATCCGCTCGTGCGCGCCTACGGCCTGCAGACGTGGGGACTGCAGCAATTCACTGAGGGAGATAACGAGGATGCCTTCCGCTGCCTGAGCGAGGCGGGCCGCATCCTGATGACCCGCAGCGGCCCGCGCGAGCAGGACCCCGTCTGGTACGACCTGAAACTGCTGATGATCGGAAAGCTCGCTGAGACGACCGCGCTGCACGGGGACGTCGACGGGGCGCGATCGTTGCTCGACATGCTGGAGGCCGCAGGCGACGCCCCCTTCACGGTCGCTGTGTGGGCCGCCCACACCTCGAGGACGGAAGCGTTCATCGGCGACCCGGTCCGAGCCCTGCGCGCGGCGGAACGTGGGATCGCCGCGGATCCTCACTTCTCCTTCGTGTTCCTCGGCACCTACCAACGGCTGGTCCGGTACTGGGCGCTGGCCAAGACCGGCCGGGATCCGGCCGGCGCGGCGGCGGAGGCCGAGCGGCTCATCGCGACCAACCTCCTCAATCCGCAGCGCGCGAGTGTCACGATCTTCATCGGATATCTCTGTGAGATGTGGCTGGTCGCCGGGGCGCTCGACCAGGCCGCCGCGGTCCTCGACCAGGCCGAGGCCTGCCTCGATCGCTACAATGAGGGCTTCGCGGAGGGCTTGCTCCTGCTGCTGCGGGCCCGGCTGCTGCACGCGAGCGGGAAACCCGTCGCCGAGGTCAGGGCGGCCGCCGACAGATCCCGTACGGTGTCTATCGAACGGGGTACCCACCTGTTCGCGCGGCATGCGGAAGAGTTCCTGGCCACCTTGGACCACCCACCGGCTGTCGGCTGACAGGTCTCACCCGTGGCTCCAGAGATGATCGACCTCCGACCACTACGCTGCGCCTCACTGCCGGCCGGCGCGAGGCGGGGTGGCGGTGCCGTAGAGGCGGTTGGCATGCCGAGCGTACAGGCGCGGGGCGACCAGCGGCATGATCAGCCTGGCCACCAGCGGTGCGTGAGAGAGTACCTCCTTGACCACGTCGGGATCGCCCTCGTACATGGCCATGCCGAGGACGAGTGGCAGGTCCTTTTTGGGGCTGTTCGACAGGCTGTGCTCACCGAGCTGGGCCCATTCGGCGGCGGTGACGACCTTTTCCGCGAGAGGAAGGACCTCCTCCTCTTCCAGGGTCATGTGCTCCAGCAGCCGGTCGCGCAGCACGTCGAAGGCCGCGGCGAGGCTCTCGCCGTTGCGGGCCGTGTGCTTCCACGCCGGCAGCAGCGCGCTCACCTCATCGAGGCCGGCCTCGATACCGTGGTGCTGCTCCTCCATCTCCGTCACGATGGCCGACGCCTCCGCACCGCCGCGCTCCATGAGGAGCGGCCAGAGAATGATGTCCTCTCCCTCATGGTGCAGATGCAGAGCGAGAGAAAGGCGCTCGGCATGTCTCGCGACGACCGCAGAACGTTCGGTGTCCCCCGAAGCCACGTCCCGGACGAGCTGAGGCAGGAGTGTGAACTCCCGGCGCATCATCGTGTGCACCATGAACATGTCACGCACGTCAGCCATAGGCTGGTTCACTGCGACCTCATCAACTAAATCTATGGATATTCCGGATGGCGACGAACCTCTTCCCGCAGAGGGCCCCAGCGATGGGCTCGCTGGAGGCCCTCAGGCCGCCGGATCACGCATCCGGCAAGGCAATCGCAGCCGATGAATCAGCTCTCGGTGTGCAGGCTGTACGTCAGGGAACCGTAGCTCATGGAGCCGAGAATCTTCGAGACCGGCGAATAGGTCGATATAGAGTTCTTGTCGCAGATCTCGGTGCCCGCATTGTTGATTTGAGAGAGAATTCCGTACGCCGTGTGGTCGTTCTCGCTGAACAGC
Organism: Nonomuraea sp. NPDC049750; assembly: GCF_040659625.1. Classification (NCBI taxonomy): domain Bacteria; kingdom Bacillati; phylum Actinomycetota; class Actinomycetes; order Streptosporangiales; family Streptosporangiaceae; genus Nonomuraea; species Nonomuraea sp. NPDC049750. Next base: position 222,622 of record NZ_JBFANB010000014.1, read on the forward strand.
GGGCCACCGCTGTCGCCCTGCCTGCGGCAGATGTCCATCCACAACCCGCCGTCCTTGGCGATGACCTTGCCGCAGGCGGTGCTGTTCGACACCGCGCCGGTCGAACACGCGACCCAGCCAAGCTGGATCTGTTCATATGGCCACAGGCCCGTGATCTTGAACTGGGTGGTATTTTTCGAGATCACCATGTTCCTCGGCTGCTGCGACCAGTACTTCGAGTACTCCATTCCCCCTCTCGTGACGTACGGCGTGATGGCCGCATCCACCGGATACCCGTTGAAATACGAGTTACCGTCCCAGTGCCCAACGGGTTGGCCCGTGTGGAAGGAGTAGTATTCGTCATTTTCGAAACAGTGTCCCGCCGTAAGCGTGTACACCCAGCCGTTCGTACCCTTCACGTTGAAGCCGTTGGTGCACGTCTTGTAGAGGCGTCGGTAGTTCTGGTCGTACATTTCCAGCCTTACGCCACCGCGCATCGGAGCGGTGCAATACGAGATGTTGCAAGCCGCATTCGTCATGGGCGGTGTATCGACCACGGCGACGTCCAGGTCAGCGACCGCGGCCAGCCGGCCGGCCGAACTGCGTGCCGCGGCGGCGGCCTGGTGATACAGCTCCACGCGGTTCTTCTGCTCGTTGATCACCGGTGCCTGCTCGGGCTTGAGTCCCAGACGGGCACTGATGTCGGCGGCCTTCGCCTGAAGGTCCCTCAGTGAGTGCTGTGCGGCCACGACGCGGATGTGACCATGGTCCGGGACCGCGCTCAACGCGGGAGCGAGCGCGTCGGGGGCGGTGCTCGCGATCGCAAGCACACCGCCGTTGTCCTGGTCGATCCAGGACCCCGCATAGGTCTCGGCATAGTCGCGGGCGAGAACCTTCTGCAGAGCCCCCGCGGTCTGCTGCAACTCCAGACGGCGTATCGCCTCGCCGACGCTGATGCCGTAGGTCTTGGTCAGATACTCGACGGAACCGGGAACATCCGCCGGTCGCAGCGCGGTGGGCGCGGCCAGCCGGACGGCGGGGGCGGCCAGCGCCGTATCGGGAACGGTGACTAGGCCGGCGACCACGACCAGGCTGAACGCCGCGGCCACCCTCCAGATCGCTCTTCTTCTTCGCACGGGGGTCGTACCTTTCTTCTGTTTCCGGAACTCGGCTCTTTCACGTGCACCTTGTCAGGCGGGTGTGGAGCCGAAGTTGATGGATACTTGATGACTTCTGAAGCGGACCAGCGCAGCCTCGAAGTAGTACTTCCTGAACAAGCCGACCGACCCGGCCGCCAGGGCCGTGAGGGCGTGAGCGTGCGCGCCGGACAGAGACACGGCACTGGCGGGCGCGGCGACAAGAAAAAACGCCCTGCTCCCCGGACACTTCGCCTCAGGACGCACTCACGACAGTTTCATCGCCGGACGATCCAATTCCCGCATCAACGCCACCGAAATCGCCGGCCCGTGCCGATCTGGCAGCCGACTGAAAATGCCAAACAGCATCGACGGGTGGCCTCACCACAAGTGTCCGTACTCAGGATGTGAGACCTCACACGATCCACAGCGAAGGCGGCGTGGGGGCGCAGTTCCATCCGGAGGTGCTGCCGGCGCGCATCCGCGAGTGGCGGGTCGACGGCTTCGACCCGGAGGAGGTCTATGCGGGGGCGGTGGCCGACGAGCCGGTGTCGACGCCGATCTGGCACGAGGCGGTGCGGTCTGTCCGAGGTACGGCCCGACACCGATCCCACCCTCGCCCATTGAGCCGTTCGCGGTCTTGACGACGCGGGGAAGGCCAGGCATCTTTCTGTAAGAAGCTTTCCTAAAAGTGCACTGCCCACCTGCTGGAGGACAGCGAATGCGCACGAGAAAGCCTGCGGCTCTGGCCGCCACAGCCCTCCTCACCGCCGCCCTCGTCGGCATCGCCACCCCCGCTCACGCCGCGCCCACCGACTGCACCACCGGCCGGGACGGCAAGACCGTCTGGGTTTACTGCAGCGGCGGCTACGGCCAATACCGCGTGAGCATCTACGTCATCAACCCCCCGACCGGCTCCTGGCCCGAGTACGGCCCCTGCGTGTACCCCGGGCAGCAGCGCTCGGAGTACACCCCCTACCACAACTACTCCTTCCTCGGGCCGGCGGTCGCCTACTGCTGACAGGGCCAGGGCCGCCCAGCGTGGCGTTCGATGACCGGCACCCATCGATGAGGACAGCTCAAGACCATGTGCTTTGCGCCCAGCAGGGGCGATCAGCTGGGGTCATACCGCTCCCGACCGGCTCACAATGAGAGCCGGTACGCGGGCCGCCGGGGGTGACCTGACGCTGTCGCGGCGACTCGTACGCCAGTGGCAGCGCGATCGGCTCGGCGGGGTTCTGGGAGGCGCTCGCCGTGGCCGCGTACATAGTCGTACAGCTACTGCTCGACGTCGACGGCACCTACGCGAGGACAACGGCCGCAAGATCAGTGCTCATCGCATCAAGAATCGAGCCGGTTCCCTCAATACGTGCGCGGCTGAGACGACGTCCGCCATACGAGACTGCAATGTGTCGAGCGCAAGATCGACAGGCAGAGCCGCACTGAATTTCAGCCCGTTCAGCGCTTTCAGATCGATATCCGGGAGGCACAACGAAAGGTCGCGCATGGCCATGCGCCAGTTCTGGGCGTCCAGGTCGTTGCGAAGCCGGAGACTCAGGGCGTCAGCCCGTTGAGCGGGATCGGACAGCGGGCCGAGCGTCGCTCTCAATGTCGCGTTGGCCCGATGTCCAGCCCACGTCCACCAGCGCAGGCCCCCTCCCTCTTTGGCCACGACTGTGCCACCCGCGTGGACCAAATCCGCATACTCCTCTCTGACCTTTTCCAGCCCTCTTCTGGCCCGCTTTGTGAGGCGTACTGGCGGATCTGCGCCGAGTACGACGTCGCGCATCGCCTGCGCCAGATGAAAGGAGGTCCCGCCGAAAGCGGAAGAAGACCAGCGAGCTTCGCCCCCCAAGCCTTCGACGGGGTCGACGAAACAGCGGCGCCGCTTCCAGTCGACCCAGTCGACCTGCCAGGTACGGCCGGCGAGCAACAGCATCCGTGGCCCAGTAGACGGCGCGGTCAGCAGGCCGGGATCCATCCTGCCGATCTCCGCATTCTTGTGCAGCACGGTGAATTCCGGGGGTGCGGTGAACACCGCGACCAGGTCTCTGAAGTGTTGACGGCCAAAGCGCTGCTCGGCTTTGGTGCCGACGAACAGCATGCCCCCGTCCCGCTCAAGGAAGCCTGCGGAGACAAGAAAGTCGAGGATCGGCTGTGCGTCTTTGAACGGTTCGAGCCCATTCCACCAGTCCGGCCACATCTGGTCGCCGATCCTTCCCTCCTGCAGGGCGAGTGCCAGGAGTTGCTGAGCGACGATGTGACGGGGTTGAGGCGGCGGCTGTGTCGGCTCCACGTAACCCGTGCCCCAGAGTTGCAGGAGTCCCGCCGCGCCGAGGAGATCGTCATGATCGAGTGCGAGCAGCAGGCAGTTGCGCGGTGTGTTGGAGCGACGGCCTGTACGGCCGAGGCGTTGCAGGAACGAGGCGACCGACCATGGCGCGTTGATCTGGATGACACGGTCCAGGTCACCTATGTCTATGCCCAATTCGAGAGTCGAGGTGGAGACGATGACGCAGTCACACGCCTGCTCGAACGCCTCCTCTGCCCGCTGCCGCTCCTGCGCGGAGAGGGAGGCGTGCGAGAGGAATGTCGTCACCCCGTGCTCACGAAGCAGGGCACCGAGTTCCTCCACCATCTGCCGCGAGTCACAGAAGACCAGCCGTTTCTCGCCGTGGTGCAGCGCCGCGATGAGCTTGGCCGCGTTTGAGACCGTTCCCACGTGATCCAGTTCGAGGTCCGGCTGAACGACCAAGTGACCCTCCTCAGGACCGACGACCTGCGCGCGGCGTCCCACTCCTGATCCCTGCAACCACGAGAGCAGGTCCTGCGGATTGCCCACGGTGGCGGAGAGGCCGATTCGCTGAAGTGGCCGGCCTGCGAGCCTGTGCAGGCGTTCCAGCACTGCCAGCAGATGCCAGCCCCGGTCGTCTCTGGCGAAGGCGTGGACCTCGTCGACCACCACGACCCGCAAGTCCCGCATCAGACGCCGCTGGTCGACCCTGGTCGAGATGAGCATCGCCTCCAGGGACTCAGGAGTAGTCAGCAGGACGTCCGGTGGGTTTCTGAGTGTCGACTGTTTCCGAGAGGCGGAGATGTCACCGTGCCATACCGCCACGTCGCGCCCCAGCCAGGCCGCATATCGCTCGAGCCGGTGGTGCAGATTGTTCAGCAGTGCCTTCAACGGACAGATATAGAGAACCGTCAAGCCGCTCCAGCGCTGCTCCTCCATCATGGTCAGGATGGGAAAGGCCGCCGCCTCGGTCTTGCCTCCTGCGGTCGGAGCCAGGAGGAGCGTGTCGTCACCGCGCTGGATCGCTTCGCCCGCCGCCGCCTGCAGCGGGCGGAGCTGGGACCAGCCCAGCGTGTTGGTCACGTGGTACGCCAGCGTGGGGTGCATGCTCAGAAGTCGAGCTCTACGTCATCGGCGGATCTGAGCTGCCGTCCACCTCGTGCCGCGTTGCGTTCCTCGTCGGTCAGTTCGGTGTCCCGTACGGTGAGCCGGTAGTCCCTACGCGGGTCGAAATCAGGGTGTTCATCCACCTTGTAGAGCACGTCCGTGACTAGTTTGCGGAGGAAGACCCGCGGTGAGGTGCCGATCTGCCCGCCGAGCCGGCCCGCCACGGCGAGTGCCAGCTCGGCAACATATGCGTCGTCGACCAACGTCCTGATCCTCGCCTCTTCTGAGGCACCACGTGCGTACAGATCCCGTACGGTGCAGCCGAGCATGACGAGCTTGCCTTGGTCCAACCCTGTGAGCCGGATCTGCGGAGCGCGTGTGGCGTCGAAGCGCGGATCACCGCCGAAGTCCACAGTCAGTCGCTGTGCCAGCGGGGCGCTCTGCTGCACGCCCTTGGAACCCTCGAAGAAGGCGGGGGTTCCGGTGATGACCAGGTGCAGGCCGGGGAACCTGCCCTTGTCGATCTCGTCGATGAGCTGCCTCAGCGTGTTGAGGCTCTTCTCCCGCGAATCCGAGCGCATCCGTTGCAGAGTCTCGATCTCATCCAGGACGACGAGCAGTCCGGGATATCCGCAGTCGCGCAGCACGACCAGCAGGCCGCGCAGGAAATCGAGCGCACTGGTGGAGTCGATGTCACCTCGGAGGTTGGCGTAGCGGCGGATCGGTGCCGCGACGTTCGGCTCACCACCGGTCCAGGCCAGCAGGCCGTCTGCGATGTCGTGCTCCCCTGTGAGCCGAGCCCGGCGATAGCCCCGCAGGGCCGCGGCGAAGGCCGGCGACGTCTTCGAGACCTCGGCGAGCCTGCGCTCGATGAGCTGGTCGACCGCATCGGCCACGCCCGCCCGGTCATGCTTGTCCATATCGCCGGTGGCCAGCACGGCGTCTTCGAGCGACAGCAACCAGGAGTCGACGACCTCTCTGAACGCACTGTGCTGGCTGCTCGCGGTGGACAGAGCGCCGATGAGCCTGCGGTAGACCGTCTCGGTCTTGTACAACGGCGTCTCGGTCTCGGAGATCTGGATCTCGCTGGTCGCCATCCGCATGCGTTTGGCGCGCTCGGCGAGCCAGCGCGCGAAGAAGGTCTTCCCCGAGCCGTACTCGCCGCGCACGGCCTTGAAACCGCTCCCACCAGTAGTGACGGCGGCGAGTTCTTCGTCGAGGCCCTTCTCGAACCGGTCCATGCCCACCGCGAACAGGTCGAGACCCAGCCGGGGGACAGTCCCACGGCCAAGGGCATCGATGATCTCGCGCCGTTTGGCGCGGCTGACCTTTCTGGTCGCCGTCATTCCTCGTCCTCCAGAAACTGCTCCGCGACCAACGCGATGTTCAGGTCGAGCATCCTGTCACCGTCCTTGAGCATCAGTACGGAGATGCCGTCGACGTCGAGAAGCTTCCTGGCTTCCCCGATCAGCAGCCGCGTGCGGTCCTCGGGCTCGGCGATCAGCCGAGCCGCCTGCTTGACCGGCAGGACGCCGGCGGCATGGTCAAGGCCGTCGAGCAGCAGCGTGATCTGCTCATCGGTGATCTTCGCAGCGATGCTCGCCCGCTGCTCGGCGTATGTGGCCGACGCGACGACCTTCCCCCCGAGCCCGATCCCGCCAACTGGAACTGGGACAGGTTCCGAGACACGCACCATGTTGCTCGGCTGGGTGGTCCTGGCCTGAGGAACCGGCCGGGCGGCCCGGGTCTCGCCGGCCGGCCGGGGAATGGCGCCGGGCGGAGAGACCGGGATCCATTTGCGCTCCGCAACAGGCGGTGGGGCAGGGAACGGCGTTCTCCCCGTGATTCGTGGCAGCGTGGGCTGACTGGAACGCTGCTTCGGTGGCGAACTGGCATCCGCACCAGGCCTGGGCCGGACGGGCGGCCGTGACACGGCGATCCATTCACGCCCCTCGATGGCCCGCACCCATTCGCGGGCGGACGGCCTGGTGCCGGCTGGGCTCGCTGCTCGCGCGAACGTGGACCGCACCCGTCCCGCGAGGTCGTCCGGCAGCCCGGCGAGAAGCGGCAGCTCGCCACCGGGCCGCACGTAGGCATTCCTGGCCAGGATTCTGCCGATCAGCATGGCAAGCTTGTAGCGATCTGTATCGAGGTCCGGGCCCGTTGGCGGCTCGAGGGGGTCCTCCCAGTCGGGGCTGTGCGCCTGCTTCAGCACTGATTCCGCGCCGAGGCGGCGGAAGCCATCGCAGTCCAAAATGTGGACCTTATACGGCTCCTGGGCAGACCAGAGCAGGTTCCGCGCGGAGACGTCACCGATCACGTACTGGTGTCCGTGCAGGAAATCGACCAGTTCAGCGAATCTCCGCACCAGTTGGATCCGCCCCCTGAGATCCGGCAGGCGCAGGTCCTGCCAGGCTCGCTTCTGCGGGAACAGCAGGAACTGCAATTCGACCAGGCGCGGCCGACCCTGAATGAGGTCGTGGAAGTCGTCGGGAACCTCGGGCATGAGGAAGCCCACCGCCCTGTTCCCTTCGACGACCCGTGCGATCGGCCAGGCACAGGAGGAGAACAGACGCTCTTGGTCATCGCGCGGCAGCCCTGCTCCGAACTCGACCAGGTCCGCCAGCGCCTGACCGTTCACAGTCCCTGCCGACTTCAGGTACTCCTTGTACACCACGTCTTGCGGGCCGATCAGGCGGGTGACCACCCCCTGCCCGCCGTCGTTCAGCGGCACGGGTTCCAGCTGAAGCGAGGAGCGCGGGCTATCCAGCGGGTGCGGAACGAAGGCCACCTCAGACGCCCCACACGCAGATCGCGGTCCGGTCGTCGTCATGGGTTTTGACCCGGAAGCTGAGCTGCCACAGGAACTCCGTCAGCGACGGCGGCGCTTCCTCTCCCCACCATGCGGCCAGTTGTTCCCTCACCGCCTGACCGGCCATCGGCTTGGCCAGCCCGTCCGTGCAGAACAGCAGCATGTCTCCGGGGGTGAGGACGCACGCGGTGACCTCCACGCGTGCCGCGTCACCCGGCAACGCGTACGTGGCCGAGGAGGCGAGGGTCTGGTCGTTGTCTTCTGAGAAGCAGGAGGTCCACACCCCACGGTGTAGCTGCATGGCGGTACTGTCGCCGACGCGCATGATCTGGCATAGGTGGGCGCCCCTCCGCGCTTGAATGTCGATCACCGCGACGGTCAACGTCGTGGCCATTTGCGCCGCCGCGATGCCCTCGTCCCTGGCCAGGTCCGTCATCGACTCGGCGACCGCGGTGAAATAGGCCACTGGATCGGAACGCGTTTCATAACCGTCCAGCAGGCTCGCGGGAAACTCCTCGAACGCGGCCCGGCAGGCCTCGGCCGCACCGAGATGCGACATGTCCCGGCTTCCCAGCCCATCCGCCACCGCCACCAGAACATGGGACTCCCCCAGCTTCCTGATCAGCATGGCGTCCTGCCGGGGCATTCCGTCGTAGCGATGGGAGTCACCTCGTACCGACGCGCCGCGGATGACGAGTCCGTCCAGGTCGGCACCGTCGATCTCGGTGTCGGGGCCCGGCCGGTTCGCCGTGGTCAGAGGACCGGGCGCGGATTGCAGTCGAGGAGTCTTGCCAATGATCAGCGGCTCCGGGAAGCGCGGCGTCATCACCTTGTCCACGTGTGAGTTTCTCCAGGTCAGACCGGGTCGGCAGCTAGCACGGTGAAGCCTGGGACGTTCTCGTTGGGCAGAACCAGTTGTGGGGCGTTGGCTGGGTTCGAAGCCGAAAGAGTCGCTGAACGGACGATCGACTTGGTCAGTTGCCGGGCGAACTCGGTGAGGGCCTGCGCAGGCGACACGCCGGCTTGGGCGACGAACGCCTTGAAGGTCGCAATGCGGGTGAGCGTCTGCTGTTCGACGTCTCCGAAGCCGAAGGCCAAAATGTGCGGCCGGGCGGAGAACCCCGGAGAGACGAGCTCACCGTAGGCGTCTTCCCAGCTGTAGTCGTTTGGCTGTCCATCGGTCAGGAAGAAGACCGTCGGCCGGAACGGTGTGTGCCCAGCCTGCTTGAGTTCGGCGATGTCGGTAGTGATGGTCTGCTTCAAGACCGAGAATGCCGCGCTGTACGAGGTGAGCCCCCGTGAGGAGAGCATCGGCAGACGATCGATGTCGCCCAGGTCGGTCAGGGGGAGCAGGACTTCCGCGGTGTCGCTGAACCCGATGATGGAGAACCGGGCCTTGTCGGCGACGATCGGGTTGCTGGAGATCTCCTGGTGGATCTTGGGTAACTCGTTGTTGATCGCGTCAAGAGGTTCACCGTGCATGGAAGCTGACTCGTCACAGACCAGGTAGAAGGGCAGTACCTGCTCGCTCATCTCATCCTCATCACTTGTCGGCGCAGCCTTCCGTCACGAAATAGATCTCCATGGAGATCGATCCGCTCGGAGCTGCGAGGTCATGGAAATTGCGAGTCGCGGCGGCCTTGAAGACGCCGGGGTAGGCTCGCCGCGCTGCCTCGTTCACCCGGCCGGCCAGCTGCACCCCATCGCCTGTGGCGCCGTTCGCGCCGAAAGTGAGGACCATGCCCGCGTGCCGCCCGGCCAGCCGACCGTTGTGTGTCCGCAGTGCTGTCTTCACCTGGGTGACAAGTTGCCTCCCACTCGCCGAGGGATCGACCCGGAACGAGATCTTCAAGGGTTTCGAACTCACCCCGGCGACGCGTACGGCGCATCCTGACGAACTCGGGGACGCGGAAGGCGAGGCTGCCGGCTCCGGGGACGGCTCGGGGGACGCCGGTGCGGCCGCTTGCGCTCCGAGCATGATGATGGTCAGACCGAGCAATAGATCCGCGAAGAGCCAACCGGCCAGCGCGATCAGAGACATCGATCCGCGGCGGGGCTTCACACCGAATCCCTTCCGTCGCGAACCGCGCTCGCGGCGACGACCTCACCGACCTGATCCACCGCGTTCTGCAAGCGACCGATGGCCTGACTCAGATCGATGAGCTCGGCCTCCGTCGCCTTCCTGATCACAGGCGAGATCTCGGCCACGGTCATCGAGACCGCCAGCGGGAGCTGGCCGACGGCGCTACGCAGATTGTCCAGTTCGACACTGGTGACGTCGCGGATCGAAGCAGGAATTTCCTCGATCGCCTCGGTGAGGGCGGCGGGCAGTTCGCGCAACTCCTCCAGGAGCCGCACCGTCCTACCCGAGGCGTCAGAGGCGATCTCGATGCGGGACGCGTGATCCCCGACCGCGTTTGCCCAGCCCTCCAGTGCGTGGCGCACCTCCTCACCGGTGTCGCCAAAGGTGCGGGTGAAAGCACTGGTCGTGTCATTGAGCGTTCCCGTGATCTGCTCTCCGACCTGGTTCATCGTCGCCTGCGTCATGGAGGTGACATCCGCCACGGCGCGATGCAACCCGTCCAGCGCGGACGAGATGCCGTTGCCGACCGCGGCCAGCTCACCTACGCGTTCGGTCAGCTCCCCGACATGCCCGTCCAGTTCCCTCGTGGTGTCACGAACAGTCGCGCCCGCCCGGGTGGTGGCCTCCTCCATCGCGGCCCGGACCCTGTCCGTCGAGTCGGCTACGAGGACGCCCAGACGATCCCCGACCTGGTCCATGGCCGATTCCGCTTTCTCCCCCACCTTGTCGATGGCGTACGTCGTCCTATCGACGGTCTGGGTGAGATCTGCGGTGGCGGCGGTCACGGACGCCAGGTGCTCATCGAGCTTCCACGCCGCCGCCTGGACGTCGGCCGTGGCCTCCGTCAAGCTCTCCATCGCCTGTCTGGTGCTCTCCAGGGATACTTCAAGGGATCGCACCACTTTCTCCTGAAGCTGGCGCAGGGTCGATCCGACCTCGCTGATCTCGATGGCGCTCTTGGTGAGCTCTGCCTGGAAACGGGCAGGGCTCGCGAGTCGTACCTGCCTGAGGGTCAGGGTCGCCTCCGTCAACGCGGCCCGTAACTTGATACGAAGCTCCTCGGCCCGCAGTTCGGCCCTGTTCTCCTCCCTATGCCGTAAGAGCCGTTCAAAAAGAGTGACAGTGATGAGAAGGATGATCGCCGTCAGTGTGGCCAGCGCTACGCTGTCGAATTGCCAAATACCGGACAAACGCCCATCAAAACCCTGCTGCCACATCTCCAGAAAGGGGCGGCGGGCAGTCTCAGCTCCACCGGCTTTGATGGCCTCACCGTAAGCAGTGGTGGCGCGCTGGAGCCCGAGCCAGGTGATCACAATGGGCAGGAAAACCAGGACAGGCTGCACAAGGTCCATGACGCTCAGCAGGCCCGCCCACCTGGACCCATGGGACACAGGCCGGACCGTTTCCTCGGGAGGGAAGGCGGCGAACAGGTCCACCTCGCACCAGCGCTTGCCCTCGGTCGATTCCTCGATCGACCCAGCTAGAGAACGGAGCTGGTCGGCACGTGCCTTCAAGAACGGTTCTGCGGCAAGCTTCCGGAGCTCCGCAGCGAGCGCATGATTCATCACGAACAGCCGCATCCTTTCTTGACAGGGCGGTGTCCACAAACGTCAGAAAGGCCAGTGGATCGATCCAGCGAATGGCACCCGTCATTACCAACGAGACAGGAAGTGTGTAGCGTAATAGATGAGCAAGCAGGTGTCATTATCGGACAATATTTAGCCTAGGATGATCACCCGCGCTTCAAGCCAGCCGGACAACTCTCGACCAGAGAGCCCCGGCCCCCATCACCATATCCGTTGACTCTGTTAACACTCAACCTATATCCAAGCCAGGGCAATGCGTGTACGGTGGCGCTAGTGATCATCGCGCACAGGGCGAGGAGCTTACGGTGAACGTAGACGTGGTTGCGGACCGGTTCCGGCTGCTGGCTCCCCTCGGCAAGGGCAACATGGGAGAGGTCCACCGGGCGCAGGATCTCGATGACGACAACGCCACCGTCGCCGTCAAGCTGATCCTCCGCAGCAGGTCTGGAACGGTCCTGAACTCACGTTCCGATGCCAAGGCCGTGCAGCGGTTCGACCGCGAGGTACGCATCATGCGCAGGCTCCGGCACCGCAATCTGCCCCGGACAATCGCCGGAGGCGTCGACTCCTCCGGTCTGCCGTACCTGGCGATGGAGCTCTTCGACGGCGAGTCCCTCAGCGACCTCATCACCGAGCATCCACAACTCCCCGTCTCATGGGCCGCAGCGTTGGGCGCACAGATGGCGGACGCGCTGTCCGCCGCTCATGCCGTCGAAGTCGTCCACCGCGACCTCAAGCCCAGCAACGTGATGCTGCTGCGCGGTGGCCTGGTCAAGGTCCTCGACTTCGGCGCCGGCCGGATCATCGGGGACATCGAGCACAGCAAGATCACCAGCACGGGTGTCACGGTCGGCAGCGCCCGCTACATGGCCCCTGAGCAGTTCCGCGCTTCGACCGTCACCCCGGCGGCCGACCTGTACGCCCTGGGCTGCGTGCTTTTCGAAATGCTCACCGGCGTCCCACCGTTCCACAGTGAGTCCGCCTACGAACTCGCCGAGAAGCACCAGACAGAACAACCGCCGCCCATCAGCCTGCTCCGCTCCGACGTCCCGCAGGACCTCACGCGCCTGGTGGAGCGGTTACTCGCCAAAGACCCGGCCGACCGGCCCGCCGACGCGGTCACCGTCCGGGAAGCGCTGCTGCCGCTCATAGAAGGGGCGGCGAACGTCCCCGGCTGGTCGGACTTCGACCCGGTGGCCTGTCTCAAGGCCAGGCCGGCCGATCGGGTGCAGGCTCCCGCCCCGGCAGCGGAGCCCCGCCATGCGGGCTCCGGCATGGACGTTTTCGGTGTCCACCAGCAACTGCTCAAGGACTACAGGGCGTTCACCGAGGGCGGCACGATCATCCGCGACGGCCGGATCGCGGCCTTCGTCGAGAACGACCTGGACGCCAAATCGCAGTGGCCCGACCCGTGGGTGTCGCTGAACCCGTTCTTCAAGTCGGGCGGAACGGTGCTGGAGGCGTCCCAGAACGGGACCCTGCACCCGGAGTGCGCCCGCATCTTCCAGGTCGGCAAGACCGAAGACGGCGCGGAGTGCGATGGCCGGCCGCTGACGCTCCACCAGCACCAGCTAGAAGCCATCAAGACCGCACAGTCCGGCAGCTCGTACGTGCTCACGACCGGCACCGGCTCCGGCAAGTCACTGGCCTACATCGTGCCGATCGTCGACAGAGTGCTCAGGCAGCGGGACCAGGAGGGCCCGAAGGCACGTAAGCGCGTGCGCGCGATCATCGTCTATCCCATGAACGCCCTGGCCAACAGCCAGCTCAAGGAGCTGGAGAAGTATCTGAGAGACGGTTACGGCACCGGCCGGGAGAAGGTGCGCTTCGCCCGCTACACCGGTCAGGAGGACGAGGCCGCCCGCAAGAAGATCCGCGACGATCCGCCGGACATCCTGCTCACCAACTACGTGATGCTGGAGCTGATGCTCACCCGGCCCGAGGACCGCAGGTCGCTCATCAGGATGGCCGAGGGGCTGGAATTCCTGGTCTTCGACGAGCTTCACACCTACCGCGGCCGGCAGGGCGCCGACGTCGCCCTGCTCATCCGCCGGGTGCGCGACGCCTGCCGCGCCGTAAGCCTGCAGTGCATCGGTACCTCGGCCACCATGGCCACCGAGGGCACGGCCCAGGCCCGCCGCGACGAGGTGGCCCGTATCGCGACGACGCTCTTCGGCACGGCCGTTGACGCCTCGAACATCATCGGCGAGACGCTGGTCCGCGCCACCGGGGAGCCGCCACAGACGGTTCCAGTCGAACGGCTGACCGCGCCGGGGGCGCCCCGCGCGTACGAGGACCTGGTCAAGGATCCGCTGGCCCGGTGGATCGAGACCCGCTTCGGGCTCACCGTCGACGAGGAGGGGCGGCTGGTCCGGCAGCAGCCCGCCAAGATCGAGGAGGCCGCGACCGAGCTGGCCGAGACGAGCGGCCTGGACGCGGAGACGTGCGTCGAGGCGATCCGGGCCACGCTGAAGGCCGGTTCGGAGGCGTGCCATCCGCTGACCGGCCGCCCGCTCTTCGCCTTCCGGCTGCACCAGTTCCTGTCCAAGGGCGACACGGTACACGTCACGCTCGAGGACGAGTCGAGCCGTCACCTGACCCGTGACTACCAGCTCTACCAGCCGGACACCGACGGCAAGATCCTGCTGCCGCTGGCCTTCTGCCGCGAGTGCGGTCAGGAGTACCTGACCGTGTGGCGCTCGGAGAAGAACGGCAAGGTGGTGTACGAGAACCGCCGCGAGACGGCCGCCACCGGCGGCAGCGGCGAGGACGGCTACCTTTACGTCGACTCCACCCATCCGTGGCCGTCCACCGTCGAGCAGGCGATGAAGGATCGCCGGCTGCCTGAGTCCTGGCTGGAGTTCGACGCGCATGGCGAGGAGATGGTGCGGGACTCGTACCGGCCGAGGATCCCCCGCCTCGTGACAGTCGACCCGTACGGCGTGGAGGGGCAGGGCGAGCTGAAGGCCGCGTTCATCCCGGCGCCGTTCCTGTTCTGCCTGCACTGCGGGGTGAGCTACGAGCAGGTGCGCGGGAAGGACTTCGCCAAGCTGGCCCGGCTCGACCAGGAGGGCCGCTCCTCGGCGACCTCGCTCGTCTCGGCCTCGATCGTCCGCTCGCTCAAGAAGGTGCCGGCCGAGGCGTTGAAGAAGGAGGCGCGCAAGCTGCTGACGTTCGTCGACAACCGGCAGGACGCCTCCCTGCAGGCGGGGCACTTCAATGACTTCGTCCAGATCACCCAGCTTCGCAGCGCGCTCTACCACGCGGCGACGGCGGCGGGCGAGGAGGGCATCCGGCACGAGGACCTGGCCTCCCGGGTCTCCGGAGCGCTGGGGCTCAGCCCTGCCGACTACACATCGGGCGATGACCCGCCGCCGATGATGGCCGCGAGCGCGGCGAAGACCCTACGGGACGTCATCGCCTTCCGCCTCTATCTGGATCTGCAGCGGGGCTGGCGGGTCACCATGCCCAACCTGGAGCAGACGGGTCTGCTGGTCATCGACTACGCAGACCTCGACTGGCTGGCCAACAGGGACGAACGGTGGAGCGACGCCCGTCCCGAACTGCGCCAGGCCGAGCCGGGGCAGCGCGCCGAGATCATGCGTGCGCTGCTGGACGAGATGCGCCGGTCGCTGGCCATCGACGTCGAGTACTTCCGGGAGGATTTCGACAGCCTGCAGCGCGCGAGCGAGGAGCGGCTGAAGGATCCATGGCGGCTGGCCGGCGGCGACCGGCCGAAGGTGAGTACCGCCTACCCGCAAGGGTCCCGCCCCGGCGTTGATCGTTCGGGGTTGTTCCTGTCCGGGAGGGGCAAGTTCGGCAAGTACCTGCGACGGATCCACTTCCCGCAGGTGTCGGCCGACGATGCCCAGCGGATCATCGCGGACCTGATGAGGGTGCTGGCCAAGGCATACCTGCTGACGACGGTCGAGGTCGCGCCACAGCGGGCCGGCCGCTACCGCCGCCCTTCCGGGCCGCCCGTCACCGGTTACCGCATCGCCGCCGCCTGCCTCATCTGGCGGGCGGGCACCGGCGAGAGCGGTACGCACGATCCACTGACCCGCACCTACGCCAGCGGCGACGGTCCACGCGTCAACGTCTTCTTCCGCGACCTCTACCGCGACACGGCCGCCGCTCTCGCAGGCCTGTCGGCCCGCGAGCACACCGCGCAAGTGTCACCGCAGGACCGGGAGCAGCGCGAAGAGGACTTCCGCAAGGCGGAGCTCAAGCTGCTCTACTGCTCCCCCACCATGGAGCTGGGCGTGGACATCTCCGAGCTCAACGCGGTCATGATGCGCAACGTGCCGCCCACTCCCGCCAACTACGCCCAGCGCAGCGGCCGCGCCGGTCGGCAGGGGCAACCGGCGCTGGTCACCACCTACTGCGCCACCGGCAACAGCCACGACCAGTACTACTTTCGCCGCTCCGACCGCATGGTGGCCGGGGCGGTCCGTCCGCCACGGCTGGACCTCGCCAACGAGGATCTGGTCCGCTCGCACGTTCAGGCCATCTGGCTGGCCGAAAGCGGGCTCAGGCTGGGCAACAACATCCCGACGCTCATCGACCTGAGCTACGACGAGGGTGCCCGCCGCCCCAACCCTGATCTGCTCCTGCACGCCTACGTCGAAGCCGACGTTCGTGATCAGGAAGCTCGTCGGCGCGCGGTGGCGGCGGCCCACAATGTGCTCGCCGGGGTGCTGCCCGGTTTCGGTGAACCGCCCACCTGGTGGCACGACGAGTGGATCGAGGAGCAGGTGCGCCGCGCTCCCGAGGGGTTCGACCGATCCTTCGACCGCTGGCGCGACCTGTTCAGGGCGGCCCTCGCCGACCAGGCCGAGCAGAACCGACGGCGCCTGGACCACACGCTCACCGACCGCGACCGCAAGATCGCCGAGCTGCAGCGCAAGCAGGCCGAGACCCAGCTCGACCTCCTGAAGAACGAGAGCGTGGACAGCCGCTCGCTGCTGTCGGACTTCAACCCGTACCGCTATCTGGCCAGCGAGGGATTCCTGCCCGGCTACTCCTTCCCCCGCCTACCACTGGCGGCGTACATCCCGACGACGGGGCGGCGCTACGGCGACGGTGACTACCTGCAGCGTCCCCGGTTCCTGGCGATCAGGGAGTTCGGGCCCGGTGCGCTGATCTATCACGAGGGCAACCGCTACCAGGTGGACCGCATCCAGCTGCGGCCCGACGCCTCGGGCGAGGTGGTGACCACCGAGGCGCAGCGCTGCGCCGGCTGCGGCTACCACTATGACTCGGCGGACCGAGCTGACAAATGCGACGTGTGCGACGCGGCACTGCCCACGCCGACGCGCGGCCTGCTCCAGCTGCACACCGTCTACACCCGGCGGCGCGAGCGGATCTCCTCCGACGAGGAGGAGCGGCGCCGTGCGGGCTTCCGGCTGGTGACCTCGTACCGCTACAACGATCACGGCCAGCGGACGGGCCGCCGTGACGCACTCCTGGCCGACGCCGCCGGGAAGCTCGCGACGCTCTCGTTCGGCGACTCCGCCACCGTACGCATCTCCAATATGGGACGCCTGCGCGCCAAGAAGGACGAGCCTGACGGTTTCTGGCTCGACCCGGCCGACGGCCGCTGGCTCAACGAGCAGGCGGCGGCCGACGCCTCCGGCGACTCCAGCGAGATGCCGGTGGTCGACGCCGACGGCAACGAGAAGCGTCAGCGCAAGCGCGTCATCCCGTACGTGCAGGACACCCGTAACATCCTGGTGCTCAAGCTCGATGAACCCCTGCCCGTGCCGGTCGCGCTCTCATTGATGTACGCGCTGGAACGCGGCATCGAAGCCGCCTTCGAGCTGGAGGACTCGGAGTTGACCAGCGAGCTGCTGCCGCCCAACGAGGGGCCGCGGGATCGCATGCTCTTCACCGAGGCCGCGGAGGGCGGCGCCGGTGTGCTCCGGCTCATGCAGTCGGAGCCGGGCGCGCTCGCCCGCGCCGCCGCCGAGGCGCTGGAGATCTGCCACTTCGCCCCTGACGGCACCGACCGCGGCGGCCCTCGCCCCGACCGGAAGTGCGCCCGCGGCTGTTACGACTGCCTGCTCACCTACGGCAACCAGCTCAACCACACCGACATCGACCGGCATTCCATCCGCGACCTGCTGCTGCGCCTGGCCGCCGCCGAGGCTAGGCCGACCGGGCGTGGTGAGAGCCGTACCGAGCAGCTGCACCGGCTGTCCGGCCAGTCGGAGAGCGGGCTGGAGCGCGACTTCCTCGCCTGGCTGAAGCAGCAGGGGCTGCGTTTGCCCGACGAGGCGCAGACGTTCATCACCGAGGCGCTGGCCAGACCCGACTACGTCTACCGGCTGCCCGGCGTCAAGCTGGCGGTCTTCGTCGACGGCCCGATCCACCAGGACGCGGTGGTCGCCGAGCGGGACACCGAGGCCGAGGAACGCCTCTTCGACCAGGGCTGGGACGTCATCCGCTTCTCGCACGACGCCGACTGGGCGGCGGTCGCGACCCAGAACGAGCGCTACTTCGGAACCATGACGACACGAGGAAACAGCTGATGCCCGCCTACTCCGCCGGTTCCCTGGTCTCAGCCAGGGGCCGCGACTGGGTGGTGCTCCCCGAGAGCGCCTCCGACATGCTGGTGCTGCGCCCACTCGGCGGCTCCGACGACGACGTCGCCGCCGTCTTCCCGGCGTTCGAGGACGTGGTCAGCGCCACTTTCGCGCCGCCCTCCCCGAAGGATCTGGGCGACCAGCACGCCGCCGGGCTGCTGCGGTCGGCGCTGCGCATCGGCTTCCGCTCCGGCGCTGGGCCGTTCCGGTCGCTGGCGGGGATCGCGGTGGAGCCGCGCGCGTACCAGCTGGTTCCGCTGATGATGGCGCTGCGACAAAGGACCGTCCGCCTGCTGATCTCAGACGACGTGGGCATCGGCAAGACCGTCGAGGCCGGGCTGATCGCCTCCGAGATGCTCGCCCAAGGCAGCGCGGACCGGCTGGCCGTGCTCTGCTCGCCGGCACTGGCCGAGCAGTGGCAGGAGGAGCTGCGCACGAAGTTCGGCATCGACGCGGAGCTCGTCTTAGCCTCCACGGTCTCCAAGCTGGAGCGGGGCCTGGACCTGGGGCAATCACTCTTCGACCGGTACCACAAGGTGATCGTCTCCACGGACTTCATCAAGTCCACCCGGCACCGCGACGACTTCGTCCGCCACTGCCCCGACCTCGTGATCGTCGACGAGGCGCACACCTGCGTCGCGTCCGACGACACCACCTCCACCCAGAACCAGCTCCGCTTCGAGCTCCTGCAGCGGATCGCCAAGAAGCCCGAGCGGCACCTGCTGCTGGTGACGGCCACACCGCACAGCGGGAAAGAGAGCGCCTTCCGCAACCTGCTGGGCCTGCTCAGCCCCGAGCTGGCCTCGGTCAAGCTCGACTCGGACGCCGGGCGGCGACTGCTCGCCCAGTACTTCGTGCAACGTAAGCGGGCCGACGTACGCCAATTCCTCGGGGTGAACGACGGCCTGGCCGACGACAGCCAGCGCGAGGACACCTCCTTCCCCTCCGACCGCTACTTCAAGGACGAGACCTACCGCCTCTCCCCCGCCTACCGGGCTTTGCTGGAGGACGCCATCGCCTACGCCAGCGAGCGAGTGTCGGCGGCGGGCGAGCAGGGCAAGCGGGAGTCCCGCATCGCCTGGTGGTCGGCGATCGCGCTGCTGCGCTCCATGGTCTCCTCGCCTCGTGCCGCCGCCCAGACCCTGCAGACCCGCTCGGCCGCCGCGGTGGCCGCGAGCGCGGAGGAGGCGGACCGGCTGGGCGCTCCGCTGACCAGCGACGCCTCCGACAGCGACGTCATGGAAGGTCTCGACGTCGCGCCCGGCGCGGAGACCGACGAGGCGGGCGCGCGGCTGGCCCAGCTCGCCGAGCGCGCCGCGAAGCTGGAGGGTCCGGACGAGGACCTGAAGCTGTCCGCCCTGGTCAAGCACCTCAAGGTCCTGATCCGCGAGGGTTACAACCCGATCGTCTTCTGCCGCTACATCCCCACAGCCGAGTACGTCGCCGAGCACCTCGACGGCAAACTCGGCAAGAAGACCGTCATCCGGCACGTCACCGGCACCCTCTCCCCGCAGCAGCGCCTGCAGCGCATCGAGGAACTGGCCGACGAGAGCGCCGACTCCCCGCGCGTCCTGGTCGCCACGGACTGCCTGTCGGAAGGCGTCAACCTCCAGCACCACTTCGACGCCGTCGTCCACTACGACCTGGCGTGGAACCCCACCCGCCACGACCAGCGTGAGGGCCGCGTCGACCGCTACGGCCAGAAGCGCGACGTCGTCAAGGTCATCACCCTGTACGGCAGCGACAACGGCATCGACGGCAAGGTCCTCGAAGTCCTGATCAAGAAGCACCGCCAGATCCGCAAGGACCTCGGCATCTCCGTCTCCGTCCCGGACGCCGCCTCCACCGGCGTCACCGACGCCATCGTCGAATGGCTGCTCATGCGCGAGCGGCAGCCCGACCAGGAGGCGCTGTTCGAGCTGGAGGAGCTCGACCGCAAGGCCGAGGCGCTGGAGACGGAGTGGAGCTCGGCCGCCGAGCGCGAAAGCACCTCCCGCTCCCGTTTCGCCCAGCGCTCCATCCACCCCGAGGAGGTGGCCCGCGAGGCCGCCGCCATCCGCGACACCCTTGGCCGCTCCGACGAGGTGCGGCGGTTCGTACGGAACGCGCTCGACGCGCTGGACGGCGTGATCCGCGAGAATGGCGTCCCGGGCGACTTCACCGCCGACATCAGCGGAACCTCGGCCGGCCTCCGTGACGCCGTCGCCCCAGTGATCGGCGGCGAGCTGAGCCGCCCGATCCCGTTCCGTACCACGCCGGCGGTAGCGCGGGGTGAGGCCGCTCTCGTCCGCACCGACCCGGTGGTCGGGGCGCTGGCGGGGTACGTGCTCAACACCGCCCTGGAGACCGAGGGCAGGCGGCCGGCCAGGCGCTGCGGGGTGATCCGCACCGACGCGGTGCAAACTCGTACGACGTTGCTGCTGGTCCGTTACCGCTTCCATCTCACGCTGCCGTCCCGTTCGGGCGAGAAGCAGATCGTCGCCGAGGACGCCCGGCTCCTGGCCTTCCAGGGCTCGCCCACCGGCGCGCTCTGGCTGCCGCCGGAGGAGGCGCTCCAGCTCACCGAGGCGACCGCCGACGCCAACACCGACCCGGTCTTCGGGGAGCGCACCATGACCCGCGTCCTCGACGGCCTGCCTGCTGTCGCCGGTCAGCTGAGCGAGTACGGCAAGCAGCTCGAAGCCGAGCTGGAGGACTCCCACCGCCGGGTGCGCAGCGCGTCCGGCGAGATCGTCCGAGGTCTGGACGTCACCGTGCAAGAACCCGCCGACATCCTCGGCGTGTACGTCTATCTGCCCGCCGGAGGGGTCGCCTGATGTCCGCAGTCACCCGCAACCAGGTCTTCTCCGCCGTCCACACGGTCGGAGGGTTGCTGCCCGCCGACATGCTGCTGCGCATCTCGGAGGGCAAGGACGTCAGGGGAACGGCTCCCGCCGACTACCGCGTCATCGGCTCGCGCTCCGTACGGGACGACGCCGAGCGGCATTGGGACTACCTCAAGTCCATTTGGACGGAACTCCGCCAGAAGCTTCCCGTCGCTCCCGAGGCGGAGATCCCCGCCGATCCTACGGGGCTTGCGCTGAGCCAGTGGTTGGAGCCGTTCTTCGCCGAGCTCGGGTTCGGCGACTTGACCGCGATCGGCAAGTCAGGAATTCCTTCGGACGACGGCAGCAAGACCTTCGCCATCAGCCACCGCTGGAACCACGTCCCCATCCATCTGTGTGCGTGGAACGCCACCCTCGATCGACGCCCGGGCGGTGCCGGCACCATCCCGCCGCAATCGCTTGTCCAGGAGTGCCTGAACCGCACCGACTCTCACCTGTGGGGCGTTCTCACCAACGGTCGCCAGCTGCGTCTGCTGCGTGACTCCAGTGCGCTGGCCACCGCCTCCTACATCGAGTTCGACCTTGAGGCCATCTTCGACGGAGAGCTGTTCAGCGAGTTCGTCCTGCTGTATCGGCTCCTGCACGTCACACGCTTCAGGGTCGAAGAAGGCGAAGCGCCCTCAGCCTGCTGGCTGGAGAAGTGGCGTGCGGACGCCATCACGTCCGGCATGCGCGCGCTGGACCAGCTGCGCAAGGGCGTGCAGGATGCGATCACCGCACTGGGCACCGGTTTCCTCCGTCACCCCGCCAACGCCGCCCTGCGGGAGAACGTCGACGTCAAGGCTCTTCACAACGCCCTGCTGCGCCTGGTCTACCGGATGCTGTTCCTGTTCGTCGCCGAGGATCGCGACGCCCTGCACGCACCGGCCGCGAGCGAAGAAGCGCGGCAGAGATACGACAAGTACTTCTCCTCAGCCCGGCTCCGCTCCCACGCCCGTCGTCGGCGAGGCACCGGTCACAGCGACCTCTATCACGCTCTCCGCATCGTGCTCGACGCTCTCGGCGACGAACGGGGGCGACCGGAGCTCGGGATTCCGGGCCTCGGCGGCATCTTCGACGAAACCGAAGCCGATGCCCCGCTCAAGGGGTTGCTCCTGTCGAACGAGTACTTGCTGTCCGCCGTCCGCCACCTTTCGGAAGTCCGTGATGCCGGCTCCCGCCGCAGGCGCTCTATCGACTACCGTCACCTGGACGCGGAGGAGCTGGGCTCTGTCTACGAATCCCTCCTGGAACTCGTGCCGCGCCACAGCGCGGTGGATCGCACATTTGAGCTGGTCGAGATAGCGGGCAACTCCCGAAAGACCACGGGCAGCTACTACACGCCCTCCTCGCTGATCGAATGTCTCCTCGACTCCTCGCTCGATCCCGTCATCGATGATGCGGTGAAGCGTGGTGAGCAAAGCGCCAGCGCGGCCGGGCAACCGGACCCCACCGACTCGATCGTCCGCGAACTCCTCTCACTCACCATCTGCGATCCAGCCTGCGGCTCCGGCCATTTCCTCGTCGCTGCGGCCCGCCGGATCGCCAAGCATGTCGCCGCCGTACGGGAACGCAACCCCGAGCCCACCATTGACGCCGTACGGCGCGCTCTTCACGAGGTCATCGCCCGGTGCATCTACGGCGTGGATCTCAACCCGATGGCGGTCGAGCTCGCCAAGGTATCCCTCTGGCTGGAAGCCCTGGAGCCCGGTAAGCCGCTGAGCTTCCTGGACGCCCATATCAAGTGCGGCAACGCCTTGATCGGGGCCACGCCTGCTCTCATGCGGGGAGGCATTCCAGACCAGGCGTTCATCGCCACCGAAGGCGACGACAAGAAGCACGCCAAGACCCTTGAAAAGCTCAACGCCGAGGAGCGTCAAGGCATATTCAGGCTCTTCGACACTGCAGATGACGCCGTCAAGGTAACCAACGCATCCTTTGCATCAAGCATCCGGCGCATCACGGATGCCCCCGCTGACGACCTTCGCGACGTTCACAAGCAAGCGGCGGCATACGGCGAGTGGGAGCAGTCCGCAGAGTATGTCAACGCCATGCACCTCGCAGACGCTTGGTGTGCGTCATTCATGTGGATCAAAAACCCCGACATGCCAAGGGCTGTGACAGACGGACTGTTCCGTTCGTTGGAGGACCCGGAAGCCTCAGGAGCCACACAGGCGACCCACGACGAGATCATCCGTCTTCGCAACCAGTATCGGTTCTTCCACTGGCACCTTGAGTTCCCCAATGTCTTCGCTGTGCCCGAAGATGACCAAGGCGTGTCCGCCGCCACCGGCTGGGCGGGCGGATTCGATTGTGTACTCGGCAACCCGCCGTGGGACAGCGTGGAGCTCAAGGAGCAGGAGTTCTTTGCCCAGCGAACCCCGGAGATCGCCGCAGTCGGCAAAGCTGACGCCCGTAAGAAGCTGATTGCCGATCTCAAGAATGACCCCAGTACTCTTCCGTTGTACGACGAGTATGCTGCGGCGAAGCGCGCAGTCTACGCCGAGAGTCACTTCCTGCGCCGGTCTGGCCGTGTGCCACTTACTGGTCAGGGAAACCTCAACACGTACGCGGTTTTCGCAGAGACGGCCCGCCTCCTGATGGGAGCGCTTGGCCGAACGGGTGTCATCGTGCAGACCGGAATCGCTACGGACGCCAGAACCCGATTCTTCTTCAAGGATCTTGTACAGAATGGATCTATAGCAGCTCTATATGACTTCGAGAATCGTAACGGACTTTTTCCCGCAATTGATTCTCGCACAAAATTCTGCATTCTGTCCCTTGCCGGCCATGATCGCCCTGAACCAGTCGCGACGTTCGCATTCTTCCTTCATGACCCAGCAGAACTCGTCGACGCAATGAAGTCGTTCACGCTTACCCCAGACGAGATCACTCTTCTCAACCCTAACACCGGCACGTGCCCCATCTTCCGTTCTCGACGGGACGTAGAGATCACTCTAAGCATTTACCGCCGAATCCCTATCCTCATCAAAGAGCCGAATGAAGTGACCCAGGAAGGGAGCAATCCATGGAAGGTCTCATTTATGACCCCATTCCACATGGCACACGACTCGAACCTCTTTCATGCACGCGAAGAACTCGAAGGCCAGGGATGGACCCTCCATGGCAACATATTTGCTAGAGGCAGCGAAAGAATGCTACCTCTATACGAGGCAAAGATGGTAAATTTGTTCGACCACCGCGCAGCTGATGTCGTGAAGAGTGAAACGGCTACAAAACGCCAGAATCAGCCAAGATATCTTTCCCTCCAAGACCACCAATCACCCAACCGTCTCGCACAGCCGAACAGCTGGGTTGCAGAATCGGAAGTAGCAAAGAAGCTCAGAGCAGCACACTGGGATCACGAATGGCTTGTGGGTTACCGGGAAGTTACTAGCCCTACAAATGAGCGGACAGCAATTGCGGCATTCATTCCCCGGACCGCCGTTGGCCACAAATTTCCCCTCATGCTTCCTCGCGTCTCACCCACCTACGCCCTAGCGCTTATCGCTACTCAAAGCTCCCTTGTCTTTGATTACGTGTGTCGTCAGAAGCTCGGCGGAACCAGCATTGCACTCTACACATGGAAGCAACTCCCCGTTCCGACACCCCAAATGCTTGAGGCCCATCTCCCTTTCCTTGCTTCCCGAGCCTTCGAACTCGTCTACACCGCTTACGACATGGTCGGACTGGCCCGCGACCTGGAGTATTTCAGCCCACCCTTAAAGTGGAACGATGAACGCCGCTCCCTAGTCAGGGCCGAGTTAGACGCATACTTCTTTCACCTTTACGGAATCTCGCATGAAGACGCGGAATACATTCTGGAGACGTTCCAGACCGACTCCGGGGGACTCAAGAACAACGAGATCGCCAAGTACGGCACTTATCGCACCAAGGACCTCGTCCTCGCCGCATACGACCGTATGGCACTCTGCGGCGTAAGCCTGTACACGCCTCTCATCGACGGCGAGAACTACACCTCCACGCTCAATCCACCCCCTGGTCATGGGCTTCTCCATCCTGCGAGGGGTGAGACGGGAGGCAAGCGTGAGAGGTAGGAGATAGTGTCGAATTCGCCGACTTTCACGCCGCCGATGAATGCCTTCCACTCACCACTAGTAATGATCAGCTCGGAGGCACCCAGGTCCCTACTATGAGGAACAACGACCACGTCCTGGAAGATTCATCGCGACCTCGACACACTGGCACGGATTGCCCTGTTGTCCCACCGATTGGCTCGAGCAGGCGAGGGCCTGCCCTGCCTGCTACCCTTCACCGGCCCCCTGATACGAGTCCGCATCGGCTTCCGGTCAGCCGAACTCACCGTCCTTGGTCCCCTTGATGAACGCGTTCCACTCACTCGCGCTGAACGTCAGAACGGGCCCGTCGGGGTGCTTGGAGTCGCGTACGGCACGCCCTCCATCAGGAAGCGAAGCCACCTCGACACAGTTCTGTCCCTCCGCGGAACTGTAGGACGCCTTACGCCAGACAAGACCGGATTTGGGGTCGTTCATGGGCTCCGCCCTTATATGAGGTGCTTGGCCAGATATTCAATGTACGCCACCGACGCGTCCGTGCTCAGCGCGGACGCACGGAGGTGGCTGTAACTCTCGCGGTAGTGAGCCACGTCCTCGGGTTTCTCCAGGAAGAGATCACCGGCCGCCCCGACTTCCACGTAGACGATGCTGGGGTCCTCCGATGCTCGGTAGTCGAGGATCGCGAAGCCGCCGGTCATCGCGGTGTGCGCGCCGACCACGTCCTGCAGCACTTGGATCCCGACGTTCTGGCGTTCGGCCATGCGACACAGATGGCGGAGTTGGTCACGCATCACAGCGGCGCCACCGACATACTTGCGAAGTGCAGCCTCGTCGATCACTGCCCAGAAGCGCGGCGGGTCCTCACGATCCAGCAATCGTTGACGGGCCAGACGTGCCTCGGTCAGGCGTTCGATGTCGCTTGTCTCCATCACTCGCCCTCCCTTGAAGACCGCCCTGGCGTAGTCGGCGGTTTGGAGCAAGCCCGGGATGAGCATTGCCTCGAAGGTCTGGATCTCTGATGCCTCCCATTCCAGGCCGACGAGCGCTCCACCCAGAATGTCCTTGAACTCCTCTTCCCACCAGCCGCGCCGACGGCTGTCGCGGGCCAAGGCAATCATGGCGGCCCGCCTGGTTTCGTCCGTCACGCCGTAGACGTCCAGCAGGTCCATGACGTCGTTGATGGTGGGCCGACGCCACTCGTCGCGTTCGATGCGGGTTACCTTGCTGGGCTGCCATCCGAGACGCCGTGCGACCTCTTTGGAGTCCAGGCCGGCGGTCTCACGGAACTGGCGCAAGGCATTAGAAAGTCGCCTTCTCCTCACCGTTGGGCTATATGCCACGCAGTTCGCTCCTCTTCGCGTAGGGGGTGAATGCACATATAACACAGATTCAGGTATTGCCGAATTTGGGTATTGCGATTCTTGGCTGACTGAGGGCACTATGAGGCTAGCCCGCTTCGGTGACTTTCAGTACACGCTGTGGCACCGAACGTTGACATGGCGGCCGTCATGCAGATGGCCAGGGTCAAGAACACGGGCTACAGCATGCGAGGGGCCGCCACTCGCTTGCCAGCGACCGACATTGCACGTCCGCCGACCGGGCATCCGGCAAGCGGGAACTGCCCCGGCGTCCTCGGGCGTGGTGACGCAACCACCCCGCCCGAGGACTGGATCAGGAATTTGGGAGCTCCCTGACCTATGAGGAACCTTAACTCCGTCGTCCCACACCCCGTACACGACGGCACCGGGGAGACATGCTGGGACCAACCCGGCACTCCGGAAGCGGCACAAACCACGCGCCGACTCGTACGCGAAGCCCAGCCCATGGAGGGCCTGTCCGGCCTGGCAGAGGAGATGACACCCACGCCGCTCCGGGCGGTGGGGTACATCCGGCTCCGGCCCACCGATCCACCCAGTCACGCCGACCAGCTCGCCGAGCACCTCCGCGAGGTCGCCGCGCGGTCCTGGCTGGAGCTGATCGACATCTACACCGAGCCAGCACACACCCATCGGCGGACAGCGTTTGGCAGCCTGCTCCGAACGCTCCTCAGCCCCGACGTGCACGCCGTCATCATTCTAGCCCTGTGGCACCTGTCGGAGTTCGACGGCATCCACCGAGGCATCCGCATGGTCATCGAGAAGGAAACCCAATCCATCGTCGTCGTGGCCGATGAGGAAACCGCGCCATGACCGACCTGGCCAGGATGTACGACATCCGCAACTGTGAGATGCCCGGGATGATCGTTGACCAGGCCACGGCCGAACGCCGGCTACTGCCGGTGTTCCTGCGCGCGAGTGGGGGTCGCCATGGGCAGTCGGTATAAGGCCGTTCTGTGCCCGGCGGCCGAGCTCACGCTGCTGGCGCTGCACACCGCGATCAGTATCGGCGCAACGCTTGCGCGCATCGCCGCCCGCAATTGGGACCTTGCCGCCGTCGAGCACGCCGCCGAACAGGCCGCCGCCCACCTCATCGCCCGCGCGGTGGAAACCACCGGCGACCCTGACCTCAGCCCTCGCTATCCCGGCATCGACTTCAACCGCATTCCCGTACTCGGCATCCGCGCCCACCGTCGCGCCGACGCGCTGATCATCGATGTCTGGGACACCGATCCCATCCCACCGAACCCAGTGACCCTCGACGAACACATGGCGGCCATGGTCGTGCTGGCTCGCCGTTGGGCGACCTATCCCGCGCAGTGCGGCGGCAAGGTGATCTGGGCCG
Organism: Nonomuraea sp. NPDC049750; assembly: GCF_040659625.1. Taxonomy (NCBI): domain Bacteria; kingdom Bacillati; phylum Actinomycetota; class Actinomycetes; order Streptosporangiales; family Streptosporangiaceae; genus Nonomuraea; species Nonomuraea sp. NPDC049750. Next base: position 249,824 of record NZ_JBFANB010000014.1, read on the forward strand.
AAATCGCCGGTCCGCCACACCATCCCGCAGCCCTCGCCACCGTCCACCCGCTCCAGCCGCAGGCATGCCTCGCGGTGGTAGCCAACGCCGACAATGCCGCCCCGTACGTAGAGCGGCCGGCATGAGCGCGGGGGATTTCCACAGCGCACATCTCAAACCAGCCAAGAACGGTCTCACCAAGATCAGCTGGTCTGCCTCCACAGGCAGGGCCGTGTCCATCAGGGTCAGGAGTCACACCTGCGGCTGCGTCCCCACGTCATACGAGCTGTGCGAGGCGGCCGGCCTGGCCTTCATCCGCCGCACCGTACGCTCGCCCACGAGCACCCACGTCAGCGAGAGCCCCTGGCTGCAAAGGGCAGCGGCGATCAAGCTCTGGACAGCTCTACTGGAGGGGTGGGCGCGGTGAACGAGCCTGACTTTCCCGATCGAGGCGCGCGCCATCCGGTTGCAGGACATCTCGACGGCTCTCCGCGAGAAATCCCGCCGATGCTCGCTCCGTCCCCCACACGAGACGGCAAGGAGGCAAGCTGGGACCTGCCCGCCGTACCTGAAGCGGTAGCCCTAGCGCGCCGGCTCGTGCGCGAGGCCCTCGCGGTGTGGAGCCTGTCCGCTCTGGCCGACAACCTGACGGTGGTCGTATCGGAGGTCGTGACCAACGCGATCGTGCACGCGAAGTCCGCGGTGACCTTTTCCCTGCACCGGCAGGGCCGAAGCGTCCGGGGCGAGGTGGCCGACCACAGCCCCGTCTGGCCGACTCCGCTACCTGCGGGGCCGGACGAGGAGCACGGACGCGGACTGGCCATCGTCGCGGCCTACTCCGAGCGATGGGGTGTCGATCCGACGCCGGATGGCAAGATCGTCTGGTTCGTCTTCGAGGGACGGCAGGCCCCATGAACGAGTCGTCGGCGTCAGAGAGGGCTTGTCCCCGGCGCGACACCCAAGGAGATGGCAGGCTGTGACCATGCGAGCACCCCAAGCGAAATTCTTCAACACCACCGGTCCCTGCGATCCGCAGCGCCACTACATGCTTCCCCCCACACCACGGCTTCCCGAAGCGCGGACGCTCATCGAGATGGACCGCTACTTCGTCCTGCACGCCCCCCGGCAGACCGGGAAAACCACCGTCCTGGACGCTCTGACCTCCGACCTGACCGCCGAGGGCGACACCGCCGCCCTGATGTTCTCCTGCGAGCGCGCCAAGGCGGCCGGTGACGACGTCGCCTGGGCTGAGTCGCTTCTGCTGGACTCCCTCCGCGAGGCCGCCGATCTGTCGGGCTGGCCGAAGAAGCTGCTACCGCCGCGTTCCTGGCCGCAGGTCACGCCGGGCAGCCGGTTCGGTGCCGCGCTGCGGGAGTGGTGCCGACGCTGCCCGCGCCGGGTGGTGCTGTTCCTCGACGAGATCGACGCCCTGGAGGGCAACAGCCTGGCCAGTATCCTCGGCCAGCTCGGCGACGGGCACAGCAAGCGATCGAAGGGCTATCCGTTCCCCTCGTCGGTGGTGCTGTGCGGGTTGCGCGACCTGCGTGACTACAAGGTCGCCTCCGGCGGCGCCCCCGGCCGGTTCAACGCGGCCAGCTCGTTCAACATCCTCGCCGACTACCTGGGCGACTTCACCGCCGACGACGTCGCCGAGCTGTACGACCAGCACACCCAGGCGACCGGCCAGGAGTTCACGAAGGACGCCGTTGACCGGGTCTTCTACCTGACCCAGGGCCAGCCCTGGCTGGTCAACGCCCTCGCCTACGAAGCCACCTTCGAGATGGGGACGAGCGGCGTAATCACTTGCACAGGTCGATGAGGCCAAAGAGCGGCTGATCCAGAAGCGCTCCGTCCACCTGGACGCCCTCAGGGCGCGACTCTACGAGCCTCGGGTGGAGCAGGTGATCCGCGCGATCATGGAGGGCACACTGCCGGGCACGGACGCGTCCTTCGACGACGACGTCTCCTACGTTCGCGATCTGGGCCTAATCCGGAGAACCGGAGCACCGGAGATCGCAAACCCGATCTACCGACAGTTCCTGCTGCGGCACTCGCCCCTGTGCGCCGACCTGCTACGCCGGGAACAGCAGGGACCTTTCACCGACGAGAAGCTGGCCGAGGTCCGCATGAGGATCTTTGGATCCCCAGACTCAATTGGTGGCAGACTGTGACCATGCTGCCACCCCGAGCAAGATATTTCAATACCACAGGTCCCTGCGACCCGCAGCTCCACTACATGCTGCCCCCCGCACCCGGCTTCCCGAGGCGCGGGCGCTCATCGAGATGGATCGCTACTTCGTGCTGCACGCGCCCCGGCGGACCGGCAAGACGACCATCCTGCGCACCCTGGCCTCCGAGCTGACCGCCGAGGGCGACATCGCCGCCCTGTCGTTCTCCTGCGAGCGCGCCAAGATCTTCAGCAACGACGTCGGCGCCACGGAGACGATTCTGCTGGACTCGCTCCGCAGGGCCGCCGTCTTGTCGGGATGGCCCGAGGAAGTCGCTGCCCGCGCCGGGTCGTGCTGTTCCTCGACGAGATCGACGCCCTACAGGGCGAGAGCCTGGTCAGCATCCTCAGCCAGCTTCGCGACGGTCATAACATACGGCCGGACGGCTATCCGTTCCCCTCGTCGGTGGTGCTGTGCGGGCTGCGCGACCTGCGTGACTACAAGGTCGCCTCCGGCGGCGACCCCGACCGGTTCAACGCGGCCAGCCCGTTCAACATCATCGCCGACTCACTACGTCTGGGCGACTTCACCGCCGACCAGATCGCCGAACTGTACCACCAGCACACCCAGGCGACCGGCCAGGAGTTCACCAAGGACGCCGTGGACAAGGTCTTCGAGCTGACCCAAGGACAGCCCTGGCTGGTCAACGCCCTCGCCCATGAGATCACCTTCAAGATGGGGGTGACAGGGACAATCGGCGACGGGCAGGTGGAGGACGCAAAAGAGCGGCTGATCCGGGCACGCGCCACCCACCTGGACTCCCTGGCGGCCCGGCTGCACGAGCCCCGGGTCAAGCGGGCCATGGAACCGATCGTGGCCGGCGGCCCCTACACCGACCGCCACAACTCCGACGACCTGTCCTACGCCCGCGATCTGGGCCTGATCACGCAGAAACCTCCGCCGCAGGTGGCCAACCCGATCTACCGGGAGCTCATCCTGCGCGTGCTGGGCGACCTGACAGAACAGAACATCCACGCCGACCCGCGCAGCTTCGTGCTCCCCGACGGCCGCTTCGACCTGCCACGCCTGCTGGAGGAGTTCGTGGTGTTCTGGCGCGAGCACGGCGAGATCCTCATCCAGCAGGAGGGATACCACGAGGCCGCGTGCCAGATCATCCTCATGGCCTTCCTGCACCGCCTCGTCAACGGCGGCGGCTACCTCGACCGTGAATACGCCGCCGGCACCAAACGGCTGGACGTGCTCGTTCGCTGGCCGTACAGCGGCCCCGACGGCGAACGGCTGATGCAACGCGAGGCCATGGAACTGAAGGTGTGGCGACCCGGCGCAGACGACCCGAAGCCCGAGGGCCTGGCCCAGCTCGACCGCTACCTCGACCGGCTGACCCTGCCCACCGGCGTCCTGGTCATCTTCGGCCGCCGCCCCGAAGCCCCACCCTGGAAGGAACGCGGCGGCTTCGACCAAGCCACCACCCCATCCGGCCGCCAGGTCACCGTCCTGCGCGTGTGACAGCTGTCCGAGTTTCGAGCAGAACCGATTCTGCTACTCGAACGATGTGCTGGTTTCCGGCCCACAGTATTGAATCACTCGGTCGCAAGCCTCTGTAGCAGGCGATCAAAAGCGGTGATATCGGCGCATACGACTCCACGAGCGAAATTGATCTTGTCTTTGCCGCCGTTCAGTCTCTTCGGAAAACGGCGCATATTGGCATGGTGGAAAAAGTTAGGCTCGATACTCAGACCCTGGATGGCCTCGATCGCCTCTAGCATCTCACCGGAGGTTTCCGGATGGATCTTCACTCTGATCGCCCGGCGGAGGTCGCGCTGGCGGTCGAGATAGATCGTCACGCAGCTTGCCGGATGGTGTAATTCGCAGACCTTCACCAGTAAGTGAGTCAGTTCATATTCCCGGTCGGCCGCGACGTTGACGAGGCGCTGCTCGAAATCCATCAGGGGGTGCTGGGTGAGATTCACTCGAACTCCTCAATCGACGCCAATGCACACGCTACCCGCAATCAGCGCGACTCGTGTGATTCCGGCTCAGTAAACGGCACACCCACGGTGCTAAAAACGCCCCTGACGACCGTCAGGCTCTCACCTTCAATTGGTGGACACGCTGCTTGGACAAACCCATGACCCGAGCTGTATCCGGCTCCGACCAGTGGCTCGTCAGTACTCTCGCGGCCTTGACCGCGAGTTCCGCGGCACGCTTGGCATGCGTTTCGGCTAGTTCCTTCTCGCGGCTGTATTCCGCCACCACTCCCGCCACCTCTTCGGGAAGATCGAAGACGAACTCCACTGCGGGAGTCTCCTCGGGCCATGCCCAGGCGTGAATCTCCGCCAAGTCGCGCTCCAGTTGGGACAAGGAGCTTGCCACACCGACTCCTTCGACCTCACCGGTAGGGCAGCGCGACACCCACCGCCGGTTTTCATAGGTGACGACATACGAAATCGTCTTGCTCATCGACTCATCCTCTCTACGACCGCCTCCAGCCGCTTGACGGCTTCGCGAAAGAGCTCCGGGTCGCGATCCGGGTTGGCAGGAATCATGACGGGACCGAGATGACGCCATCCTTGATCACACGTAGCGCGCACATGTCGCCTTTGAGGTGGTACTGCCAGTCAGCCGTGGCGCCTGCGGCCGCCACGATTGTTGCCACCTCGGCGAGCTGCCGCATGTGCGGGGGAAGGATCTCGGACATGACGATGAGCATACCGCACTAGGAAGCATGTTCCTAGTGAGGTAGGAGCGCCCCTCCTAGCGCGCAGCCCTTCCTTGGCCGCAATCGTCCTGGATCGCTGGCTCCGCCGAACGGCTCGGCCATACCCTGGTGCCTCAATATTCGCCCCGGGAGGTTCCGCGTGCCGCAGCTCGCCTTCGCCAATAGTTTCTGGGAGAGCTTCGACGCTCTGGAGAAGCCGGTCAAGGCGGGCGTGCGCAAGGCCATGAAACGGTTCCAGCAGCTGACCATCGCCGAGCTGTACTCCGACAAGGGCCTGCACCTGGAGTCCGTGGTGAACGCGCGGGACCCGCGGATGCGGACCATCCGAGTCACCGAGTTCTGGCGCGGCGTGGTGCTGGCGCCGGACGACGGCACTGACACGTTCCTGCTGCTGAACGTAGTCCCGCACGACGAGGCCTACGGGTGGGCGGCCAAGCGGCTCTACACCGTCAACTCGGCCACGCACGCCCTAGAGGTGCGCAACGTCGTCGCCATCGAGCAGCTCACCCCGGCCCTTGAACAGGCGGCAGCCGAGGCACCAGCACTGCTGTTCGCGAAGCACTCCGACACCGTGCTGCGCGATCTCGGCATCGACGACCAGGTGCTGCGCGCTGTCCGGACCATCATCGACCAGCCTCAGCTGAACGCGTTCGCCTCGCTCCTGCCCGAGGACCAGTTCGAGGTGCTGCAGTATCTCGCGGAGGGGTTCTCGCCCCAGGAGGTCTACCAGCAGGTCGTGGCCGAGCGCCGCCCCGCCGATGCCTCTGCCGACGCGGACCGGAGCCTTGAGCGGGCGATCATCAACACCACCACCCGCATCACGCTGGTCAGCAGCGCGGACGAGCTGACCGACGTGCTCAGCAAGCCGTTCGCCGCGTGGCGGGTCTTCCTGCACCCCTCGCAGCGACGCGTCGCGTACCGCCCCTCCTACAACGGGCCGGCGCAGGTGACGGGCGGTCCGGGAACGGGCAAGACGGTGGTCGCGCTGCACCGGGTCAAGCACCTGCTCACCCGCTCGCCCGGCAGCCGGATCCTGCTCACGACGTACACCACTGCGCTCGCGGCGGCGCTGCGGGAGAACCTCGCGCTGCTCCTGGAGGACGGGAAGCAGCTCGCGCGGGTGGACGTCACCACGGTGAACGCCTTCGCCTACCGCACAGTGCGGGAGCTGACCGGTCGCATGCCGAAGATGATCGGGGACGCCGACGAGCGGCAGGTCTGGCGACGCGTCATCCGGCGGCTGGACCTTCCGTGGACCGAGCAGTTCCTGCACCAGGAGTACCGGCATATCGTCCTCGCGCAGCGGATCACCTCGCGGACCGAGTACCTCCAGGCGCCCCGGCGGGGCCGGGGCACGGCGCTCGGGCCGCGGCAGCGGGAGCAGGTATGGGACGCGGTGGAGGCGTTCACAGCGGACCTCCGCAGCGGCGGTGTCAGCACCCACCTGCAGCTCTGCGCGGAGGCGACCCTGCTGCTCGGCGGCTCCAATCTGAGGCGCTACGGCTACGACCACGTCATCGTGGACGAAGCGCAGGACCTGCATCCGGCGCAGTGGCGGGTACTGCGCGCTGCCGTCCTCGACGGCCCGGACGATCTCTTCATCACGGGCGACCCGCATCAGCGGATCTACGACTCCAAGGTGTCACTCAGCTCACTCGGCATCTCAGTGGCCGGGCGAAGCGGCCGGCTGCGCATCAACTACCGCAGCACGGCGGAGATCCTGACCTGGTCGACCGGCCTGCTCGACGGGTCGCTCGTTGAGGACCTGGGCGGACAGGGCAACGAGAGCCTGTCCGGCTACCGGTCCCTGCTGCACGGCAGGCGCCCTCGCACGGCCGCTTTCCCGGTCGAGCAGGCCGAGGTCGCGGCGGTCGTGGACCGGGTCCGGGATTGGCTCGGGCAGGGAGTGCGGCCGGGCGAGATCGCCGTGTGCACGCGTTTCAACATCCTGCTGAACAAGGTCCACGACCGGCTGGTGGCCGAGGGCATCCCGGCGGTCAAGGTCAAGGACCAGCCGTCGGCGAACGCCGAGGGGGTTCGCCTGGCGACCATGCATGCCATGAAGGGGCTGGAGTTCCGCTGCGTGGCGGTGGTGGGGGTGACCGCCGGCGCGGTGCCGTTCGCCAAGGAGATCACTCCGGTGGAGGTGGACCGGCTGCAGCACGAGAGTGACATGCTGCGTGAGCGCTGCGTACTCTTCGTCGCCTGCACGCGGGCGCGCGAGGCGCTCTACGTGTCATGGAGCGGCGCGCCCAGTCCGTTCGTCGCTCAGCAGTCTCAGCAGTAGATTTAGAACACGCGTGCGAGCTTTCTGGTCACTGAACCTACTGAAGGGTATGATGAAAACTGCGTCAACAGAGTCACACCTAGGTCTGGAGACCTGAGCGGGCTGGTTTCAGGAAGGGCTTGATATTCATGGGCGAGCGCCCTGTCGTGGTGACACTCGCCGAGATCGCGCGCATCGCAGGGGTCGGACGGGCCGCCGTCAGCAATTGGCGGAGACGGCATCACACCTTCCCCTCACCTGTCAGCGGTACGGACACCAGCCCACAGTTCTCCATGGTCCAGGTCGAGGAGTGGCTGCGTGAGCACGACAAGCTCGGGTCCTCCACCGGTTCACTCGAACGCCTCTGGCCGGCTTTCGAGGCCCTGGGCGATCGTGATCGCATGGGGCGGGTCATCGCCGAGTTCGGCGCCCGGCTACGAGACGCGCCTCATCGCGAACTCGATCCAGGCGAAGAGCATCTGGTCGATCAGGCTCTTGAGTTCTCCCTGCGTGAAGGCCGCCGCGAGACTTTCCAATATCTCCTCGACCGTTGGCTCGGCACGCACATACGTCAGATCACCACTACACCGGCTCCGCTCGCCTCGTTCATGGCGGAAGTGGCGGCCCGGGCCAGACCGGGAAGGATCAGCACACTGCTCGATCCCGCCTGCGGTGCCGGCGGGCTGCTCCTGGCCGGCGCGGAACGTTGGAAGGGTGCCTGCCGGCTTCTCGGCCATGAACGAGATCCCGTTCTCGCCATGCTGGCGAAATCCAGGTTGTCGCTGCTGGCCGAGACACCCGAGATCGAGCTCAGAACGACCGACACCTTGCGGAGCGAATCCCCGGCCGCTACCGCTGATGTGATCCTCTGTAATCCGCCCACCAATGAACGCGACTGGGGACACACGGAACTGGCCACCGATCGACGATGGCTGTTCGGCCTGCCACCACGCACGGAGTCCGAACTCGCCTGGGTGCAGCACATCGTCTCCGCGCTGGGCGAGGACGGCGTCGCCGTCGTGCTTCTGCCGCCCGCCGTGGCCTCACGCCGCGCGGGCCGTCGCATCAGGGCGGCGATGCTGCGTGCCGGGTCGCTCAGAGCCGTCATCGCCCTGCCGCCGGGCGCGGCTCCACCCTTCGGGGTCGGCTTGCATCTGTGGATCCTGCAGCCGCCGGCTCAGCGCAGAACCGCTCCCTCGGTCCTCATGGTGGACACGGCCGACTGCCGGGCCACCTTGTCAGCCGCCCGTGCTCAGGCTGTCGACTGGGACGCCGTCCGAGATCGGGTATTCGGCGCGATGGCCGGCAAGGCGCAGGAGAGCAGCATCGAGATACCGGTTCTTGACCTGCTGGGCGAGGAAACCGACCTGACTCCCGCACGGCATGCGCCCACCAGCATGTCGGTATCGGTCGTCAATCATCGCCGTGCCTGGTGCCAGTTCGACTCGAACCTGCAGGAAGCTCAGGATCTGGGCAAGGTCCTGCGCGATCTCGAGGTGGTGCGGGAAGTGTCGGACACCCACGCCGTCGCGGTCGCCGACCTGGAGCAAGCCGGCACGCTCGCGCTGGCACCAGGGCAGGCGATTCCGGACGGATACCTACGACGGGGTGAGCGGCCGGAGGACGGGGTTCCGATGCTCACCGTCGCGGACCTGCGGGAAGGGCAGCCACCTCAGTTCTGGATAGCCGCCGAGGACGTCGAGCAGCTCGAACGGGACAAGGGCATCACTGTGACATCGTCCAACGACGTGGTGGTGGTCGTTCCGACGGCCGAGTTCAGCGCATGGGTGGACGTTGCGGCACCCACGGTCCTGGGGCCGCACATCCATCGGCTCCGGCCCGACACCGAGCGTCTCGACTCATGGTTCCTGGCCGCCTGTCTGCGTGCGCACTTCAACGCACGGCAGGCCGGTACACACGCCACCGCCACCTCGCGAGTGGATCCGCGGCGTCTCCTGGTACCTCGTATCCCCATCGACGAGCAGCGCCGATATGGCGACATCCATCGTCGGCTGGTGCGCTTCGAACAGGCCGTCTTGGAGGCGGGCAACGTGGGTGCGACGCTGAGCCGGACACTCACGGAACTTCTGGCCGCCGGGCGGCTCAGAGAGAGCTGAGCAACGTCTCGACCTCATCGCGGTGGCCCCATTCGGCGAGTTCCGCGGCGAACTCACGACAGCGCCGATGCACTTTGAGGGACGCGCGGGACAGGCCGCGAAGCTCGACGACCACCGCCTTCCACATGTTGAAGGCCGCCTCGGTGTCGTCCTTCTCCGGCACCAGGCATTCGGCGACGCCGACGCGGGCTTCCAGGAGAAGGTCCACGTCCTTGGCGCTGAGAGGCGTCCGCTCCACGGTGCGGTACAGCCTGCCGGCTCCGGGCCAGTCCCCTTCGAGCCGCGCACGATCCGCGCGGACCAGCTGAGCCCGTACGACGAGGCGCTCACGTGGACCCCACGCCGCTTCCACCTCCCTCAGCCGCGCCACCACCCGCTCCGCCTGCGTGCCAGGCCGCTGCGCCATCACTTCTCGCTCGGCGGCGTCGAGCAGGTCGCCCAACTCGCGGCGGCTCGGCATGGGCCTGCGCCTCACCGAGGGGCGCTGCCGCTGCACGGGCGTCGGCGCCACGGGCACGGGCGGTGATTCGCGGCCTTCCCTGAACGGCAGAGTGGGATCCGGGTACAACCGGGGCGAGGGGGCGGGGTCCCCGAGCCGGGGAAGGTAGCGCCGCAGCACCTCGAGCCCGTCGACCAGGCTCGGCCTGCCGGCGGCCTCCTTCTGCAGCAGCCCCCAGGTCAGGTCGGCCAGGTCGGCGCCCACAGGGTGCCGCGCGGGGTCAAGACGCGGCGGAAGATCGCTGCGGTGCTGGTCCTCGATGCTGCGGTCGGGAAGCTCGCTGAACACCTGCTTCGCGGTGACGAACTCGTACAGCATGCAGCCGAAGCCGTAGAGGTCCGCAGCGGGGGTCGGGGTCTTCACACCGCGGATGATCTCTGGCGCCATGTAGCCGGTGCTACCGGGGGTGTGGCCGTGGCGGGTGTAGCGGGTGGCCTGCGGGTCGGTGGGCAGGGCGATGCCGAAGTCGATGATGTGGACGGCGCCGCTGTTCGCGAGCACCACGTTCTGCGGCTTCAAATCGCGGTGCACGACACCACCCTTGTGAATCCTGTCGAGGATCTCCAGGATCTGCACGCCGATCGCGGCGGCCGCGACCATCGGCGGCGGCTGGTGGAAGGAGAGGAAGTCACGCAGGTTCTTCCCCGAGATCAGCTCCATCACCAGGCACGGGTCCCCACGGAAGAAGCCGTAGTCAAGCAGGCGCGGGATGCCAGGGCCTGCGAACTTGTCCAGGAGATCCCGCTCTCGCTCGAAGCGGTTGAGTGCCTCGCTGCGGACACTCCGCTCATCGACGTCGTACAGAGAGGACCAGTGGTCGCGACCGAGCGCCTTGACCGCCACCGTCTCCCCCGAGTGCAAGTCTTCGGCCAGCCAGACGCGCGCCATCCCGCCCGTCTTCAGGCCGGCGCCGATCCGGAACCTCTCGAAGAGCACGTCTCCCGGCCGCATCGCGTCCTCCCACTGCGTGGTGTTCACGCTCATACGTTACCAAGATGGAAGGCGTACTGTCGCTTGACTAAGTTCACAGGGTGCGGTTCTCTGGAGTCGTGAGCACTCTCCCGATGGCTTCCGGCCTCAGCGGCCGATCCGACGTGGTCAGGATCGGCCTGCCTCTGCTGCGCTCGGAAGCGGACGCCTGCGCCTGGGGAAGGGCCCTACGGGCCCGCCCGCTGCTGACGCAGACCCCCGAACGCTCCCGCAGGAAGCCCGTCCAGGACTTCTTCTTCACACCGGTGCAGAGCATGCTCGACGCGATCGAGCACAATGGCAGCAGCGTGGAGGCCGCGCTGGCGGACAGCCGGCACACCCGCAACTGTCACCCCGTTCACCGCGCGTGGGCACTCGACGCCGTGCCGGCCTACCTCGCCGCTCGGGCACGGCACGAGGCCGCCGGATACCCGGTCACGTTCCCCGTGGCCACTGAGTGGGTGGGACTGAGTCGGCTGCGCCAGCCGGACACGAGAGGGGTGGTGCAGTACGAGCGCACCGTCTGGTGCCGAAGGTACGCCACGCGGGACGGCTCGGTGCGGGAAATCTGGATTCCGTCCATCGGTTCGGCCAAGGAGAACCGGTCGGAGGCGGAGATCGCCGCCGCCGCCGCGATCGCGGCGACCGGAGTACCGGCTCGCGGCTCTTTCGGCGAGCCTTACCGGAAGGTCGAGACCGATGCGGTCAAGCCGCAGCGGGTTCGCGTCATCGGCGTCGGCCTCGCCGGCGGCAAACCCCTCGTCCTGGCGGACTGGGATGCCGAAGAGGCAGTACGGCAGTTCGAGGAACATGCCAAGCAGCGCTACGCCGGCGTCCTCGACGGGCGGGCCCTGCGCCCGGGGTCGGACTGCACCACCTGTGAAGGACTCCTCGGCTGCACAGCTCTTCCCGAAGTTCCAGGGCTGCTCGGTGTCCCCGCCCCTCGCCGTCCTCGCAAGCGGCGCAGCGTCTCGATCAGCGACCTGCGCGCCTACAACTCCTGCCCGGCGCGCTTCCATCTGACCCGGGCCCTGTACATCAAGGACGGCCGGACTGAGAACGAGGCGATCCGTCGCGGTCGCGCCGTCGACGCCTGGCTCAACCACCGGCACGGCCAGCACCCACGTATTCCTTGCCGGGACGTGCCACTCCCCACCGAACTACCGGGCCTGACGGAGGACGAGGTGGGCCCAGCCGTTCACATGATCAAGGAGCATCACGCCTTCTGCCCTCTCGACGGGCTGCCGGAGAAGGAACTCGTCCGTACGCAATGGCGTCTGGCCGCCTACGACCCGGTCGTCGATGCGGTCGTCATCGCCGATCCCGACCTGCTCTACACCGAATCGGGCGGGTGGGTGTGGCGTGAGACGAAGACCGCGTCGCGACGTACCTGGGAGGGCCGTTCCCTGCTCCGCGGATATCCGCAACTCGCGCTGGCTGTCTTGCTGATGGCGGCCGGCGTACCCGGCGGCGATCCCCGCCGCTCACGAATCGAGCTGGAGATTCTTCGGGACAACGGATCGGTCTGCGAGGAGATCGACCCATTCGACCAGGCTGCCCGCGACGAGGCACGCGAGATCGTCGCTGAACTTGCCGCCGGATGGGCGCACGATGAGACCTACTCCCACACCCCCGGCGACCACTGCGCTGATTGCGAGGTCCGCCGCTGGTGCGCCGCTCCAGGAGAACCCGATGACCGCTGAGACGCTGCCTGACGCCGCCGCGAACTGGGCCTCTCACCAGGGCATGCCACTGGTCCGTACATTGGCCGGCGCCATGCTCGCGCTCGACGCGCAGACCGGCCTTGACGCGTTCGCCCTGCCCTATCCGCCGGAGGCCCAGCGGGCACTGGACCGCACGGTCCTCGCCTGCCTGCTCAGGGAGGCCACGCCTCCGGCGAGCCTTCCCGAACTCGTGTCATGGTGCAAGGAGGTGCCCCTCGCCGACTGGCCGGTCGACGTCCCCGCGGACGCGATCGGCCCGGAGGACCGACTGCTGGACGCGGACTCCGGGCGACCGACCGAGCTCTGCCACGAATGGGCCGAACGCACCCGCGACAGCGCGCTGGCCTTCCGCGACCGCGAGATCATCCACACCGCTCTGCGCCTGTGCCGGGCGTTCGGGGAGGAGGAGGCATACACCGCCTTCCGCGGGCTGCTCGTCAACCGTCCGGTCCTGACCGCGCCGGAGAGCTTCGAGGTCCTCAACGATCTGGTCCTGGAGCCGGTTCACGAATTGATCCGGCGCATCTACCTGCCGGTTCCCGACAGCTATCGGTACGACGGTGAATACGTCTGCTGCGGGCGCTGTCTAACACTGCTCACCCCCGTCCATGACGGGGGGTGGTGGTGCGAGCGCGACCACTGCCGCCGCCAGGGACCGGCTCCCCTGGGCAGGCGACTGCGTCCGGAGGAGATGGGCGAGGTACACCAGGTCGAGCGGCCGGTGCGGCAGTTCGTCACCGGGCCTGGACGTGCCGAGGCGGCTTTGGAGGAGGAGTTGGCGGCATTGGGGCTGGCGGTGCGGATGTGGCCAGGCTATGACGCCTACGACCTGCTCGTCACCTTTTCCGACGGGCACCGCTGGGCCATCGACGTGAAGGACTGGGCTAACCCGCTCTTTCTCGGCCGTTCGGCCCGACCGGTGCCGCAGGAGCCGCCGTACGACGAGGCGTTCTGGGTCGTACCCCACCACCGGGTCGCGGCCAGGCGGGACTACATCTCCGTGTACGAGCGGAACCGCCCCTCCCAGGCCCGCGACCTGCCTCTCCTCACCGACACAGACCTGATCAGACGGGCCCGGGCCCGGGTCCGCAAGCAGAAGGGGGACACTCGTGCGTGACCGCGAAAGCTGGCACCGACCGGTCAGCCGCGAACTCGGTCAGGTCTGGAACGGCCTGACAGTAGCGCTGCAAGGCATGAAACCGGCCCACCTGTGCCAGGTCGAACTGGCCCTGCGGCTCCTGCAGCGGCTGACCCCGGGAGAGCCCGCCGAAGGCGTATACACGCTGCTCGGCGGCTACCCCTTCGCCCGCGCGGCCGGCCTGGCCCGCACAGCTGAGCACGACACGATGCTCATCGCCGCCCGGCACCTGCTCTGGACGCTGCGCCGACGCCGCGCCTGGCACCAAGCCCTGGACCTGTACCGCCAGGTGCCCGCGAGGTTGCGCGCCTACGACGTCCCGGAGGACGGCGGCCCTGCCCTCCAGCTGACCCCGACGATCGCGTTCGACCGCGTCACGATCTACGACGACGCGCTCGCTCGGCTGCCGCAACACGCGCGCAAGCCACTTCCCCTCGCCCCCGCAGGGCGCAGCGGGTTCATGGACCGCCGCCGTCCCACGTCCGTCACCATCCCCGAGACACTGATCTTCGATCCTGTCCCCGGTCACGACCTGGCGCAGGGACGTCCGGGCGGAGGTGCCCCGCTGACGATCAAGCGCTCCGAGCTGCTCGCCACGGCCGTCTGGATGGATGAGCGGGAAAGGGAGCTGGGTGTGGAGCGGCCCGGTAACTGGGAGGAGCGCTTCAACGAGCTGCGGTTCGCGCCTCGCGATGCTGACGGCCGGAACTTCAGCGAACGGGACGACATTCATCTCAACGGGCTCATGCATCTGGCCGGCATGGTCGGCGCGGGCAAGAGCACGCTGATGACGCTCGTCGCGGTCTGGGCCGCCCGGCGGGACCTGCGCGTTACCCTCGTCGTCGGCGACGTTGCCGAGCAGCTGCGGCTCTGCGAGCTGCTGAACGACCTGGAGCTACCCGCCGTGCCGGTGCTGGGACCCACCACGCGTGAGACCCATGTGCAGCGGCTGCATCGCCGGCTCGCCTCGCGCGGCCTGGACAACCTTCTCGATCACGACGCGGCGGGCTTCGACGACCTCAGCACGGCGTGTGTGATCGATGCGCTGCGGGGCACGGAGGCCATCCAGCCGCTGCGGTACGCCGACGCGCCGTGCACTGCTCTCTACCCGGAGCAGCGGAAGGTCCAGCACACTGCCGACATCGTCCTGCCTGAGCCGTACCGGCCGGGCGAGGCCACGCAGAAGCGTCCGACCGACGAGCTGCGGGGCAGCCAGCGTGGCTGCCCCGTGTGGGCAAGGTGCCCGCGCCACCGCGCGGCGCGCAATCTCGTCGACGGGCTGATCTGGGTCGCCAACCCGGCGAGCCTCGTGCAGAGCGCCGTCCCGCAGCACCTGAATGAGGAGCGGCTGCGCTATCTCGAACTCGCCTGCCTGCTCAGCGACATCGTCATCGTCGACGAGGCCGACTCGGTCCAGATGAAGCTGGACGAGATCTTCGCCCCCTCGGCGACACTCGTCCGCCCGGATCCCGACTCCTGGCTCGACCAATTGCACACACACAAGATCGAGGAGCTCTCGCGGCGCGGTCGACTGCCTCTCACGGACCAGGACATCGAGCGGTGGAACTCGGCGCTGACCGTCGTCACCGCCGCCACCGACCGGCTCTACCGGCTGCTCATCTCTGGTGAGGAGCTGCGTGACTGGGCGGACATCGAGTACTTCAGCCCGTGGACCCTGCAGGAGAAGCTACTCGGGGACTGGTTCGGCGAGCAGCACCCGGGCCCCGAAGGTGTGCATGACGAGCGGCAGCTGTACGAGCCCTACGACGACGATTCGTCAGACGCCGACGAGAGCCACCTCTTCCTGGGCTCCCTCCGTTCACAGCTCACGGAGCTCCTGGATGCCTTCCGCGACGATCCGCTGGGCGACTCCGGCCCGTACGATACGAGCACCGACGACCTGATCGACACCACGCGCGACCTCCTGCACACCCTCAACACGGCCCGTACCCGCGCCCGCGTCAAGGCTCTGCTGAACAAGCTGATCCAGAGCACACCTGCCTCCGCGCGGGACGACGCCTGGCGCGACCTGACCTGCCGGCGGCTCGAGTTCCTGCTCGTGCTGTCGGCTCTCCACCAGCGGCTGGAGCGCCTGACATTCCTCTGGCCCCAGGTCGAGGCCGCCCTCCGGCTGGACTCCACTGGCAACGAACTGGCGAGGCGACCGCCGCTCGACTACGCGCCGCTGATCCCAGAGGCCCCGATGGGCAACGTCCTCGGTTTCCAGTACCTCCCGGACGAGCGGGAGCGCGACGAGGACGGCAACCACAGCGGCACCCTGCGCTTCTTCCGGTGCGCGGGCGTGGGCCGGGAACTGCTTCTCTCCCTCCACCAGCTGGGCGCGGACCCGGGTCAGGGACGCCCGGGCCCGCACGTGGTGCTCATGTCCGGCACCAGCTGGGCCGGAGCGTCGACCCGCGCCCACGTCCTGGCACCGGTGGCCGCCGTGCTCATGCCGTCGGAACGCTCGCTCGACGCGGTGGGAAAGTCGCGGTTCGCCACGCGCTTCCTCTATGACGCCGACGGAACGCCCATGAACCTGTCCGGCACCGACCCCAAGGTCCGGCCGGCGGCCGCCCGGGCCCTCGCCATGCGCCTGGGTAGCCCCGGACGAGGTGGCGGAGCGAGCCCGCTGGAGGAGGAGCTGGCCCTCGTCGGAGACGACAACCGACGCCGGGCGATCCTGCTCGTCGGCAGCTACAAGGAGGCGAACGCCGTCGCCGACACTCTGCACGGGCTGGACCGCTGGCGAGGCAGGGTACGGGTCCTGGCCGCCGACGACGCCGATCTCGATCAGTCCGTACGCGGCACGGATCCGGCGGTCGCGGAACACGCTACCACGTTGCGGCGGGGCGACCTTGCCATGTTCGCCGAGGACTACGATGCCGAACTGCTGGTGGCGCCTTTGCTGGCGGTCGAGCGCGGGCACAACATCCTCAACACCGATCGCAACGCGGCCTTCGGCACCGCCCTGTTCCTGGCCCGGCCGCATCCCCGTCCTGATGACCTGGCGCTGGCGATCTTCGCCGTGAACGACTGGGTCTGCCGTTTCGTCCGTGACCAGAGGCGGCCCGACAACCGCACTGGTCCGGCCACGTTCGGCGAGCTCGTCGCCAAGGCCGCGGGGCTCGACCGGGCCGGGCTCGACTTCCGCCACGAGGCGCGGCAGGAATGGCGTCGCCTGCTGTCCCGACGCTACGTCTACTCACGGCTGTCGCCCTGGGAGAAGCGGGCTTTCGCCTGGGATCAGCTGGTCACCATGTGGCAGGTCATCGGCCGGCTCGTACGGGGCGGGGTGCCTGCCCGGGTCGTCTTCGTCGACGCCAGTTTCGCCCCGAAGACAGCCCGCGCACTGTCCCCCGGCGCCACGGGCCCCGTCCCCCTGGACGACGGCCTCCTCGCAGCCCTCCGCTCCATCCTCACCCCATACTTCGACGCCGGAGCCGACTCTGCGGCATTCCCGGACCCGGCGGACCCGGCCCTCGCCCGGCTGCTCTACCAGCCGCTGTACAACGCCCTGTCCAACCTCGAACACCACCGCTGAGGACACCGTGCCTGTCAATTACGACTCCATCCGCACCTCCTCCTGGCAACCCGTCTCGCCGGACGCCACTATGGTGGGCCGCTACCGCGCGCTACGCTTCCCCGAGAACTGGCGCGAGGCGATCCTCGCGCTATGCAACCTGAGCGGTCCCGACGGAGCCGAGCTCTACCGCACGGTGCCCACCTACCGCTTCGAGCAGGTGATCCAGGCCTTCGCTCCCGACCTCCTGGTGTTGCCCCGTCCGTCCGAGCACTGGCTGTACGTGCCCGAGGAGGTCACGGACCCGCTGCCTGCCCCTGTCTTTCGCGCGCTGCTGGACCGCTGGCTGGCAGACCTACGGCCGGAGCCGGAACACCGTGCCTTCCTCAAGGATGTCCGCGCCGAGCTGTCGGCGTCCCCGCCCGTCTGGGAACCAGTCGAAGGCGAGCTGCTCCGCTGCCCTACGACCCCGGTCGGCGGCACAGCCGCACCCCTCGCACACCAGTTCCCGCTCAGCACCGACTGGCTGGCAAGACGCGTCCTGGCCCTCGGCCCGTACGAGCACGCGGCCGGCCGGCTCCATTTCCGCGCCGTGCCGCGCGGTCCTCGCGACCAGGGCGCCGAACTGGTCTCTCAACCGCTTCCGTCACCCTCCGGCACACGTACCTGGTGGTATTCGGTCATTCTCAACATCACCCTACACACCGTTCCTTTCGACCCTCTCCCCCGTTTTCACCTGCACTTCGGCATCCGTCGCTGGGCGACACGAGTCAGCTCGGCGACCGGCAGGGTCCACCTGCCGTACCGGCGCAGAACGACGGTGCTGTTGCGACCGCGGGTGCCGTATCTGCCGGGCGCCCCGCTCGGTGAGCGCTACGCGCTGGCCAAGGTGGAACGCCGCTGGGACAAGGAGCGAGGAGAGTGGATCACCGGCTGGGTGAACGGCGGGCCGACCGGCATCCTGCGCGGGATCTCGCTGGCCGAACCCTTCCCTGGCGCGGACGACATCCTTTCCCATCCAGAGGAGTGGCTTGACCAGGGGCTGCGCGCGGGCATCGTGTACAGCACGGCCATGGGTGGCCACCAGATCAAGGCGGGCCTCATGTCGCACCAGCGTTCCGAGCTCACCGAGTGGGCTGAGCAAGCCCTTCCGCCCGAGGTGCGGGCGACCTCCGCATTGGTCCGCACGCGGCGCGTGAGGTCCGCCAAGCCGCTAAATGCTCCTCCCACCGGCGTGAAGAAGGGGGACAAGCCTGAAGAAGACGCCCGCAGGGCGGAGGAACGGCGGGTAGGCGCAGCCTTCGCGATGTCCTGGCTCACCCCAGAAGCCGATCCGGGAACGCTTCCCACACTGGAGGCACGACTTCTTTGGCAAACCCGTGAGCTACGCGAGGCAGCGGTCACGGGACTCGTCGAACGCCTCGGATTGAAAGGCGAGGGCGGCGTCTTCACCGAAGCGCAGTACGAGGCCGCACGCCCCGGCGACCCGGTGACCCTTGAGTGGCGATCCGCCGAGCTCACCGTGCGGCTGCGCTGCGTCAAGCTGACGGCCGGCCTCGGAGAAGGGCTCGCCCTCCCGCCGAGGGGGAAGGCCCGTACCTCCTCGGCGATCGGCGCGGCCGTCCGTGACCGGCGTGCCGGCGCCCGTTCCTGGCTCGCCGATGACATCACGGGCACGGCGCCCACGCTGGCGCTGGTGGAACTCGACCGCAGGGCCGACTTCGAGACCGGCGACCACGACCCCAAGTTCGCACTCAGGCTCGGCTTCGCGGACGCCGGCGCGGTCACCCAGTTCGTGACGGTGCCCAAGAAGGCCGGGCGATACGACTCGGTGAAGACCGTCGATCACCGCGTTTCCATGGCCTGGGACGACGGTCTGCGACAGCTCGGCATCCGGGTGCACCCCGAGCATGGCCTTGGTGAGAAACTGCCCGTAGGCCTGCGGTACGCCGCGATCTGGCTCGTCAGAAAGAATCGCACAGCACGCAATCGGTGGGCGGCGTACGTCCCGATCGCTGTGCTCGTGACTCCGCAAAGATCGGGCAGCGGCATCGCCAGTGTCCAGGGGTGGGACCCTGAGGCGAATACGTGGGTCCCGTACCCCGCGTTGCTGCTGAAGCTGACGCGGCTCGCGGAGGTCGCCGTGCCCGGCGCCGGGAACAGAGAGCCGGGCAGCTACTACCGCGCCATGGACAAGCAGCGGCGCGACACGGAGGAGTGGCTGCAGAAGATGCTGCGCTCCCTGCGCGGCGCTCCCACGCTGCTCCTCGTACACGGGCAGAACGCCCGCTCGCACTGGACGTGGCTGCAGGACGGCCACGTGGAACCAGACCGCATCCGCGACGGCCACGCGCCGGCTCGCCGACTGCACCCGGACCTGCGGCTCGTCCGCGTGCGAACCGTGCAGGGCCGGGAGACCCCTCAGTGGTGGGGCGTCAACCCGAAGGACGAGGCGAACGGACTGCCGTCCCACCTGTGGGTGCCGCAGTGCGACGGGTCGAGCCGCGTCTTCTACAGCACCACCCCTAAGCCCGTCCAGTTCCAGACCTCGGCCATCAAGGCTGACAAACTGGCCCCCCGCGCTGGCGAGCACGAGGGCGATACCAGGATTGACACCAACATCCCAGGTTGGAATCCAGGGCTGGTGGAGATCGCCGTTCTCGGATGCCATCAGGACGACGGTGACGATCCGGAATCGCTGGCGCTCGCCGTGCATCAGCTGCGTCAGCCGCCGGACTACCCGCAGGCCCTCGCTCTGCCCCTGCCGCTACATTTGGCGGGGCTTGGCCAGGAATACGTCCTGCCGACGCTCGCGGAAGAGGTCGAGGACGAGGTTTCCGCTGTCGAGGGTCCGCAATCCACAGATGCCGAGGTGATCCCAGCGGGTGATGGCGCCCTGGATCCGACCATGGCAGCAGGACTCTTCACGGAGCCGGATCCCGAGGAGGATCGGCAAACGTCACCTCTTGACGCGTGAGGTGCCCGACTGTTTGCGTTTGGCGGCAACGCGCTCTTGCTCAGCGCCAACGGCTGTCAGACCGCCCGGGCGATGCAGATGCGTGCGTTCAGTCGTGGTCCCGCCTCGTAGAACATGTACTCCACACCGTCCTGGGTGCCGAACGACGGCGCCGCCACCCTGCCGTTGTCCGAGGGGATCGGAGAGTGGAAGACGCCGAGGTGCGTCTCCCTGTCGAAGGCGTTGCCGACCTCGGTGATCCGCATCCTGCCGTCGTTGCCGTGATAGGCCACGTAGGTGGTTGCGTTGCGCTTGACGAGGGTGGCGCCGGAGATGTCGGTCACGCCGTCGGGCTCGGGGTTCACCAGCGGGGTCGCGCTGAACTGCCAGCCGTCCCAGCCGTTGGGCGACCAGCCGTAGAAGATGCGACGGCCGTTGCGCAGCCCCATGAAGATCATCACGTACTTGTTGTTCCGGCCGGGCAGCTGATGCTCGAAGACCCGCGCGTAGGAGGTCTCGGAGGTACCGGGCACCAGGCGGGTGCTCAGGATCGGGGTCTCGTTGGTGAAGGTGACGCCGTCGGTGGAGCGGGCCACGCGGGTGGTGAAGTTCTCGCCGTGGAAGTAGCAGAAGAACTGCCGGGTGGCGGCGTCCCAGGTCACGTGAGGTGAGGACACGTGTGAGACCGTGGTGGTCGGCAGGCGGTTGTCGATGAGCGGGTTGCCCGAGTAGTCGTCGAAGGGACCTGCCAGGGAGTTGGCGAAGGCCACGCAGATGCCGCCCGGATCCTCGTGAGGGGCGTAGTAGAGGTAGTAGCGCGCTCGGGGATTGCTGAGCTTGTCGTACACCCCTCTGATGCAGGGGAAGATGAACTCCCCCGTCGGGTTGTGGCTGAGCGGCAGGGCCAGCGCGTCGCGCAGGTACCGGTAGGTCGGCATACCCGCCGGGCCCGCCGCCGCGCTCGCAGCCGGTCCGAGACCCAGGCCCGCGGCCACGCCCGCCGCCGCGCCCAGCAACACAGTTCGCCGTCGGATCAATTGGTGGGGGGTGTCCACTTCGACTCCTTCACGCTGCGTCTTGGTGCGGATTCACACGCTCGCTCCCAGCAGAAGGCTGCGTCAAGATGATAATACGAATTACCACAAGAAGATCCACTCCTGACAGCACGCTCGTGGTCGGGAACGCCCCCTCTCCGGCAAATCCGTACTCTCCCGAAACACCAGTCGATGCGACACGGGCGATCACGGGGTGGCCTCCTGTTCGAGCAGGCGAAGCGCGGTCTCGGCGGCAGCGAGATCCTGGACGCCCAGGCCGACCAGCTTGGCGACGGTGATCTGCGAGGCCGACGTCCGGGACCCTGCCCGAGGCCCGCAAGGTCTCCGGCGTGCAGCGGGGTGCTCTCCCTGCTGTCCACGGCCGGCGCATGGGCGCGGTGGAAGCAGGCCGGGTCGAGTTCGGCCTTGGTGACGTGCTGTCCCGGCCGCAGCCAGGAGCCCTCCAGGGTGGGCGGGCGGCTGCCGGTCGCGGTGACGATCACGTCGGCCTGCCCACCGATCGCGGCGTGTGCGGTGCGGCTCGTCCGAGGTACGGCCCGACACCGATCCCACCCTCGCCCATTGAGCCGTTCGCGGTCTTGACGACGCGGGGAAGGCCAGGCATCTTTCTGTAAGAAGCTTTCCTAAAAGTGCACTGCCCACCTGCTGGAGGACAGCGAATGCGCACGAGAAAGCCTGCGGCTCTGGCCGCCACAGCCCTCCTCACCGCCGCCCTCGTCGGCATCGCCACCCCCGCTCACGCCGCGCCCACCGACTGCACCACCGGCCGGGACGGCAAGACCGTCTGGGTTTACTGCAGCGGCGGCTACGGCCAATACCGCGTGAGCATCTACGTCATCAACCCCCCGACCGGCTCCTGGCCCGAGTACGGCCCCTGCGTGTACCCCGGGCAGCAGCGCTCGGAGTACACCCCCTACCACAACTACTCCTTCCTCGGGCCGGCGGTCGCCTACTGCTGACAGGGCCAGGGCCGCCCAGCGTGGCGTTCGATGACCGGCACCCATCGATAGGGCGGCGTCCAGCACCTCGTCGCCGCGTTCGATCTCGGCGACGACCTCCATGTCGTCCTCCAGCGGCTGCCTGGTTGATGCCAGCGGCACCCCTGGACCGTGATCAGCTGGGCCGGTTGCCCGTCGGAATCACGATCTTGGTTTGTGCCCCCTTGGTGAGGTAGTAAGTGGTCCACTTCTTGACCATCTCGTCGAGGAGCCAGGCGGCGGCGGGCACCAGCGGCAGCCCGATCAGACCCTCCCGGAACCGCACCAGTAGCGGCCAAGCGGTCTTGACCGCCGGGTCCCACAGCGGCTCGCGCCGGATGCCGTTCCAGTCGGCCACCTGGTCGCCGGTGAGGTACCTGGAGAACACGTTGACCAGAGGCTTGTCGAGGCCGCCGGGGCTGGTCAGCTCCGCGAGCATGCCCCGCAGGATGGCGTTGAGCTCCACCCCTTCCGAGGTCGGGCCCATGTTCCTGGGCAGGACCAGATCCGACTGGGTGTAGGAGGAGTCCCAGGTGGCGGGGAGGAACTCGTCCCTGATGCCGAGCATGTGCCCCAGCATCTGTACCGAGTGCAGGTACGCCGCGGCCTCGGTGGAGGAGATGCGCACCTGCCACTCCCGCATCCCGCGCATGGAGTAGGTCGCCAGGGTGTGCCACGTGACGAGCATGTCCTCCTGGCTGATCGGGACAGGGCCGGACCAGTGGGGAGAGGACTTCAGCAGGTGCCGCACCGCCGCGTGCACCAGCCGGGTCTTCACCGCCTCGACCACGGCCGTGCCTCCGGCACCCCAGGCGTTCTGGGGTCTGACCGCGTACGCCAGGATGTTCGTCTTGGCGATCCGGTCCTTCAGATCCGCGCCGCCCGCGGAGTAATAGACAGCGCGTGCCTCCTTGGGGATGGCGGTGGCCAGCATCCCGGCGCCGACGATGGTGAGGACGACGATGTAGTTCCCCTTGAGCGCGTGGAAGCGCCCCGCGGCGTCCAGCTTTGCCGGGTCGGCCCACGATGGCAGCTGACGTGCCTGCTCGATGAAGGCCCGCAGATCCTCCGGCAGCCCCGCGGGCAGGGGCTGGTCGTTGCGGTTCCAGCCCTCCAGCAGCCGGTTGACCTCGGGTATGACCCCGCGGTCGAGCAGGGAGGCGAGGAGCGGATCGGCCACGTCGTCCCACACCCATCGGGGGTCGGCGCCGCTGCCGGAACCCGCGATCGAACCACTGGCCGGCCAGCCCCAGCCGCCGGACAAGGAGTCCGCCTGGGCCGGGGAGACCATCCCTAACGCGCCGAGCGCCCCCAAGGCGGTGCCCGACATCAGTACCTCGCGCCTGCTCAACTCTGCCATGCTCCGCACTCCTTCGAGGTGGGGGGTTCTGCTCAGGGCATGCGAGAAATGGTTGATACGGAGAAACAAGTCATGAGTCTGTGTATCATCATCAGAGCACAGTGTGACGGGCATCACAAGACGGCGTTTGAGGCAGAATTCCCCTAGGAGGTGATCGTGGACTCTGTGCTGTCCGGATTCATGGCTCCGTCGGACTCCGATTCGCTGCTGGAGCGCGCCTATGTCGATGCCGTCGAGCGCGCCGACGACAGCGACGAGCTACGGGCGCGCATCCTCGACGCGGCGTACGAGCAGTTCTGCCGGATGGGCATCAGGCGCTCCACCATGGAGGATGTCGCCCGGCTGGCGAAGGTGTCGCGGATCACGGTCTACCGCCGGTTCGACACCAAGGACACGCTGATCGAGCACGTGGTGCGCCGGGAGTTCCGCCGCTATTTCGACCAGTTCCTCATCGACATAGAACAAGCCGGCACCGCTGCCGACAGGGTCGTCCTGGGCTTCGTAACCTCATTGCGGGCAATTCGCGGCAACCCGCTGATCGGCGGACTCATCGCCACGGAACCGGACCTGCTCGTCCCCTCCATGACGGCCGACGGGGGTCAGACCCTCGCCACCGTGCGGCATTTCGTCGCCGGCCAGCTCCGCAGCGAGCAACGCGCGGGCAACGTGTCGAGCGGCCTCGACGTCGATCTCGTGGCCGAGATGATGGTGCGGATCTCCACCTCTTTCCTGACGATCCCCAGTGCCATCATCAACCTGGATGACGACCAGGAACTGGCCGCGGTGGCCCGGCGGTTCCTCGTACCCATGCTGGAGCCACCAGCCTGAGCTTCAAGACCACAGGTCAGAGCCGTTGTGACGATATTCGACGCGGTACAGGGCAATCTGTCCCGTGATCCGGAGGGGCCGCCACATGAGGGGTCAGGACGTGGGGATCGTGCCGTTGATGTAGTGGGTCTTCACGGTCTGCGCGATCGACTGCTGCCAGGCGGCCAGGTCGATCTTGAGCTGCGCCGGCGTGCGGGTGCCCGTACGCAGGTCGGCGATGAAGGCGTCGTACTTGTCGAAGGCCCAGTTCTCGATCCCGAAGGCGTACTTCTGGATGCCGCCCTCGCCGTGGTATCCGGCGGCCAGGGCCGCTGTGTTGATGGAGTGGTCGGCGTTGCGACCGCAGCTGTAGCCGCACGAGTCGTCGGTGTAGTCGTAGACGAGGTGGCGCTTGGCGTTGGTGGCCTGGTAGCCGGAAAGCGTCACGGCGTGTGGAACCCCCGGAAGGTCACGGGCTTGCGGGTCTCGAAGCCGAGCCGCTCGTAGAGGGCGATCGCGCCGGTGTTCGCCTCGGCTACGTGGATGAAGGGCCGTTCGTCACGAGCCACGATCCGCGCGACGAGCGCACTGACCAGGCGGGCGGCATGGCCTCGCCCGCGTGCCTCGGGGGTGGTGCAGACGGCGCTGATCTCGGTCCACCCCGGTGGCCGGAGTCGCTCACCCGCCATCGCCACCAGGGTGCCGTTGTCGCGGACGCCGAGATAGGTGCCGAGTTCGCGGGTACGCGGCCAGAACGGCCCCGGCTTGGCCCGCGCGACGAGGTCGAGCGCTGAACATGTCGGCGAGCTCGCCTCGGCCGAGCAGCCGGGCGAGGTCGGCCCACTCCTGCGGATCCGGGTCGGCGCTCACCGCGGAGAGGCTGGACAGCCCTCAGGTCCGGCCGGTCATCCTACGGGCATAAGGCTCATCAGCGACCATCCACAGGGAGAGCACTCATCAGGCCGACCGGCTCGCACGGGTACTTCCGCACCTGAACGATGAGGCGGCTTCAGCGGGCCTCGGGCGCTTGACCCAGCTGGCTGCTGATCGGCAGGCGACCACACCGTCCGGCCGTCAGGTCACCGTTCTGCGTGTCTGACGGTGCCTTGGTCTCTGGCGGGGCCAGCAGGCACATCACGACGGCGAGCGACATCAACCGAGGATTCTCGCCCCCAAGCACGTCAGCCCACGTACGAGTCGTAGCCGAGTTTGATCGCCACCGCCACGCCGCACGCAGCCGCCAGATAGCGCAGGCTCTGGCCGGGCATCCGGCGGACGATCTTCGGTCCGAGCCACCCGCCCAGCAGGAACCCGGCCGCCAGCGGCACCGCCGCCCCCCAGTCCACCGGCCCGAACAGCGCGAACCCCAGCCCGGCCACCGCGTTCGCCAGCCCGGACAGCATGTTCTTCGCGGCGTTCAGCCGGGCCGGCGACTGGTCGAGAAAGCCCGCCAGCACCGCGAACATCAGGATCCCGCCCGCCGCCCCGAAATACCCCACATAGATCGACACGACGAACAGCGCCACCCGCAGCAACACCCCGTGCTCACCGCCCGGCTTGACGGTCGGCCGCCGGACCAGCAGCAGTGAGGCCCCCGCGATCAGCCATGGGGCGATCAGCTCGAACGCCCGCGCCGGAGTCACCAGCAGCAGCAACGCGCCCGTCGCCCCACCGAGCGCGGTCACCCAGCCCAGCCGCAGCACCCGGCCGCCCTGCCCCGCCAGCTCCGGCCGCGACCCGACCGCCGCGCCCACACTGGTGAACATCAGCGCGACGGTGTTCGTGACATTCGCGGTCAGCGGCGGCAGGCCGAACGCCAGCAGCGCCGGGTAGGAGACGATCGACGCCAGGCTCACCACCGTACTGACCACGCCGGCGACCACGCCTACCCCGAGCAGGCCGAGCACCTCACCGACGATCACCGGACCATGCTAGGCCGTGCCCGTTCTGTCCAAACAAGCCGGGTATGCGCCGCCCGATGCCAGGCGCGCGCCGCGCCCCTGTAGTCAGGACGTCCGTGGTCAGGGCGCCGTTTCGCCGTCGCCCAGCCCGAGCAGGTCGACCGACCGCCTGCGCATCTCCACCTTGCGGATCTTCCCGGTGACGGTCATCGGGAAGGCGTCCGCGACGTGGACGTACCGCGGGATCTTGAAGTGCGACAGCCGCCCCGCGCAGAACTCCCTGACCGCCCCGGCCGTCAGTGGCTCGGCGCCCTCCCGCATGATGACCCAGGCCATCAGCTCCTCGCCGTACTTCTCGTC
The DNA here is from genome assembly GCF_040659625.1 of Nonomuraea sp. NPDC049750. Classification (NCBI taxonomy): domain Bacteria; kingdom Bacillati; phylum Actinomycetota; class Actinomycetes; order Streptosporangiales; family Streptosporangiaceae; genus Nonomuraea; species Nonomuraea sp. NPDC049750. The sequence goes on from NZ_JBFANB010000014.1 coordinate 276,363, forward strand.
GGGCACCCCGATCACCTGCACGTCCGCGACGTCCGGATGCCGGTACAGGAACTCCTCGACCTCGCGCGGATAGACGTTCTCCCCGCCACGAATGACCATGTCCTTGATCCGCCCGACCACGTTGACGTAGCCGTCGTCATCCATGGTGGCCAGGTCACCGGTGTGCATCCAGCGGGCGGCGTCGATGGCCTCGGCGGTCTTGTCCGGCTCGTCCCAGTATCCGAGCATGACCGAATACCCGCGCGTACACAGCTCACCGGGCTCGCCGCGCGCCACGGTCAGCCCGGTCTCCGGGTGCACGATCTTCACCTCGACGTGCGGCAGCACCCGGCCGACGGTCTCGGTCCTGCGGGCCAGGTCGTCGTCGGACCTGGTCATCGTGGACACCGGGGACGTCTCGGTCATGCCGTAGCAGATGGCGACCTCGCGCATGTTCATCTCGCTGACGACGCGCTTCATCACCTCGACCGGGCAGGGCGACCCGGCCAGGATGCCGGTCCGGAGCGTGCTCAGGTCGTACCCCTTCGCCACCCCCAGCTCGGCGATGAACATGGTCGGCACGCCGTACAACGACGTGCATCTCTCGTCCTGTACGGCCCGCAGCGTCGCCTCGGGCTCGAAGCTCGGCGCGGGGATCACCACGCAGGCCCCGTGCGAGGTGGCGCCGAGGTTGCCCATGACCATGCCGAAGCAGTGGTAGAACGGCACCGGCAGGCAGACCCGGTCGGCCTCGGTGTAGTGGATCAGCTCACCGACGAAATAGCCGTTGTTGAGGATGTTGTGGTGCGACAGGGTCGCGCCCTTGGGGAAGCCGGTGGTGCCGGAGGTGTACTGGATGTTGATCGGGTCATCGCACGACAACTCCGACATGCGGGCCCGCAACCGGTCCTCCGCGACGGTCTCGGCCAGGAGCGCGTCCCAGCCCGGATCGTCCAGGTAGATGGAGTTCGCGAAGCCGATCTCCTCGACCATCGCGCGATAGTCGCTGCTCTTGTGCGTCTGGGCGCTGATCAGCAGCCGCATGCCCGACTGCTTGACGACGTACTCCAGCTCGTGGCTCCGGTAGGCCGGGTTGACGTTGACCAGGATCGCGCCGATCTTCGCCGTGGCGTACTGCACGAGCACCCACTCGGCGCGGTTGGGCGCCCAGATGCCCACCCGGTCGCCCTTCGCGATGCCCTTGGCCAGCAGGGCGAGCGCGAGGCGGTTCACGTCGGCGTCGAGCTCGGTGTAGGTCCATCGGCGTCCGGTGGGGACATCGACCAGGGCCTCCCGGTCGCCGAAGGCCGCGACGGTCCGTTCGAGGTTCTCGCCGATCGTCTCGCCCAGGAGGGGGGTCGGCGCGGTGGCGCTGGAGTACGACTGCATGTCCACAGTGTCGGTCCCCTTCCGTCGTACGCACCAGACCCACCCGCGCACCACCACGGCGGCGGTCACGTCGCCGTGGTGGTGGTGCGGCGCTTACCGGTTCAGGTGGAGCGGGTTCAGCACCTGCGCAGGCCGTACTTGCCGGGGTCGGCGTCGAAGGCGCTCGGTGTGTGCACCACGGAGGCCGGCACGTACCCGAAGGCACCGAACCTGTCGCCGACGGTTCCGTACCAGGTGGTGTTGCCCCCTGGATGAAGCTCTCCCCGCGTCCAGCAGGTGAACCAGCTCTGCGTGGTGTCGAGGAAGTCCACGGCGTCGACGGGCCGGGGCTCGTGGAACACGGGGAGTCCGCCCTCGTCGTTGGTGCAGTGCAACCTGCCGTCGTGCGGGTCGACCCCGCAGGCTTCCGCGGAGGCGGCGGGCGAGGCCAGCCCACACAGCGCGAATGCGGTGGTGGCGATGGTCGTGGCGATGACCTGACGCTTGTTCATCTGTGTTTCTCCTTCAGTGTTGTTCTCTTGGAGGGTCCGGAACCTCGGCGGCGTCACGGTCCGATGAGGTCGTAGTCGGCCAAGGTGCACTCGCGCAGGCCCGGCGCGGGGTCATGGGCGGTGGCCACATGAACGGCGGGCAGGAAGCCCCAGCCGCGGTAGGGCGGCACCGCCTTGTCGCCCGCGGCGAGGTACCAGACGTTGTTGCCGCCGGCATGCGGGCCGCCCTCGACCCAGCACTGGAACCAGCTGAAACTGCTCGTCAGTACGCCGGTCTCCGCGGTCTGGAAGGAGGCGTCGTAGGACAGGGTGACGTTCGGGGTGTTTCCGCAGTAGAGCTTGCCGTCGCTCCGGACCCCGCACTCCGCGGCCGCCGCCAGGGCCGGGGTGGCGGCGGCCCCCGGGAGGGCACCGAACAGGGCCGCGGTCAGGAGGGCGGTGGCCGTGACATTGCGGATCATCATGGTGGTGGTCTGCCTTTCTGCTCCGTCAGGTGCGGCGGGTTCGCCGCGTTGAGAGCCAGCGAAGCGGCACAGCCCAGGTGTCCAACAGGAGCTCGGACGGACTCGGACGGACTCGAGCCACCCGATGGCCAGGCCCGGACGGCGGGTCGCCGCTGCCGCCATCCCTCGGACACGATGGGTAATCGCTCGTACACTTTGCGGCAGGGAGGAGCGCAGGCCGGAAGGGCGGGGGTTCGAGGCGATGAGCGAGGGTGACGAGGAGTCCCTGATCGTCAGGCAGGCGTCCCGATCCGGAGTGGAGTCGGTGACCTGCCACGAGGATCTGGTGAGGTTGCTGGCCGAGCGGTTCGCGCGGGCCGATACGTCACTGCGGGAGCTGCAGCTGCGGGCGGACAAGGCGGGTGGGACCCGGCTGCCACGGGCGACCTGCGCGGACATGCTGGCCGGTCGGCGCTTCCCCAAGAAGGCGTTGATGATGGCCTTCCTGCGGGCGTGCCGGGTGCCCGAGCATCAGCTCCCGGAGTGGGAAAGGGCATGGGAGCGGGTACGAGTCGCCCGGCTGCCCGCCGCGACGGAGCCGGGTCGCTACCCCGTTGGCGCGATGCCCGGCGCGACGGCGCCGGATCGCGACCCCGGCGGCGCGATGCTCGCCCGCCGGACAGCCGGGCCGGACGAGGCGGGGCCGGCCCCTATTCCCCGCCGAAGCTGGCGCCAAGCCGCCGTGTCGGCCGCGTTGGCCGCGCTGGCGACCGCGGGCGCCCTGAGCGTCATCTTCGATCAGCGGGGAGCGTCACAAGACATCGCGTCCGACGGTCTCGGCAGCCCCGCCGGCAGCCCCTTGGGTCCCGGCCGCATCGTCAGCGATGACGGCCGTGCGTTCAGCGTCGGCGGGTCGAGCCGGTTCACCGCGACCGTCGATCCCGCCAACAGCGGAGTGCGGCTGATCCGCCGCCTGGACGCGGGCGTCGCCCGGCAATACGCCACCATCACCGTCAACGGGGATCCGGCCGGGTCGTGGCGGCAACTACCCGGCGACAGCACCTACAAATGGCGGGAGCAGATCGTCGAAATCCCGCGAACCCTGACTGCGGGTCGCCGCTCTCTCACCATCGTCAACACGTTCGTGTCCTCCTCCTTGGGCTTCAACGAGTTCCTCTACGTCATCGAACAGAAGATCAACGGAGCCTGGTCGATCGCCGACACGGTCGACATCGGCCCTGACCACACCGCCAGCGAAGCCGCGCACGACTACCGCATCGTCGCGCAGGGCTGGGCCGATACCCAGACATTCACCTACCCACCGCGCGAGGAGGATCGGCGAGTCGAGTGAAGTTCGGGTTATCGGAGGGCATCGGTGATGGCGAGGGCGGTGGTGCGCCAGATCGGGGCATGCGGGTCGATCACCGCGAAGTGGTCGCCGGACATTTCCAGATACGTCACGTCATCTCCGGCCTCCCCGGCGGCCCTGGCGTAGCGGCGCGCGAAGTCCACCAGGTCCAGCTCGTCCCCGGACCCTTGGACGATCAGCTGGCGGACCCGCAACGGCAACCTGAGCAGCGGACTCGCCGTACCGACCTCGAGGCCGGTGCTGGAGGCTGTGCCGAGGGCGGCGGCGACCGCGCCGGAGCCGAGCCGGCGCCTGTCGGCCTCGACGAGGTCGAGCATCCCCGCCAGCGACACGACCAGCGAAACCCGCGCCCCGTCGGCCACCGCGCGGAAGGCCAGCTGCGCCCCGGCGGAGTGACCGACGACGGCGACCCGTCCGAGGTCGATCGGCGCGTCCACCGTCGACAACGCGGCCAGCCCAGCGGCCGCATCCGCGGTGGTCGCCCGCCACCCGTGCAGGTCGGGACGCCGGTATTCGAGGTTCCACACGGCGAACCCCCGGCCGACGAGGTCGAGGCAGAGCGCGTCCATGAGATCGGCCGCCCAGTTCGACCGCCAGTTCCCGCCATGAACGAGCACCACGACAGCCGGCCTGTCCACCGCCCCCTCGGGAAGGTACAGCTCACCCCACTGATCGCGATGCGCCCCGTACGCGATCCGCATCCGCGGATGCCGCAGACGGTGTACGGCATGCCGAATCGCCCAGATCAACCCCTCGACGCCACGCCCGTGAACGTGCGTTGCCCCCTCCCCCACCTCAGCCCCGTCCACCCGGGCGAGATCCAGCCACACCAGGGGCCCAAGGCACTGCCCCATGAGCCGTCGCACCTCATCCACCGGCCCCGGAACCACCACGACGGCCGCGGCGGGCAACTCACCGTCGCCGCCCGCCATACACATCATGACTTCGGCCGCGTCACGAGCGTGCACGAGCGCGCCGGAGACCCCGAGGGCGGCGAACTCGCGTTCGGCGATCTCGCTGAGCAACGCGGCGTCGGCGACCAGCCCTGGGCCGACGACCACCAGGACATCCCTCACGATTCCCGACACTACAGAACCTGCCGCCGCTGGTCCGCTATTCGACAGCGGCTACGAGGCGGCTTCCAGCGGTAGGTCGTTGCCGCGCCAGATAGCTGCCAACGCCTGAAGCGGCACGTTGAGTGCCTCGCCGAGGCAGACGATCGTGCCGAATCCGGGTGAGGGCAGCCGTCCGGTCTCGATCTTGCGCAGGGTCTCCGGCGAGATGCCGGCCGCGTGCGCGACTTCCGCCAGGTCGCGTCCCGCTCGCGCGTGACGCAGCAGGGCGCCCAGACGCCTGCCGGCTTCGATCTGCTCAGGTGTGAGCGGTTGACGGACCATGCTCCCAGGATAGAGCTGGTATTACTATACCGGCAAGCTGTTAAGGTGCCGGTATAGTAATACCAGCATCCTGTGACGCGAGGTAATCATGATCGAACTGAAGACGCCTGCGGAGATCCAACGCATGCACGTGGCCGGGCGCTTCGTCGCCGAGGTGCTCTACGAGGTCGGCCGGCTCGCCGACGTGGGCGTCAACCTCCTGGACCTGGAGCACCACGTGCGCGGCATGATCAAACGGTCCGGGGCGGAGTCGTGCTACTGGGACTACGCGCCGTCCTTCGGACGCGGCCCGTTCCGCAACGTCATCTGCCTGTCGGTCAACGACGCCGTCCTGCACGGAATACCCCACGACTACACGCTGCGTGACGGCGACGTACTCAGCGCGGACCTCGCGGTCAGCGTCGACGGCTGGGTGGCCGACTCGGCGCGCACGGTCGTCGTCGGGACCGCCGCCGAGGAGGACCTGCGAATCATCCGCGCCACCGAGGAAGCGTTGGAGGCGGCGATCGAGGTGGCGCGTCCGGGCAATCGTCTGGGTGACATCTCGGCGGCCATCTGGGCGGTAGCCCACGACTACGGCTACCCGGTCAACACCGAGTTCGGTGGCCACGGCATCGGCCGCACCATGCACGAGGGGCCCCACGTTTCGAACAAGGGCCGGGCAGGGCGCGGCCTTACGCTCCGGCCGGGCCTGACCCTCGCGCTCGAACCCTGGTTCGCCCGCACGACCGACCAGATCGTCTACGACGCCGACGGCTGGACCATCCGGTCGGCGGACGGCTCGCGCACGGCCCACTCCGAGCACACGGTAGCCATCACCGAGGACGCCCCCTTGGTGCTCACCCGCCGCATAGCTGAGTGCGGGTAGACGTGCGGAGCTCGATGGTCGTGGCCGCGGCACTCGTTGTGGCCGGAGGTGCGTGCGGTGTCATGTCCCCGCCGAAGGACGGCTTGGTCGGCCGCTTGGATCTGATGAGATGATGCCGGAGTGGCGCGCTTTGAGCCGTTCGTGGAGGAACTGCTTGACTTCCTGCTGACGCGGCTGGATGAGGCGGGGTTCGCGCGACTCGTCGTCCATGAGCCCCGGCGAATGTGTGCCCCATACATCTTCTCGGGCGGCGGCCGTGTGGAGCAGCGGGGAATGTGGTTCACGGGGTGCCGCGCCTGCTCGCGGATCCCCCGAGAAGGGTTCGGCAGTGACATCAACGTCGAGGAATGGCCGTGCCTGCATGTTCGGTCCCTGACGCTGCGGTTCGCCGACGACCCGAACTACTGCCAGGGGTGGAGGCCACAGAACGCGCTATTCGCTTCGGGGAAGCTCATCCATCAGGACGACGTCCCAGGGAGCTGACGGGCATAGGTTGAACCATGTGCGGGTAAACCAGCTTCACCCTTGGCCGACTAGTACCGCGGAGGCGGAGGCGATCCAGGAGCGCCTCCGGCTTCACCTCGAGCTGACCGGCCCGACCTCGTTCACGTCGGTGGCGGGACTCGACGTGCACTACCACGGCGAGGACGAGGTAGCCGCCGCCGTGGTAGTGCTCTCCACAACCGCCGCCACGGACGACCACGCACAGGGCACGGCGGGCGATCTCGTGGTGGTCGAGCAAGTGGTGGTTCGTGGCAAGGCGCGGTTTCCGTACGTGCCGGGGCTCTTCGCCTTTCGCGAGTTGCCCGCGCTGGTGGAGGCGCTCGAACGGCTCACCGTCACCCCTGACCTGCTGATCTGCGACGGGTACGGCCTGGCGCACCCGCGCGGGTTCGGCCTGGCCTGCCACCTGGGCGTGCTCACCGGACTCCCCGCGATCGGCGTGGGCAAGACCCACTTCGTCGGCACCCACGACGCCCCGGACCCCGCTCGGGGCGCGTGGACGCCGATCGAGCTGGACGGCTCGACCGTGGGCCGGGTCCTGCGTACGCAGTCGGCCGTCAAGCCGGTGTACGTGTCCCAGGGCCACCGCGTCACCCTCGACACGGCCTGCGCCGAGGTCCTGCGGCTCTCGCCGTACCACCGCCTGCCGGAGCCCATCCGCAAGGCCGACCACCTGGCCAGACACGGTGACCTGTAACCGTCGATCACCCGTGAGCGACTCAGCGGCGCCAAGCCCAGACCAGGAGCCACACGCTCAACCCGAAGACCGCCATCCCGAGCGGCACGTGCACGCTCAGCACACCCGCCCCGCCCACCGCCGACTGCACGAACCCGAGAAGCAGAATCGCCAGCCCGACCAGCGCGGGCCATCCCGCCCCACGCCCCGGCCGCCACATCAGCACGGCCGCGACGAGCTGCGCCAGCCCCAGCGCATGTACGGCCCCCGCCCCCACGTCATGGGCCCCCGCCGACGCCCCGCTGAGCAACTGGCCGGCCGTCACGGCCTGGAACAGCACCGCCAGCGTGTTCAGCGCGACGATAATCTTGAACGCGGTCAGATATCCGGTCCCCTTGGCGGCCTGAGTTACCACTCGCTTCTCCTTTGACCTCGTGAGGTCTCCAGGATCTTGCCGCCACGACACCGCGGCATCCGACGCCCGTCGTCATCCTCTGTACGCCAGGAGGCGTACACGGCCAGGCCCGTACCTTCGCTGATCTCCCGTAGGCAGACACACCCAGCCCATGCGGATGCGACCGGGCCGCCCGGTCGTGGATCTTCTTCTGAAACTCAGCGGCGTCCTCATCCGCGGGACTCACGGGACCTGCGGGGACAACGGGACTCATGGGACTCGCGGGCGAACTGGACCCGTTCGACCAGCGTCTCGGGCACGGGGTCGAGCACCGAGAACATCTTCCTGATCTCGTCGAGAATGGACTCGTCCGTCGGGTCCAGGTCATCGGGAGGGATCATGACACGCTCCAGCCACGGTCCTCGGCCGGCAGGCGGCGCGGCTTGGCCAGGCAGCGGCCACACGTGGGGCCGATGCTGCCCTTCGGCGCCGCGCCCCTCCCCCCGTGGGGCGTACGGTTCGCTCTGGTAGTCGATGGTCGGCATCCGGTGGCCTCCGTCTCGACCGCGTATGAAGCGTATGGAGAAGAGGAGCCACTGCCCGCCGCAGTGATACAACCTGCGGAGTAACAACCGGGTCACAAGCCGTACAGGCGCTCCAGGACAGCGGCCACCCCGTGATCGTCATTGGACAAGGTGCGCCGCTCGACGGCCGCCATCACCATGTGGTGCGCGTTGGCCATCGCGTACCCCGCCCCGGCGAAGGCGAGGACCGCGAGGTCGTTGGGCATGTCGCCGAACGCCACCACCTCGGCCGCGTCCACCCCCCGCTCCTCGCACAACCGGGCCAGCGTGCCGGCCTTCGTCACCCCGGGAGCGCTGATCTCCAGCAGCCCGCTGCCGCCCGAGTGCGTCACCTCGGCCTGGCCCTCGACGGCCGCGACGGCGGCGGTGAACATCTCGTCCACCGCGTGCGTCGCCGACCAGGCCAGCAGCTTGACGACCGGCTCACCCTCCTCGCAGGCGTCCGTGACCTCGCGGGTGAAGGGCAGGTCCGGGAGGACGCGCCTGGTGTAGGCGGGCTCGACCAGGACGTGCCGGCCCGTCTCCACCGCGAAGGCGACACCGGGCAGGGCCTCGAGGAGCGTCTCCATCAGCTTCCTCGCGGCGGCGAGGTCGAGCGCGTACGTGCTGGTGATCTCGCGGGTGTCCAGGTCGTAGACGATGGCGCCGTTGCTGCAGACCGCTGTGCCGGTGACGTCCGCCATCGCGGCGATCGGGTCCACGCCGCGTGGCGGCCGGGCGGTGACGAAGACGATGTCGGCGCCGGCGTCGCGGGCGCGTCCCAGGGCGCGGCGGGTGCGCGAGGACACTGTGCCGGTGGAGTCGAGGAGGGTTCCGTCAAGGTCTGTTGCCACGATACGGGGTGCGATCACCTCACCATTAAATCCGGTGCGGCTGAGCAACCCTTTTGGGTATATGTCGGCGTTAGGGAGGAATTCATGGCGAGCAGTCCCAGGCGTACCACGCTGGCCACCGTCGCCGCTTCGGCCGGCGTGTCCGTGGCCACCGTGTCCAAGGTGCTCAACGGCCGCCGCGAAGTCGCGCCTGACACCCGTACGCTGGTGCAGTCCCTGCTGCTGGAGCACGGCTACGTCCCGCGCTCGTCGCCCCGGGACCGGGCCGATGGGTCGGCCACGGTCGAGATGTGGGTGGACGAGATGTGCGCCTACTCCACCGAGATCATCAAGGGCACGATCGACGCCGGCGCCGAGTCGGGTGTGGCGGTCGTCGTCAGCGGCACGAAGGGCATGGCCGGCGGCGGCATCTCCTGGGCTCGCGACCTGGTCGCCGCCGGGCGGCGGGCGATGATCACCCTTACCAACGGGCCGACCAAGGCCCAGCTGGCCGCGCTGTCGCGAGTACGTTTACCCGTGGTCGTCATCGACCCCCTGAACCTGCCGGACGCCCCCGTGACCAGCGTCGGCTGCACCAACTTCGCCGGCGGCCTGTCCGCCACACAGCATCTGCTGGCCCTCGGCCACCGCCGCATCGCCTACCTCGGCGGACCCGCGACCGCGGCCGTCAACCAGGCACGCATGCACGGCTTCCGCGCCGCCATGGAAGCCGCGGGCGTGCCCGTACCTCCCGAATATGTCCGTACTGCGGGCTTCTGCTATCCCCACGGGGTGCAAGAAGGAGCCGCCGTGCTCGACCTGCGCCCCGCGCCGACCGCCATCTTCGCCGCCGGCGACGAGAGCGCCCTCGGCGCCATCCAGGCCGCCAGGGCCCGTGGCCTGCGTGTCCCCGAAGACCTCAGCGTCGTCGGCTTCGACGACACCGAGATCGCCACCATGACCTCGCCGCAGCTGACCACCGTACGCCAGCCGCTGCGCGAGATGGGCGCCGTCGCCCTGCGCACCGCCCTGCGCCTGGCCGCGGGCGAGAAAATCGACTCCCGCCACGTCGAACTCGCCACCGAACTCGTCATACGCGGCTCCACCCTTGCCGCCTGACCACTCAGAACACTCAGAGGCGCATCTCGGACGGCATCGTCGTGGCCGCGTTGAGCAGTTCCACGCCGAGCAGCTCTCCCGACTCCGCGTAGTCGAGCACGACATCCTCCGACAGAGTCTGCCGTACCGCCTCTCCTGGCACTATTTCGTGCTTCATCGCGATATAGGCGACGTCGTGCTCCTTCTCCCACCGGACGTACACCGTGTGCTCGCGTCCTTCGGGGGGCTCCTCGTCCCAGCTCAGCAACCCTTCCTTGGCCTCGTGCGAGCCGGCGAGCGCGGCCCGCACCATGGTCATGGCGAGTTCGAGCGCCTGGAGCGAGTCGACGCCGGTGACCTTGCGATCGTGCTCCCACCCGGCGAGCCCGTCGATCCGGTAAGGGCACGACCACTCCCCCGTCGGCTCCTCGATCGGCAGCCCGATCGTGACGACGGCCTCGCGTAGCGGCTCGGTGCGCAGCGTCAGCGTGCGGTGGGCGATCTCGTACATGTCAGCTGATCTACCCCGGAGGCGAACTCTGGAAGACTGGAGGCGAGAAGAGGCAGCCCATATCGCCATGGTCGAAAACCTTTCCCGCATCAGACCGGCGCCGTTAGTCTGCGTACGTCGCGAGGGGAGTCCAGTGGTGAATGAGTCGTTCGGGACACGGTTGCGGTCCAGGCTCGACAAGTACGGCCCACTCTGCGTAGGCATCGACCCCAGCCCGGCGCTGCTCGACGCGTGGGGGCTCGACGACTCCCCGGCCGGGCTGGAGCGGTTCAGCCGTACGGTGGTCGACGCGATCGGCGACGTGGCGGCGGTGGTCAAGCCGCAGTCCGCGTTCTACGAGCGCTGGGGCAGCCGGGGCATCGCCGTGCTGGAGAGCGTCATCGCCGACCTGCGTGAGGCGGGCACGGTGGTGATCCTCGACGTCAAGCGGGGCGACATCGGCAGCACGATGGCCGCCTACGCCGAGGCGTACCTCGACCGGGGCAGCCCGCTCGCGGTCGACGCCGTGACGCTCAGCCCCTACCTCGGGTTCGGTTCGCTGGAGGGCGCGATCACGTCGGCCATCGCCAACGACGCCGGCGTCTTCGTCCTGGCGCGCACCTCCAACCCGGAGGCCGTGGCGCTGCAGACGGCGGTCGCGGGCGAGATCTTCGCGGGCGCCGCGGCGGCGAACGCGGGCCGCGCCCCCCTGGGTCCGGTCGGCGTCGTGATCGGCGCCACCCTCCCGTCGCTGGAGCATCCGCTGGAGCAGCTCAACGGCCCCATCCTGGCGCCGGGCCTGGGCGCGCAGGGCGCCGCTCCGGCCGACCTGGCCCGGCTGTTCGGTCCGGTACGGCAGGCGGTCGTGCCGTCGGTGTCACGCGCCGTGCTCGCCGATCCGGAGCGGATCCGCGAGCTGGTGCAGCGCTACCGCGACGACTGCGCCCGTCACCTGTCCTCCTGACGGGCTCGCTCCCGGACTAGGGACATCCCTAGGTTCCGTCCTGACGCGGCTCGTGCTCCGGCGTACTGATCATTGAGGTTCTGCCGCGGTGACCTCAGCCCCGCAGGTCCTGGGCTGATCAGAACGGCCGGAGTCGAGGAGCCTTCATGCCCGCTTTCCCATACGCCGACGATCTCGCCGAAGAGCTGGCCGCGATGGCCGGGGAGGTGCCCGCCACGGTCAGGGTGCTGGGGCTCGCCGCGCCCGAGCCGAGCGCGGTCCAGCGCCGCCTGGAGGAGCTGGTCCTGGCCGTCGCCGGTCCGCGCGACGGCATCTCCCTCGAGACGGTGACCCACCAGGATCGGACCACGGTGTGGCTGCCGGGCCGGTTGCGGGCCGTGGGGTTCCACGCGTCGGGCTCGATGACCGTCCATCTCGACCTGCCGCCGTCCGAGGACCTCTTCGAGAACGATCCCGGTGACGCGGAGCTGACCGGCATGCTGCGCGCCGCCGGGGATCGGATCGGGCTGCCGTCCCTCGTACCGGCTGAGGACGAGTTGGCGTTCGAGCGCCTCTGGCGGGTCAAGGCGCCGGCCGGAGAGCGCTGGGCCGAGCCCAGCCTGTGCCGGGCGCTCGGCTCGTTCCGGCATTACGTACGTGATCTTCCGGTGTACGGCCGGGCGTCGTCCACCGTGGAGCTGGGCGCGAGCGGCGGCGTGACGTCGCTGAGCGTGTCGACCCGCCGCTTCGCCGGTGACGGGGGCGGCGCGACGGTCGCGGAGCCCGGGGTGCGGACGCCGATCCAGGCGGCGCGGGAGGTCGCCGCCCGGGTGGCCGAGTCCTTCGCCGGCATGGAGGACACCCGGCTGACGCCGCAGTGGTTCCGTTTCGGCTACCTGAGCCTCGGTCGCAGGCGGCCGCAGACGTTGCTCACCCCCTTCTACATCGCGAGCATCAGGGTCCAGAGTGAGACCGAGATCTCCGCGCACGTGACCGCGGTGCCGGGCTGCGACGGACGGTTCTCCCCGACCCTGAACCTGGTCCCCAAGCCGCGCCGCGTGGCTTAAGCGACTGAAGCCGCTCGGTTGACGGCGGTTCAGTTAACGGCGGCTCGGTTGACGGCCGCTCGGTTGACGGCCGCTCGGTTGACGGCGGCGAGCAGGGCGCGGACGGAGGCGGTCAGCACCGAAGTGTCGCGGCCCGCTCCCCACCGGACCGTCTCCCCCACCCGCGCCTCCACGTACGCGACGGCCTGGCTGTCCTGGCCCGGCCCGGTGGCGTGCTGCGTGTAGTGCAGGATGTCGACCCCGCCCAGCGCCCCGGCCAGCGCCGACAGCGGGCCGTTGCCGGTCCCCCGGAGCTCGCCGCCGCCATCACGCCGGGTGCCGGCGAACTCGTGGACCCCCGGCCCGGTCTCCGCGGTGCTCCAGTCGGCGAGCGCGTACGGCCCGTCGTCCGAAGGTTCCAGGTAGGCGGCCTGGAAGAGCCGCCACAGCTCCTCGGCCGTCATCTCCGCCCCGCTGCCGTCCGTGGCCCGCTGGACGACCGCCGAGAAGTCGATCTGCAGCCGTCGCGGCAGGTCGAGCCCCTGGTGGGTGCCGAGCAGGTAGGCGATGCCGCCCTTGCCCGACTGGCTGTTGACGCGGATCACGGCCTGGTAGTCGCGGCCCACGTCGGCGGGGTCGATCGGCAGGTACGGCACCTCCCAAGGCGCCTGCTCCACGGGCACGCCCAGCTCGGCGGCCCGTTTGGCGTGGTGGGCCAGGCCCTTGCCGATGGCGTCCTGGTGGGTGCCGGAGAAGGCGGTGTAGACCAGGTCTCCTGCGTACGGGTGGCGGTCGGGTACGGGCAGCCGGTTGCAGTGCTCGACCGTACGGCGGATCGCGTCGATGTCGGAGAGGTCCAGCATCGGGTCCACGCCCTGCGAGTGCAGGTTGAGCGCGAGCGTGACCAGATCGACGTTGCCGGTGCGCTCGCCGTTGCCGAACAGGCACCCCTCGACCCGCTGCGCCCCGGCCAGCAGCGCCAGCTCCGCGCAGGCGACGCCGGTGCCGCGGTCGTTGTGCGGGTGCACCGAGAGGATCACCGAGTCGCGGCGGGCCAGGTGGCGGTGCATGTACTCGATCTGGTCGGCGTAGACGTTCGGGGTGGCGGTCTCGACCGTGGCGGGCAGGTTGTGGATGACCGGGCGGTCCGGGCTCGCCTCCCACAGGGCCGTCAGGTCGTCGCACACCTCCAGCACGTAGTCGGGCTCGGTGAGGTTGAACACCTCGGGCGAGAACTCGTACCTGATCGGCGGCCCTGGACGGGCGTCGGCCAGGCGAGCGACGTGCCCGGCCGCGTCCTTGATGAGGGCGCGCAACTCCTGCCTGTCGTGACCGAGCACCACGTCACGCCAGACGGGAGCGGTCGCCGTGTAGAGGTGGACGACGACGCGCGGCAGTCCCTCGACGGAGGCGAAGGTCCGCTCGATCAGGTCACGCCGGGCGGCCGTGAACACGACGATCGTCACGTCCTCCGGCACCGCCCCCGGCCCCTTTTCCGACGCCGCCAGGTCGCGGACGAAGTCGAAGTCCGTCTGGCTGGCCGACGGGTAGCCGACCTCGATCTCCTTGAAGCCCATGGCCACCAGCAGCTCGAACATCCGCCGCTTGCGCGCCGGATCCATCGGCTCGGCCAGCGCCTGGTTGCCGTCGCGCAGGTCCACGGGCACCCAGAGCGGCGCCTGTTCGATGCGCCGCGCGGGCCAGCCGCGCTCGGTCAGCGGCACCTCGACGCGCCGGTGGGCGGGCTGGTAGCGGTGGTACGGCATGGCGCTGGGGCGTTGCGGGTTCCAGTCGTGCACGGGGTTTCCTTCCGGTCGTTCTCAGGAGTTCGACCGGCACTGCGGAGCCACCGCGGCGGGGTGCCGGTCGATTCAGGCCCCGCCGCGGCGGCCGAGAAGGAGACCCCGTGACGTCATGCCAGGTACACTAACCACAACACAGGTCCTCAGACAACCTGAGAGGTTCATTCGCGATGCCGCTCGGCACCCTCCGTCCCAGCCCGCTGGTCGAACAGGCCACCGAGCACCTGCGCGAGCAGATCACCGGCGGCCACTGGCCGGTCGGCACCCGGCTCCCCGGCGAGAACGCCCTGGCCAAGACCCTCGGCGTGGGCCGTTCCACCGTCCGCGAGGCGCTGCGCGCGCTGGCGGGCGCCGGGCTGGTGCAGGCCCGCCAGGGCAGCGGCGTGTTCGTCATCGCCACCGAACCGGCCGCCGACTGGCCCACCCGCCTGCGCCGGGCCGCGATCACGGACGTCTACGAGGTGCGGATGATGGTCGAGACCCAGGCCGCCCGCCTGGCCGCGACCCGCCGTACCGACGAGGACCTCGCCTCACTGGAGGCGGCCCTGCAGGCGCGGCGAGCGGCGGCCGGGGGCGATGACGCGGGGTTCGTGGACGCGGACATCGCGCTGCACGCGGCGGTCGTGGCGGCGGCGCGCAACCCGGTGCTCGACGACCTGTTCGCCGAGTTCGCCCCGGCGCTGCGGGGTCGGCTGGTGGACGTGGTGGAGCTGCTCGGCCTGCGGGAGACCGAGCCCAATCCCGGCGACGACGCGCATGCCGCGCTGGTGGACGCCATCCGGGAGGGGGACGGGCAGGCGGCGAGCGACATCCTCCAGGCGGAGCTGGAACAGACGCTGGCCATGCTTCATCGCAACGCCGTCTGACAATCGGCTCGGTCCATCGGGAGCGTCAACCAACAGGACAAACGGTGCTGCCGTTGTGCGGCGGGCCGTCGCGACTTGGGGTAGGCCTGTTCATCGGCGCTTCAACAATTGGACGTTTGACGTCATTAGCGTCAGGACGCTCGTATTCGCCGGTGTGAAAGGCCGTGCCATGTTCCGTTCCGTGCTCGTGGGTCTGGCGCTCGTCGTGGGCCCGGCGGTCACCGCCGCCCCCTCCTTGGCCGAGGCCGCGCCGCGGCCCGTGGTGGTCAAGGACGTGAGCATCCCGCCCGTACCCCTCAAAGACCTGCAGCGGTCCATCGCCGATGATCGCGGGGTCAAGCTGGGCGGGGTCGGCAGCGGACTGTTCCCCGCCGAGCGGCGCGGGGACTACTGGATGGTCACCGACCGCGGCCCCAACGGGCAGGTGGGCGCGGACAAGCGGCGCACGTTCCCCATCCCGGAGTTCGCCCCCGCGATCGTGCGGGTGGCCACCCGGTTCGGCGTCGAGATCAAGAAGTACGTCCCCCTGGTCGGCACCTCCGGCAAGCCGATCACCGGGCTCAGCGACCAGGCGGGCCACGACGAGGTGCCCTACACCTGGGACGGCCAGACGGCGCTGCCGTACAACCCGAGCGGGGTGGACACCGAGGACCTGGTGCGGACCCCGCGCGGCGACTTCTGGCTGGTCGACGAGTACGGCCCGTCGCTGCTGCACGTCTCCGAGCGAGGGCGGGTGCTGGCCCGGTACGTCCCCAAGGGGCTCAACCTCACCGGCGCCGACTACCCCGTCAAGGAGACGCTGCCGGCCGTCCTCGCCTCCCGCCAGCAGAACCGCGGGTTCGAAGGGCTGGCGATCGACGGCGACACCTTGTACCTCGCGGTGCAGAGCCCGCTGGCCAATCCGGACAAGAAGACCGGCAAATCCTCCCGCGTCGGCCGGATCCTCACGTTCAGCATCCGCGCGGCGCGGGTGATCGGAGAGTACGCCTACCGCTTCGAGGACGTCATGACCTTCGACCCCAAGGTGAACGGCGACCAGAGCGAAATGAAGGTCTCCGGCCTGGCGTACGTGGGCGGCCGCCGGCTGCTGGTGGACGAGCGGACCGACAACGTCGCCCGGATCTACCAGATCGACCTGGCCAAGGCCACGAACCTGCTGGGCGGGCGGTACGACGACCCGGCCACTGCTCCGTCACTGGAGGCGCTGACCGACCTGGGCGATGTCAAGGTTCCGGCCAAGTCGCTCGTCGCCGACCTGTCCGAGGTCGCCCCCACCCTGCCTGGCAAGGTCGAGGGCATCGCCCTGCTCGACCCTCGGACGCTCGTGGTCGCCAATGACAACGACTTCGGGCTCGGCGAGTTCGGGGCGGACGGGCGGCTGGTGGACAGCGGCGTGGCCAGCCGGATCCTCACCATCCGCCTGCCTCGCCCGGTTCGCTAGCTAGCCCAGCGGTGACCAACCAAAGCGAAGAGGGACAGGGTCAGGCGCGCGTCCACCGTTGGGGGGTGCCGCCCGAACACGGACGGGCGGCTTGCGATCAGCGCGTACATCCGGGGAACCGTACCTCGCGCAGGTCCTCCGGGATAAGAGCGGGCACGGGCTCGGCTTGTCCGGTCTCCATGTCGATCCGGTAGTAGGCGCTGGGCCCGTAGCCAAAGGCACTGATCACGAAAACGTCCGCGCTGATCCAGCACACCAGCCTCTCGAGGCGCGCGGTCGCGGGCAGGCGCATGGTCCGGGTCCCTGTGCGCCGACCGTGCCGTGTGAAGCCGCTCTTCTCATAGTCGACGTCGACCCACGTCTTCCCGTCGGGGGACAGCTCCATGCTGTCCGCACCCCGTGTCCTGAACAGAGTGCCGCCACTGAGATCGACCGCGCTGACACCCTCCAGGTCCTCCACCAGCAGGGCCTGCCCGCCCACCAGCCAGCCTCTCAGAATCGACTCCGGCCCGATCCCTGGGACACGCCGCCGTCTGCCGTCCCAGACATACACCTCGTCCTCGAAAGTGAAGGCGAGGCGGCGGCCGTCCGGGGAAAAGTACAGTTGCTGGCCCGAATCGTCGGCCTTCGGCACCGTGCTGACCTTGCCGGACGGAAGGTCGTACACGACGACTTCGCCCTTGCTCCGGCTGTGGTAGGCCAGTCTGTGGCCGTCCGGGCTGATCCCGAGGTCGTCCGGAGTCGCGTCCTCGATGAGCAGCCGCCGGCCGGACTCCGTGATTACGGTCCAGTAGCTCCCGTCGGTGAGCACGGTTCCCGACGCGTCGACGCGGTAGGCGTACCGGATCGTGGCCTGCGTGGGACCGCGCAAGGGAATGAGCTCCGCGAAGGCGAGGGGACGGCTGTCTGTGTGCTGTCCGGATGAAGCGCCGAGGGGCGAACAATAGGCCGCTAACACAACAAAGGCCACAAGACAGGAAATTAACGAGCCGTACTTGACGACCTTCCGCCTGGGCCCCGGCTCGGGCTCGGCAACCGGGGGAAGTCCCTCGGCCCTGGCCCGTAACCTGCCGGCGAGGGCGGATCCGTCGGTGCCCAGCGCGAGCAGCCCTTTCTCGCCCGCCCGCCGCACGGCTTTTCTGCTCCGCCCGCACAAGTAGGCGGTTTCCTGCTCGGTCCAGCCGTCATGATGCAGGGCCACCAGGACGGCGCGCTGCAAATCAGAGAGTCCCTTCCCCCAGCCGGGGTCCGACCAGAAGCGGAAGCGGCTGAGATAGGACCGATAGAGCCAAAAGAAGGCGTCCTTAGTTCCTTTTCCGTCGCGCAGTGCTTTCTCCGCCATGCGCCGCGCGTACAGCGTGCGTCCGCCCAGCAGCGACGCCGTACGGCGGACCGGCTCGTACCAGTCCGACATCAACGGACCTTTCCGAAGATGATGGAGTCGGCGTATGGGATGCCGATGGGGATGAGCTCGCCCGTCCTCGCGTCGATGGCCACGTAGTCGTCCCCATCCTCGATATCGGCGTCCCGGGCGACCAGCGTCTCGGCGTCCGCCCACCGCATCTCGCTGAGCCCAGAGGGCAGGACCCGTACCCGCCGCCCAGTGGCGGTCTCATACACCGAAGTCGGCTTCTTGAAATCGATGTACCACCGCAGATCCGGGGACATGTCATGGGGAAGCTCCGCCTCGGACCGGAAGGGAGTCGCCGTCCCGTCGAAACGGATGGCGTCGATCGAGACGCCGACGCCGTCGCAGCCCGCGCTGCCCATCAGCCTGTCGGCGGTCAGTCCATAAGCCCAGCACACCTGCTCGACCGTCCTCATATGGCCCGTCTCGAAGTCGGTGACGAACGTCCGGCGGTTCTCCCGGGTGGACACGGCGAAGTGGCGGCCGTCGGCGGACCCGACCACCGAAGTGATCCCGACGATTTCCTCCGCGGTGAGGCGTGGCGTGATCGGGCGGGTGAGGCCGGAAGGGAGATCCCTGGTGAGGAAGCGGAGCTCCGCTACGTCGAGGTAGGCGACGCGATGTCCGTCCGGGGTTATGTCGATGGGGATGAAGCCGTCGTCGAACATCGACGGAGGGCGAGCGTAGCTGGCAGCCGTCGGGAGCTGGATATCCATGCCGAATGGCACGTGCAGCGTCCAGCCCACACACCCAAACCCCGTCCAGGCCGCTGCGCTGGCCCTGGCCCCGAAGGTATCCATGGAGCACGAAGTGGGCTCGCCGTACGTAACGGCCTGAATGTCGCGCCCGAACACCGCCAGGCAGGCGGCCAGAGTCGCGAAGACTACGGCGACGCCTGTCCACTTACGGATGCGCCGCCGACGCGAGAGTTTCGCCCACGGATGTCCCACGGGGAACAGTAATACACAGACTCGATCACAAACGAATCAACGCATGTGATCGACCTTTCCCCCTTATGCTTCCCGGTCGCCCTGGATGACCACGTGGGCATCCTTCGGCAGGATTAGAGGTCGAACTCGCCGAGCTTCGCACCGCCCACGAAGGCGCGGAAAACGCCTCCTCGCAAGATCAGCGGCTCGACGTCGGGCTGCTCAGAGTCTCTGATCGCGTATCGGTCGCCGCTCAGTTTGGCTGCGTAGAGGCAGTCGCCCCCATTTGAGCCGGAGAGTGTTGATTTCTTCCACGCAGCGGCCTCTAGTTCGGCGCGCAGCTCATCACTGATCTTCATACCTTGCCGCCACCTCACGTACTAGTCGCTCGGTCACATGTATGGGATGCGCCCATTTGTGAATCGCGTCGTATCTGAGATTAACCGCTCGCACCGTCTCCTCGCGATCGGATACGGAGCCCTGTGCGGCGTTGTCGAGATAGATATGGTCCGGCATACCGTCGCCTTGAGCCAGGGAGAAGCCGCCCAGCAGGCCCGGCGTAGCACCCACGCCGAGAGGGACGATCTGTATCGAGACGAAGGTGGTGGCCATCATCTTCAGCAGGTGCTCAATCTGCTCCCGCATGACCTCGGCGCCCCCGATGGGGCGGATCAGAGCGCACTCGTCGAGCAGCGCCCAGTACATCGGCGGTTTGTCGCGGTCGAACACCGTTTGACGCTGGAGCCGGGTCGCGACGGCCTCCTCGATCCAGTCCTGGGCGACTCCTGGCTCGGCGGAGAGGATCGCTCGCGCGTACGCGGCCGTCTGCAGCAGGCCCGGAACGACAAGAGGTTGCCAGGTCCGGATGGTGTGGGCGTTTTCTTCTACCTTTGGCCACTCTCTGAACCACTTCGGCCCCGACCTCCTGGAGATGGGCAGCAGCCGAAGCAATTCCCCATTCAGGTCCAGGGCCGTCTCAGCCGCGAGGGTGAATTGCCGGGCCGGGTGGCGCTTGCCGCGCTCGATCAGGCCGATCAAGCTCTCGCTGCACGGGATCAGCGCCCCCATTGCCATCTGAGAGAGGCCGACCGTCATTCGGGCTTCTTTAAGGACCGCACCGTAGGAGTTCTGCTCGTCTGGAGATAGGGCCTGTTCATCCACGGACATGCCACGCTCCTCGAAATGCTCCGGACCGCTCTTCCCGACGTCGCACACACAAAGACTCACCGCGACTGTCTGGATACGAACAGTTGCTTGCTGAATACAAAGCTAGCCGGGAAGCGGCACTCTGGCGATGTTTCTCGGAGGACAGACAGGCCGTCCGGACATGTCCGCTGCATTCTGTCTGGTTAATAAACCGGATAATCCAGCCGCATTCCGGACAGAACATGGACGGTGACAGGGAATGACTCGCGAACCGCTGAGGAAAACGACCGAACCCTCAGAACCTCATCCACGCCATTCGCCGATCAGCGAAAGTGCCGCGGCCGAGCATGACCAGGCCCTGGCCAAGCTGCGCGAACTGCTGAC
Organism: Nonomuraea sp. NPDC049750; assembly: GCF_040659625.1. Taxonomy (NCBI): domain Bacteria; kingdom Bacillati; phylum Actinomycetota; class Actinomycetes; order Streptosporangiales; family Streptosporangiaceae; genus Nonomuraea; species Nonomuraea sp. NPDC049750. The sequence goes on from NZ_JBFANB010000014.1 coordinate 296,822, forward strand.
CAGGCGCGGGATACACAACCACGTCGTCGAGTGGCTCAAGCTCACGCTCCGCTCCGCGCCCTTTCCCGCCGGCGCGCTCAGCAGCCTGGATCGATATCCCCCGGAACTCGTGGTCTTCGCCCCCCAGGGGTGGCGGGTCGCCACGGTCCGCATAGCCGCCGACCGGTCAGCGGCATACATCGTGGAAGTGGCGCGAATAGGAGAAGATCACGGCTGGCTGCCGGACATTCGCTACATCGTCCCATCGGGAAAACCGGCAAAAGCCGCCGCTTTGATTGCCGGCTGATCCCCGCCGTCGGTCCTGGCCTCTTTGACGGCGGGGGTGCGAACAACGTCAGCCGGTGGGACCCGCTTCGGGCCGCACCTCCTTTTCACCGCCGTCGCCCGCCTCTTCGCCAGTGTCCGCGCGCCTTTCGGCATCAGCCGTGGCCTCCGCCTCAGCCCCGGAAGCGGCATCGCTCTCGGGTTCGGCACCAGCTTCGTCTTCACTCTCGGGCTCGGTACCGGTTTCAGTGCCGGGGGCGATTATCTCGGGCGTGGGGATCGCAGGGTTGGTGTCAGTGTCGGGCCAATCGGCGGGTACGGGGCGAGGCGCCTTCGGGGTGCCGGCCCCCGACCGCTCCGCCACCACGTCGCTCTCGCCACCGTCCCGGTTCACCGCATCAGGCAGGTCATCATTCATCACACCCACCTGCCCGCCGCGCTCCTGTCCAATAGTCCACAGGGACATTGTTGTGGGCGGCTTTGAAGCCGGTTAGAGCCGGTGGCCGCACACACAACCTCTCGCCCCTCTTTTCCCGCATCACGCAGGATCTTTGCCTCTGCCATACGCGCGCTTGCGCCGATCTTTGCCTGTACATTCGGATGCCGGCGATGGCGCTGTGACTGGCAGTAGAGAGGTGCCCGTATTGGAACGGTCCAAAGCCAGGTGGCAGTTCTACACCACCCCTGCTGGGGCTGAAGTCGTCAGCAAAGAGATCCACGATGTTCGAGCAATCGTCAATACTTGTGGATCAAGATCTTTTAAGCGGCGATGGGCGACTCCTCCTCGGAGGGCGCTTCGTCCGGCCGCTCGACGAGCTTG
>NZ_JBFANB010000015.1:0-261823 GCF_040659625.1 Nonomuraea sp. NPDC049750
GCGCTATTCCTTATCCCCCGCGGTTTGGTCGGGGCCGGCCGGCCCTAAAACCGGCCTTTTTTCGGGGTTTGGGGGGGGCGGGGGGGGGGGCGGGGGCCCCCCCCCCACCCCCAAGCGCCTGCCCCCGCAGGCTAGGCGCGGCCTCCGTCCTTAATGGACACGATCGAAGCGGTCTGGAACCTCTTATGGCCCTTCCCATCGGACTTGACCACCGCTGTGTAGTTCTTGTACGTCCAGCCGAGGCTGTACTTGATCTTCAGCTTGCGCTTGTTGCCGCACCGGTTGTGCCAGTACACCGTCACGGAGCTGTTGCCGTCTCCCCAGGACCAGGCGAAGCAGCCACTGACACCGCGATGGACGTCCGCCGCCGCCGGAGCGGCGCCAAGGCCGACACCAAGTCCGGCGACGACGACGGACGAGGCGGCGACGACGGCGACGACGGCGACTCGGGTACGCAGGCTCGCCAAACGAGAACGGGTGGACATGAGAAATCTCCTTCTCTTCTGGAGTGATGCGGTCACTTCGCTGAGGCGAGGCAGCTGAGGACAACGCGCTTAGGAGAGATGCGCTTGGGGGGCGCCGGTGCCGCGCGGGTGTGTTCGCCGAGGAACCTCCGCCACGATGCCATCAGGGGTTCGGGGCCGGCCAGCGATCTTTGTCCAAGGCTGCGCCACGGGGCCGACGTTGGACATTGGACAAATCACGCCCGGGCGTCGACCTGCGGTGATCTGAACTGATCGTTGACTTGTCGCGTCAGATAATTTGGGAAGGCACTGCCAGATGCGGAGGCGTCGGCAGTGTCGCGATCGAACGGAGGGAAGCGTGAACGGGGGGAAGTGGGGCCGGGGTGCAGGCTCAGGATCGTAAGCGTCGGGGGCGGCAGCCGAAACGTCCTGACCCGGATTCGGGCGCGGTGGGGGCCTTCGCCGACCGGCTCCTGAAGCTGAAAGAGGAAGCCGGCGATCCCTCGTACGCCGAGATGTCCGCTCGGCTCGGCGCGGCGGCCTCGAAGTCGTCGCTGGCCAGCGCGGCCCAGGGGCGGAAGTTGCCGAGTTGGGAGACCGCGTGGGAGTTCGTCCGGGTCCTCGCGGTTGATCGGCTGGGGCGTGATCCCGAGGCGACCGAACGGGAGTGGCGGGAGCTCTGGGAGAGCGCGAAGGCGGTCCCGTCCACTGACGACGAGCCCGCGCCGGCGCCGCCGACCATCGCAACCGAAGTCGTCCAAGCTCCGGTGCCGTTCGCGCGGCGGAACCGCGTCCTCATCAGCGCCATGATCGCGACTGCGATCATCTTGGTCGGCCTGGGCGGCTTCTATCTGACGACGAACGCGACCCAGGATGATCCCCCGGCGCCGCCGACGGCGAGCACGCCCGCGAAGGATGATTCCGCATTCGTGGGTGACATCACGTACCCGGACGGCTCGGAAGTGCGGCCGGGCTCGTCGTTCAAGAAGGTGTGGCGGATTCGCAACATCGGGACGACGTCCTGGGCGGGCAGGCGTCTGGCTCGTATCAACACCGGCCCCTGCCGATCCCCCGAATCGGTGCCCATCCCGCCGACCGCACCTGGCCAGACCGCGGACATCGCGGTACAGGTCCGCGCTCCGGACAAACCCGGCAACTGCCGCATCTACTGGAAGATGACCGATGCGCAGGGCCGGGAGCTGTTCCCGGACAAGCGGCCGGTGTTCCTGGACGTTCGGGTGAGCGCGCCCTGACTGACCTGCTGGTAAGGCGCTCTCAGCCGTCGACCGGCTCTGAATCCCTCGCCCCGTTGCCTCCGGACACCAGGTTCGCCGCCGGCCTCGTCCGCGAGGCTCAGGAAGTGGACGACCAGCGGAAGATCCTCCGCACGGTGGAAAGCCTCCTGTCTCGTACGGTGGACGTCTCCCCCGCCTGCGGCCTGGGCAGACGTTCACCGCAGGATGCCCGGCGCGTCCTGGAAAGGGCGGTCGCACTGGCCGAATTATGAGGGATGCCCCGCCTTCCGCATCGCCGCCCCCGAACCGGCACTTTCCAACTTTTCCGGTGGTGGATGAACCTACGAGCCCCGCGCCGCCGTACCCCTTTCTGAGTGGGCCGGCTCATCCCACGGCCCGCACCTCCCCCCGCACCCGACAACTGCCCGATCGAGTGTCCCGACCGAGGTGTCGGCTCCGTCCACGGATGCCCCAACCGGCGGCTTCCCACGCGGCCCACATCCCATGCCGCACAGACGAGTCGACGCCGACCGAGGAACCCCGACATCGGGTGATCGGGGGCGGGGGTTCACGCGCTAGCCCTGCGGCTGAGCCAACGGTGCTGTGGGCCGAGAGCGGATCTTCGCCAGTGCGCGGGTGAGGTCCCGGGAGGACAGGTAGAGCTTGAACATGATCGCGGCCTCGAAGACCAGCAGGAGGGCCGCCGTGCCGATGGTCACCGGCACGATCCACCCGGTGAGCGGACCGACGATGAACACCGCCATCTGGAACTCGATGCCGCTGATCAGATGAGCTCGGACGCGGTGGTCGCGCAGCCAGTCGCGGATGCGGATGTACCAGGCGAAGTGCGCGCGGAAGTTCTGCTGCAGGTCCACCGAGTCGGCGGAGCGGATCTCGCCCGATTCGAGACCCGTCTCTGGCTGCTCCAAGGAGACGGCGGGGACGCCGGTGACCTGCTCGATCGCCTCGTCCAGTTTGCGGCGCATCTGGCGGCGTACCTTCGCGATCTGGAGCGCGTCAACGTACCGGAGCATGTCGAGGAAGACGACGAGCATGCCGAGGACGAGGTAGAACTCCTCACCGGTGCTCTCGAAGCGCCCCCACATGAGCGCCAGGGCGCAGGTGAGCACCCGGATGCGGTCGAAGACGTAGTCGAGCCAGCCCCCCAGCACGGTGCCGGTGCCCTTGAGCCGGGCGATCTTGCCGTCCACGCAGTCCAGCACGAAGCTCAGGTGATACAGGACGGCGCCGGCGGCCAGCCATGCCCAACCGTCGGCCATCAGGAAGCAGCCCGCCGAGCCGAGCCCGAGTAAGAAGGCGCCCCAGGTGATCTGGTTCGGCGTGATGGCGGTACGGTTCGCCAGGCCGACCACCAGACGACCGGCGAGCGGATCGACCAGGAACACCGTCCACCAGGCGTCCCGCGCCTTGTAGGTCAGCGTACGCACGTCGTCCAAAGTGAAGGTTGTCACTGTGCGGGCCCTTCGTCCGTCCATCCGATTTGCTGATATGCGATGAAAGAGCCAATTTCGACGTCTCGGCCGTCGGCCACCCGGCTGACGCTCCTCGTCTCCGTGGCCAGCGGCAGCCCGCTCTCCGCGTCGATGACGAGCCGCTCGTCGCTGAGCCGGCCGTCCCTCATCACCTGGTAGCTCAGGGCCTGGCCGGCCCGGCCGAGCGGGTCGGTGACCGCGCCCTCCGGCTTCATGCCGGGCATCGAGGCCAGGATCTGGTACGCCGAGGCACGCACCTCGGGCGGGACCGGCAGCCCGGTGATGATCTCCAGGCAGCTCTCGCGCAGCTCGGCCTCCATCTCGCGCCCGACATACGCGCCGTTCTCCCGGGCGATGTGGGTCACGAGGAAGGCGCGCAGCGCCGTGGAGTCGCTCGGGATCGTACTCAGGGCCGTCCAGCTGACCAGTTGCTTGGTCAGGATGCCGTCCGCCTTCCGCCATCCGACGCGGTGCGGTCCACCCTGCGGCGGACCGGGCGCCGCCTCCACCAGCGCCTGCGGGGAGACGCGGCCCAGGCCGGTCACGTCCGCCGGGTACTGCCAGCGGCTCGGCGACCCGGCGCTTCGCCACGCGGCCTCGTCCTGGGGCGTCGCCGGTCGCGCGCCGAGGTACCGGCCGGTCCAGCGATCCTGCGCGCCGTTCTTCCTGGTGAGCCACGTCTGACGGGTGGACTGGCGCTTGACGACGTACCGGCGATCGGGAGCGAGGATCAGCTGCCCGGTCACGACGCTGGTGCGCCAGTAGGCGCCGTCGGACGGCGCCGTGGCCATCGCGATCGCCGCGGCGAGCAGGATCTGCCTGGCGGTCGGCGGAGCGGAGGCGGACACGGCCGGAACGGGCGAGAGGTCGATCAGCGAGTTCGAGGGCACGGCCACGGCGAGCGCCAGCGCGACCGCCGACGCCGCCCCGATCAACCCGTTACGGACCGGCGCCCACCACCGCGACCGTGCTCTTCGAACCGGTACGCGTTGAGGCGCTCGTTGAGGAGCTTGAGGTGGCGCGGCCAGCGCCGCCTGCAGCCTGGCTCGGCCGGAGTCGACGACCTCGGACGAAGGACCGGGCATCGAGAGGAGATCGCGTACGGCGGCCAGCTCGTCCGGGCGGTCGTTCAGCTCATCCATCGAACCCTCCGATCATCGGATTGATGCCGCCCAGGGCTCTGCGGAGCTTCTTACGCACCCGGTTGAGCCGGGAGCCGACGGTCCCGAACGGAATGTCGAGCGTATGCGCGACCTCCTCATAGGTGAGGTCGGCGAGCGCGACGAGGAGGAGCACGTCGCGATCACCCGCGGAGAGACGTCCAAGCGCTGTCGCGAGCCGCCCCTGTGCGTTCGCGGCGGCCACCCTCGCCGTCACCCTGTCCTCGTGCCCGTCGTCTGCCACTTCGCCGGCGGGTGCCCGCTGAAAAGCCGCCAGCCTGCGCGTTTCGCTCCTTCGATGCTGAGCGAGCAGGTTGGTGGCGATCCCGTACAGCCAAGGCCGTACGGCACCGCGAGCGGAGTCGAACGTCTGCCGTTTCCTGAACGCCACCAGGAACGTCTCGGCGGCCAGATCATCGGCGATCTGGGTGCCGAGCCGTCCGGAGACGTACCGGTGTATCTCTTCGAAGTAGCGGTCGTAGAGCACGGCGAACGCTTCCGGGTGGTGCCATGACCGCTCGATGAGCGCGGCGTCATCGTCTGTCACGGGCACGTCCGGGGGAGCGGCCATTCGCATGGTGTCCCTTCTGTGGGGTACACCTCTATTCCGCCGAAGCCTTGCCTCCTCTTCACACTTCTTTCAAAATCAACACGAAGTTTCCCGAAATATCCCCTGACGTCCCTTAAATGCCTGTACGGCGGGCGGCCCGCTCCGCCGCTCGGACTTTTACCCGCCCTTGCCGATCGAGCGGTAGGCCGGGCGACAGCGCGGTCCTATGGTCGCGTCCATGGCCTCTCCAGAAGAGAACGAGCGGGAGCTCATCCTGCGGGTCGCGACCAGACTGTTCGCCGCGCTCGGCCACGACGGCGTCTCCATAGGTCAGATCGGTGAGGCCGCCGGGCTGACCACGGCCGCCATCACCCCGCATTTCCCCACCAAACGCCACCTCTACCTGGCGGTCATGAAGCGCGCTCAGCAGGTTCTCTCGGCCGTCATCGACAAGAGAGCCGGCGAACTGAAGGCCGCCGCACCCGAGGAGCGGCCGGCCGCCCTCCACCGGTTCATCGACGGTTACATCGACCTGTGCGTCGAGCATCCCGAGGTTCCCGCGCTGTGGATGCACCGATGGCTCTCCGACGCCAGTGACATCGAAGAACTGGAGTCACTCTCCGCTCAGCCGCTGGCCCAGTACGCCGTCGACAGCATCGCCGCCCTGGCGGACCCCGTACACGCCGACGCGCAGCTCACCACGTACACGATGGTCTGGTGCATCCAGGGGTTCTCACTGAGCGGGATCCTCGACACGACAGGACAACGCCGCCGCCCCGACGACCCCGACGCACTGCGGCGCTTCCGCGCTCACATGCACCAACTGCTCGGACGCCTTCTGGGCCTCGCCAACTGATCGGGCCGAGCCTGTGAACACTGAAAAGCTCATTAGGCTGATCCTGTGGCACCGAAGGCCGGACAGGGGACAGCATTGCGCGCGGACGCCGCGCGCAATCGCGCACGGGTGTTGCGGGTCGCCCGTGAACAGCTGGCCGCAGGTGACGACTCGCTCCAGCTGAACACCATCGCCCGGCTCGCGGGGGTGGGTGTCGGGACCGTTTACCGGCATTTCCCCAACCGCCACGCGCTCCTGGAGGCGCTGTCCGCCGAACGCTTCCAGCAGCTCGTCACCGAGGCGCAGAACGCGGCGGCCGACGAGGATGCCTTCACAGGTCTGCACCGCTTGCTGCGTTTCGCGCTTGGACGCGCGCTGGACGACGCCGGGTTCGCTGCCGTGCTCGAATCCGCCGGCGACGCTGGGGCACAGACCTCGGCGATGAAGACCGAGCTAGACCGCGCCATCGAGAAACTGCTCGATCGCGCCCGTGACGCCGGCGCCGTCCGGCACGGCCTGGAGGCGGACGACATCCGCCGCCTGCTCTGCGGCGTCCAACACGCGGTCCGCTCCGGTGACGACGACCCCAGGTACGCCGAGCTCTACCTCGACGTCCTCCTTGAGGGCCTGCGCCCGCCGCGCTGAAGCTCCAATAACCGGATATTTATCCGCTTGTGCTACGGTACGCCAAGGAAACCGGATAGTTATCCGATTAGGCGACGAAGGGCGGGACCGTGACTCGATGGGCGGTAGTGACGGCGGGGACCGGCGGAATCGGCTTGGAAACCGCAATCGGGCTGGCGGCGGCCGGTTACGCAGTCACCGTGGTCGGCCGGAGCGCCGAGCGCGGCGCCCAAGCGATCGAGCGAATCGGCGCCGTGGTTCCCGGAGCGGAGGCGAAATTCGTGGCGGCCGACCTCGCATCGCTCGACGCCGTACGAGCGCTCGCAGCCCGGCTGGCAGCGGAGGGACCGCTGAGCCTTCTGATCAACAACGTCGGGGCGATGTTCTCCGACCGGCAACAGACGACGGACCGGATCGAAGCGACGTTCGCCGTCAACCATCTCTCCCCCTACCTGCTGACCGAGCTGCTACTGGCACCACTCCAGGCCGGCGGGCCAAGCCGGATCGTGAACGTCACCTCTGGCTCGATCAGGGTCGCCAAGCGCACCTTCGCGGCGGTCGAGCCGCCGGGCGGCTACTACGGCTTTCACTGGTACGGCCGGGCGAAGCTCGCCAACCTCGCGTACACGCTGGACCTGGCCGAGCGACTGCGAGGCACGGGCATCTCGGTCTTCGCGGCCGACCCTGGCGGCGCCGCCACCGACATGACCGACGGCACCATGCGCTCACCCAAGATCGTCTCGCCGGGTCTACGCCTGCTCTGGCCGCTGGTCCGCCGTACTTTCGAACGCGCCACCTCCGGCCCGGCGTCCGTGGCCGCCCAGCCGTCGATCCTCGCCGCGACCGACGCCTCACTGGACGGGCAGACCGGCCTGGTCATCGGACCCGAGGCCCGACCCGTCGCCCCCTTCCGCGCCAGCCGCGACCCCCGAACGGTCCAGGCCGTCCTCAATCTCAGCCGGCAACTGGCTCCCCTTACCCTCACCTGAGTTTCGCGACCTCGCCCCCTGCCGAACCACGGTCCGACAACTGATCGCCCATCGTTTGAGCCCTCTTTGAGGGAGCTAACACAGTGAAGGGCATCCTCAAAGGAGCCTCAAACGAAGCACGTCTGGCGCAGGAAGGGCGCCTGCCAGGCCGCGGGCGCCGGCTATCCGTCGCCCGCGCGCAGCACCTCGCTCAGCCGCCGGCGGCGCCGCAGCGCCGACTCGATCGGCACCACGACGGCGACCGCCACCAGCAACGCGACGGTCACCAGGCCGAGCCGCCACCACGGCAGCACCAGGGCCGGGTCGGCGGCCTGCCCGGTGAGCAGCCGCAGCGCGAGCGAGCCGAGCATCAGGCGGGCGAGCAGCACCCCGAGCAGTGGACCGACCACGGCGGCGACCATCACCGGCGGCAGCAACTCCCCCGCGGCGATCCACCGGGCGTCCCGTGGCCGCAGGCCGAGGGTACGCAGCCGAGTCAGGGTCTGCCATCGCTCCGGCGCGCTCGCGGAAGCGCCGAGAGCCAGGCCCAGCAGCCCCAGGGCCAGCAGAGTCGCGGCCGAGACCCACGCCAACGTCAGCAGCCCCGATGTCAGCGGCGCCGCGCGGCGGGCGCGCAGCACGTCCTCGCGCAGCACGGTGTCCGCGTCGACGCCGCTCGCGGCGACCGCTCGCGCCGCTCCGGGGCCGGTCACCCACACCGTGTCGGGTACGGAGGGCATGCCCGCGGCTTGGAGGGTAGCGGCGTCCACGAGGACGACGTCACCGGCGTCGCCGATGGCGGGTGCCGTACCGACGGCGATGAGCCGGATGGCCGGAGCACCGTCCCGGAGCAGTTCCAGCCGCATGCCCGGCCGCAGGCCGCCGTCGCCGGAGCGCACCAGGGCCGGCACGTCCCCGTGACCGGTCGCCCCGAGCCGGGCGAGCGCCGGCGCGTCCGGCAGCGGGGTGGCGGCGAGCAGCCGCCGGAACGCGGAGGCGTCCACGATCACCAGACGCGGAGCGACGACCAGTGAGCCGGCGACGACCCGCGCCCGGTCGGTGACTTGCGCGGCGACGGCCTGCCGGACTCCTGGCGCGGCGGCGATGCGCCGGGACAGGGCAGGCGTGGAGGCCGCCGCGGCGGGGACGACGTCGAGGCGGGCATCGGCGCCGACGGTGCGCCACGCGCCCTCGGCCAGGCCGTCGGCGGCGGTGGCGTCCAGGGTGAGCGCGAACGACGCCAAGGCGGCGGAGGTCACCAGGACCAGAAGCGGCAGCGCACGCCCGGACGTCGCGACCGCCCGCGCGGTGCCGAACACCGCCAGCGGACGGCGTGAGCGCAAGGCCCGCTTGAGCACCAGACCCAGCCCCGCGGGGAGCAGCCGCAGCAGGACGAGCGCGCCGACGAGAACGCCAAGAACGGGCGCGCTCGCGGGCAGCGGTCCGCCATCCCCCAGCCCGAGCCCCAGACCGGCCACGTCGGCGCCAGCGCCAGCGCCGGGGGCGGGGGCGGAGGCGGAGGCGGCCGGGAGGATTCCGCGCTGGTGCAGCGCGACAAAGGCGGCCACCGCGGCGATCAGTACCGCGGCCTCAAGGGCGGCGCGGCGCAGTTGGACGGTGTGACGGGCCCAGCGGCGCGCGGTCCGGTTGGCCGGGACCCGCCGGTCGCGGGTGGCGCGGGCGGCGGCGAGCGTACCGAATGCCGGACCGGCGACGACGGCGGTGAGCACCACGGGGACCACCCACTCCCAGGAGGCGCCCGGGACGACCGCGCGGGACAGCGCGAGCCCGGCCGCGGCGGCCGACAGCGCCACCACGGCCGACTCGACCAGCAACTCGGCACCGAGCGTCGGCAGGGCCGCGCCCCGTTGCCGTGCGGCCTCCAGTGCCGGGGCGCGGCGACGCACCAGCAGGTCGGCGGCGAGCAGCAGGACCAGGACCGCGACGGCCAGCACGCCGGTGAGCAGGACCGACGCCTGCGCGGACGCGGCGCCGACCTGGGTTCTGATGTTCCGCAGTACGCCGTCGAGCCCCGTCTCCCACTTCAGGGAGCCGTCGAGGGCGCCGGAGGAGCCGGAGGTCGCCTTGAGCGCGACCACCTTCGCGGAGACCGCCTGGGCGGAGTCCCAGGTGATCCGGTTCGGGTCGGGGGTGAACCGGACGACGCGCCGCAGCGCGTCCTGGTCGAAGGCGAGGCGGGCATCGGGCAGGGAGTCGGGTGACAGCAGGCCGGCGAATCGGGTGGAGCCCACACCATCCGCGCCGGAGACGGGACGCAGCAGCGCGGGGGCCGATCCCCAGGCGGGATCGGTGCTATCCGTCGCCCGGAAGATGCCGCTGACCAGGACCTTCTTGACGCCTCCCGCGTCGTCCTTGAGCGGGATGCGCGCGCCGGGACGCAGCTTGAGCGCGTCGGCGTCCGCTTCCGACAGACCGACCTGCACCGGCCAGGGCGCCCCCGTGACGGGAACCTCTGCGTGGTTGTCCGCCTCAGGGACGGCGGGCCGAGGCGGACCACCCGCGATCCAGGTCACGTGCGGGCCACCCTCGGCGCCCTCGCCCTTCGCCAGGTAGGCGAGCTGGAAGGTGCGCAGCACGCTGCCATCAGTGATCTTGAGCGTGGGGCTGATGACGGTGGCGACGGGCGGACGCAGCGCGGCCCGCAGGCCGGGTCCGAGTTCGTCCGTCGCCCTGTCGCGGAAGTCGTCGACGTCCTCGGCGAGCCGGGGAGCGCGGACGCGTCCGCCGTTGGGCCCGTCATCGCGTTCCATACGGGCCTCAACAAGGACGTCACCGTCGCCGCCGGCGCGGCGGACCCCGTCCTGAACGGCCTCGTCGGCGGTCGCGCGCAGCAGCGGCGGTACGACGCCGGCGAGCAGAGTGACGACCGCCACGACCGCGGCGGCCAGGAGCAGCGACCCGGCGTCGGCACGGGCGCGCCCACGGATGCTGGGCCAGTGCAGGGCGGGCGGCCACCAGCGACCGGCCGGCCACAGGCGGGCGCGCCACCTCACGACACCACCCGCGGATGCCTCACGAGGCCGTGCCCGCATGTGCGTCACGACGCCACCCGCAGATGCTTCCCGACCTGTGCCCGCATGTGCCTCACGACGCCACCCGCAGGTACGCGACGTCGACGCGGCGGGCCTGTACGACGACCACGGCGGTCACCGCGAGCATGCACCCGGCCAGCAGCAGGGCGAGCAAGCCGGCCTCGGCGACCCACGGCCAGACGGGCAGGGCCGCGGGCACGGGGACGGCGCCTGTCTCGGAGCGGACGAGCAGGGGCGCGACCACGCGGGTGGCGAGTGCGCCGACGGCCGCCCCTGCCGCGAGCAGGGGCAGCAGGACACCGACGTGCTGGCCGAGCAGTACGGCACGTACTTCCCGCCGGGTCATCCCCAGGCCCCGCAGCCGCGCCACCTCCAGCGCGCGGGTCCGGAGGTCGAAGGTCACATGCAGGACGACACCGGCGAGCAGCAGCAGGGCCGTGGCCGGGACGAGCAGCCGGAGCGCGGCCGGCAGTCCGGCGCGCAGGGGGCCACCGGTGAGGCGGGCGGTCTCGGACGCGCGCGTGGTGACGGCACCGAGGCGGAGGGCGGCGACGCGTAGGGCGGCGTCGGCCCGGGTGGGGTTGCCGACCCACCAGGCGTCCACAGGGAAGTCGAGGTTGCCGCTGACGACGAGGGCGCGGGAGAGGGCGTCCGAGTCGGCCAGGATCGCCGCGGCGCCCGGGGCGGCTGGAACCGTGGGCAGCACCTCGGTCACCCTGACCGGGACGGGGGTGAGGCCGACGGTGAGATTGAGCCGGGAGCCGCGATGGGCACCGACCTCGTCGGCGAAGCGGGTGGAGACGGCGACAGGCACCGGTCCCGTGGCCGGGAACGCGGTGGCGACCAGGGTTCGGGCCGCGTCCGGGGGGCCCTTGAGCCCGACGGTCGTCGTCATCTTCAGCTGCACACCGGCCGGGGTACGGGCGAGGGCGACGGCCGGATCGCCGAGTTGGCCGGGGGCGGGCTCGACGGAGGTGGCGCTCCACGGCGACCCGGACGCCACACCGGTGGAGGCTGGGGCCTCGGGCACGGTGAGGGTGACGGCGACGCGGCTGTCGCCGGCCCCGGCCGGCAGTTCGGCCAGGGCATCGGAGTAGCCGAAGCCGACGTTCCCCAGATCGGGCGCGAACGGGAGGGACACCGCGACCAACCGCAGCCCTTCGACGGTCGCGCAGGTCGGCAGCGGATGCGCCTTGCCGTCGAGCGGGATGGGCGCGCCGTCGCAGGGGGTCCGTAAGCCCGTGGCGTCCTGCAGCAGCAGCCGGGGGGTAACGGTAAGCGGGGTTGTGCCAGTGGCCTTCCCGGTGCCGGTCGTCTTCCCGGTACCGGTCGCCTTTCCGGTGAGGGTCAGTGCGGCGCCTTTCGGGATGGGGACGCCGGTGGCGCGGGTCGGCGGCGCCAGGCCGGCGCCGACGTCCGTCCACCTGCGGCCATCGTTCAGCCGGCCGCGCAGCAAGTACTCGGCGCGGGTGGTGTCGACGGCGACCAGCCGCGGTACGTCGCCGGCGTTGCCGAGCCACTGCCCGACCGCGACGCCACGGTTGGTGGCCGGGCTCACCGCGCCTCCTGTGGCCGCGCGGACAGCCGCGCCCTGTCCGGCCTCCGGCGGCGCGGAGAGGGTGAGAGCGAGATCGGTGCCGACGGCCAAGTCGGCCTGGTCATGCTGGGAGCGCTGCCACGTGGCGTCGAAGCCGACCCCGAACGTGGCGGCCGCGCAGGCCAGGCCGATCAGCAGCCCCGCGGCGACCGCCTGCGGCCGACGGGCGGCTTCGAACGCGGCCAGCGGGAGCGTCAGCCCACGGGCGCGGCGCGCCAGTCGCTCGACGCCGCGCAGCGCGGGCACCACCAGGCGCAGCGCCAGCGCGGAGCCGGCGGTGAGCAGCAGCGCGGGAGCGAGCACGCGGATGGCGTCGACGGAGGACCCCGAGCCGGTGGGCTGATCACGCAGCTGCCACCAGCCGGCGACGGCGAACGCCACGAGCAGCACATCGGCCCCGGAGCGGGCCAGCAGTTCGCGCCGGTGGCGACGGTCGCCGCCTACGGGCGTGGGCCGCACCGAGAGGGCGACGAGCACCGCCGCGAGCGCCAGCGCGCCACCCGCGACGGCGAGCACATGGACGCCGGTCACGACCGGATGGACGGTGAGCCCGGCCTCCGCCAGCGGCGGCAGGTGGGTCAGACCGGCGTGCAGGACGGAAGAGGCGGGGATCGCGAGCGCGGCGGCCAGAACGGCGAGTGCGCCTGCCTCGACGACGGCGGCGGCGGCGAACTGCCCTCGACTGACGCCCAGCGCCGACAGCAGAGCGGTCTCCTCAGCGCGCACGCCGGCGGTGAGCCGGCCGGCGAGGGCGAGGGCGGTCGCGGTCAGGACGATGCCGAGGACGGCGACGGTGAGTACGGCCGCAGCGGTGACCTGCTGCTGGTCGCGGGCGGACAGCAGGGTCGACGGCAACCGGGAGGCGACGCGTTCGATCCGTACCCGGTCGCCGAGGGTACGCGCCAATAGGCGGTCGGCGCCGAGCACGGACTCGGCGGCGGTGTCGAGGCCGCGGCGGGTGGGGGCGGACAGGTCGGGATGGGCGGTGATCTCCAGCCGGTCGATGGTGGAGCCGCCGGCCAGCAGGGCGGCGAGGTCGACGATGAACGGCCCGTACGCGTGGACCGGCCGCACGGAGCGGCCGTCGCGGTAGGCGAGGTCGTAGCCGGTGGCGGCGAGGGGGTCCCGGTCCCAGCCGGTGCCCGGCAGCGGGCGTACGACGCCGACGATGGTTACATCGACCGTCCGGGCAGGGTCGTCGCCCAGCTCCGCGCCGAGGCGGACGCGTCTGCCGAGCGTGAGGCCGAGCCGCCGCGCGGTGGGCTCAAGCACGACGGCCTCCAGCGGCACAGCAAGGCGGGCCGCGTCGGCCATCGGCGGCACGGCGGGGTGCGCGGCGTCGGCCTTCTGCGGCACGGCGGGGCGGGCCGCGTCGGCCTTCTGCGGCACGGTTGGGTGCGCCGCGTCGGCCGCCGCGCCACGCGGCCAGCGTCCCGTGACCAACGCGGCGCGGGCCGGCAGGTCCTCCACGCCCGACAGGTAGGTCTCAGCGGGTACGCCGTCGCCACCCGCCCGCGTCGTCGGCAGCGACCGCATCACCGACGACGCGCGAGCGGCCGTCGTCACGGCGAACGGGGCCAGCGCCGAGGTCAGCACGCGGCGGGTGTCGTCGGCGACGGATCGCGCGTCCGGTCCGCGGATGGTGACGGTGTAGGCGGTGACGTCGACCTGGTCGGGAGTGGCGCGGGACGCGGCGGCCTCCAGCGCCTGCTCGGCGGTGCGGGTGACGAGGAGGGCGCAGGCGCCCAGCAGGGTGGGGCCCACCATGGCGACCGCCAGGAGGGCGGCCAGCAGCGGCCACTGCGCGCGGGCTCGGTAGGCGAGCAACCTCAGCACGGGCGGCTCTGGACGATCACGAGGCTTCCTGCCCGTCCAGCGGCCCACATTTCTGGACGATCACGAGGTTTCCCGCCCGTCCAACGGCCCGTCGTACCTGGACGATCACGAGGCCTCCCGCCCGTCCAACGGCCCGTCGCAACTGGACGATCACGACGCGTCCCGCCCGTCCAGCCGCCCGTCGTTGATCTGGATCACCCGGTCCGCCAGCGCGAGCATCGTCGGGTCGTGCGTGGACACCAGCGCCGTCACGCCCTCGGACTCCACGACTCCGCGCAGCAGCGCCATCACCGACAGACCCGTCTCGGCGTCCAGTTGCCCGGTCGGCTCGTCGGCGATCAGCAGCCGGGGAGAGGCGGCCAGGGCCCGGGCGATCGCCACCCGCTGCTGCTGGCCGCCGGACAGCTCACCCGGACGCTGCTGGGCGTGGTCGGCCAGGCCCACCAGCTCCAGCAACAGCTCGACCCGACGCTCGCGTTCCGCCGCAGGGAGGCGCGCCAGCCGCAATGGGGCGCCGACGTTCTCCGCGGCCGACAGCACCGGGATCAGGCCGAACGTCTGGAACACGTAGGAGACCTTCTCCCGCCGTAACCGGGACAGGCCGTCCTCGTCGAGGGCTGTGACGTCGGTACCGTCGACGAGTACGGTCCCGGAGTCCGGACGGTCCAGACCGCCGATGACGTTCAGCAATGTGGTCTTCCCGGAGCCGGACCGGCCGATGAGGGCCACCATGGTGCCCGCGGCGAGGTCGAACGACACGTCCCGCAGAGCGTGGACCGCGGTCGGCCCGCTGCCGAAGCGCCGATGGACGCCGCGCACGGCGAGCAGCGGCCTGTCGGCCGGACCGGCGCTCATTCGGCCCCATCGAGGTCAGGGCGGATCGCGACGTGATCGGCCTCCAGCGCCAGTCGAACCCGCCTGGTCAGCGCCAGCGCCTCCCGGTAGTCGCGCGGCACCTGGACCCGTCCGGCACGGTCCATCACGGCGTACTCCTCGGCGATCATGTGCGTGTCGCCGTCGGCGCCGGTGGCGGTGCGGCGTAGTACCTCGCTGCTGGTGCGTCCATCGCGGATCGCCACGGTCCGCTCGACCTGGCCGCTGACCGCGGAGTCATGGGTCACGATGACGACGGTGACGCCGAGCCGGCGGTTGACCTCTCGTAACGTCCCGAAGACCTCGGCGGAGGTGGCGGTGTCCAGCTCGCCGGTCGGCTCGTCGGCCAGCAGGACGCGGGGCTCGTTGGCGAGGGCCACCGCGATGGCGACCCGCATCTGCTGCCCGCCGGACAGCTGCGCGGGACGCCGGTCGGCGCAGTCGGCGATGCCGAGGGCGCTCAGCAGTTCGGTGGCGCGGGCCCGGCGCCTGCGGGCCGGTGTGCGGGCCGCCGTCATCGGCAGGTCGATCATCTGCCGCGCGGTCAGGTAGGGCACGAGGTTGCCGGCCGTCTGCTGCCGGACGAATCCGACGGTACGCCGCCGGTAGTGCACACGATCGGCCCGGGACATCGCCAGCAGGTTCCACCGGTCGACGCGCGCCCGCCCGGCGGTGGGGGCGTCGACCCCGGCGAGGATGGACAGCAACGTCGACTTGCCCGACCCCGACGCCCCGACGACGGCGACCATCTCGCCACTGTCCACGAGCAGGTCCAGCCCTTGTAACGCCTGCACCTCGACCGACCCGGACTGGTAGATCCGCACCAGGCTCTCGCAGACGATCAGCGCGTCCCGCCCGAACTCCGGCGCCTTCTGAGGTGGCTGCGGCAGGGACAGCGGCTTGATGGACATCCCCCTCCTCCGGACCGGAGTCGCGCTCATCTCTGGCCAGACTCTATAGAGTCCCCCTCCGCCCGGCCAACAGACACTTGTGAGCGCTCACGCCCCGCGAATGAGCCGTAACCGACTGCCCGGAACCGCGGTCCCCAATCGTGCACCCGACATCCCTACTGCTACTTTTGTGCCCTTTAGTCCCATAGTGGTTAGAGGTACAGAAAGTGCGACGGTACGGCTGGACGATCAGCGCAGTCACGGCAGGGTGTCTGCTCGCAGGATGCTCCGCCCTGCCCACCCTGCCAGGCATGGGCGGCGCGAAGGCGGACCCCGCCGCGACGGGCAAACCCAGCGCGAGCAGCGCCCCGAAGCCGGCTCGGGCCGTCTCGGACCAGGAGGCCGCCTCGGTCCTCGCGGACTACGTCAAGCGCAACAACGCCGCCAACAAGGCCCGGAGTGACGAACTCCTGGCCGGCTACGAAGGCGGCTCCAGCTTCGCCATCGACAAGGCCAGCTACGCCTCCAGCCGCATCCTCCGCAAGACCATCAAGTACCAGCCGTTCGGCTACACGGGCGCCGCGTTCCGCGCGCCGGCCGCCGGGCAGCAGCCCTGGTTCCTGGCCACGGCACACTGGCAGCGCAAGCCGACGACCTCGAAGGAGCCGACGTACCTGCTCTTCGCCCGGCAGGGGGACGGCTGGCGGCAGATGTACTCCCCTGACGCCTTCGACGGCACCACCACCGATGAACTGCCCGCGATCGCCGCTGACGCCTCGGGCGCCGCCACGGCGGTCGGCCCCACGGACGGAACCGGTCTGCTGATGTCGCCCGCCGACTTCGCGAAGAAGTACGCCGCCCACATGGTCGGCAAGGGCAGCGCCACCGACAAGAGCCTCTTCGCCGCCGACAGCATCACCACCGGGGCGGCGAAGACGCGTCAGAGGATGACCCAGTATGCGCGCATCTCGTCCGCTGCCCGCCCGGTCACCCGCTACCCGTCGTACACGCTGCGCACCACCGATGGCGGAGCCCTGACCTTCACCACGATCGAGCGCACGATCCGCTACGACGTGCGGCAGGGCCCGGAGCGTAACTACGTCTTCCAGAAGGACAGCGGAATCCTGCGCGGCAAGTACTACACGTACATGAAGATCACCGATCTGTTCCAGGTCGCCGCCCACATCCCCCCGAAGAGCGGCAAACCAGATCAGGTCAAGGTGCTCGCCAACTACTCCGGCCTCGTAGCGGGCAGCGGCCGCTGACCCACGGTTCGCCGTTGGCCTCGTCCGGGCCAACGGCGACACCCTGAACTTGTCAGCCGAAGGCGCGTACCTCCAGCAGCCCGACAGATCCCTGACCGCTCTGCAGCACGACCCGCAGCCGGGTGGTGTTGACGGCGTTGAACGTGACCTTGTTATAGGTGTCGGCCGCGATCCCGTAGCCGCTCGCCCCGCCCACGTCCGCGTACGCGGAGCCGTTCCAGTACTGCAGCTTCCACGAGGCGGGGACGCGCACCCCGCCGCCGTCGTCGAAGAAATAGACCTCGGCTGACTTGATGGCCTGGGTCGAGGACCAGGTCAGTTCGGCCCATTGGGAGCCGGTTTCCGGCCATGTTCCCCAGCGCGGGGAGGGGACGAGGCCGTCGTTGATCGCCGCGACGCTCTCCCAGGGCGAGGTGTAGGAGGCCGAAGGTGTCGCGCTCGTCGCCAGGTTGACCGGTGTGGGATCGGGATCGCCGCCACCGCCGCCGAAGGCGAGGTCGGCGTCGCTGAAGATGGGGTGGGACGGGTTCACGTCCGCCTCACCGCCGCCGCTGTCGCAGCGGCGGTCGGGGTTGCGGGCGCGGCGGGCTGTACGTGTCCCGGCTCGAAGCCCCACGGCGTGGCGCCCTGGAGACGGAACTGGTACGGATAGCGGTAGTTGCGCGGATACCCATCGAGGAAGGCGTACTTGTGCACTGACGCCGGCGCGCCGACGACCACGAGATAGACATCCTTCTCACCCGGCTGGGTCTGGAACGTCACCTCGCCATTCGAGGAGCTGGATATCGGGCCGTATCGGGGCGTGCCATTCTTCACCGCGACGAACCCGTACGACCATCCCGACTGCGCCGCGGAGTTGATGTGCCCCCTGAACCGCATCCGGATCAGGGCGCCGTCGCTGCTCGGGACGAGGCGGATCTTGTTGTAGCCGTAGTCGGAGGGCGCGAGCGCGTCGGAGACGCGGAAGTGGCCGGCCGCGGCGTTGACCGCCTCCACCGCCACCCCGTTGTAGGCGGTGACGAACGGATACAGGCTGTTGATGAAGGGCATGATGTCGGCGCGGTTGGTGTAGTCCCAGGTGACGTTCCGCTGGGCGTACTCACCCAGCCGCCGGTTGAGCTCGGCCTGGTCGATGCCGGAGATGCGGCGGTAGACCTCCAACGGGTGCTCGGTGTCGCGCGCCTCGTTCCAGATGCGGTTGAACATGGCCAGGCCGTCGCGGTCCTTGATGTACTGCAGGAGCATCCAGGCCCCGTAGTGGTGCCGGCTGCTGCTGTAGGCGAGGTTCTCCGTACGGATGAACCTCGTCAGGTCGCCCGCGACCGTCTTGGGATAGACCTGCATCGCCATGAACTCGGCGCTGGCCTCCCAGAACGTCCCCGCGCTCGGATGTACGAGCCCGTAGCCCGGCCTGCCGAGGAAGGTGTAGTTCTGGATCACGTGCCCGAGCTCGTGCGCCAGACCCCAGGATCCGGGCAGCGCGGCCCCGGGGGCGATATTGATCACGCCGACCTTGCCGTCGGTCGAGCCGCCCGTCGCCCACGCGTCGAGCGGCGCGTTCGACCAGGTCGTGGTGACGATGACAATGATCTTGTACTGGGCCAGCAGACCGATCTCGGGCGTGAACTTCATGGTGTTCACGTAGAAGGAGTAGAGGTTCTCCAGTTGGCCGAGCATGTTGTCGGGGTCGAACTGGTACGGGGATTGAGGCCCGGCCGGTGAGCCACGCGATGCCGGTGAAACGTTCATGGAAGCTCGCGGAGCGCCGGCACGTTGTCTGAGACATGCAGATCGGCGAAGCCGCCAGCGCCAGCGGCGTGAGTGTGCGGTCGTTGCGGTACTACGAGGATGAAGGCTTGATCGTCCCTGGTCGGTGCAGCAACGGGTACCGCGACTACTGCCAGTCGACCATCGACCGAGTCCACGCTATTCGCTCGCTGCTGGAGTACGGACTGCCCGTACGGCTGGTCAAGGCAGCCCTGCCTCACCTCACCGACGGACCGGAAGCTGACCCGGATCCGCTTTTCCTGCATGAGGTGGAGAGCTATCGCGATCGCTCGCCGCTCGCATCGCCGCGCTCACCGCCCAGCAGTCGGCGCTCGACGTCTTCCTGCGCGAGGCCCGCCGGTGACCATGGCTTGACCCTCACGCCAGTGTGAGGCTCATACGTTTCGGCGCATGGAGACCAACCACCAGACGATGCGGGCACTGCTTCAGCGGTCGCACCGCGGACCGAAGGATCTGATCCTCACCAGCGACCGCCGTCGCCCCACCCCTGGCCCGGGCGAGTACCTGATCCGGGTCGGCGCCGCCGGAGTCAACTTCGCCGACGTCATGCAGACCCGTGGAACCTACGGAGGAGGGCCTCAGGCGCCCTACGTCGCGGGATTCGAGGCCGCCGGTGAGATCGTGGGCGTCGGACCGGGCGTCGAGACCCCACTTCAGGTCGGTACCCACGTCATCGGAGCCGGCCCTGGCGCCTTCGCGCAGTACATGGCGCTGCCGGCCGCAGGGGTGCTTCCCGTCCCGGCCGGCTGGACGGACGCCGAAGCCCTCGGCATGGTGCTGAACTGGGCGACCGCTTTGGCGGCGCTCAAGCCGCTGGGTGAGATCAAGCCAGGTGACACGGTGCTCATCCATGCGGCGGCAGGAGGAGTGGGGCAGGCCGCGGTCCGTCTCGCCCGCCACTACGGTGCGCGGGTGATCGCCACGGCCTCACCGGCCAAGCACGACACGGTTCGAGCGCTCGGCGCCGACGAGGTTCTGGACAGCGCGCGCCCCGACCTGGCCGAGGAGATCACCCGTCTGACCGGCGGAGTCGACCTGGTCCTTGAATCGGTGGGACAGGCCACGTTCAAGGCCAGCCTGTCGGTCGCCAAACCCTTCATCGGGCGCGTCGTCGTGTTCGGCGCCGCTTCCGGCGACGCCAGTCTGACCACGCACGACCTGGTCTTCACCCACCACGCGCAGGTGAAGGGCTTGCACATCGGCGCGCTGGCGAGCGCCGCCCCATCGATCTACCGATCGCTGTTCACCGAGATCGGGGCGCTCATCGCCACCGGGGTGTACCCGCCCGGCACTCCCCAGGTCCACCCCCTGGGCGACGGGCCGGCCGTGCTTCAGGAACTCGAAGCGGGCCGGACCCGTGGCAAGCACGCCCTCGATCCTTGGCGCTAGGAACCGAACTGCTTCTTGACCGCCGCCACCCGGTCCATCAGCACGCCCGGCGCGATCAACACACACTCGTACCCGAGCGAGGCGTAAGCGTCTTGGTGGACCTGCTCGAACCGCAGCGACTCCTCGAAGGTGATCAGCCGCGCGTCGGTCGGCGTGACGAAGCCGAGGTTCTGTACGAAGAACACCTTCTTCTCGTAGATCTGCTCGGCTTCGATGCGTTCCAGCTCGCGGGTCAGCGCCGGAGAGACGGAGTGGCCGAGATAGACAGCCAGCGCGTACGTGCAGACCGGCGATCGATCGTAGATCTGTACCTCGCCGGGAAGGGCCGCGGCCTGTTCCTGCCGCCGGCGCTGCAAGGTGACGATCGCCTCCACGAAGGACGGCTTCGTCCACGGCTCGGCTTCACCCTGGGCCTGCCGCAGGGCGATGACATCTGTCGCCGCCTCCTCGACGACGGTGTATCCGTCGCACTCCAGCCGGCGCAGGATGGCGGTCTTCCCGGCTCCAGGCGTGCCGGTCAGGATGTAGCGCTTCATGAATGACTTCCTGCCGGTCGTACCCAGCGCGTGTCTCAATCAGGTCTGGACGGATCTCCAGGACTCCACAGTCGCTTCGGCGATGGCTTCGATGCCGCGTCCGTACGCCAGATGCCCATCGGACACGAAGCTGACACCCTTGACCGGCAAGCCGCAGAACGAAGCGCGGAAATGCCCGGGAGATCCGCCCTGCGGGAGCGGCGCGTACTCCTCCAGTGGCGCCATGTCGTAGCCCGAGCGCACCCCGTGCTTGTTCCGCGCTATCTGATGAGCCGCCACGCGAAGCAGCGCGTCAAGGCCCTTGTCCACGTACAACTGCAGCTGGCGGAACTGGCCGTCCAGGTACTTCTCATCGGCTCTGAAAGGATGCTGCAGGAGGTACGCGCACACCACGGGCGCGTGCCACCTGTACATCTGCGGATCGGCCTGCTCTTCAGCCAGAATCGCGTGGTAGTAGTCCACACACAAGCCCAGGGGGCCGGCACTCGCACCGCAGTCGCACTGGCGCATGCTGGAGCTGTCTGTCACGGTCCGCACCATAAGCGGTCGGCAACAGCCTTGTCGACGACATTTCGCCCGACAACCCTCACTCCACCCAACGCCGAAACCCGCCCTCAGAATTGATCACCTGCCCGGTGATCCAGGCGGCATCGTCCGAGGCGAGCCAACGGACCACCTTGGCGACCTCATCTGGTCTCCCCCACCGGCCCGAAGGCAGGGCATGACCGATCTGCCGGGCGAGCTCGGGACCGGCCCAGCCGGTGTCCACCGGCCCAGGGTTGACGGTGTTGACGGTGATGCCCCGATCAGCGAGCGCGTCGGAGAGGCTGGCCGTCATCTGATGGATCGCACCCTTGCTGATCGCATAGGGCAATTCCGTCGGCATAGGGGCCAGATGCTGACCGGAAGTGAACAAGATCACCCGACCCCCGGAGCGCTGATCATCGTGCTGAGCGGCGAATGCCTGGGTCAGCAACACGCTGGCCCGAGCGTTCACCGCCCACGCCAGGTCGAGCTCGGGCGCGGTCACCTCCTCCAGCGTCTGCTTGGAACTACGCGCATGGTTGGCGACCAGCACATCCACGTGCCCGAACCGGTCGACCGCCCGCTCGATCACCGCCGCGGGCGCCGCCGGGTCGGTGAAGTCGGCCTCCACATGCGCCAGATGGTCACCCACGCCACCCAGCGCCGCCAGCACGCCGGCCATCCCGGCCGGATCGCTGCCCCACGGCTGATCGGCATCGTGTGGGGTCCACGACTGCGCCACCACCTTCGCCCCGGCGCTCAGCAGTTCGCGCGTCAGGGCGAAGCCGATCCCCGCCCGGCGACTCACTCCGGTCACCACCGCGACCCTGCCTGCCAGAGGCCCCGGTGCGCTCATGTCGATTCCCATCTGGGAATCTTCGCAAATCAGCTCCTTTGATGCCCTCGCTCACGAGAAGGGAGCCCAGGTCGCACTGCTGACCTGGGCTTCCAGAGACCGGGCTAGATCGGCTTGAGTGCCCAGAAGTGGTTGGCGTTGTTGCCGGCCAGGACCTGCTGGTCCAGGGCGGACGACGTACCGGTCGTCATGTTGAGCACGCGTTGGCTGTGGACGTTGACGAGGACGTACGTGCCGTCAGCCGCACGCCGTACAGTCCACATCTGCGAGTTGCTCGCCGTGCAGGTCGACTGGACGATCTGCGTTCCGGCCGCGTCGATGGGCGTCTTCAGGTCCAGGCACAGACCGCTGTTGACGTTGACGAGGCGGGCGGGGAAGGTGTCCGAGGCGGCCTTGCGCAACGTCCACTGCTGGCGCGTGGCGCCGGAGTGCGCCTTGTGCGTGACCACCGCTCCGGAGGTCAGCGCGCCGTTGAGCACCTCGGCGTTCTCCCGGTTGTTGATGCCTGTCAGGTAGTACTTCGCGCCGTCCTGCGGGCCGAGGTCCGTGATCCGGTTGAACTTCCACCGCTGGTTGGTCGCTCCGGTGTAGGGCCGCTGCTCCAGCGGGGCGGGGTACGCGCCCGTGACCGTCAGGGCCAGACCGGACAGCCAGTTGATGATCGCGTAGCTGCCGTCCGCCTGTGGCAGGTACGCCCACCGCATGCCGTCCTGGCCGTTGCAGGCGTACTGCAGGACCTGGGTTCCCGAGGTGGTGCCGCTGTAGGCGCTGTCCACGCACATCCGACTGTTCGCGTTGATGAACTGCAGGCCGGTCTTGTAGCCCATGATCCACTTCTGGCTCGCCCCGTTGGTCCGGGCGCGCTGACTGAGCCTGACCAGTCCGGTCGTGGAGCCGTCGATCGGCTCGATGGCCCCTCCGGTGGACACACTGGTGATCGCGTACGTGAAGCCGACCGTGGGATGGCCTACGACGTCAGCGGCGGTGCCCTTGATGAGGAAGTCGCTGTCCGCGCTGTTCCAATGGGTGGCTAGATAGCTGTCCGCCTCCGGGCTGACGTTGAAGTAGTCGTCGCGGTTGCAGTCGGGAACCCGGTAGTCGTTCCACTCCACGCAGTCCCAAGACGGCGTACCGCCGTAGCACATGAGGTCGAACTGGTCCGTACAGTGCCCACTGTAGGAGTGCGGCGCGCTCGGCTGCACCGCGCCGAACGTGTGGCCCAGTTCGTGGGCGATGGCGTTGGCGCCGAAGCAGTTGGGTATCGCGTCGACCCGCGCGTAGGTGGTGCGATTGTTGTAGTTGGCGGCGTCGGGACGATCGTCGTTGTACCGCCCGCCCCGCCCGCATTCGACGGTCGCCTCGGTGAGCATGAGGTATTTGCGGTCCGCCTTGTCGTATCCCAGCGCCTTCACTGCGGTGATGCCGCTGTCGAAGGTGGCCAGCGAGTCGGCGGGCACCGTGACCTGGCGTACCGCGACCTGGCAACCCCCGGAGACCGCCTCCGTCACGTAGCGGATGTGCCGGCTCTGGCCGCCCTCCGCGGCGGCGTCGTTGTACGCGTCGTCAGCGTTGGCGAGCCACGCCTGGAACATAGGCATGAGCTGGGTGTAACGGTCGGGCATGCTGGACTCGCGGACGTACAGGACCTCGACGCGCTTGCCGCTCTCCCCGTCGCCGTCGCAGAGGACCTTGGCCGTCGCCGCCCCCGCCGCCGCGTCGGCCTGGTCCGCCGTGAGCCGGGCCCCGTTCGCCTGCGGGCCCGTCCGTAATCCGAGCCGCGCGCCGGGGAAGAGGTCAGATGGGGCGCTGCAGCTCAGCGGCTCCGACGACACCGCCGTCCCGGAACATGGATCGGGCGATTCCGCCGCCGCGGGAGGGGCATCGAGCCCGTGGGCGACGAGCACCCCCGCCGCGACATAGAGGACAAGGCGTTTGAGTAGCATTCGGCGACCCCCAGATCGTGAACATCGCTCACCTTGGCGATGAGGAAGATCAACGTACTGGGCCTGACCGGAATGGCCAATCCAGGCGTTCGCGCTTCTCCCAGGCCACGCGAGGGGCGTGGGGTGCGACCTCGGGGCCGGGGAAACGTCCAGAACTCTCAGTCAGAGGCTGCGGGCGGTGATGTCGCCGCTGGAGGTGGTGGCGTGGATGTCGAGCTCGGCGGTGCCGTCGTTCTTGAGGGTGTTGGCGATGCGGCCGTGGGTGGTGCCGGCGTCCAGGGAGGCCGAGACGCCGGCGGCGGCGCTGATCGAGATGTCGCCGGACTGGGTGCTGAGCACGACCTTGCCGCCGGTGGCCTCGGCGATCCGGATGTCACCCCGTGCGGTGCTGATCTCCGCGGCGCCGCCCAGCCGGCCGACCTCGACGTCGCCGTCGGTCGCGGTGAGACGCAGGCTCGCGGTCTCCTCCAGCTTGATCTGGTGGTACGCGCCTTCGAAGGCGACGTCGCCGAGACGGCCGACG
Organism: Nonomuraea sp. NPDC049750; assembly: GCF_040659625.1. NCBI lineage: Bacteria > Bacillati > Actinomycetota > Actinomycetes > Streptosporangiales > Streptosporangiaceae > Nonomuraea > Nonomuraea sp. NPDC049750. The sequence continues at coordinate 24,404 of NZ_JBFANB010000015.1, forward strand.
GTCCGCAGTTCGGCGCTGCCCGTCTTCGCCTCGACGCGGGAACCGGCGGGCAGCTCGACCGTCACCTCAATGGCTCCGGTCGGGCCGAGGTACTGGTTCTTCACCGGAGTCTCGATCCGCAGGACGCCGTCGGCGTACTCGACCGTGGTCACCTCGGCGGCCTTGACGTCGCGGCCCTTGGAGGCGTTGGCGGGCAGGACCTTGACCGTGGTGTCGGCCCGGTCGGCGGCGATGAAGCGGACTCGTCCGGCGGGGATGTTCAGGACGGTGGTGATCGGGGCGAGGGTGTCGAACTTCTGCATTGTGTGCTCCTGTTGAATCTGAGTTCGGTGTGGCCCAGTTCGCAAGCGCTGGACCGTTCATGGGATTGAGCATCGCCGACCGTGCTGATACCGGGCCGTCGCCGTCCTGACGCGAGCACTGACACACCACCCGCACGCTCGACAGCTCGGCCCGAGGACATCCATGCGGGGTTTGGCGGCGGAGTTCGCGATAAGCCGCCACAGCGGGGACAGGGCGGACCCTATTCTGATCTTGGTAAGGCGTCCTTCCGACAGCCAGGAGAGATCACATGCTCGGCCGTTTCGTATCCAGCCTGGTGAGCGCACTGGTGCTCACCACCACCACAGCCACCGCCGCCTCAGCCGTCGCGCCCCCGCCTCAGCCGACCCGGGGCCCGTTACCTGGTGTAACGGAACGGACGGGAGATGGCCAGTTCGGCAAGGGTCAGGCCGCGGTCGTCGCCGACCTGAACGGCCGCCCTATCCAGCTCGCGTCCTACACCACCGTCGACATGCAAAACCACGGCGGCCCGTTCGCGCTGTGGGCATGGCAGCCGGACCGGCGGCGGTTCATCAAGAGCGACTACGCGGATTCCGCGGTCTCCCCCGACGGTCGCTGGACGGTCGGGCGACTGGAGTCGCGGGAAGAGCTGGGCAAGAGCCGCCTGCGAATCCTCGACCGGACCACCGGCAAGAGCCGGGACGTCGCGATCCAGCTCACCGACTACACCCCCGCCGAGAGCGATAACGGCGGCACCCAGTATCCCCAGATGCGCTGGCCCAGGTGGTCACCGGACGGCAAGAAGCTGCTGTTCACCGTCAGCCTGGCCCGCCAGGGCGACCGCTCGGCAGGAGTCCTGATCCTCGACGTGCCCGACCTCACGCCCCGCTTCATCAAGATCCACAAGGCGCTGGTCACCGTCGGCGGTTTCGAGTGGAACAACGACGGCACCCGCTTCCTGGTCAGGCACGGCAGGCTCGGCAGCACGACCGTCCGCCTGTACGACCTCCAGGGCAAGGCCACCAAGGAATACCAGGTACGAGGCCGGCCGGGCGGCGACGGACGCGGTGCCTTCTCCCCCTCCGGCAAGCGGTTCGTCACTGCCTGCCTGCCGCTGGAGAAGGCCGCCTGCGTGTGGGACGCCGCGACCGGCAAGGCCGTAACGAGACTTCCCATCGTCTCCAGCGGGCGGGCCACCACCCTCGGCTGGTACGACGAGAAGCACCTGCTCATCTCCACCATGGCCGGCGTCGGGATCGTCGACCTGAAGGGCCGGGTGACCGAGACGCTGCTCAAGCTCGGCAAGAAGTCCGAGATCTACCCGCACTTCAGCGCGTTGAAATGATCAGTCGGCATGCGGATGTGGTCCCGCGTTTCGCCACCGGCGCGGGCTGCCCTCTTATCAGGAGACGCGATCTATCAGGAGCCGGACCGCGCCGAGTCGCCTGATCGCTCTGTGGGCTGAGCGTTCAACTCGTTCCACTTGTGCAGCAACTGGGGGACCTCGCTCCGGAGAAACGCGAAAAACCGCCGAGTCTCGTCCATCCGGGCGCCCGCGGGCGTGTCCGTACCGAGCACCTCGGCTCCGTCGCGGGCGCCCTCCTCGAAGCGACGGAACACCTCGTCACTCGACGCCGCCGCCCTGTACCAGGCCGCCTGGTCGACGCGGTAATGATCACGGCGCTCACCGGGGTCCCGCTCGCGGGTCACCATCCCGACCCGCATCAGATATTTCACCGCGCCCGAGACCGCCGACGGGCCGACCTGCAGCACGTCGGCGAGTTCGCCGGCGGTGCGCCGGCCGTCGTCGGCGATGAGCAGCGCCGCGAGCACGCGTGCCGCCATGCGCGGGTAACCCGCGTTGGACATGATCACGGCGAACCGTTCGAGGAACCGCAGCGCGTCGGCCGTGCGCACGTCTCCGGTTCTCTCGGTCATGCCGGTCTCGTCGTCGGCTCTCTCGGTCATGCACACCCTTTGCGCGTCGGCTCTGATGGCCACAGGCTACAGACTAACTGGAGTTTCACGAATTTCGTGAAATTCATGTAATATCCGAAGTATGGCAAACATGATCTCCGCGTCCGGTCTGGTCAAGACCTTCGGCCGGACTCGGGCGCTCGACGGTCTGGACCTGACGGTCCGGGCCGGTGAGGTGCACGGATTCCTCGGGCCGAACGGGGCCGGGAAGTCCACGACCATCCGGATCCTGCTCGGCCTGCTGCGTCAGGACTCCGGGACCGCTCGGCTGCTGGACGGCGATCCGTGGCGAGACGCGACCGCCTTGCACCGCAGGCTGGCGTACGTACCCGGTGACGTGACCCTGTGGCCGACCCTGTCCGGCGGCGAGGCGATCGACCTGCTCGGCCGGATGCGCGGCCGGATCGACCCCCGGCGCCGGGCCGAACTGCTCGACCGCTTCGAGCTGGATCCACGCAAGAAGGGGCGGGCCTACTCCAAGGGCAACCGGCAGAAGGTGGCCCTGGTCGCGGCCCTGTCCTCGGATGCCGACCTGCTCATCCTGGACGAGCCCACCTCCGGCCTCGACCCGCTGATGGAGGCGGTCTTCCAGGAGAGCATCCAGGAAGAGCGGCGCAAGGGCCGTACGGTGCTGCTGTCCAGCCACATCCTCGCCGAGGTCGAGGCCCTGTGCGACAGGGTGAGCATCATCCGGCACGGCCGCACGGTGGAAACGGGCACGCTCACCGAACTGCGCCACCTCACCCGCACCTCGATCACGGCCGAGCTCACCGGACCCGTCCCCCGGCTCGCCGGATCGGCGGGCGTACACAGCCTGTGGACGCAGGGCAACCGGCTGCGCTGCCAGGTCGATGGCGACGCGCTGGACGCGCTACTGCGTGAGCTCGTGAAAGTAGGCGTGCGGAGCCTGGTCAGCCAGCCACCGACGCTGGAGGAGATGTTCCTGCGCCACTACGAAGACGATCTGTCCGGCGCGGGCTCGAACGGAAAGCACGCGGTGGCACAGCGATGAACACTCTCACCGGCACCGGCGGACTGATCCGGCTCATCCTGCGGCGCGACCGGGTGCGGTTACCGGTCTGGTACGGGCTCGTGGCGCTGCTCGTGATCGGCGTGGCCGGTTCGGTGGCCGCCGCGTTTCCCACGGAGGAGGCGCGCCAGGCGTTCCTCCACACGACCAACGGCGACCCGACACAGCTCATGATGATCGGCCCGATCTATGACTCGTCCGCCGCGGGGCTCGCCGCGTGGCGCGTACGCGGGCAGGCCGCCCTGCTGATCGCACTGGCGAGCCTGTTCCTGGTGATCCGCAGCACCCGCGGAGAGGAGGAAGCGGGCCGTAGCGAACTGCTGGGCTCGACCGTGGTCGGCAGGCACGCGGCACTGACGGCCGCGCTGACCGTGGCGTTCGCGGCGGGCCTGGTCACCGCCCTTGTTGTGGCACTGGGTCTCATGGGCCAGGGACTGCCCGCACAGGGCTCCCTGGTGATGGGGCTGTCGGTCGCCGCGGCCGGCTGGGTCTTCGCCGCGCTCGCGGGCCTGGCGGCCCAGCTGACCGAAAGCGCTCGTACCGCCGCCGGCCTCGCCGCCACCGCGATGGCCATCCTGTACGCGGTGCGCGCGGTCGCGGACCTCGAGCAGAGTTCCTGGGTGTCCTGGCTGTCGCCGTTCGGCTGGACCCAGCGCATGCGTCCCTTCGCCGGTGACCACTACTGGCCGCTGCTGCCGGTCATCGGCCTGACCCTGCTGCTGGTGGCCGGCGCGTACCGGATGTCCGCACGCCGGGACCTGGGGGCCGGCATCCTCCCCGCCCGGCTCGGTCCCGCCGAGGCGGCGCCGGGCCTGCGTACCTCGCTCGCCCTGGCCTGGCGGCTGCAGCGGGGCACGCTGCTCTCCTGGGCCGTCGCGTCCACCGCGTTCGGCGCCGGTCTGGGAGGCGCGGCGCGGAGCGCCGCCGAGCAACTGAACGCGAGCGAGGCTCTCAGGGGCCTGATCGAGCGGATGGGTGGCGGCGGCCGTCCCGCCGACGGCTTCTTCGCCTTCGTCATCTACCTGATGAGCCAGGTCATCACGGTCTACGCGATTCAGGCGATCCTGCGCTTGCGGGCGGAGGAGACCTCCGGCCACGCCGACGTCATCCTGACCGGCCCGATCGGCAGGCTGCGCTGGGCAGGCGGTCACCTGGCCGTCGTCGCGGCCGGGTCGGCGATCGTCCTGGCCGGGCTCGGTCTCGGGATGGGTCTGGTCTACGGGCTTTCCACGGGCGAGCCGGGTGGCGAGATCGCCCGGCTGTTGGGGGCGAGCCTGACACGGCTTCCTTCGGTCCTGGTGCTGGCCGCCATTCCGGTGCTGGTGTACGGCCTGCTGCCGCGGCTCGCCGCGGTCATCGCCTATGTCGCGCTCGGGCTGTGTTTCGTGCTCGAGTTCGCGGTGGAACTGCTGCACGCCGACCCGTCGATCTTGACGGTGTCACCGTTCGCACAGACCCCCGGGCTTCCGGTCGCCGAATTCACCGTGATGCCACTGATCCTGCTGACCGTCGTCGCCGCCTCGCTCACCGCCGTGGGGCTGGCCGCTTTCCAACGGCGTGACCTCGGATAGCGCGGATCTCAGAGCGTGCGAATGGCCCCCTCGGCAATGGCCCGAAGTTTGTCCGGGTTGGCGATGTTATGGATGGCGGTGATGCGCCCGTCGGCGTCGAAATCAAAGGTGACAGTGGCGATCACGCGTCCCAGACCGCTGAACACCATGCCCGGCCCGCCGTTGATCTCGACCAGTTCGGCGTTCATGTCGCCGGGCTCGACGCCCTGGTACGTGACCTTCCCGATGGCGCCGAACCAGGCGGCGACCGTCTGGGCGCCCACGACCGGAAGCAGGGCCTGCCGGACCTTGCCTCCCCCGTCGGTCCACAACGTGACGTCCGGAGACAGCAGTTCCATGAGGGTGTTGATGTCGCCTCCGGTCGCGGCGGCGAGAAACCGCTCCGTGACGTCGCGCTGCCGCGACCGGTCGGCGGTGAAGCGCGGCCGCCGGGCCCGTACGTGCTCGCGAGCGCGGTGCGCGGCCTGGCGTACCGCCGTCTCGGAACGCTCCACCGCCTGCGCGATCTCGGCATGACTGAAGTCGAAGACCTCCTTCAGTACGAACACCGCGCGCTCCAGCGGACTCAGGGTTTCCAGCACCACCAGCATCGCCGTCGACACCGAATCGGCGTTCGTGATGTCGTCGGCGGTGTCGCCGCTGGTGAGGATCGGCTCGGGCAGCCACGGCCCCACATAGGTCTCGCGCTGGTACCGGGTCGAGCGCAGCCGTTGCAGAGCCAGATTCGACACGATCCGCGCCAGATAGGCCTTGGGGTCGGCCACCTGCGAACGGTCGTCGGCCGACCACTTGATCCACGCGTCCTGTACCGCGTCCTCGGCGTCGGCCACGGTGCCGAGAACGCGATAGGCCACCGAGAACAGCAGATTGCGGTGCTCGTTGAACACCTGCTGGTCGCGGTCCCGGTACGGGCGGGTCATCGCACGCCTCGGACGCGGGTGAAACGGCCGCCACGGGGCCAGAACGCGCCTGAGGCCGGCATCTTCTTCATACGGCCGTACGTCGGCCAGGGCGAAGCGGTCACCGCCTCCTTATACCGTGCCGCCATGCGGCCGGTCAGATGCACCCGTCGGGGGCTGTCGTCGGGGTGGGTGAACTGGACGACCGCATCGTGCCGTCCCAGGCTCACCGGAGTGTGGTAGTAGCCGAAGCGGAACGGCTTGATCCGCTTGCCGTCCAACGCACGGACGATCGACACCGCGGCGTACACACCGGTCGGCATGCCGCCCTGGCAGGTGCCATGCATGACGCCGTAGCCCTGGCGGATCGCGGCCGCGTCGCCCACGGCGTACACATCCGGGTGCGACACCGACCGTAGCGTCGCGTCGGTGACGATACGCCCGCGCTCGTCGACGGTCAGACCGGCGGCGGCCGCCAGCGGCGACACCCGCGTACCACTCGTCCACAGGACGACATCGGCGGCGACACTCTCCCCGCCCGCCAGTTCAACGGAGTCGGGCAGTACCTTCGTCACCTCGATCCCGCTGCGCACCTGGACACCCAGGCGCGTGAGCGCGGACCGCAGATAGGCCTGCGGCTTGGGGCTCATGGCCGCGCCGGGCTCCTGCCGGCCCAGCAGCACGACGTTCAGCTCGGGGTGCCGCTCAGCGATCTCCGCGGCCGACTCGACACCGGTCAAGCCACTGCCGCCGACCACGACCGTACCGCGACCGAGCCGAGCCAGCCGCTCGGCCAGCACCTCAGCGTCGTGGGCGCTGTTGAGGGTGTACGCGTACTCCTCCACACCCGGCACCGTCACCGTGTCGGCCACACTCCCCAGCCCGTACACCAGCGTGTCGTAGCGCAGCACCCGGTCGTCGTCGATCCGCACGACCTTGGCATCTGCCTCGATCGCCGTCACCCAGCCGCGCACGAACCGCGCGCCCGTGCCCTCCAGCAGCTCCGGGATGTTCATCTCGGCGACCTGCTGCCCGGTCGCCGCGATGTGCAGCCGCAACCGCTCGGTGAACCGCTCCTGCGGATTCACCAGGGTCACCTGTACGTCTTCGCGGCCCTTGGTCCGAGCGGCCAGCTGGATCGCCGCGGCCATGCCCGCGTACCCCGCCCCCAGAATCAGAACGCGGCGCGGAGCTGCCATGCCGGTTTCGTGGCGCTTGGTCATTTTTGTACCTTTCGCTTGTACGGACAACCACGGGATGCAAGCAGCCCGCCGATCCGTGACATGCGATCGGTGTGACACGCGCCACAGACGCTCACTTCGAAAGGCAACCCATCCGGTGCGCCGCGTTCTAGAGCCGGGCCGTACAGCCGCGGCACTTGGGAGGCGCCACCGGCCGCACATCGCTCCAGCCCGCCTTCCTGATGATCTCGGCTGACCACGCAACGCCCTCGGGACTCAGCCCCTGTATCCCGAGCAACTGTCCAGTCCTGGGGTCGATCACCAGCTGACCTCCCTGGTACTGGAGAGCCAGCCCGTCGAGCCCGAACGTGCCGGGAACGTCGTCGACCACCTTGACGCCCGGCGCCTTCGCCAGGAGAAGGTAGGCGGCAGCCCTGGTGCCGGGCGTCGCCGGTGAGTTGATGAGCCGCCTGACGGCTTCCGCGAGCCATGGCTCGCGCTCAGCGACCACCTGAGGATCGTAACTCTCCAACAGCCGCGCCCTGAGCGCCGCCGGCTCCTTGGGGAGGTCCCGCAGCTCCGTCAGCGACGGCTTCAACCCATCGGCGAGCTCCAGGCTCTGCTTCAGGTCCGCCGAGCCGTATGCGGGCATGTTCTTGTCGCACCCGCGCGCGGGGCACAACTTGGGCGAGCCGTCCCGTCGCCACGCCTTCAGGCCCTCGGCCGTGTACGGCTTCGACGACATCGGCTCGCGCCAGCCGTAGACCTCGCGGCTGGGCCCGAAGGCGAGCACCTCCATGGCCCGCATCTCCACCTTCATGGCCCGTACTCCGACCTTCGTGTCGTACTCGTCCTTCGTCCGCATGACATCCTCGGTGTCACGTCGCCAGAAACGACCCTTCGCCTCCGGCGTCGCCGCCAGCCTGGCGGCCGCGGCTTCCAGCTTCCGCATAGGCGTGACCGCGACGGGCTCCACCGCAGGTCGAGGTACGAGAACCGTCACAGCTCCGACCACGAGCGCGACGGCCGCCGCCACGAGCGCCATGCTCGTCCACGATCTCCTGCCCACCCGCGCCCCGGACACAGGAGGAGTCGGTGCGGCTGCGAATACCCGCGCCCGCGCCGCCGCCAGTTGGCCGGCCGACGGGGTCGGCGTGTCGGGCATCAGCGAGTCGATGACCTGGAACTCGTTCATTCCAACCCCTCACGAAGCTTGGTCCTGGCCCTGCTCAACCGGGACGCGACCGTCCCCGGGGCGATTCCGAGAGCCGCCGCCACCTCGTCGTACCTCAGCCCGGCGTACGCGATGAGCAGCACCACGTCGCGCTCACCCTGTGACAGTCGCGCCAGCGCCCCCGCCAGCCGGTCGACTGTGACCTTCGCGGTGAGCCAGTCCACGATCCGCTGATCGTGCCCTTCGTCGTCAGGTGGCGGCCCCGTCCGGGCTATGGCACGGTACCTCCGCACCTCGGCACGCCGATGCCGGCCGATGAGGTTGGTGGCGATGCCGTACAGCCACGGCCTGACCTCGCCTACGGCCGAGTCGAAGCGGTCGCGCTGTCTGAAGGCGATGAGGAACGTCTCCGCCGCCAGGTCTTCGGCTACGTCGAGGGCGAGCCTGCGGCCGATGTAGCGCCAGATCTCCTCGTAATGGGCTTCGAAGATGGCCTCGAAGACGCCAGGAGCAGTGATCACACCCTTGCTTGCCCGCAAGCGTGCGATTCTTCCAGAAAATTTTGAGCAGCCGCCCCAGAGGGATGGCCTCCCGGAAACACAAGGCGGCGGATCTGGAGGGACGGCTCACCCGGCGAGACGGTTGTCGCCGTAACTGCTAGCGAACCCACCCCGGCGGTAGATCGTTCGGCGCTCGAGTCCACCACCATCGGGTCTCGTTCCCCTCTGCGAGGGGCCGCCAGTACCGTGCGAGCTGAGCGCCGCCGTCCTCGTGCGTCACGGCGCGATAGCGCTCGTCGAGGCGATCCAGCGTGCGGGTGAGCTTCGTATGAGCCGTTCCTTGCAGAGCCTCGCAATACTCTTCCAGACCATCCCGGACAGTCAGGTCATTGAGGTACGTGTAGCCAAAGTCCTGGCCTGGCCCCCTCTCCTCCATGTCGTTGATCAAGTCCTCCCATATCGAGAAAGAGGAGAGAACGCCATAGATTGGATCCTTTGCCTGCGCCGCCTGTTCGGGCGTCCGGCCCTCTTTCTCCACGGCGAGGCGCTGAAGATCGAGGACCCTGATCATCTGACGTTCGTCGGGAGTGAGGCTTCCGGCCAGAGCCTCCGTCTCACTGCCACGCCGCGTAAGGCGAATCATTACTCCCCATCGCTGATTGTCAGACCGAGGGGGCAGGTCACGCCCGTCCCGCCGATCCCGCAGTAACCGTTTGCCGCAACATCCAACGCGTCACTCATATTGGATTGACCCCAGTTAGGTGCGCCGCGGACCGATCACCATTCTCCTGGCAGGCGGGATCGCGACCGCATGATCAGGTCGATGGCGTGACGCAAGGAAGCCACAGCCTCCTCCTCTGACCGGCCCAGCCTGTGGCTGGCGAGCCCGGTCGCCTCGGCTCCCATCAGCGCGCCCACCGCGGCCGCGCGGCCAGCATGATCCCGCGCAGGAACCGCTCGATCCGCAGGTCGGACAGCTGCCGGTCGTCCGAGGCGATCAGCACGCCGAGGAGGTGTCACCCCCGTAGGTGAGCAAGAAGCTCGGCTCCAACGGGATATGAGCGTTCCTGGGGCAGCAGCCGGGCGGCGGAGTCCAGGTCACCGCCGCTGACGAGGGCGTGTATCTCGTGGGCGAGCGGGGTCATGTCGCGGATGGCGACCGTCCATTCGTCGGCGTAGCGTCGTACGGCCTCACCGGAGAGGCCGAGTTGCAGGGATCGGTAGGGCAGCGGCTGCGAACGCAGGCCCCGCTCGGGGTCCCACTGCACGCGGGCGGGGGCGCGCTTCAACTGAAGCTGCCAGGTTTCGCGGTCGGGGTGTACGTCGCGCGCGTAGGTCGACAGGCACGCGTGCCGCAGCGCCCATTCGAAGCCGTCACGGTTGATCTCGACGGCGAGAACGGTCTCCTGTCCTGCCTTGGCGCCCCAGCCGCACCGGTACATCATCCACAGGAACGACGGCTTGATCCACGTCATCCTGTTCCGTTTCCACGCGGCAGGGAAACGGCCGTCGCGGATGGCGGGCAGGCCGATTTCCGGGTCGTACGCCTGGTAGACGGTGATCGTTGAGTCCGAATAGGCGGCACGGATTTCGCGTTGCGGTTGTTCCATGGTGTACAGCGTGAGGGCGGTCGGCTCAGGCGGCCAGCGAATTTTCGAACGGCCGTTCACTCTGGCGGAGAGCGTCGGCCGCGGCACCGTGCGGATCGCCGGTGGCTTGCGGGCACGGAATCGCTTGGAACCCTCGCGTGTTGAGAAGAGCGGGCAGGCATGGGATGCCGGTGGTGCCCGAGCGACCGAGCTGAGAGATCTTGGAGGGGGTCGTCATGGCTACACAGACGCAGAGGGCCGTGCTGGCGGGCGGATGCTTCTGGGGGATGGAGGAGCTGATCCGCCGCCTTCCGGGTGTGACGGCGACCCGGGTCGGATACACCGGGGGTGACGTGCCGAACGCGACGTACCGTAACCACGGGACGCACGCGGAGGCCATCGAGATCCTTTTCGACCCCGAGACGACCGATTACCGGGCGATCCTGGAGTTCTTCTTCCAGATCCACGACCCGAGCACCAAGAATCGCCAGGGCAACGACATCGGTCTCAGCTACCGTTCGGCGATCTACTACGTGGACGACGAGCAGAAGCGGATCGCCGAGGACACGATCGCCGATGTGGACGCCTCCGGACTCTGGCCGGGCAAGGTCGTCACCGAGGTGGAGCCGGTCGGCCCCTTCTGGGAGGCCGAGCCCGAGCACCAGGACTACCTGCAGCATTACCCGAACGGCTACACCTGCCACTTCCCGCGTCCGGGATGGCGGCTGCCCGCCCGCACGGAGGGCTGACCCCGTTCAGCCGTCGGTCGTGGTCGTCCACAGCGGACCGCTGTGGACTCGCGTCAACTCCGCGTCCGCCGAGCAGCTCTCCCTGCCTGCCCGCACCGTGACAAGCCCCGCCATCTTTTAGCAGTCCTACATATTTCCATACAGCAATACGCATTTGTGTTTAAAGGTGGTAATGCCCGAAACTGGACTACATGCCTGACCTGAGGCGCGGTGTGCTGTTCGGGGCTGCCGCCTACACGATGTGGGGTTTGTTCCCCCTGTACTGGCCGCTGCTCAAGCCGTCAGGAGCCATTGAGATCCTCGCGCACCGCATGGCCTGGTCACTGGTCGCGGTCCTGGTGGTGCTGGCCGTGCGGCGCCACTGGTCCTGGATGCGGGCGCTGCTCAAAGAGCCCAGGAAGCTCGCCCTGCTGACGCTGGCCGCCATGATCGTCACCGTCAACTGGGGCGTGTACATCTATGCCGTCAACGCTAACCAGGTGGTCGAGAGTGCCCTGGGATACTTCATCAACCCGCTGATCAGCGTGCTGTTCGGGGTTGTGCTGCTCAAGGAGCGGCTCAGGCCGCTGCAGTGGGTGGCTGTCGGGTTCGGGACGCTCGCCGTGCTCGTGCTGACCATCGACTACGGCCGGCCGCCGTGGATCGCGCTCGCGCTGGCCGTCAGCTTCGGTCTGTACGGGCTGGTCAAGAAGCAGGCGAACGTGGGCGCGGCCGAGAGCCTCACCGTCGAGACCCTGGTACTGCTCACCCCCGCGCTGGGCTACATCCTCTATCTCAGCCTGACCGGGCAGTCCACGTTCGGAACCGAGGGGCTCGGCCACGCGGCGCTCCTGGTCGGGGCGGGGGTGATCACGGCGGTGCCGCTGCTGTGCTTCACCGCCGCCGCCATCCGGGTGCCGCTCAGCACCATCGGCCTGCTTCAGTACATCGCGCCGGTCCTGCAGTTCCTGTGCGGGGTGCTGGTCGCCAAGGAGACGATGCCGGCCAGCCGCTGGATCGGGTTCTCGATCGTGTGGCTGGCCCTGGCCGTCTTCACCTACGACAGCATCCGTACGGCCCGCGCTACCCGGGCCGCGATCCGGAGATCACCCAGAACGCTCGACAACGTAGTCACATAGCGCCAAAAATGCGTTCTTGGCGGGGATGTCTGGGAGGCTGGAAAGGTCGGTACGAGCCCGGTTCACCCAGGCATCCAGCTCGGCCCGCGCCTGTCCCATGGCCGGGTGCGCCCGCAGCAGCGTCAGCGCCTCGTCCAGGTCCGACTCGGCCACCGGCCCCGACAGCAGCTCCGCCAGCCGCGAGGACGGGTCCGAGGCCAGAGCGTAGAGGACCGGCAGCGTCCGGACACCCTCCCGCAGATCGGTCCCCGGTGTCTTGCCCGACTCCGTCGAGGTGGACGCCACGTCGAGCAGGTCGTCCCCCAGCTGCCAGGCCACCCCGACCGCCTCGCACGCCCGGCTGAGCCGCTCCTCGACGTCGGACGGCGCCCCGGACAGCAGCGCCCCGAACCGGCCGGAGGCCGCGATCAGGGACCCGGTCTTGTCCGCCAGAACACTGATGTAGTGCGCCACCGGGTCCTCTTCGCCGCGCGGCCCGATGGTCTCGCGGATCTGGCCCTGGACGAGGCGGGAGAAGGTCTGCGCCTGTACGCGGATGAGCTCAGGCCCGAGGTCGGCCAGGAGGTCGGACGCCTGGGCGAACAGGTAGTCGCCGGTGAGGATGGCCACGGTGTTGTCCCACCGGGCGTTGGCCGACGGCGAGCCCCGGCGTACCGGAGCCTCGTCCATGACGTCGTCGTGGTAGAGCGACCCGAGATGGGTCAGCTCGATGACCACGGCGCCGGGCACGACACCCGGCGCCGACGGATCCCCGAACTGGGCCGCCAGCAGCACCATCAGCGTACGGAAGCGCTTGCCCCCGGCCTCGATGAGGTGCTTGGACGCCTCCGTGACGAAGGCGTCCTCGCTCTCCACCGACGAACGCAGCAGCTTCTCGACAGCGGCCAGTCCGTTGGCCACGTCCTGCGCCAACCGTTCGTCCTCAATGGGAAGGTCAACCACGGGAGGCGCGGACATACAGATCCCCTATCTGATGAACAGGCCGGATGCAGCCTGGTTGGCGAGGTCGAGCATGGGCTGCGGGAAGAGCCCGACTCCTACCGTAATCAGCAGCGAGATGGCGATGACGGCCACGGTCCCCATACTGGGCACCGCGATCGACGGACCGTCGGCCGCCGGGTCGCTGAAGAACATCAGGACGATGACGCGCACGTAGAAGAACGCGGCGATCGCGGAGGCGATGACGCCCAGCACGACCAGCCCGGTCATCCAGCCCCCGAGCGAGTCACCGGCCTCGGACCCACTGGCCAGCGCGGCGGCGAACACGGCGTACTTGCCGAAGAAGCCGCTGGTCAGCGGAATGCCGGCGAAGGCCAGCAGGAAGAAGGCGAAGATACCCGCCAGGATCGGCGAGCGCTTGCCCAGCCCGGCCCAGCGCGACAGGTGACCCGCCTCGCCGCCGGGATCGCGGACCATGGTGACCACCGCGAAGGCGCCGACCGTGGTGATGCTGTAGACGAGCAGGTAGAACATGATCGCCGACAGCGACTTGGCGTTCTGCGCGCTCTTGTCGAACGTGGCCATGACACCGATCAGCAGGAAGCCCGCGTGCGCGATGGAGGAGTAGGCCAGCATGCGCTTGATGTCGGTCTGCGTGATCGCCAGGATCGCGCCGACCACCATCGTCAGGGCCGCGACGGCCCACATGACCGGACGCCAGTCCCAGTCCAGGTTGCCCAGCGCCACCCAGAACACCCGCAGCACGGCGCCCACGGCGGCGACCAGCGTGCCGGAGGCCATGAGGGCGGTGATGGGCGTCGGAGCGCCCTGGTAGACGTCCGGCTTCCACGCCTGGAACGGCGCCGCGCCGATCTTGAACAGCAGGCCGACGCCGAGCAGCGAGACTCCGAGCAGCAGGATCGGGTCGAGCAGCGAGCCGGTGGCCAGAGCCTTGTTGATGCCGGTGAAGGACACCGTCCCGGCGTAGCCGTAGATCATGGCCGTGCCGTACAGGAAGAAGGCCGAGGAGAACGCGCCGAGCAGGAAGTACTTCATCGACGCCTCCTGCGACAGCAGGCGGCGCCGGCGGGCCAGGCCGCACAGCAGGTACAGCGGCAGCGACATGACCTCAAGGCCGACGAACATGGTCAGCAGGTCGTGCGAGGCGGGGAAGAGCAGCATGCCGCCCACCGCGAACAGGACCAGCGGGTAGACCTCGGTGTGCGAGCCACCGGCGGCCTCGGCCTCCTCCTCGTCGGCGCTGCCGGGCACGGCCGCCGCCGAGGCGACGAAGTGGCCCTCGTCGTTGATCATCAGCACGCAGACGAACGACAGGACGAGGATGACGCCCCAGATGAACAGCGAGGGCCCGTCGACCGCGACCGCGCCCATGGCGACCGGCGCCGTCGGCACGGCGCCCTTGACCACCTGCACGATGACCAGCGCGAACGCCCCGGCCAGGGACAGCAGGGTGAGGGGTACGTGGATCGACTTGCGCATGTAGCGCGGCGCGAACGCCTCTACGAGCACACCGACGACGGCCGCGCCGAAGACCAGCAGCATCGGCGCCAGCGTGCCGTATTCGATGGTCGGCGCCACGACAGCGTCGTTCACTGGCCGGCCCCCTTCTCAGCGATAGCCGGGTTGTCCACTTTCACGTTGACCAGCGTCTGGGTGACCGTGGGGTTGATCACGTCCAGCAGCGGCTTGGGGAAGAAGCCGAAGCCGATGATCAGCGCGATGAGCGGCGCGAGGACGACGATCTCGCGCACGTTCAGGTCCTTGAAGGCCTTCACCGGCTCGGCGGTCGGCCCGTTGAGCGCCCGCTGCACCATCCACAGGATGTAGACGGCCGCCAGGATCACGGCCAGCGCGGAGACGATCGCCGCGACCGCCAGCGCGCCGGACCCGAAGGCGGAGCTGGTGTAGGTGCCGATCATCACCATGAACTCGCTGACGAACGACGACAGCCCCGGCAGCGACAGACCGGCCAGACCGGCGATCAGGAAGAAGCCCGCGAGCAGCGGGGCGACCTTCTGGACGCCTCCGTAGTCGGCGATGTGCGGCGAGCCGCGCCGGGCGATGAGGAACCCGGCGGCCAGGAACAGCGCGCCGGTGGCGAAGCCGTGGTTGACCATGTAGAGCGCGGCGCCGGACTGCGACACCTGCGACATGGCGAACACGCCCATCACGATGAAGCCGAAGTGCGAGATCGACGTGTAGGCGATGAGCCGCTTCATGTCGGTCTGCCCGATGGCCACGATCGCGCCGTAGATGATGCTGATGACCGCGAGGACCACGATGGGCATCGTGAACGCCTTGGCCGCGTCGGGGAACAGCTCCAGGCAGAAGCGGAGCATGCCGAACGTACCGACCTTGTCGAGCACACCCACGAGCAGCACGGCGGCGCCGGCCGGAGCCTGCGCGGCCGCGTCGGGCAGCCAGGTGTGCACCGGCCAGAGCGGCGCCTTGATCGCGAAGGCGATGAAGAAGCCGGCGAACAGCCACTTCTGCGTCGCGGGGTCCTGGATGACGCCGACGAGCTCGGGGAACATGAACGTGCCCTTGCCCGCGACGACGTACAGCGCGATGACCGCGACCAGCATGAGCAGGCCGCCGAACAGCGAGTACAGCAGGAACTTGACGGCCGCGTACGACCGCTGCGCGCCACCGTACGACCCGATCATGAAGTACATCGGGATCAGCATGGCTTCGAAGAAGACGTAGAACAGGAAGATGTCGGTCGACGCGAAGACGCCGATCATCATCGCTTCCAGCACCAGCAGCAGCGAGAAGTACGTCTTGACCGACCGCTTCGGGGTGATCAGCGTGCCGTCGGCGCTCTGCGTGCCGTCGGCGTCGTGCCAGGAGGCGAGCACTACGATCGGCACCAGCACCGCCGACAGCGCGATCAGCACGAGCGCGATGCCGTCGACGCCGACCCCGAACTTCACGCCGAAGCTCGGGATCCAGTCGGGGTCCGCCTGGAACTGGAACCTGGGGCCGCCCGTCTTGAACTGGGCCGCCATGACGAGCGTCAGCGCCAGCACGACCAGGGACACCAGCAGCGTGGCCTGTTTGGCCAGCTTGTCACTGCCCTTGGGAAGCAGGGCCACCACGATGGCGCCCAGGACGGGCACCGCCATGAGTATCGGGAGCCAGGGTGACATCAGATGTTCCCAACGAGGAGCAGGGCGCCTGCCAGGAGGGCAGCACCGAACAGGATGGACAGCGCGTAGGATCTGGCGAAGCCCGTCTGGATCCGCCTGAGACGCCCCGAGGTCCCGCCGATGCCCGCCGCCAGGCCGTTGACCAGCCCGTCGATGCCGCGGTTGTCGAAGTACACCGCGAAGCGGGTCAGCCACTGGCCGGGGCGCATGAACAGGGACTCGTTGAGCGCGTCGCCGTAGAGGTCACGACGGGCGAACGTGGTGAGGAAGGAGCCGCGCGGCGCCACGGCGGGCACCTCGGCCCTGCCGTACCTGACCCAGGCGAAGCCCGCACCGACGGCCACCAGCGCCAGCGTGACCAAGCCGGCCGTGCTGGTGAAGTCGAACTCCGGCCGCTCTTCCGCGGTGCCCACGGCGACCTTGAGGAAGTCGTACAGCCTGTTGCTCAGGATCAGGTAGCCGCCCAGGAAGAGCGCGCCGAGCGACAGGATCATCAGCGGCCACGTCATGACGGCGGGCGACTCGTGCGGGTGGGCGTCCTTCTCCCAGCGCTTTTCGCCGAAGAAGGTCATGAAGACCATCCGCGACATGTAGAAGCCGGTGATGCCCGCACCGAGCACGGCCAGCCAGCCGAGGATCGGCTGGTGGTGAACGGCGGTCTCGATGATGCCGTCCTTCGTGAAATATCCGGACAGCAGGGGGAAGCCGATGATCGCCAGGTAGCCGATGAAGAACGTCGCGAAGGTGATCGGCATGTGCTTGCGCAGCCCGCCGTACTTCCGCATGTTCACTTCGTCGTTCATGCCGTGCATGACCGAGCCGGCCCCGAGGAACAGGTCGGCCTTGAAGAAGCCGTGCGTGATCAGGTGCCCGATCGCGAAGGCGTAGCCCGCCGGGCCCATGCCCGCGCCGAGCATCATGTAGCCGATCTGCGACATGGTCGAGCCGGCCAGGCCCTTCTTGATGTCGTCCTTCGCGCAACCGATGATGGCACCGGCCAGCAGCGTGGCCGCGCCGACGATCGAGACGGCGAGCGCCTGCGCCGAGTCCGGCGGGAAGAAGAACGCGCCGGAGCGGACCACCAGGTAGACACCGGCGGTGACCATGGTCGCCGCGTGGATCAGGGCCGAGACCGGAGTCGGGCCCTCCATCGCGTCGAGCAACCAGGACTGCAGCGGCAGCTGTGCCGACTTGCCGCACGCGCCGAGGAGCAGCAGCAGGCCGATCGCGGTGACCGCGCCGCCGGACGGCGGGCTCTTCGCGATCTGCGCGCCCAGCTCGCTGAAGGTCAGCGTGTGGAACGTGGCCAGAATGATGAACATGCCGACCAGCAGCCCGAAGTCACCCACGCGGTTGACGATGAACGCCTTCTTGGCCGCGACCGCCGCCGAGGGCTTGAACTGCCAGAACCCGATGAGCAGGTACGAGGCCAGGCCCACGCCCTCCCAGCCGATGAACAGCCCGACGTAGTTGTCGGCCAGCACCAGCAGGAGCATCGCGGCGACGAAGAGGTTCAGATAGGAGAAGAACCGGCGCCGCTCGGCGTCGTGCGACATGTACCCGATCGAGTAGATGTGGATCAGCGATCCGACACCGGTGATCAGCAGCGCGAAGCTGATCGACAGCGGGTCGATCAGCAACCCCATGTCGACCATGCCGGGAATGAACTCATACAGATGTACGGCCTGACGGCGCTGTTCTTCCGGTAGGCCGATGAGCTCGAAGAAGGTCAGCACCGCCACGACGAACGAGGCGAGGGACATGGCCACGCCCAGCAGATGGCCCCACCGGTTGGTCATGCGTCCGAGGATCAGCAGGATCGCCGCACCCAGCAACGGGAAGGCGATCATCAGCCAAGAGGCCCCGATCATGCCGCCGGCGGTGTGCTGGACGATCTCAGCAGGAGATTCCACCAGTCACCTCTAGTACTTCAGCAGGTTGGCGTCGTCTACCGACGCGGACCTGCGGGTTCGGAAGATCGTCACGATGATGGCCAGGCCGACCACGACCTCGGCCGCGGCCACCACCATCACGAAGAACGCGATGATCTGGCCTTCGAGGTTGCCGTTCTGCCTGGCGAAGGCGACGAACGCGAGGTTGCAGGCGTTGAGCATGAGCTCGACGCACATGAACACCACGATCGCGTTGCGCCGGATCAGCACGCCCATCGCGCCGATGGCGAACAGCAGGCCCGACAGGACGAGGTAATGGGTGGTCACTTGGACTCCTCCTCAGCCGACTCGACGGCGGCCCTGTGCTTGATGGCCTCGGCGAGCTTCGGGTCCTCGGGCAGATGACCCTGCTCGACGTCGAACCGCGCGATGTAGCGGTTGACCGAGCTCTCCGCGACCGAGCCGTCGGGCAGCAGCGCCGGCATGTCGATGGCGTTGCTCCTGGCGTAGGTGCCGGGTCCGGGCAGCGGCGACGGGCGATCGCCGAGGAACCGGGCGCGGGCCAGGTCCTTCTGCGAAGGCCGTACGGTCAGCCGCTCGCGGTGCGCCAGCACCATCGCGCCGAGCGCGGCGGTGATCAGCAGCGCCGAGGTGATCTCGAAGGCGAAGACGTACTTCGTGAAGAGCAGCAGCGCCAGCGAGCGGATGTAACCGGCCTGCCCGATCGCCGAGGCCAGCCCGGCCTCCTTGGCGAAGACGGCGTTGCCGATGGCCAGGATGACCAGCGCGGCGAAGCCGACGGCGGCGATCGCGGCCCAGAAGCGCTGACCCCGCAGCGTCTCCACCAGCGAGTCGGAGGAGTCGACACCGACCAGCATGAGCACGAACAGGAAGAGCATCATGACGGCGCCGGTGTAGACGATGATCTGCACCGCGGCCAGGAAGGGCGCGTCCTGCACGGCGTAGAGGACCGCGAGGCACAGCATCACGGTGCCGAGCATCAGCGCCGAGTAGACGGCCTTCCGGTTGAACACCATGCCGAGTGCGGCGCCGACGGAGACGACGGCGAGCACCCAGAAGGTAATGGTCTCACCCATTGGTCCGTCCCAGCCGGTAGTAGTCCTCTTCGGTGTCCCCGAGCCGCATGGGGTGCGGAGGCTGCTCCATCCCCTGGGTCAGGGGCGCGAGGAGCATCTCCTTGGTGAAGATGAGGCTCTCGCGGTTGGTGTCGGCCAGTTCGTACTCGTTGGTCATCGTGAGGGCCCGTGTGGGGCACGCCTCGATGCACAGACCGCAGAGAATGCACCGCAGATAGTTGATCTGGTAGGTGCGGCCGTAACGTTCACCCGGCGAGAAGCGCTCCGCGTCGGTGTTGTCGGCACCTTCCACGTAGATGGCGTCGGCCGGGCACGCCCAGGCGCACAGCTCGCAGCCGACGCACTTCTCCAGCCCGTCAGGCCAGCGGTTGAGCTGGTGCCGCCCGTGGAAGCGAGGCGCCGTGGGCCTCTTCTCCTCCGGGTAGTTCACCGTGACGGGCTTCTTGAACATCGTGTGGAAGGTGACCCCGAAGCCCTTGACGGGGTTCAGCCAATCAGTTAGTCCCACTGGGAATCTCCTTGTGCTGCACCCCGTGGTAGTGCGGCAGGTCGAGCGGCGGCACAGGGAAGCCACCGGCCGTTGGCTCGTTGGACAGCTCCTCGAACTCCGCCTCGACCTCCGCCTTCTTCGCTTCCTTGCGGCGCTGGTTCACGGTGTCGAACCGGGCCCAGATGCCGAGCGCGCCGACGATGACGACCACCGCGACCACCATGACGGGTGCCAGGCTGCCCTGGAAGCCGGCTTCGCCGTTCTTGACGTACATGACGGTCCGGATCGTGGCGACCAGCATGATCCACGCCAGGTTGACCGGGATGAGAACCTTCCACCCCAGCGACATGAGCTGGTCGTAGCGGACGCGCGGCAGCGAGGCCCGCACCCACACCACGAAGCAGAAGACCAGCACGAACTTGACGAAGAACCACAGCAGCGGCCACCAGCCCTCGTTCGCGCCGGCCCAGAACCACGTGATCGGGAACGGAGCCCGCCAGCCACCGAGGAACAGCGTGATGGCCATCGCCGAGGCGACGAAGGTGTGCAGGTATTCGCCCATCATGATCAGCGCGAACTTCAGCGACGAGGAGTACTCGGTCTGGAAGCCACCGACCAGCTCGCCCTCACCCTCGGGCAGGTCGAACGGGATACGCGCGGCCTCACCGAAGGCGCAGAACACGTAGATCAGGAAGGACGGCAGCAGCAGGACGACGTACCAGGAGGGCATCGACATGCCCCACAGCTCGCCGCCGGTCGCCTGCGACTTGACGATCTCCGACGTCGACAGCGTCCCCGCGAACAGGAACACGCCGACGAAGGACAGACCCATCGCGATCTCGTACGAGACCACCTGCGCCGCCGACCGGAGCCCGCCCAGCAGCGCGTACGGCGAGCGCGACGACCAGCCGGCCAGCACCACGCCGTAGACCGAGATGGCACCCATGGCCAGCATGAACAGCACGGCCACCGGCAGGTCGACCAGCTGCAGCGGCGTCCGCACGCCGAACAGGTTGACCATCGGCCCGAACGGGGTGATCGAGAAGGCCAGGAAGGCCGGGATCACCATGATGACCGGGGCCATCAGGTAGAGCAGCTTGTCGACGGTCCGCGGGAAGAGGTCTTCCTTCAGTCCCATCTTGATGCCGTCGGCCACCGACTGGAGCAGGCCGAACTTGCCCGCCCGGTTGGGGCCGAAGCGGTTCTGCATCCTGGAGATCAGCTTCCGTTCGAACCAGACGCCGAACAGAATGCAGAGCATCAGGAAAGCGAACAGCATCACTGCCTTGATGATGGTGATCCAGAGCGGATCCTTGCCGAAGTCGGCAAGCGTCGGATCAGTCAGGAGAACAGGGATCATGAGGCGCTCCCGATCGTGACGATGTCGCCGGCCGCCGCGCCGAGATCGCGCGTGACCGAGCAGCCGCCGGAGTTCGCCGGCACCCAGACCACCCGGTCCGGCAGGTCGGCGACGCGCACCGGCAACGTGACCGCGTTGGGTCCTTGACCGCCGACGACCAGCTTGTCGCCGTCGACGACGCCGATCTCCGCCGCGGTGGCCTCCGAGACCAGCGCTTCGGCCGGCCGGGCGGTGCCCGCGAGGTACGGCTCGCCGTCCTGCAGGCGGCCGTCGTCGAGCAGCAGGTGCCAGCTGGCCAGCAGCGCCTCGCCGGTCCGCGGCGCGAGCTGCGAGCGGGTGGCGGTGCTGGGGGCGGCGACGCGGGTGCCGCGCCAGGAGCCCATCGCGCTCAGCTCGCGGCGGGCGGCCGCGGCGTCGGGCAGGCCCAGGTGGACGTCCATCCGGTCGGCCAGGTTGCTGATCACGGCCAGGTCGCTCTGCAGGCCGGGCACCCTGAGCGGGGCCCCGAAGGAGCGGCCCCTGCCTTCCCAGTTGACGAACGTGCCGCCCTTCTCCTGCACGGCGGCGACCGGCAGGACCACGTCGGCCCGGTCGGTGACCGCGCTGGCGCGGATCTCCAGGCTGACGATGAACGGGGTGTTCTCCAGCGCGGCCAGCGCCGCGGCCGGGTCGGCCAGGTCGTAGGGGTCGACACCGGCCACGACCAGCGCGTCGAGCTTGCCCTCCAGTGCCGCGAGGAGCATGCCCGTGGTGTCGCGACCCGGCGCGTCGGGCAGCGAGCCGACGTTCCACGCCCTGGCGACCTCGGCCCTGGCGCTCTCGTCGCCGGCCGGGCGGCCGATGGGCAGCAGGTTCGGCAGCGCGCCCGCCTCGATGGCGCCCCGCTCGCCGGCCCTGCGCGGGACCCAGGCGAGCTTGGCGCCCGACGCGGTGCTGAGGCGTACGAGGGCGGACAGAGCACCCGGAACAGTGGCCAGCCGCTCACCGGCGAGCACGATCGTGCCCTCAGCGAGCGAGCCGACCAGCTCGCCGATCGCGTCGGCCTCCGCGCCCGGCGCGGTGCGGATGAGCGTGCCGCCCATCTTGGCCAGGCCGTTGGTGGCGAACGGGGCGATCGCCGTGACCTTCAGGCCCTTCTTCATCCACGCCTTGCGCAGGCGCAGGAAGACGATCGGCGACTCGTCCTCGGGCTCGAACCCGACGAGCAGCACGGCAGGGGCGCTCTCGAGGTCACTGTAGGAAACCTCGATGCCCCTGCCGGCCACGGCGTGGGCCAGGAACTGCGCCTCCTCGGCGGAGTGCGGCCTGGCGCGGAAATCGATGTCGTTGCTGCCGAGGGCCAGCCGGGTGAACTTGGCGTAGGCGTAGGCGTCCTCGACCGTGACCCGGCCGCCCACCAGCACCCCGGCCCTGCCGCGCGCGGCGGCCAGGCCACGGGCCGCGACGCTGAGCGCCTCCGGCCACGAGGCGGGTTCGAGCACGCCGTCCTCGTTGCGTACCAGCGGCGTCTTGAGCCGGTCGGGCTGCGTGGCGTAGGAGAACGCCCAGCGGCCCTTGTCGCAGTTCCACTCCTCGTTGACCTGCGGGTCGTTGCCCGCCAGGCGGCGGGTGACCCGGCCGCGCCGATGGTCGGTGCGCAGGCTGCAGCCGGAGGCGCAGTGCTCGCACGCGCTCGGCGTGGAGACCAGGTCGAACGGCCTGGCCCGGAACCGGTAGGCGGCGCCGGTCAGCGCGCCGACCGGGCAGATCTGCACCGTGTTGCCGGAGAAGTAGGAGTCGAACGGCTTGCCGTCGGCGACACCCACCTGCTCCTTGGCCCCGCGCTCGAAGAAGTCGATGAACGGGTCGCCGGCGATCTGGTCGGAGAAGCGGATGCAGCGGGCGCACTGGACGCAGCGCTCGCGGTCGAGCAGGACCTGCGAGGACAGCGGCAGCGGCTTGGGGAAGGTCCGCTTCTGCTCCTGGAACCTGGACTCGCCCTGGCCGTTGGACATCGCCTGGTTCTGCAGGGGGCACTCGCCGCCCTTGTCGCAGACCGGGCAGTCCAGCGGGTGGTTCATGAGCAGCAGCTCCATGGCCCCGCGCTGCGCCTTCTCGGCGACCGGCGAGGTGAGCTGGGTCTGCACCACCATGCCCTCGGCGACCTCGATCGCGCAGGACGGCTGCGGCTTGGGGAAGCCACGGCCGTTGCCGGCGTCGGGGATGTCGACCAGGCACTGGCGGCAGTTGGCCGCCGGGTCGAGCAGCGGGTGGTCGCAGAAGCGCGGGATCTGGATGCCCAGCAGCTCTGCCGCCCTGATGATCAGGGTGCCCTTCGGGACGCTGACCTGGAACCCGTCGATGCTGAGGGTCACCAGATTGGTCTCTACGGCGGTTGTTGTCACTGGTCACCCCAGAGAGTGGACTTCTTCGCGTCGAACGGGCAGCCGCCGACCTCGAAGTGCTTGAGGTACTCGTCGCGGAAGTACTTCACCGAGGAGTGGATCGGGCTCGTCGCGCCGTCACCGAGCGCGCAGAACGAGCGGCCCAGGATGTTGTCCGCGATGTCGGTGATCGTGGACAGGTCCTCCTCGGTGCCCTGGCCCTTCTCCAGGCGCTTGAGCACCTGCTTGAGCCAGTAGGTGCCCTCGCGGCACGGCGTGCACTTGCCGCACGACTCGTGGGCGTAGAACTCCGTCCAGCGCAGGACCGTACGGACCACGCAGGTCGTCTCGTCGAAGATCTGCAACGCGCGGGTGCCGAGCATGGAGCCCTTGGCGCCGACCGACTCGAAGTCGAGCGGCACGTCCAGGTGCTCGTCGGTGAAGATCGGGGTGGACGAGCCGCCCGGGGTCCAGAACTTGATCTCGTGGCCCTCGCGGATCCCGCCCGCCATGTCGAGCAGCTCGCGCAGCGTGATGCCGAGCGGCGCCTCGTACTGGCCGGGCCGGGTGACGTGGCCGCTCAGCGAGAAGATGCCGAAGCCCTTGGACTTCTCGGTGCCCATCCCGGCGAACCAGTCGGCCCCGTTGGTCACGATTGAGGGAACACTGGCCACAGACTCCACGTTGTTCACAACAGTAGGCGAGGCATACAGGCCCGCCACGGCCGGGAACGGGGGCTTGAGCCGCGGTTGACCTCTGAAGCCTTCGAGCGAGTCGAGCAGCGCCGTCTCCTCGCCACAGATGTACGCCCCGGCGCCGCTGTGCACGACGAGTTCGAGGTCGTAGCCGGAGCCGAGGATGTCGGTGCCGAGGTAGCCCTTCTCGTACGCCTCGCGCACGGCCGCGTGCAGCCGCCGGATGACGTGCAGCACCTCGCCGCGCACGTAGATGAAGGCGTGGTTGGCCCGGATCGCGTAGGCGGTGATGATGACGCCCTCGACCAGCGAGTGCGGGTTGGCCATCATCAGCGGGATGTCCTTGCAGGTGCCCGGCTCCGACTCGTCCGCGTTGACGACGAGATAGTGCGGCTTGCCGTCACCCTGGGGGATGAAGCCCCACTTCATGCCGGTCGGGAAGCCCGCGCCGCCGCGACCGCGCAGGCCGGAGTCCTTGACGGCCTGGATGACCGCGTCGGGGTCCATTCCCAGCGCCTTCTTGGCCGCCTCATACTCGCCGTAGCCGGCGAGGGTGAAGGAGTTGGCCTGGTCCCAGTTCGCGGTCAGGACCGGGGTGAGAGTCGTGCTCATGCCTCTGGGGCCTTCCATCCGTTGGCCTTGGCGACCTTGAGGCCCTCCAGCGAGGGACCCGCCGCCGACGGGCCGTCGCCCGCCAGGTCGTCGGGCAGGCCCGCGAGCACCCGCGAGGCCTCCTTGAAGGTGCAGAGCTTCTTCGGCCCCCTGGTCGGCCGGACGTCCTTGCCGTCACGCAGGTCGTCGACGAGCTGCTTGGCCGACTCGGGCGTCTGGTTGTCGAAGAACTCCCAGTTGACCATCATGACCGGGGCGAAGTCGCAGGCCGCGTTGCACTCGAGGCGCTCCAGCGAGACCTTGCCGTCGGCGGTGGTCTCCTCGTGGCCGACGCCGGTGTGCTCCGACAGCTCTTCCCAGATCTGGTCGCCGCCCATGACGGCGCACAGCGCGTTGATGCAGACGCCGACGTGGTAGTCACCGGCGGGCTTGCGCTTGTACATGGTGTAGAACGTCGCGACACCGACGACCTCGGCCTTGCTGAGGCCCAGCATCTCCGCGCAGAACTCCTGCCCGTCGTCGGAGACGTGACCGTCTTCGGACTGCACGAGGTGGAGCAGCGGCAGCAGCGCCGACCGCGTCTTCGGATAGCGTCCGATGATCTCCTTGGCGTCTCGTTCGAGACGCTCTCGGACTTCCGGTGAGTAAGTCACCGGTCCACACCTCCCATGACGGGGTCGATAGATGCCACCGCGGCGATCACGTCCGCGACCTGGCCGCCCTCCGCCATGGCGGGGAAGCCCTGCAGGTTGCAGAAGGACGGCTCGCGGAAGTGGACGCGGTAGGGGCGGGTGCCGCCGTCGCTCACCACGTGCGCGCCGAGCTCGCCCTTGGGCGACTCGATCGAGGCGTACGCCTGCCCGGCCGGCACCCGGAATCCCTCGGTCACCAGCTTGAAGTGGTGGATGAGGGCTTCCATGGAGCTGCCCATGATGTGCGCGATGTGGTCGGGCGAGTTGCCGAAGCCGTCGGGGCCCAGCGCGAGCTGCGCGGGCCAGCCGATCTTCTTGTCCTCGATCATCACGGGGTCGCCTTTGAGCGGCCCGGCGATGCGGTCGAGAGCCTGCTCGACGATCTTGAGCGACTCCTCCATCTCCCGCATCCGGACCAGGTAGCGGGAGAACACGTCGCAGCCGCGCTCGGTCGCCACCTCGAAGTCGTAGGTCTCGTAACCGCAGTAGGGCTGCGACTTGCGCAGGTCCCACGGCAGTCCGGCCGAGCGGAGGATGGGCCCGGTGATGCCCAGAGCCATGCAGCCGGTCAGGTCGAGGTAGCCCACGTCCTTGGTGCGGCGCAGGTAGACCGGGTTCTCGTCGAGCAGCTTGCGGATGTCCTTGATCCGCTGTGGCATGATCTTGAGGAACTCGCCGATCTTGTCGACCGCACCCGCGGGCAGGTCCACGCTGACGCCGCCGGGGCGGACGTAGGCGTGGTTCATGCGCAGCCCGGTGATGTACTCGAACAGGTCCATGATCAGCTCGCGGTCGCGGTAGCCGAACAGGAAGGGCGTGGTCGCGCCGAGCTCCATGCCGAACGTGCCCATCGCGACCAGGTGCGAGGAGATCCGGTTGAGCTCCATCATCATCACGCGGATGGCCTGCGCCCGGTCCGGGACGCGGTCCTCGATGCCGAGCAGCTTCTCGACGCCCAGGCAGTAGGCGGTCTCGTTGAAGATCGGCGAGAGGTAGTCCATGCGGGTGACGAACGTGGTGCCCTGCGTCCACGTCCGGTATTCGAGGTTCTTCTCGATGCCGGTGTGCAGGTAGCCGATGACGCCGCGCGCCTCGGTGACCGTCTCACCGTCGAGGGTCAGGACCAGCCTCAGCACGCCGTGCGTGGACGGGTGCTGCGGGCCCATGTTGATGACCAGCCGCTCGTCGTCGGACTCGCGGACGCCGCTGACGACCTCGTCCCAGTCCGCGCCGGTGACCGAGTAGACCTTGCCCTCGGTCGCCTCGTCATATCCGGTGCTCACGAGTGAACCTCACTTCGTACGTCTACGCTCAGCTCGATGTAGCTCACGCGTACGACCTCCTCTGGTCGGGCGCGGGGATCGTGGCGCCGCGGTATTCGACCGGGATGCCGCCGAGCGGGTAGTCCTTGCGCTGCGGGTGACCTTCCCAGTCGTCCGGCATCATGATGCGGGTCAGGCCGGGGTGGCCGTCGAAGACGATCCCGAAGAAGTCGTACGCCTCGCGCTCGTGCCAGTCGTGGCCCGGGAAGACGCCGACGGTCGAGGGGATGTGCGGGTCTTCGTCGGGGGCGCTCGCCTCGACGCGGACGCGCCGGTTGTGGGTGATCGAGCAGAGGTGGATGACCGCGTGCAGCTCCTCACCCTTCAGGTGCGGGTAGTGCACCCCGGAGACGCCGAGCGAGAGCTCGAAGCGCAGGGCCGGGTCGTCGCGGAGCTTCTGGCACACCTCGACGAGCCGCTCCCGCTTCACGTGCAGGGTGAGCTCGCCCCGGTCCACGACCACGCGCTCGATGGCGTCGTCGAGGGCCAGCGTGTCGACCAGCTCGTCGAAGTAGCCGCCGTAGGGGCGGGACGTGGACAGCTGGGGGGCCCGCCGTACGACGAGACCGCCGTAGCCGGAGGTGTCACCCGAGTCGGTCGTGCCGAACATGCCGCGTCGGGCGACGGGCGGCTCGGCGACCGCCGGAACCTCGGGGACCTCGGCGGAGGGGACCTCGGGGAGGTTGTCGGGCGAGGTCACTTCGCGGCCCCCTGGTCGATCAGCGGCAGCGTACGCAGCGCCTGCAGTTCGAGCTCGTCGATCTGCTTGGCGCGGTGGGCGCCGAACTTCATGTTCTGGATCTTGTCGTGCAGCTTCACGATCGCGTCGATCAGCATCTCCGGCCGCGGCGGGCAGCCGGGCAGGTAGATGTCGACCGGGACGATGTGGTCCACGCCCTGCACGATGGCGTAGTTGTTGAACATGCCGCCGCTCGAGGCGCACACGCCCATCGAGATGACCCACTTGGGCTCGGCCATCTGGTCGTAGATCTGCCGCAGGACGGGAGCCATCTTCTGCGACACGCGGCCGGCGACGATCATCAGGTCGGCCTGCCGGGGAGACGCCGAAGCGCGCTCCATGCCGAAGCGCGCCAGGTCGTAGTGGGGGCCACCGGTGGCCATCAGCTCGATGGCGCAACAGGCGAGGCCGAATGTGGCCGGCCATACGGAGTTCTTGCGCGCCCAGCCGGCGGCCTGTTCGACCGTGCTGAGGATGAACCCGCTGGGGAGTTTCTCTTCAAGTCCCATTTCTAGTCCCAGTCCAGACCCTTGCGGCGCCATACGTACGCGTAGGCGACGAGCACGGTGACGATGAACAGCAGCATCTCGACAAGCGCGAACACCCCGAGGCCCGAGGAGAGCACGCTGCCCGCGTCGTTCTTCAGCGGCGCGAAGGAGACTGCCCAGGGGTAAAGGAAAATGATCTCGATGTCGAACACGATGAAGAGCATCGCGGTGATCATGTATTTCAGCGGGAACCGTCCGCCACCGACCGGCTGGGGCGTCGGCTCGATGCCGCATTCGTAGGCGTCAAGCTTGGCGCGGTTCCAGCGCTTGGGACCGGTGAAGGGAGCGATGGCGACCGAGAAGATCGCGAAGCCCCCCGCGAGAACGGCGAGCACCAGGATGGGCACGTAAAGGTCCATCGCTACGCCTCCTCTGGAGTCGCCACGCGCGCGGGCGCGCAGCCTGATCTATGGGTGAGTCTGAGGTTCATGCTGGTGGCGCGACCTTCGAGAGTGCATTGATGATCTTGTCCGACGCATCCCCTCGCCGGTCGGTGAGATTACCAAGGAGTTTGAGCGCGAAGCGCATCAGCCTCGGGTGTGGCAACCCATGCCGCGTTCCGAAGCTCATGACTCCCGGCTTCCCAATCGCCTGGACGAACCACCTGCCAAGCGTGAAATATCCGCCGTAGGCGTCCTTCAACACTTGAGGATAGGTGCGCAGGATGCGTTCCTGTTGCGCGGGGGTGGTCTGACGCAGCGCCTTGACGATGGTCTCGGCGGCGATCTCGCCGGTCTCCATGGCGTAGGCGATGCCCTCGCCGTTGAACGGGTTGATCGCGCCGCCGGAGTCACCGACGAGGACGAGGCCGCGGGTGTAGTGAGGCTGGCGGTTGAAGGCCATCGGGAGCGCGGCGCCGCGGATCGGGCCCCGCATGTTCTCCTCGGTGAAGCCCCACTCGGCGGGCATCGCCTTGCACCAGCGCTTGAGCAGGTCGCGGTAGTCGATGTTCTTGAACTGGTCGCTGGTGTTGAGCAGGCCCAGTCCGACGTTCGCGGTGCCGTCGCCCACGCCGAACACCCAGCCGTAGCCGGGCAGCAGCGTGTTCTCGTCCCACAGCTCCAGCCACGTCTCCAGATAGTCGTCGTCGTGGCGCGGGCTCTCGAAGTAGGTGCGTACGGCCACACCCATCGGGCGGTCCTCACGCTTGTGGAGTCCCATCCCCAGTGCCAGCCGGGTGCTGTTGCCGTCGGCGGCCACCACCAGACGGCTGCGGTAGGTCGGCCCGTCCTTGGTCGTCACTCCGACCACGTGCCCGCTGCGGTCGTCGAGGACGGGACCGGTGACGTTCACGCCCTCCATCAGCCGCGCCCCGGCCTTGACGGCGTTGGCGGCGACGATCTGGTCGAAGTCCTTGCGGGTGCGCACGAGGCCGAAGTCGGGGAAGCGCTCCAGCTGCGGCCAGTCGAGCTCGAAGCGGTGCCCGCCGCCCACGACCCGCAGGCCCTTGTTCCTGATCCAGCCGGGCGCGTCGATGTCGACGCCCATGTTGAGCAGCTGCTTGACCGCTCGGGGGGTCAGCCCGTCACCGCAGACCTTCTCCCGGGGGAACCTGGTCTTCTCCAGGAGCAGCACGTCGAGGCCGGCCTGCGCGAGGTAAAAAGCGGTTGCGGAACCGGCGGGACCGGCGCCGACGACGATGACATCGGCGTCAGCCTGTATGGCTGGTGGCTCGGTCACTGGACTGTCCTGTCCTACACGCTCGAAGGCCTCGGGGTGTGGCGCCTTCGTTCCTTTGTGAACCCCTTCACAAACTTGTCGGCCCGCAGTCTAACCCTTTTCTTGGACAAAGTGGCAGTCGGGGGCCGGTCTTCGCACAAACGAAAGCCCTCCGTCCGAGACGAAGGGCCCTGCGTCGTCGCCACGAGGAGATCAGGCCTCGAACTCGCGGCGGCGCACACCCTCGATGAAGGCGCGCCACTCATCGGGCGTGAAGCAGAGCATCGGGCCCACCGGGCAGACTCCTTCGTAGCGTCACGGTTATATCCGAGCCTATCGTGAGAAATGTGACGCGGGTTACAGCAGTGCGGTCACGCTCCGTAAGCGAAACGCTACACCAGTACGGCCAGGAATTAGTCGAGAACCATCCTCGCCCAGCGCCGCGTTGCCGAACCCGCCGTAGGTCGGCCCGCCCCCACGGATAATTCCCGCGATAAACGATATCTCCGGACACGGAACCCCGACCGGAGCGTGGACTTGACGGCGTGAATGGCATCTCGCCTAATCGAGCAGCGCGGAACGGGGTTACGCGCGGCACAGAACGGGCTATCGAGCAGCACTGAACGGGCTTAGGCGGGCTTGAATCCCCGGTGGATCGCGACGATGCCCATGGTGAGATTGCGCCAGGCGACCCGCTGCCAGCCGGCCTCCTGGATGGTGCGCGCGAGTGTCGGCTGGTCGGGCCAGTCCCGGATCGACTCGGCCAGATAGGCGTAGGAGTCGTCATTGGACCCGAAGACCGTGGCCACTCGCGGCAGCAGTTTCATCAGATATTCGCGGTAGACCAGGTCGAAGGCGTTGACCTTCACGTGCGAGAACTCCAGGATCACCAGCCGCCCGCCCGGCCGCGTCACGCGCAGCATCTCCCGCAGCGCCTGCGAGGTGTCGTGCACGTTACGGAGCGCTACCGAGATCGTCACGGCGTCGAAGACGTCGTCGGCGAACGGCAGCCGCAGCGCGTCACCCGCGATGAACGGGACTCCGTTACCGCTCAGCGCGTTGCCGCCGTGTCGGCGCACCCCCGTGCGCAGCATGCCGAGCGAGAAGTCGGAGGCGATGGCGCGGGCACCCAGCGTGGTGAACGCGTCGGTGGAGGTGCCGGTGCCCGCCCCCAGGTCGAGCACGATCTCGCCGGGCCCGGCGTCGACGGCGGCGGCCACCGCCTTGCGCCAGAAGCGCACCTGCCCCAGGGAGATCACATCGTTGACCAAGTCGTAGCGCCGGGCCGTGCGATCGAACATCGCGGCGACCTGATCCGGCTGCTTGTCCAGCTGAGCACGCGTCATGGCCCAAGCCTATGACCATCGCGACAATCAACAGAAAGTAGCCGCACGATTACCCAATGTCTGCTAGAAGTTTACGAATGCTGGTACGTGTCGCCCTTGCGGCGATCCTCGCGACGACCCCGGTCGCTCATTCGCGCGTCGTCTCGGCCGACCCGGTCGACACCACTCCGCACGTGCTCGACGGGATCGTCAACTCCATCACCCTGGTCGGCGGCACGGTCGTCGTCGGCGGCTCGTTCAGCGAGGTCGCCGACGCCTCACGGACCCACACCTACACCCGGGACAACGTCTTCGCCTACAGCCTCGCGACGGGGCACATCCTGCGCTACTTCGCGCCGCAGGTCGGCGGGCCGGTCTACAGCCTGGCCCCCGGCGACGGCCGCACGGTCTACGTCGGCGGCGACTTCCCCTCGGTCAACGGGACGCCGACCAGGGCGCTGGCCAGGCTCAACCTCTTCGACGGCTCGGCCGTGCGGGACTTCAGGCCCGGCGTCTCCGGCGGGATGGTGACCACGCTGGCCAGGCGCGGCGCGCAACTCTACGCGGGCGGCGACTTCACCAGGCCGCGCGCGGCGCTGGCCAGGCTCGACGCGACGACCGGCGCGACCGACCCGGCGTTCGCCATCACACCGGGGGCGCCGCTGACGCCGACGCTGCGGGTCTACGCGCTCGCCCTGACCGCCGATCGGCTCGCGGTCGACGGCAACTTCACCACGCTGGACGGGCTGTCGCGGCCGCAGCTGGGGCTGATCGACGTACGTGGCGGCGGCGCCAAGGTGGCCGACTGGCGTACCGAGGCGTACGTCCCCACCTGCATGGACACCTTCCCCTCCTATGTACGCGGCCTGGACTTCGCGCCCGACGGCAGCTACTTCGCCGTCGTCACCACCGGCGGGCCGGTGCGCGGGAAGCGGCTGTGCGACAGCACGGCCAGGTTCGAGACGTACAGCAGGGGCGAGCGGATCGCGCCCACCTGGGTCAACAAGACCGGCGGAGACTCACTCTACGCAGTCGCGGTGACCGGCGCGGCGATCTACGTCGGCGGCCACCAGCGATGGCTGAACAATCCGCTGGGCCACGACTCGGCCGGGCCTGGAGCGGTGCCCCGCGAGGGCATCGGCGCCATTCATCCGCTCACCGGAATGGCGCTGACTTGGAATCCTGGCAGGGAGCGCGGGATCGGGGTCAAGGCATTTCTGGCGCACAGCGGCGGACTACTCGTTGGTAGCGACACAACGAGACTCGGACGGGAGTACCATGCCCGGATTGGCATGTTCCCCCTGCCCTAGTCGCTCTGCGGCTTGGGCCGGTCGATCTTGTCGCTGATGCGAGTGCTAAGAGCGTCACGCTGCTTCGAGAGCAAGACGTAGCTGGCGATGCCGCTGATCAAGAAAGACACGATGATCAGTAGCACCGGGTTTTGCAGGCCAAGCAGCCGCAGGACGCCGAGTGTCACGACAAACAGGCCGATCCGCGACGCGGTGTATACGAGAACGGGATGCACAGATCGAGGTTACTCGCCCTGTGTGACACGGTCGCTCTTCGCATCGGGCGCCAGCACTGCTAGTGTCCCAGTTAGGGTGTTTCGTAAAGAAACACCCACGAGAGCCCCAAAGAGGCTCTATCATATAACAATCGGGCAGTCAGCTGATAACAACCCGTGATCTTTGTCGAAAACCACGGATAAATCAGGCTTCGCTCGACACACTGGTTACCTGTCCGCCCGCTGGCAGGAAGCGGGATGCGAGGGGGAGAGATTGGTGGAGAGTAGCAGCGAGCGTCTGCTGACCCCAGGAGAGGTTGCCGCCCTCTTCCGGGTAGACCCAAAGACGGTTACACGCTGGGCCGCGGCAGGTCGCATCAGCAGTATCCGCACCCCCGGGGGGCATCGTCGGTTCCGCGAATCGGAAGTGCATGCCCTTCTTCGAGGCGAGGACGTTCTAACGGCCGACAGGTCGGGCGAGTCCCCGCGTGTTTGACGTTCCATCCAGACGGTGATCCTGCCCGCAGGGTCGCCGTCTCCCCCTGTCTGTAAACGTCATCAGCGGCCCCTCGACATCTGACCCGGGTCGGCCTAGGCGTCTTCCTGCTCCGCCTTGAAGGCCAGAAACTCCTGCTCCAGGTCGTCGTTCTCGATCAGCCAGCGCTCCCGGCGGTCCGCCGCCTCCTCCTCCGTCAGGGACTCCGGAAGCCACGTGTCGTAGTCGGGGTCGCCAGGTTCGAGTTCCACGTACGCGTTGCCGATGAGACGCCCGTCTTCGCTGGTCAGGCTCTGCGGCACGCGCAGGGTCCCGTCAGCGAGCCGGATGACGTACATGGCTCATCACCTAGATTCCGTAGCGCCGGTTGAAGAACAGCATGACGTTGAGCGCCGCGCGGGTGTCGCCGCCCAGCATGTCGACGAGGGCCGGTCGCTGGCGCGAGGCGATCGCGGCGAACGCGTCGGCGAAGAACTCCTTACGCCCCAGCCCGTCCCCCTGGCGGTGGAACGCGGAGACCAGGAGCGGCGTGATGTCCTCGTACAGCATCGCGAATTCCCGAGAATCCGACACCCAATCGCCATAAGCCGAGTCGACGTCGTCGATGGCGTGCCCGACCTCGTGCATCATCACGTCGGGCGTGGGCGAGGGGCGGTCACCCACCACGATCTTCCCGTCGCCGTAGGCTCCGGCGCAGATGTCCCATGAGGCCCGGCCGGACGGCAGGGGGGCGCCGCGCAGGTAGCCCATGTCGTCCAGGTCCGGTACGCCGCCCGGGCCCACGTAGATGCCTTCGAGGCCGGCGGCGAGCTTCTCCTTCAGCAGGTCGGGCAGCATGGCCAGACTCTCCACGGCCCGCACCACCTCCGGCGACGGCGGACCCTCCCGGGCGTCCCACTGGCGGTGCAGGATGGTCTCCAGCTTCCCGCAGTGCCGCAGGCCGTCGCCGAGCGAAGGAGCGTCGGGGCGGTTGGGTCGCGCCCGGAGCACCACGTCGTCGAGCTCGAAGTCGTGCCACGTGTACTGGGGGCGGTCCACCACGGCGGCCGACAGCCGCTCCCCCGCCTCCCACCGCCGCGGCTCCCCGGCTTCGGCGGCATCCCAGCGCCGCGACTGCCCAGCTTCAGCGGCATCCCAACGCTGCGCCTGCCCAGCTTCAGCGGCATCCCACTGCCGGAACTCCTCCGGCTGCCGGAACCCCTCCTGTCGGCGGAACTCCTCCTGTTGGCGGAAGTCCTCCTGTTGGCGACGTCCCGCCCAGGACCATCCCTCGGAACCGTCTCCGCCGGCCTGGTGCCGCTCCCGACCCCTCCAACCGAACAGCGCGAAGCTCCCCTCACTCCCGATCGAGTCTCGTCCGGCGGGCTCCCGGCCCGGCCACATGCGTCCTGGCCAATCCCGATCGGCTCGCTTGCGCTCCACGTACTCGCGGTCCGACCGCTCGTGATCCGGCCGCTCGGACGCCGGGCGGTCGTGGCGCTTGGCCCCGCCCGCAGAACCGGGCCACCCGCGCCTGTCGCCGCCGCGCCTGTCGCCGCCGCGCCTGTCGCCGCCGCGCTTGTCGCCGCCGGGCCACCCGTGCCTGTCCCCGCCGGCGCCGGGCCGCCACGGCCAGGACAGCCGCCCAGGGCGGTCTTCGCGAGCCCGGTCCGGCCGTCCGGCCGGGCTGGGTCTGCCGGAGGGCGCAGTCCGATCGTTCGTCCAGAAGGAGCGATCCGCGTCGGGGGGCGCCTCACTGCGGCGGGAGAAGAGATACGACCCGCGCCGCCACCAACGACCCCGCCGATGGCGGCCCTTGTCGTTAGAAAAGGCCATCGCACCCCTCAACGCCGTGGGACGCCCGCGCGCATGGCACCCGGCCGCCCCGAACGGCGGTCCCAGCGGGCGGACGCCGCTGAATCGAGTCCACCGTACGACGTAGGTCTCGCTGGAGTCACCTGAAATGGGACAACGGGAAAACACGATCACGACGCGAATGGCTTACAGTTCGGACATGGTAGGTGTCGTTATCGGCTTGGCGCTGCTGGCCTTCTGGCTCTACTCGTTGTTCGACGTCATCACCACGCCGGAGGAAGAGGTAAGGAACGTACCAAAACCGCTCTGGGTGCTCGTCGTCGCGCTGGTGCCCCTGGTGGGCGGGGCCGTCTGGATGATCCGCGGCCGCCCCCAGCAGCCCCGAGAGACCTGGCCGGTCCCCCCACGTCCGGGCTCCCGCCGCCACTCGGCCCCCAAGGGCCCGGACGACGACCCCGAATTCCTCCGCGACCTCGACCGCCGCATGCGCGGCGACGACAGCTAGAGCGGCGTCACCGACCGTCCGCTCTCCGCCGCCCATGACGGGGTGCCCCTTCATGGACCCCTGTCACGACGCGGCACCCCTCCAAGGACCCCGGCCACCACGGACCGTCTTCTTTCGCTCCCCGGACGGGGGCAACCCTCCAAAGGAGGGCAACAGCCACGACGGACCGTCTTCTTCCTGGCCCTCGGAGGGGCATCCCTTCATCGGGACACCGGCCGCTGCCCGCTTCTCCGCTCCCGACGGGAATCCCTCGGTGGAGCTGTGATGCCGCTAGGGCTTGCCTGCGGCGCGGGGGACTGCCTGGCCGCCTGCGGGGGTGAGCAGCGCGGCGATCAGGCGGGCGGCTGTGGCGGCGAGTCGACTGGTCGGCTCCAACGAGACGGGTCTCCACACAAGCGTTCCCGTGGAGCCATGCCATCCTTTCGCTACTGATAGTAGTTGGATAACTACATAAAGTTAATGATCGGTTGGGGACGGCAACCGCCACCCGTATTTGGAAGGAACCGATCATGCGACGCATCCTGACCGCACTGGCCATGCTCGCCGCCGCCGGCGCGGTGGCGGCAAGCCCGCTCACCACAGCCCACGCCGCCTCGCGCAACGCGCCGATGGCGCGAGATGGCGGGGTCATCACGTGCGAGGAAGTGACCCAGGAGCTGCCCAGCGTCATGGGGACCTCCTGCGACACCAGCCACTGGGGCCCTCTGCCCAACTTCGTCATCAGGGACCGCAGCGGAGCCGCCTATTACTGCCAGAACGGCTGGGCCGAAGGGAGTCTGTGGGTGAGAGGCCAAAATTGCCGGACGGCCTCTGACGGCTGACCTGCCGCAGGGCCCACCCCAGCAGATCACAGTGGATACCCCACGCCTTGCAGGAAGAGCGCATAGCGGAAGCATGTAGCGGCCGAGGCCGGCCGGGTGCTGGTGACGGTTCGCGGCTCGTAGCTCCGGCGCCATCCGCCCGGCCTCGGCGCCATGCCGCAGTGCGCTGTGACGGAGGTGGTGCAATGTCCATCGAGTTGGACCATCGGCCGCGCTTGCATGGGCGAGAGAGGTCCGCTCGCTTCCCCATCCCGAAGGGCATCCCCCAGGGACCTCAGCCACCACGGACCGTCGCACGAAAGGAGACGGCCGTGGCGCAGACGATCACCCCGACGACACATCCGCGTAGCTGTGCAGCCCCGAGATGAACATGTTGACCCCCACCAGGTTGAACAGCAGGCACCCGAACGCCAAGAGCTGCACGATCGTCGCCGCGCGCCCACGCCATCCGGCAGTGACCCGAGCGTGGAGGTAGGCGGCGTAAGCCACCCACGTGATGAAGGCCCAGACCTCCTTGGGATCCCAGCCCCAGTAGCGACCCCATGCCTTGTCGGCCCAGAGCGCACCGGCGATGACGGCGAAGGTCCACACCGGGAAGGCGAAGACGATCGCGCGGTGGGCCGCCCGTTCCAGGTCGGCCCGCGAGGGCAGCCGTGACATCCCATCGCCGCGGACCAGGTAAAGGATGCCCGCCACACCGGCCACGATGAACAGGCCGCTCGCCAGGATCGCCGCCGTCACGTGGATGGCCACCCAGTACGAGTTGAGCGCCGGCACCACCGGACCCGCCGCCGTGTAGAGGACCTTGACCGCGAAGCCGAGCCCCAGTGCGGCCGTCACCATGACGAAGGCGCCGAGGAAGCGGACGTTCTGTCGGAGCTGGGTGCCGAGGAAGGCGGTGACCGCGGCGAAGCAGATGGCCACCACGAACTCGTACATGTTGCCCCAGGGCCACCGATCCACGGCCAGACCCCGGGTGACGATGGCGGCCAGGTTCGCGGCCCAGCCGAGCCAGCCGAGCGCCATGGCCGCCCAGCCGGCCTTGCCCGCCCAGGCGGGCGGCTCGACGACCGGCTCCGAAGCGACCTCGGCAGGGGCCTCTGAGGAGCCACCCGCCGAGCCGACTCCGGCTCCCACGGGCTGCCTGGCGGGTACGGCGGCCGAGTCGGCCTTGGAGCGGCCGAAGGCCAGCTCCAGCGCGAACCCGATCATGGCGGCCAGATAGAGCAGGACGGCGGCGACGACGAAGAGGTCGCTCACCCCGGCCAGTTGCTGCTCAGCGGGCATCCTTGCCTCCAGCTGATAGGACCTTGACGATGTCGGCGAACTCCTCGGTGAAGCCCGCCGCGGACCCTTCGGTACGGGTAAGACCGCCGACTTCGGCCACGCCGTCCTTGACCCGCACCCACACCCGGCGGCGGCGGATCATCAGCGACAGCGCGATGGCGACCACGGCCGTGCCCGCGGCGAGCAGGGCGGGTAGCCGCCCCGGGTCGTAGGCGATCTGGAGCGTCATCCACTCCTTGACCCCGGTGAACTCCAGCTTCCCCGCCCCCTTGGGCAGGTCGATCGACCCCCCGACGGCGAGCGGCGCCTGGCCGGTGCCCATGACCAGCGGGGTGAGCTTGCGCATCACCTCGGGCGGCGCGAGCTCGTAGACGGACTGCGGCCGCCCGGAGCGTACGCCCAAATCGCCGGAGAAGGCCCCAAGGAGCTGGACCTGGGGGTTGAGCGCGCCGGGGAAGAGAGAGGCTCCCGCGCCGTTACCCGTCGGCAGGAAGCGCAGCAGGAACCCGAGCTGCGACGGCTGGGCGTCGGGCACCTTGACCACACAGCCCGAGGTGAGCGTGAGCTTGATCTCGATCAGGCAGGGGACGGGCCCTTCGAAGGCGACCTGCCCCTTGCCGTCGGTGACCTTGAACACGGGCGCGTAGCCGTGGCCGAGGAGGTAGGTCTGGGTGCCGTTGACCTCCAGCGGCTCGTTGACCTTGAGCGTGTAGTCGCGCGTGGGCGCCCCGGGCGCGTCGTTGACCTTCATGTAGGCGGAGTAGTCGAGCTCCTGCCCCCTCTTGGGGCCCTCGACCTGGTAGGTGGTCTGGAAGTCCGTGAGCGTGAACGAGAACGGCTCCAGCGACTCCGCCGACACCTGGTTGCCCGGGATGAACCGGTCGTAGGCGGCGACCGTGTTGGCGAAGCCGTCGCCCTCGACCACCAGCACGTTGCCGCGGTAGCCGTACAGGGAACCGAACCCGATCGCGACGAGCAGGGCGAGCAGGGAGACGTGGAAGAGCAGGTTGCCCGTCTCGCGAAGATAGCCCTTCTCCGCGGCCACCCAGCCGTCGCCGACCTCGACGCGGAAGCGGAGCCGACGCAGCCGCCCGGCGGCCTCCTCGACCGTCAGCGGGTCGTCCAGCCGCGAGAAGTGCGGCAGGCGCGACAGGTTGCGCGGCGCGGCCGGTGGGCGGCGGCGCAGCTCGCGCACGTAGGTGGCGGTGCGGGGCAGGACGCAGCCGATCAGCGAGGTGAACAGCAGCAGGTAGATAGCGGCGAACCAGGCCGAGGTGAAGACGTCGAACAGCTGGAAGCGGTCGTACCACTCGGCGAGCGTCGGGTCGTTCTGGAAGAGCGCCGCCACCTTGTCGGGATCGACGCCGCGCTGCGGCACCAGCGAGCCGGGCACGGACGCCAGCGCGAACAGGAACAGCAGGATCAGCGCCGTCTTCATCGAGGTGAGCGTGCGCCAGCCCCAGCGCAGCCAGCCCATGGGCCCCATGCCGGCGGGCCGCGCCCGCTCCTTCTCCAGCTCGTCGACGGTCATCAGATCACCGGCCTGAAGGCGCCGATCAGACCCTGCATGGTCGCGATCATCTCTCCCCAGAGGCCGGTCACCAGCAGGATGCCGACGGCCACCATCATGCCGCCGCCGATCCGGGTGATCAGCTGTGAGTGCTTGCGGATCGCGCGGAACGTACGCAGGGCCTTGCTGTAGGCGAGGGCGGCGGCCACGAAGGGCAGTCCGAGGCCCAGCGCGTACGCCACGGCGAGCAGCGCGCCACGCGAGGCGCTGCCCTCGTTCAGTCCGAGCGCGAGCACGACGGCCAGCGTGGGCCCGATGCACGGCGTCCAGCCCAGCCCGAACACCACGCCCAGCAGCGGCGCCCCGGCCAGCCCAGCGGCGGGCAACTTGTGGATGCGTACGTCGCGCATCAGGCCGGGCAGCACGCCCAGGAAGGCCAGGCCGAGCAGGATCGTCAGCACGCCGAGCACCCGCGTGATGATTTCCGCGTTGCCCAGCATGACCGCGCCGAGGCCGCCGAACAGCGCGCCGCTGAGCACGAACACCAGCGCGAAGCCGGCCACGAACAGCACCGTGCCGAGCACCAGCCGCCCCCGCTTGGGGTCCTGGCTCATGCCCGTCACGTACGACAGGTAGCCCGGTACGAGGGGCAGCACGCACGGCGACAGGAAGGACACCACCCCGGCCAGCACCGCGATGGGCACGGCCAGGAGCAGCGAGCCCGAGGCGACGACGTCATTCATCGCGCACCTTGATCACCGCGTCCATCAGGTCGGTGTACTTGACCGCGCCCAGCGCTCTGGCGGCGATCCGGCCCTGCGCGTCGATGATCAGCGTCGACGGGATGGCCGCGGGCGGCACCGTGCCCTGGAAGCGCAGCGCGACCTGGCCTGGCTGGTCGAAGATGCTCGGGTAGCCGGTCTGCTCGGTGCGTTCGAACGCCTGCGCGTCGGCCTTGCGGTCCTTGAAGTCGACGCCGAGGAACTCCACGCGGCCCTTGGTCTTGGCGGCGACCTCCTTCAGCACCGGCGCCTCCGCCCGGCACGGGCCGCACCACGACGCCCAGAAGTTGAGCACCACGACCTTGCCCTTGTGGGCGGCGAGCGAGGCGGTCGCGCCGTCGAGGGTCTGCCCGCCGATCTCGGGGGCGGCGAGGCGGCCGGCGACGTCGAACACCTGCATCTTCCCGTCGCCCGCGACGAAACGGGTGTCGCCCGCCTGCGGCTGGCCCGACTGGTTGGCACCCGCGCAGCCCGCGAGGCCACCCGTGACCAGGACGGCCGAAAGGACGAGGGAGATGGATTTGGCGCGCACGGAGGAAGATCTCCTTGTACTACGACCGGTAGAGCTTGCAACTCTACCGGCGAGGTCAGGCGCCCGGCACGCTGGGGCCCGTCGCCAGTGATCCGGCGGGCTCGCTGTAGCCGACGCTGACCAGTCGATCGCCGTCGAAGGTGAGCGTGGTGAGGCTGGCCAGATTGCACTGTCTGCGCCGGGGGTCATGCCAGAGCCGGCGGCCCTCGGCCGCCATCCTGATCGACCAGATCGGCAGCTGGTGGCTGACCAGCAGCGCCTCGTGCCCGCGCGCCTCCGCCCTGACCTCCTCGATGATCGAGCGCATCCGCTTGACGATCGCCGGATAGGGCTCGCCCCAAGACGGGCGCAGCGGGTTCCAGAAGTAGCGGTAGTTCTTCGGATCACGCAGGACCGCCAGGCCCTGGCCGACCTTGCGGCCCTGGAGCATGTTGGCGGCCTCGATCAGCCGCTCGTCGGTCTGCACCGGCAGCTCCAGCAGGGCGGCCAGGGGCGCGATGGTCTCCTGCGCGCGTTCGAGCGGCGAGCTGTAGAGGGTGACGATGTCACGGCCCGCCACCGACTTGGCCACCGTGTCGGCCATCAGCCGGCCGGTCTCGGACAGGTGGTAGCCGGGCAGCCTGCCGTACAGGACGCCTTCGGGATTGTGCACCTCACCGTGGCGCATCAGGTGAACTACGGTGGTTTCAGCCATGGTGTGCCACAGCCTATCCCGCTCTGCCCGTTCCGCGATCTCGCCCGTCCTGCGAACAACCCCGGCGCGCCCGCTAGGCGACCGCCCAGGCGTTCTCCTTGGTACGGCTGGCGTCCGCGAGCGCCTCGACCGCCGCCCGGATCGCCGGCCGCCGAGCCGCGTCCGTCCGCCAGATCACGTAGATGCGCCGCGACTGCCTGGGCCGCAACGGCACCACAGCCACCCCGTCGGGCACGCAGTCACGCCCCAGCCGGGGAATGATCGCGCAGCCGAGCCCGGCCGCCACCAGCGCCATCTGGGTCGGATATTCGTCGGCCATACAGGAGATCTCGGGCTCCAGCTGGGCGTTACGCAGCGTGTAGACCAGCCAGTCGTGGCAGACGGTGCCGGGCGAGGAGCTGATCCACCGCTCGTTCGCGGGCAGCGCGGCCAGCTCGACCTCCTTGTTGCCGGCCAGCGGATGGTCCGCGGGCAGCAGGATGTCGGCGATGTCGTCGAGCAGCGTGGACCGGGACAGCCCTTCGGGCAGGGCGATCGGCCGGTTCATCCAGTCCTGGATGACGCCCAGGTCGAGCTCGCCCCTGGCCACGTCGCGCACGATGCGCTCCGGCTCGCGCTCGTGCATCTGGACGTGCAGGTCCGGATGGCGCCGCTTGAGCGCGGTCAGGGCGGAGGGCATCAGCCCGCGCGCCGCCGTCGGGAACGCGGACATGTTCAGCCGTCCCACGACCTCGCCGCGCAGCGCCTCGAAGTCCGCCTCGGCGGTCTCCACCAGGGCCAGGATCCGCTCGGCGTGGTCGGCGAGCAGCCCGGCGGCGTCTGTCAGCCGCACCCCGCGCCCGTTGCGCTCCATGAGCCGGGCACCGGTCTCACGCTCCAGCTTGGCGATCTGCTGCGACACGGCCGACGGCGTGACCATGAGCGCGTCGGCCGCGGCGCCCACCGAGCCGTAGATGTGCACAGCGTGAAGGGCCTTGAGACGGTTCAAGTCCAACATGTAAGCCAGTCTAAAGGGTTTAGCGTAGAAAGTCTCGCTTGTCCTTCACTCTGTAGCAGGAGAAAATATATGCATGAGAAACAACAAGGCGCAGAAGCAGCAGTCGACCACCATCTCCTACCTCAAGACCCTCGCCGAGCAGGCTCGGGACCAGCGCGTCCGCTACCAGAAGCCGGCCGCCAAGTAACTGTTCAGAGGACCGCCGCGGCAGCCTTGGCGGCTGCCGGTAGGGCGTCGGCGATCTGACCGAGCGCCTCGTCGTCGTGAGCGGCCGAGAGGAACCAGGCCTCGTACGCGGACGGCGGCAGATAGACCCCGCGATCCAGCATCGCGTGGAAGAAGGCGGTGTACGCCGCGGTGTTCTGGGCCCGCGCACCGTCGAAGTCCGTCACCGGCGCATCCGTGAAGAACACCGAGAACAGGCTCCCCGCCCGCTGCAACCGATGCGGCACGCCCGCCGCGGCGAGGGCGTCGGAAGCGGCCTGGCCGACCGCCAGCGCCGCCGCGTCCACCTTGGCGTAGGAGCCGGCGTCGAGCGCGCGTAGCGTGGCCAATCCGGCGGCGCAGGCCAGCGGGTTTCCCGACAGCGTGCCCGCCTGGTAGACCGGTCCTTCCGGCGCCAGGCAGGACATGACGTCGGCCCGCCCGCCGAAGGCCGCCGCCGGCAACCCACCGCCCATGACCTTGCCGAAGGTCATCAGGTCGGCGTCGACCGGGTCCAGCCCGTACCAGCCCGAGGGCGAGACCCGGAAGCCCGTCAGCACCTCGTCCATGATCAGCAGCGCGCCGTTGGCCGTGCACAGCTCGCGCAGGCGCGCGTTGAAGCCGTCGAGCGGCGGCACCACGCCCATGTTGGCCGGGCACGCCTCGGTGATGACGCAGGCGATCTCGGCCGAGGCGAATGCCTGCTCCACCGCGCTGATGTCGTTGTACGGCAGCACGATGGTGTCGGCCGCCGACGCCCCCGTCACGCCAGGCGTGTCCGGCAGCCCGAACGTGACCACACCCGACCCCGCCGAGGCCAGCAGCGCGTCCACGTGACCGTGGTAGCACCCGGCGAACTTGACCACCTTCGACCGCCCGGTGAACCCGCGGGCCAGCCGCACCGCGCTCATCGTCGCCTCGGTGCCCGAGCTGACCAGCCGGAGTTTGTCCACGGGCGCCACCCTGGCGACGATCTCCTCGGCCAGCTCGACCTCGCCCGGCGTCGCGGTGCCGTACGAGAGGCTGTGGGACAGCGCCGACGAGACGGCCTCGACGACGGCGGGGTGGCGGTGGCCGAGGATCATCGGCCCCCACGAGCAGACCAGGTCGACGTAGCGGTTGCCGTCGACGTCGGTGAGATAGGGACCCTGCCCGGAGGCCATGAAGCGCGGCGTGCCGCCGACCGCG
Organism: Nonomuraea sp. NPDC049750; assembly: GCF_040659625.1. Classification (NCBI taxonomy): domain Bacteria; kingdom Bacillati; phylum Actinomycetota; class Actinomycetes; order Streptosporangiales; family Streptosporangiaceae; genus Nonomuraea; species Nonomuraea sp. NPDC049750. The sequence continues at coordinate 67,691 of NZ_JBFANB010000015.1, forward strand.
CCGAACGCGCGGACCGGGGAGTTGACGCCACCCGGCACGATGGCGCGGGCGCGGGCGAACAGGTCCTCGGAGTTCTGTGTACGGCTCACGCGCTCCAGGTTAGTCCCGGGCCACGGCGGTCTAGTCGGCGAGCCAGTCGAGGATGCGCAGCGGATCGGGCAGCGGACGGCCGTCCGGCGGACGCAGCCAGGAGACGGGCTGGCCGGTGGGCAGCGTGGAGGGTGGGGCCAGGACGTAGCTGTCGCGACAGTGCCAGCGCAGGCCCGGATTGTCGTCGATGGTGCCGGGCTCGCAGTCGAGCTGGCAGGACCACCACTCGTCCTCGTCGTCGGGATTGCCACGGGTGGCCACATAGAACAGGACCCGGTCACCGTTGGCGGCGACCGGGCCCGAGTGCGCCGAGGCGCCGTCGATGCGGGTGAGGGCCGACAGGCCCGTGTCGAGCGGTACGTCGAAGACGTCGAACACCCGGCCGGTGGGCAGAATCACATTGGCGTCGGGGTCCATCCGCCACCAGCGCGTGAGCTGAGTGGCGTCCGTCGTGGCCTGTAGGTGCCAGGCGGGAGACAGCGGATGCGCGCCCGGGTCGGGGCAGCCGAGGCGGTCACAGGAGCAGGAGCGGGCGCCCTGACGCAGCGGATGGGCACCTGGCACGCTCGGCCAGCCGAGAGCGGCATAGCCCAGGACGGTGTCGATCCGTGTCGGGCGCGGCCGTTTCTTGGTACGCCGAGCGAGTGGTACCCCCACCATGGTGTCTCCCGTCGATCCAAGCGCCTGAAGAGGCCCCGGCTCCTGGCTGCAAGGCACACGCGGGACACACCAGCACTTGTTATTGCACTCTAACGCACAGGCCTCAGCGATCAACGGGAAACCCCCTGGTTCACAGGCGGCGCGCCACCTCGGTGGCCCAGTACGTCAGGATCAGGTCGGCGCCCGCGCGCTTGATCGAGACCAGCGACTCCATGATCATCCGGTCGCGGTCGATCCAGCCGTTGGCCGCGGCGGCCTCGATCATCGCGTACTCGCCGCTCACCTGGTAGGCCGCCACCGGCACGTCGACCTCGTCGCGGAAGCGCCTGATGACGTCCAGATAGGCCATCGCGGGCTTGACCATGACGGCGTCGGCGCCCTCCGCGAGGTCGAGGCGTAGCTCGCGCATCGCGTCCCCCAGCGGCCCGGCCGGGTCCTGCTGGTGGGTGCTGCGGTCGCCGAACTGCGGCGCGCACTCGGCGGCCTCGCGGAAGGGGCCGAAGAAGGCGGAGGCGTATTTGGCGGTGTAGGCGAGGATCGGCAGGTCAGCGAAGCCGTCGGCGTCGAGCGCCGCCCTGATGGCCCCGACCTGGCCGTCCATCATGCCGCTCGGCGCGATCATCTGGGATCCGGCCCTGGCCTGGGCGACCGCGATCGAGGCGTAGCGCTCCAGCGTCGCGTCGTTGTCGACGTCGCCGGAGTCGGTCAGCACGCCGCAGTGGCCGTGGTCGGTGAACTCGTCGAGGCAGGTGTCGGCCATGACCACCACCGCGTCGCCCACCTCGGCGCTCACCTCGCGCAGCGCGACCTGCAGGATGCCCTCGGGGTCGTCGGCCGCCGAGCCCCGCGCGTCCTTGACGGCGGGGATGCCGAACAGGATCACCCCGGACACCCCGGCGTCGGCGGCCTCGTGGGCGGCCTTGCGCAGCGAGTCGCGGGTGTGCTGGAACACGCCGGGCATCGAGGCGACCGGCTGCGGCTGGTCGATGCCCTCCTTGACGAACAGCGGCAGGATCAGGTCCGCGGGGTGCAGTCTGGTGCCCGCCACCATGCGCCGGATCGCGGGGCTGCGGCGGAGCCTGCGCGGCCGGGCGACCGGGTAGTCAGCACTCACTTGGCTCTCCTTCTGGCGCCTCTGCGGTTCTGCGACGGCCGGCGCGGGCTGTCGCCGGCGGCGAGGGCCGCCTGGCGTTGCTTGGCACCGTACGCGGCCAGCGCGGCGGCCAAGGCGGACGCCGACGGCCGGTCGGCCATGACGTCGACGCGCAGCCCGAACTCCTCGGCGGTCTTCGCGGTCTGCGGCCCGATCACCGCGATCACGGTGACGTTGTGCGGCTTGCCGGCGATGCCCACGAGGTTGCGCACGGTCGAGGAGGAGGTGAAGAGCACCGCGTCGAACCCGCCGCCCTTGATCGCCTCGCGGATCGGGGCGGGGGGCGGTGCGGCTCGTACGGTGCGGTAGGCCGTGACGTCGTCGCACTCCCAGCCTAGCTCTGTCAGGCCGGCCACGAGGGTATCTGTGGAAATGTCGGCCCGCGGCAGAAGCACCCGGTTGATCGGGTCGAGCATCGAGTCGTACGGCGGCCACTCGGCCACCAGGCCCTCCGACGACTGCTCGCCCGAGGGCAGCAGGTCGGGCTTGACGCCGAACTCGACCAGCGCCCGCGCGGTGGCGTCGCCCACGGCGGCCACCTTCAGCCCGGCGAAGGCGCGTGCGTCGAGGCCGTACTCCTCGAACTTCTCGCGCACCGCCTTGACCGCGTTGGAGCTGGTGAACGCCACCCACTCGTAGCGCCCGGTGACCAGGCCCTTGATCGCGCGGTCCATCTGCTGCGGCGTGCGCGGCGGCTCGACGGAGATGGTCGGCACCTCTTCCGGCACGGCGCCGTAGGAAGTGAGCTGCTCGGACAGCTTCTCGGACTGCTCCTTGGTGCGCGGCACCAGCACCCGCCAGCCGAACAGCGGCTTGGTCTCGAACCACGACAGCTTGTCGCGCTGCCCGACCGCGTCGCCGACGACGATCAGCGCGGGCTCGGTGAAGCCCGCGTGCTTGATGTCGGCCTGCAGCCTGGCCAGCGTCGAGACGACGGTGTACTGCTCGGTCGTGGTGCCGCCACTGCTGACCGCCACGGGCGTGCTGTCGGGCTTGCCACCGGCCACCAGCGCCTTGCCGATCGCCACGGCCCCGGCGAGGCCGTTGTAGATGACCAGCGTGCCCTGGCAGGCGGCGTGGGCGGCCCAGTCCTGCTCGTGCGCGGCGTCGACGATCCGGAACTCCGGCACGTCGGCCGCCGGCGGGATGCCCGCGTAGGTGAGCACCGCGGTCGCGGGCGGCACGCCGGGCACGATCTCGAAGTCCACCTCCGCCGCGGCGCAGGCCGCGACCTCCTCCTCGATCGAGCGGGCGATCGAGGAGAAGAGCATCGGGTCGCCCTCGCACAGGCGTACGACGAACTGCCCGGCCTTGGCGCGTTTGACGAGGTCGCCGGAGGCGATCTCCACGCCTTCTCTGCAGTGGCGCAGGAACGAGCCGAACAGCTCCTCGTCGAGGGCGACCGCGTCGGCCTTGGCCAGCAGTTCGGCGCCGCGGAGCGTGAGAAGGTTCGGATCGCCGGGGCCCGCGCCCACGAACGCGAGGAAACCGGAGGTTGGACTATCGGAGCTCAACGGGATTGCTCCCCCATCAATCTGTCGGCCCCTTCGGAGATCATCTCGGCCGCGAGGAGCTGGCCGAGTTTCACAGACTCGGAAGGAGAGCCGGCGGCGGACTTGCGCACCGCCTGCTGGCCGTCGATAGAGACGACCATGGCGGTGAGGTTAAGGGTCTGCCCGTCATCGACGGCGAAGGCACCCACGGGGGATGAGCAGCCGGCCTCGAGGGCGGACAGGACGGAGCGCTCGGCCGACACCGCGGAGCGCGTCCGCGGGTCGTCGAGCACACCGAGGAAGGAGATCAGGTCGGCGTTGCCGGAGAGACACTCCACGGCCAGGGCGCCCTGCCCTGGCGCGGGCAGTAGCTCCTCGACCTCGAAGATCTGCGCGATCTCCACGTCCCGGCCGATCCTGGTCAGGCCCGCCGAGGCGAGCACGACCGCGTCGACCTCGCCGGCGGCGATCTTGCCGATCCGGGTGTCGGCGTTGCCGCGGATCGGGACGTACTCGAGATCGGGGCGCAGCGCCCTGAGCATGGCGATCCGGCGCAGCGAGCCGGTGCCGATCCTGGCTCCGGTGGGCAGGTCGGCGAACTTCGCCGGGCCGACCAGCGCGTCGCGGTGATCGTGCCGGGCCACGATGGCGGCCAGCGTCACCCGCGGGTCCGGCTTGGTCGGCAAGTCTTTCAGCGAGTGGACGGCGAAGTCGATCTCGCCTTCGATCAGCTTGTCACGCAGCGCGCTGACCCACACGCCCGTGCCACCGAGCTGCGCCACCTGAGCCTTGGTCACGTCACCGAACGTGGTGACGCCGACCAGCTCGATGGCGCGCCCGGTCCGTTCGGTGTAGGAGTCGGCGACCATCTGCGACTGCGTGGTCGCCATCAGGCTGCGCCGGGTGCCCAAGCGCAGTGTCACAACTCCACCTCCCTCACGGCTTCGGGCATCTTCGGATCCAGGTCGAACAACTCGCGCAGCGCTTCGGCATAATGATCGCCTCCCGGGCTGGTGGCGAGCTGTTTGACACGCACAGTGGGCTCGTGAAGCAGCTTGTCGACGACCCGCTGCACAGTCTGCGCCACCTCGTCCCTGGCCTTGCCGTCGAGCTGGGGCATGCGCATCAGGAGCCGGCCCAGCTCGGCCTCGACCACGGTCGCCGCCTTGCTGCGCAGCGCCACCACGGTCGGAGTGACCTTGGCGGCTCGCTCGGCGGTGAGGAAGGCGGCCAGCTCCTCGGCGACGAGCCTGCGCACCGAGTCGACGGTGTCGCCCTCCCTTGAGCCTATGCCCGATTCCTGGATGGTCTCCAGGTCGACCAGCGTGACGCCGGGCACCTCGCGGACAGCGGGGTCGATGTCGTGCGGCAGTGCCAGGTCCAGCAGGAACGCGCCTGAGGGGACGATGTCGGGGGTGATGACGTGCCGGCCGCCGCCCGTGCAGGAGATGACGATGTCGGCCGTCGCGAGCTCTCGGGGAACCGCGGCGAACTCCACCGCCCTGCCGCCTACGGACGCCGCCAGGCGTACGCCTCGTTCGAAGGTGCGGTTGGCGACCACGATGTCGGTCACGCCCGCGCGGGCCAGCGTGGTGGCGGCCAGCGAGCTCATCGAGCCCGCGCCGACCACCAGCGCCCGGCGCCCGGCGAGGTCGCCCGCCAGCGCCAGTCCGGCGGTGACGAGGGAGGCGCCCGCCTTGTCGATGTCGGTGTCGGCGTGGGCGCGCTTGCCGACCCGCAGCGCCTGCTGCACCAGCTCGTTGAGGGTGGCGCCGATGGTGCCCTGCTTCTGCGCCAGGGTGAGCGCCCGGCGAACCTGGCCGAGGATCTGCCCTTCGCCCACGACCATCGAGTCGAGGCCGCAGGCCATCGCGAACAGGTGCTCGACGGCCTGGTCTTCGTAGTGGACGTAGAGGTGCGGCTGCAACTCTTCCACGGGGACGCCCGAGTGGACGCCCAGCAAGCGACTGATCGCGGTGACGGCGCCGTGGAAACGGTCGACGGCCGCGTAAACCTCTACTCGGTTGCACGTCGAGACCACCATGGCCTCGGCGACGCACACGTCCTGCTGCACGTCGTGCAGGAGCTTGACGAGCGCCTCGCCGGACACCGATACGCGCTCGAGCATGGCCACCGGAGCTGTCCGGTGGCTGAGTCCGATGGTGAGAAGACTCATTGACTGTCCACGGCCATAAGTGGCCCCCCTGCTTTGCGCTGCTCATGGAACGCAAGGATCTGCAGTTCTATTGATAGGTCGACTTTACGGACATCCACGCCATCTGGTACAGAAAGCACTACGGGCGCGAAGTTCAGGATGCTGGTGACCCCGGCCGCCACCACACGATCGCAGACTTCCTGCGCCGCTATCGCGGGTGTCGCCAGAACCACGATCGAGACCCCACGCCGTTCGATGACGGCTTCCAGGACGTCTATGTGCTCAACATTCAACCCCGCTATATCGTCGCCCACGACTTCGGGGTCGGCGTCGAGAAGCCCGGCCACACGGAAGCCCCTGGAGACGAAACCACCGTAATTGGCCAGTGCCCGGCCAAGGTTACCCACTCCGACGATGGCCACGGCCCAGTCCTGGGTCAGGCCCAGCTCGCGGGAGATCTGGTAGACGAGGTATTCGACGTCGTAGCCGACGCCTCGCGTGCCGTACGAGCCCAGATGGGACAGGTCCTTGCGGAGCTTCGCGGAGTTGACGCCCGCGGCCATGGCCAGATCTTCGGAGCTGACGGTCGCGGTGCCGCGTTCGGCCATCCCGTTCAACGCCCGCAGGTACAACGGGAGCCGGGCGACCGTTGCCTCGGGGATCCCGCGGTCACGGGACTGGGACGGGCTCTTCACGTGCCGGAGCTCCAGGGGACGAGCGGCCTGCCGGCCGCGTGAATGAAATCGAACCGCCTTTCAGGTTAATCCCTTTGTGAAGCGATGCACAAAGTCGGCACGATACGGTTGAGTGCATGCACCGCATCACGCTGCTCGGCAGGCCGGGCTGCCACCTCTGCGACGACGCGCGCGAGGTCGTCTCCCGCGTGGCGGGAGACCTGGGTGTGCCGTGGGAGGAGGTCGACATCGACTCCTCCGAGGAGTTGCGGGAGAAATACTGGGAGATGATCCCGGTCACTCTGGTCGACGGAGTCCAGCACGACTTCTGGCGGGTCTCCGAAGACCGGCTGCGCGCCGCGCTGAGCGGCTAGGACCCTGAGCGGTTAGAACGTTTAGTGACTAGAACATCGCGGTCGGGAGCGGTACGACCTTGGCGGCGTTGACGTTCAGCTCGATGATGTTGGTGGCCAGCACCATGGCCTGACGCTCGTTGACGAACCGCTCGACATGCGGCTGGCGCTGGTGGTCGCGGTAGGCCACCTCGTCGCGGTAGAGCTCATAGACGATGCGCTGCAGCGGGGCCGACTTGACCGCGTGGCAGGCGTAGATGAGCGTGTCTGGCTCGCCCCGGCGTACGGCCTCGACCGTGGCCTCCGCCAGGCGGTCGAACGCCTCGCCCGAGCCGTCCATGAGGGTGAAGACCGTCAGCATGCCGTAGATGCTCGGTGAGGGCCGGCTGGAGGCCGCCTGCTGCTGAGGCTGGGCTTGCGGGGCCGGCGCCCGCGCGGGCTGAGCCTGAGGAGGCTGGCCCTGAGGGGGCTGCTGGGCCGCGCGGGAGCCGGTGGAGAACAACTCGGCCCCCGGGTAGACCGCGCCCGTGGCGGGCATCCCGAAGTCCTGGGGACCGGTCTGCGGCCCGGCGCCGTGCCCGCCGTTCATGATGTAGCCGGTCGAGGGGCCCTGGTCGGGCGGCGGCGCCATCCGGGCGGCGTAGTCGACCGGCTGGTCGCCCGCCCGGTATTCGGCCACCAGATCGCCCAGGCCCGACCGGCGGGGCTGACCGGGAGGCGGCTGCTGCTGTTGCTGGGGCGGCCCCTGCATCGGCAAGTCGGCGAGCGGCTGGGGGAAGGGCTCCGACCGGGGGAAGGAGTCCGACGGGAGGAACGGCTCCGAGTGGGGGAAGGAGTCCGGCTGGGGGAAGGGGTCCCGATCCCGCATGGCCCGGCGGCCATGGGAGGACCGCTCAGCCGGCCGCTCGCCGGACCGCTCGCCGCGGTGGCCCTCGAACTCGTCGTCCTCGTCGTCGTCCTCGTACGGCGCCAGGGGGCGCAGCACGGCGTACCAGATGCCCGCGGCGGCCACCACGAACAGCGCGGTGGCGAAGAAGCCCGGCACCGCGAACCTCATCGCCCCGATGATCGCGATGCCCGAAGGCGCGATGACCATGACCGCGTGCAGGTTGTCGGTGTCGAGTTCGTCACCGTTGCGCCAGCGCAGCGCCGCGATCACCACGGCCGCCAGCATGATCAGCCCGGCGATGGAGTGCGCGCCGATCAGCAGGTAGCGGGGGATGACGTCCCAGTGCCCCTCGGCCGCGGGGAGCACCTTGCCCATCTCGCTGCCCCCGCTCACCGGGTCGAAGGTGAGCACCACCACGGCGACGACGGTGAACGCGATCCCGAACAGCCAGCCGGCGAATTTCGGCGGCACCTTCTCCGACAGGAGTTGGACCAGTCCGATGGCCAGCCAGAAGGGCGCGAGGAGGGATCCGGTCAGTTGGTAGACCTTGAAGGTGACGTCCCCGAACCCCATCAGATAGCCGACGCCGATCGCGCCGAGCGCCAGGCAGAGCGCGACGGCTGAAACGGTCCAGGCGATCAACCACCCCTCCACCTCGTCTCGCAGGCGCCGGACCAGGGCGACTGCGCCGATCGCGGCGAGGAGGGCACCGACAAAGGCTAGGACAGCAACGAGGATCTCCATGGTGACTCCAATGCTGCCGGACTATGCCTCCCAGCCGGTAGCCGAAGAGGGAACGGGTCGGTCCACACGGTATCGGCCGATTACGGCTAGTCATGCCTTCGCGAAGCGGATTGTGGAATTTCCGGTTGATTTCTAGAGTGTTCGAGCACGCCGCACCCCTTACCCCTAGGGATACCGGATGCCTGACTCGTGGCCGTTCGCCGGGCTGCTCCCACCAGCGGTCGCTGGTCCCGCCCGGACGAGCGAGCTTGCCGTGCGCGAAGAGATTCCCGATGACCTCCGCATGCTGGTGCTGCACGCCAAGACCGGAGACTCGGATGCCTTTGGCACGCTCTATGACCGATACGTGGATCTTGTCTATCGCTATATCTACTTCCGCGTCGGCTCGCATCCGCTGGCCGAGGATCTCACCAGCGAGACCTTCCTCCGCGCCCTGCGCCGGATCACCGACTTCACTTGGCAGGGCCGTGACTTCGGTGCCTGGCTGGTCACCATCGCCAGGAACCTGGTCACCGATCACTTCAAGTCCGGCCGCTATCGCCTGGAGATCCCGACCGGGGAGGTGATCGACGTCCCGCTCGACGGCCCGCACATCCCGGAGAACGCCGTCGTCACGGCCATCATCAACGACCGGATGCTCCGCGCCGTCCAGGATCTGAACCCCGAGCAGCAGGAATGCGTGGTTCTGCGGTTCCTGCACGGCCTGTCGCTCGCCGAGACCGCGTTGATCATGGGGAAGAAGAGTGGAGCGATCAAAGCCCTGCAGTTCCGAGCGATCCGGGCCCTGGCCAGGGCTCTCAAGCACGACCTGGCGTAACCTCCACCAGCGGCACGTCGTTAGGCAGATGTCACGATCGGATTCCCCGGCGGCGTCAGGGAGCTGTCATGGGTAGGGCGCGCAGATCGCGCGAGCGCGTGCTCGAACACCTCACAGAGCTGCGACGGCTCCCGCTGGGCGGGGGTCCGGCCCCCGCCTTCCGCGAACGTCTCCGCGCCGAGCTCCTGTCCGCGCAGCGCCTCCCCGAGCCCGTACGAGCCCGCCGCTCCCATCGCCGTCCTGGGCGGCGGCTCTCCTGGCTCTCCCAGGCCGCCACGTTCGGCCTGGCGGCGGCCATGATGCTGTCGGCCTTCGTCACCTACCACGCGCTGCCCGGCGACACTCTCTACCCGCTCAAGCGCGCCGCGGAGAGCACGCTGGTCCGGCTCAGCACCGACGACGTGCAGCGGGCCGAGCGCGAGCTGGTCTCGGCCAAGACCCGGGCGGCCGAGGTCGCCCAGCTGCTCGGCTCGTCCGGCGACGGACCGCTGGTCACCAAGACGCTCAAGGAGATGGAGGACTCGACCCGGTCCGGCATCAGGAGGCTGGAGCGAGCCGAGCCGCGCTCACCGAAGATCAACCGGTTCGCGCGCGACCAGAAGAACATGGTCGAACCAATGCTCGAACGGATGGACGGGGATCAACAGGACAAGGCGACGGGCTACCTCGACTACATAGACGGGCTTGTGGCCCCGCGCTAGTTGACTTGCTCTCCGTTCTCAAGGGACGGAGGTTCCCGTGCCGCTTGCGCGGCAGCTCATGCCGCTTGCGCGGCTCGCGCTGTGGAACGGGATGCTTGACGCTTCACGGACCCGGATGGGTCTCCACGCCCTGGAACGACCAGCCCGGCCGCCCGATATCTGGCCAACGTGTTCTTCGCCCCGACGATGTCGGCGTGCTCGGTGTGCCCGCAGGCGGTGCAGGAGAAGACCGCTTGGCTCTCGCGGCTCTTCTCATCCACCTTCCCACAGGCAGGTGCCGGGCACGTTTGTGAGGTGTACGGGGCCGGGACCTTCGCCACGACGGTCCCGCTGTAGCGGGCCTTGCTCCGCAGGGCGCTCTCCAGGCCGTACCAGCCCTTGTCCAGGATCGCCTTGTTCAAGGCGGACTTCGCCGCCGCCCCGTTGCGCAGGTATCGGCCCACCTCGCCGGAGTCGGGCTTGGGCCGCACACTGGTGGTCATACCGTCGATGTTGAGGTTCTCCAGGACCACGATGGCGTAGCGGTGGGTGAGGCGGTGCGCGGTCTGGGCGTTGAAATCCGTACGACGCCACCGGACGCGGCGCATCATGTCGCCCATCGCCGCGACAACATGTTCACGCTGCCGGGAGCCCTTCTTCGACCGGGCAAGCCGCCGCTCGAGTCGCAGATAGCGTTCCGCCTCGCCCGGAGTGAGGAACCCCAGATCAGGCTGCCTGTCCTGTTGCGCTCAGGGGGTGGCACCAGGCTGGACAAGCTGCCGGTTCCGGCGTGGCGGCGATCGAAGAACTCCCCGTCGGAGGTGACCGCGGCCGTGACCACACCCCGGTCTACCCCGACGTGCCGGTCGGGATGGAGGTGGCGTTCAACCTGAGCCAGGCCGTCCTCCACCAGGAACGAGATGAACCAGTGCCTGCCATCGCGAGAGACGGTCGCAGACTTCACCGCCCCGCCCAGCGGGCGCGACATCCGGAACCTCACCCACCCGAATTTCGGCAGGAACACCCGGCCCCACCCGCCCTTGATCCGCTCGACGGAGATGTGTTTCGCGGTGGGGAACCGAAGCGACGGCTTCCACTTCGTCCGCGACTTCCAACGCACCTTCCAGGTGCCGTGCTGTCGGCACGCCTGGTCCAGGTCCTTCAGCGTCTGCTGGATGACCTGGGCGGGGGCGTCGGCGAGCCAGTCGCAGTACGGGTCCTTCTTCGCCTCGGCGAGTTGTGCGCACTGCTCCTCGTAGCTGAGGTAGGCGCCTCGCCGCCGGTATTCGCGGCGCTGTTCGAGGCCGGTGTTCCACACGCTGCGGCAGATCCCGCCCAGCCGCTCGGCGAACATCTGTTGCCCGAAGTCGAACTCCAGCCGGCACCTGCGACCCGCCAACACGAGGGAACGCCCCATCAACTGTGCGACACTCACCTGCCATCGACTCGAACGCACTATCATCTGGTCTATGAGCCAGGAAGTGGAATACCGACGAGGCAGACATGCGGTTTCTGCGATGCATGTCCATCTGGTCTTTGTGACCAAACAGCGGCGAGGCATGTTCAACAACGAGATGCTGCGACGCTGCGAGGACATCATGATCGAGGTGTGCGACAGTTTCGAGGCCGAACTACGCGAGTTCAACGGCGAAGACGACCACGTCCACCTCCTTGTCCACTACCCCCCGAAGATGGCGGTCTCCAAACTCGTCAACTCGCTGAAGGGCGTCTCATCCCTTTATCTGCGCAAGGAGTTCCCCGGCCGCGTAGACCAGGCCATCATGCACGGCCCCTTCTGGTCACCCTCTTACCTCGCCGCCTCCTGTGGCGGAGCCCCACTCACCATCATCGAGGCCTACATCGAACAACAGCGCCGCCCCACCTGACCGCTTCCGGGTCCGCGCTACGTACCCCGGGCTGTCCCGCCTCCGGCGGGCCATCTGACAGGACCGCATTCATCCCCGGCCCGAACCGAAGGCCGAGGCTTTCAGCGGACCTTCGATAAGCTGAGGCGCATGTGGCGGCTAATGCGACGACAGCGCGAGGCGGAGGCGGAGCTCGCCGGCGAGGCCGCAGCGGCGGCCGCGGTGACGGTGACCCCTACGGAGCCCGACCAGCAGGCGGCCGCCTTCTTCGACGTCGACAACACGATGATGCGCGGCGCCTCCATCTACCACTTCGCCAGGGGCCTGGCGACGCGCGGCCTGTTCACCACCTCCGACCTGTTCAAGTTCGCCGTCGGCCAGGCGGTGTTCCGGCTGCGCGGCAACGAGAACCCCGAGCACATCGCGGTGGCCCGCGAGACCGCGCTGGCGTTCGTCGCGGGCGCGAAGGTCGACGACGTGATCCGGCTGGGCGAGGAGATCTACGACGAGGTCATGTCCGACCGCATCTGGGGCGGCACCCGGGCGCTCGCGCAGAGCCACCTCGACCGCGGCCAGCGCGTCTGGCTGGTCACGGCCACGCCGGTCGAGCTGGCCAGGGTCATCGCCCAGCGGCTCGGTCTGACCGGCGCGCTCGGCACCGTGGCCGAGACCACCAATGGCGTCTACACCGGACGGCTGGTCGGCGACCTGCTGCACGGCCCGGCCAAGGCCGAGGCGGTGCGGGCGCTGGCCCGCCGGGAGGGCCTCGACCTCACCCGGTGCACCGCCTACAGCGACTCGGCCAACGACCTGCCCATGCTGTCGCTGGTCGGCAAGCCGGTGGCCATCAACCCCGACAGCGAGCTGCGCGAGCACGCCAAGAAGCACGACTGGCCGATCAAGGACTTCCGCACCGGCAGAAAGGCGACGCTGACCGCCCTGCCGATCGCCGCGGGCGTCGGAGCGGTGGCCGGCGGCATCGCCGCCGGCATCGCCCTCCGCAAGCACTACCGCTCAACCCAGTAGCCGCCCCGCCCTCTTCCGCTCCCCCGGAGGGGGATCCCAAAGGGCCCCCAGCCACAACGGACCGGCTCTTTCCCCTCCCCCCGGAGGGGATCCCTCCCAATGGCCCCCAGCCACGACGGAGCGGCTCTTTCCTCTCCCCGGAGGGGGTATCCCTAAGGGACCTCAGCCACCACGCACCGTCACACGGATCGAGACGGTCATGTGGACGGCCCCCAGGGGGAACTACCGCAGCCCGGCGAAGAGCCGCTCCGCCGCCGGTTGCGCCCACACGATCCGGTTCGGGTCGTCCGGATCGGGCCGCCAGGGGACCGTGACGAAGGTCATCTTGCTCTTCTCCAGCGTGCCGGCGATACCGAGCATGGTGTCGAGGTCGAACTCCGGGTCGGTCTTGATCGACTTGCTGGCCGTGGTGAGGAAGTCCCGCAAGGCCGCCGGATCCTTAAGCCGCTGCTTGGCCTTCTTCAGCATCGACATCATGAGCCCTTGCTGGCGCTTGATGCGCTGGATGTCCGACCCGTCGCCGTAGTAGCGCAGCCGGAGATAGCCCAGCGCCTGCTCGCCATTGAGCACCTGCTTGCCCACCGGGAGCCTCAGCTTCGCCTTCTCGTCGTCCACCGCCCTCGGCACCGTGACCTCGACCCCGCCGAGGGCGTCGACGATGGCCTTCACTCCGGAGAACCCGACCTCCATCATGTGGTCCACGCGCACCTTGGTCAGTGTCTCGACCGTCTTCACCGAACAGGCGAGACCGCCGGTGTGGAACGCCGAGTTGATCATGTCCCTCCTGGCCGGGCGGGACCCGCAGGCGGGGATCCGCACCATCGAGTCCCTGGGGAAGGAGATGATCGTGACCTTCGTCCGGTCGGCCGGCAGGTGCAGCAGCAGGAGGGTGTCGGAGCGGGCTCCCACGTTGAACTTGCTCGAACCCGCCCGGTTGTCGCTGCCGACCAGGAGCACGTTCAGCACGCCGCTCGTATTGGCCGGGCGGGCACCCGCCGGCTGAGGCACGGTCTGGCGGCCCGCCAGCATCAGCGTGGGCACCGCGACCGTGGCCACCGTCGCCATCGTGGCCACCCCGACAAGGCCCGTCAGCAGCCACGTCAGCCGCCTGCGCCGCGGTCTGGCCTGGAGCAGGCGCTGCCGCTGGCGGACCAGCGTCGCCGGAGGCTGGTGTTCGAGCTCCCTGCCGAGGTCGCGGAGCACCTTCAGGTCGTCCATCGTCACTCCTCCTCAAGCATCGGGTTGGTGTCGCCGAGCGCCGCGCGTACCTTCCGCCTGCCCCTGTTGAGGCGGGAGCGTACGGTGCCGATCGGGATACTGAGCGCCTGCGCGACCTCGTCGTACGTCAGGTCGCCCCACGCGATCAGCAGGAGTACGTCGCGGTCCTTGGCGGGCAGGGCGGCCAGCGCGCTGGCCAGTTCGGGGCGCGACGCCTGCGCGGTCACCCCGGCGGCCACGCGGTCGGCCGGGGACTCCACGTCGGCGTCGACAGGGGCGCGCTGCAGGGCGCGGTAGCGGGCCGCCTCGGTGCGATGGTGCCGGGAGACGAGCTTGGTCAGGATGCCGAAGAGCCACGGCCGGGCGTCTGGATAGCTCGGGTCGTAGCTCTTCCTGCGGGAGAAGGCGACCAGGAACGTCTCGCCGACGATGTCCTCGGCGGGCTCGGGGCCCAGCCGTTTGGAGACGTACCTGTAGAGCATGGCGGAGTAGCGGTCGAAGAGCTCGGCGAACACTTCAGGATCGGTTAACGAAGCGTGCACGAGGTCGGCGTCCGCACCCCTGGTGGCGGGTTGCGTGATCATCTCCGCCCTTCTGCGGGGGAAGTCGGTCAGGGATGTATCACCACAACCCGCCATTCAGGTTCACGGTGGTCCGCGTTCAGCGGGCCACCGCAAGCCGCGGAGTTCGCGCTCACACCTCCTTGACGCAACCTCCGTCGATCACGATGTCGGCGCCCGCCGTGCTGCCGGAGCGGGGCGAGACCAGGAGCGCGATCGCGTCGGCGACCTCCTGCGGGGTGACCAGGCGGCCGGTCGTCAGCTTCATCATCTCCGGGGCCACCTTGGTGATCAGGTTGTCCCGGTCGGCGCCGACCATGCCCGCGAAGACGTCAGCCGCGCCGCCCTCGTCGGTCCACCAGGGGGTGAGCACGGGCCCGGGAGAGACGGTGTTGACCCGGATGCCCTGCGGGCCGTACTCCTCGTCGACCGCCTTGCTGACGAAGGTGAGGGCCGACTTGGCCGCGCCGTAGTCCATGTTCACCGCCGAAGGCTGCCGGGCGGTGACGGAGGAGACGTTGACGATCGCGCCGCCGCCGCCCTCCAGCATCACCGGTACGGCGGAGCGGATCATCCGGAGTACCGAGAACAGGTTGAACTCGAACATCGCCCGCCAGGTGTCGTCGTCCGAGGTCATGAACCCGGCGTGCGGCAGCGTCACGCCGGGCGGCGGGCCACCGGCGTTGTTGACCAGGATGTCCAGCCGCCCGAACTCCTCGACGGCACGGGCGACCACCTCGGCGGGCGCCTGCGGGTCCATCAGGTCGACCGGTACGTGCACCGCCTTGTCGGGCAGCTCGGGGGTGCGGGTCCTGGAGGCCGCGACGACGTGGGCGCCCTCCTCGATCAGGGTCTGTGTCACGGCCAGGCCGATGCCCTTGGACGCCCCGGTGACGATGGCGACGCGGCCGGTAAGTTGCAGATCCATATTTTTTCCTTCCGGTGTTGTCTCAGTTGGAGAACACCGGCGGCCCGCTACTGGTTGCAGGTGCAGCGAGGACCATCGAGGAAGTGCAGCTCACCGTGGGCGAAGTCCAGGTGGGCGCGGCGGTTGAGCGTGGGGCATTCGGACGTGGCGATGTACTGGACAATGTCGTGCACGGCCCAGGCCGCGATGACCGTGTTGGTGGCGCCGAACGACCACGGCGTGGGGCCGTGACCGCCCTCCAGCCGCCGCTCGCGCGACAGCCCGGCCTCACGGGCGTGCTCGAAGCAGGTGTGGCAGTGCCCCTCGCGGGGCGACAGGAGCGGGCCCCAGTGGCCGTGCTCGTGGGCGACCGCCGCGCGGCTCATGGCCACGTCACGTTCGCGGCACCACCGCCAGACCGTGTCGGCCAGCTCGGCGGGCTCGTCGGCGCCGATGAGGACGAGGTCCACATGGGGCAGGCCGTCGAGGTCGGCCGCACTGGCGACGCGCCGCCGTACGGACACCACCTCGGTCTCGGGCGCGAAGTCGAGCAGCCGCGCGCTGAGCGCGTCGACCTTGGGCACGCCCACGTCTCTCGTCGTGTACGGCAGCTGCCTGTTGAGGTTGTGCAGCTCGACCACGTCGGGATCGACGGCCACGATGCGCCCGACCCCGGCGGCGCCCAGGTGCTGGGCCGCGACAGCCCCGATGCCGCCCACGCCGAGGAGCATGATCGTGCAGGCGGCGATCCGCGACTGGAGCTCGCGCGCGTCGGGGGCGAACAGCGTCAGGTAGCCGTGCTGGCGGGCGAGCCGGCCGGTGGACTCGGCCGCCGACTGCGGCGGCTCCGAGGTGAGCCACCCCATGTGCGTCAGCGCCGCCACCAGGTCGGCCAGCAGCCGGTCCGCGTGGATGTCACTGTCGTCGACGCCGTCCCGCAGCAGCGTGACCGCCTGCTCGACGCGGTCGAGGTCGCCCCGCAGCGATAAACCGTCACGTGAGCCGGTCGACAGGATCACCTGGTCGCCGGCGTTCGTGACGAGCACGGAGTCGACGAGCCGTCTCATGCACGCTCCCTAGGTGTCGAACCCATGGGTGTCCAGCCGCCGTCTTGCCTTGCTCGGTTTCCCCATCCTTGATGGCTTGACCGATCATGTCAAGATTCTGTTGAGTTCAGAAGAATGGCGGAAAGGCGGGGCCGCGGCGCAGCCTCAGCTCGTTGAGCATCTGCTGGATGATCTCGCGGATGTGATCGGTGAGATCGAACACCAGCACCGGATCGTCGGCGTCCGCCGCGTCGTACTCGTCGGTACGGATAGGCTCCCCGAACTGGATCATCCACTTCGACGGCAGCGGCACCAGGCCGAGCGGGCCGAGCAGCGGGAAGAGCGGGGTGATCGGCAGATAGGGCAGGCCGAGCAGCCTGGCCAGCGTCGGCAGATCGCCGATCTTGGGGTAGATCTCCTCGGCGCCCACGATGGCGGTGGGCAGGATCGGCACCCCGGCGCGGATCGCCGACGCGACGAACCCGCCGCGGCCGAAGCGCTGCAGCTTGTAGCGCTCGGAGAACGGCTTGCCGACGCCCTTGAACCCCTCGGGGAACACCCCGACCAGCTCGCCCTTGCGCAACAGCCGGTCGGCGTCCTCGCGGCAGGCCAGCGTGTGGCCGGTCTTGCGCGACAGGTGGGCGAGCATCGGGAGCTGGTAGACCAGGTCGGCGCCGAGCAGCCGCAGCGGCCGGTCCGCCTCGTCGTGCAGCGCCACCTGCATCATCAGCGCGTCGACCGGCAGCGTGCCGGAGTGGTTGGCCACGACCAGCGCGCCGCCCTCCTCGGGCACGTTCTTCAGATCGACCGTCTCGACCCTGAACCAGTGGTGGTAGAGGGGCCTGATCAGCTCCAGCAGCACCTTGTCCGTCAGCTCTGCGTCATAGCCGAACTCATCGACCTCGTAGTCGCCGGTGATGCGCCGCCGGATGAAGGCCAGCAGCCTGGCGAGCGTCTCCGGCTCCTCGAAGGAGGGTGCCGAGCTGATGGGGATCACGCGGGCCTCGTCGTTCGGAACGCTCAATGCCGCACACCTCCGAGCGGGTGCAGCCCCCGCGAGAGCAGAAAGTCGTCGAAAGCCGCGCCGGTGGTGAACTTGGGCTTCCAGCCCAGCTCGGCCTCCAGCCTGGAGCAGTCGACCGCCCGGCCATGGCTCATCAGCCGGACCTGCTCGGGCGAGTAGTCGACCAGGCCGGCACGGCGCGCGGCATCGCCCAGCAGGCGGAAGGCGGGCGCGAACAGCGGCAGCGACAGCCGCCCAGCCCGGCGCGCGCACTGCGACAGCAGCAACACGCCTGCCCCGGCCACGTTGTACGTGCCGGGGTGATCTTCGGTCGCCATCCGCCGCAGCACCTCGATCGCGTCGTCCTCATGGACGAACTGCAGCCGCGGGTCGAAGCCGAACACGGTCGGCAGCACCGGCTGGGTGAAGTAGCGGGTGAGCGGCGAGTCGACGCCGGGACCCATGAAGTTGGCGAAGCGCAGCAGCGAGACCGCCATGTCGGGCCGGCGGCGCGCGAAACCGCGCACGTAGCCCTCCACCTCGGCCGCGTCCTTGGCGTAGCCGTGGCTCGGGCCGTCGTGCGGCTCCAGGTCCTGGTCCTCCGTGAACACCGCCGGATCCCGTGGCGACGAACCGTAGACGGCGGTGGTCGAGCGGACCACCACGCGCCGCACGGTCGCCGACCGCTGGCAGGCACCGAGCAACTGCATGGTGCCGATGACGTTGTGCTCCTTCATCACGGCCCTGCCCGCGCCCCGCGACGGAGCGCTGACCAGGCTCATGTGCACAACGGTGTCGATGTCGGCAGCCGCGATCACCTGAGCGATGTCGGGGCTGCGCAGATCGACCCGGACGAACTCCGTCCGGCCGAGGGAGATGCCGCCATCTCGCGTCAGCGAGGGGGGCGGCACGGTGTCCACTCCGATGACGCGACTGATGTCCGGGTCGGCGGCGAGCACGCTCGCCATCCGAGCGCCCACGTGGCGCGAGACCCCGGTGACGAGCACGGTGTGGGTCATCAGCGCCTCGCAGCTGCGTCTGTTACTTCTTGTTGCGCCGCTGGATGCGCGTCTTCTTGAGCAGCTTGCGGTGCTTCTTCTTGGCCATCCGCTTGCGGCGCTTCTTGATCACAGAGCCCACGGGACCCCCAGGTACTGATAGCAGATCTGAACCGATGCGCGAGCGCACACCGGATCACAGCCTACCGGCGATCGGCTGTGGATCGCCCCCTGGGGGGTGAGCCCGGCCGCTCGGTGGCGGCCGGGCGTCTCCCACGACGGCATTCACGGCGTGTGGCATACGCCGCTACCTCAAGATCTACCCTGCCTCGATGTAGGCCTCCCGCAGATAGTCGTGGACCGCCTGCTCGGGCACCCTGAACGACCGGCCGACTCGGATGGCCGGCAGCTCGCCAGAGTGCACCAGGCGGTACACCGTCATCTTGGACACCCGCATGACCGTGGCCACTTCCGCCACCGTCAGGAACTTCACCTCACTGAGAGGTCTTTCGCCTGCACCCATCGGACGCCTCTTCCGCACGTGTTTACGGGTTATCCCCACTGGTGCCACTGCTCACGCACGTGTACTGCCGTCAGCGTAAGTCGGGACTCCGACAGCGCAAACCCCCTATTTTCTCAGCTGACGGAGCTACCTGTCAGCCAAACCAGCAAAATCGCTGGTTAACCACCGGCTTGAGCACCTCGCCTGGACGTTGGAACTGTCCAACTTGTCACACATAAGAGTCGCCCAGGCCCCCTCAAAAGTTGGCAAAGGGACTGCGAGCCTCTTGGAATGCAGGCGCGAAAAGACGGTATGGGGATGACCGAATTGAACTCAAAGGGCCTGTGAGGCTCGTGTGACCAGATGGGCGATCAGCGGCTCGTAGTAGCGCGGTAGCACATTGTCATCCAGTGGCACGACCACGTCGATCTTGCCCTCGGCCTCGCCTAGGAAGAGTCCGGGGTCGTTGCTGTCGGCGAACGCCACCGTCGGCACACCCGCCTCTCCAGCCGCTCCCGCCCAGCCGTGGTCGGCGATGACGAGGTCCGGCGTGACCTCGCCCAGGACGGTCAGCATCCGCTCCATCGGGGCGGAGTCGTGGGTGTGCACGAATCCGCCCTTGTCATCGAGCATGGCGATGTCCTGGAGGTAGCGGATCTTACGGGCACGTCCGAAACCCGACCCGGAGTAGGTCCAGCCCTCGGCCGGTGTCAGCAGCGTCGCCCCGCGCTCCACGGCGAGCCGGGCGAGCGCGAGGTGGACGACGAGCAGGCCCGTGGGGTGCCCGGTGGCGAACAGCAGCCGCGGCTTGTCCCGCGACAGCACGCCGGCGATCCGGTCGGCCATGGCGTCGAGCGCGTCGATCGTCAGGTCGGGGTCGATGGTGTCCTGGCCCCAGCGGTGTCCCGCGTCGGCCTGCACGCCCGCCGCCTTGACCATCTGCGCGAGGACGTCCCGGAACGACCACGGCTGCTCAAGGGTCAGTCCCAGCAGGTAATAGGGATCGCGGTTGGCCACCGAGCTGTAGTGGTCGAGATTGTTCTCGCGCGACGTGGCGACCTCGCCGGCGATCCGGGTGCGGACCAGGTGTTCGCGGAGTTGGTCGCGGCTGAGCACAGCTCTCCCTAAGGCATCGGGTCGAGGCCGTGCAGGGGGAAGACCGCCTGTCGGGTCGCCATGACCGCACGGTCGATGGGGTCTGCTGGGTCATAACCACCAGCCAGGTCACGAAATTCCGGATTTCTGCCGTCCGTCATGGTCAGCGGGGGCGTCTCGCCCGTCCGCTCCCGTACGAACGCCCGCCAGGCCGCGGGTGTCTGGGTGGCCGGGTCGAGCGGATGCCCGGACAGCTCGGCCATCAGGTGCGTCCAGGCCCGCGGCACCACCTGGACCAGCTCGTAGCCGCCCCCGCCCGTCGCGATCCACCGGCCGCCGGCCGTCTCGTGCGCCAGCCGGTGCAGGGCGGCGTAGGCGGTGCGCTGGCCGTCGAGGCTGAGCATCAGGTTGGCGAGCGGGTCGAGCGCGTGGCTGTCGCAGCCATGCTGGGTCACCAGGATCTCCGGCCGGAACTCGCGCAGCAGCGGCGGCACGACCGAGTCGAAGGCCCGCAGCCAGCCCTCGTCTCCGCAGCCCGCGGGCAGCGCCACGTTGACCGCCGTGCCCTCCGCGCCGGTCTCCCCCGGGTAGCCGGTGCCGGGGAACAGCGTGCGCGGGCTCTCGTGCAGGCTGATCGTCAGCACCCGGGGGTCGTCGTAGAACATCGCCTGCACGCCGTCGCCGTGGTGCACGTCGACGTCCACGTAGGCGATGCGGCCGACCCCCTGCGCGAGCAGCCAGGCGATGGCCAGCGCCGGATCGTTGTAGACGCAGAAGCCGCTGGCGTTACCGGCCATCGCGTGGTGCAGACCGCCGGCGACGTTGACCGCGTGCTCGGCCGTGCCCTCCCAGACCGCGCGGGCGGCCGCGAGCGTCGCGCCCGCGATGAGCGCCGAGGCCTCGTGTACGCCCTTGAAGGCCGGATTGTCAGTCGTGCCGAGCCCCACGGACAGGTCGGCCCCACCGGAGGCGGAGACGCGCTTGACGGCCTCGATGTAGTCGCGCCGGTGCACCAGGGCCAGGTCGTCGTCGGTGGCGGGCGCACAGCCGACCACCTCGATCTTGTCCAGCACACCGAGCTCGCGGGCGAGCGCCATCGTCAGCTCCACCCTGACGGGCGCCAGTGGATGGCTCGGCCCGAAATCGTAGGAAGTGAGAGCATCGTCCCAGATGGCCCTTGCCGTAGAACTCATTCCCGCTCCCGTCCCTCGCCCTTGGAGCGACGTTACCGCAGCGTCAACTGGCCGCGTCCAGACGGTGACGGGGACTGTTCCGGCGAAATATCGCCGCTTTTCAATAAGTGCCGCATAGGGTTGGATCATGCGCTTCATGCGACGCATCACGGCCGCATGGCGCTTCTTCAAGCGTCCGCGCGTCTTCGACATCACGCTGGTGACCGTGCTCGCCGGGGCCGCGAGCGTCGGCCTGGTCTCCGTGCTGCGCCAGGGCTACCCGGACGTCGGCGAGGGCGCCGCCCTCTTCATCCTCAGCACGTTCCCGCTGCTGTTACGGCGGAGCCGGCCCGTCACGGTCGCCGCGATCGAGACCGTCGGTGAGATCTTCGGCATGGCCGCCGGCATCGTGGCGTCGGCCAACATCTCCTCGACGATCGCCTTCTACAGCGTGGGCCGCTACACCCCGGGCAGGACCGCCGCGCTCACCGCCGTCGGCGAGAGCGTGGTCTACGGCCTGGCCCACCACCTGATCAGGCCAGTGCCCGGCTCGTGGATGGCCGGGTTGTACCCGCTGGCCCCCATAGTCGTCGGGCAGCTCGTCAGAGTGCGCACCGAGCTCAGGGAGCGCGGCCAACGGGAGGCCACCGAGAGCGCGGTCCGCGCCGAGCGGCGGCGCATCGCCAGGGAGCTGCACGATGTCGTGGCCCACCACATCAGCGTCATCAACGTGCTGGTCGGGGGCGCCAGGGCCACCCTGCCGCCGAGCGAGGACGCCGCCCATGACGCCCTGGCCGGGGCGGAGCGGACCGCGCGCCAGGCGCTGGCGGAGATGCGCCAGCTCCTCAACGTGCTCAGGGCCGACGACCCGGTCGGAACCGGCGGCGTGTTCACCACGGACGGGCTGCTCAGGATCGAGGGGGGCGCCGACGCCGCGACCGGGGTGGGCGCCGCCCGGCTGTCGGCGCTGGTCCAGGAGGCCGCGACCGCCGGGCTGCCCACGAGCCTGACCGTGATCGGGGAGCCCGTCACGCTGCCGGCGGCCGTCGACCACGCCGTCTACCGGATCGTGCAGGAGGCGCTGACCAACACCCGCAAGCACACCGTGGGGGCGCGGGCCAGCGTCCGGCTGGCCTACGACAGCGAGGCGGTCGAGGTGGAGGTCATCGACGACGGCCTGCCCGCCTCGGGCGGCCGGACCGCCCCGGCCCCGGGGTTCGGGCTGGACGGGATGGCCGAGCGCGTGACGCTGTGCGGCGGCCTGCTGCGTACGGGCCCCCGTTCGGAGGGCGGCTTCCTGGTGCGTGCCCGCATTCCCCTGGAGACGACATGATCACCGTACTGCTGGCCGACGACCACGCGCTGGTGCGCAAGGGCTTCCAGCTCATGCTCGACGCCCAGCCGGACATGCGCGTGGTGGGCCAGGCGGCCGACGGCGCGGAGGCGGTCGCGCTGTGCGAGCGGCTGCGCCCGGACGTGGTGCTGATGGACCTGCACATGCCGGGCCTCGACGGGGTACGCGCGACCGAACGGATCACCGTGGAGTCGCCCGGTGTGCGGGTGCTCGCGCTGAGCACGTTCGACCTGGACGAGAACGTGGTGGCGGCCCTGCGGGCGGGCGCCGCCGGGTTCCTGCCCAAGGACGTCTCCCCCGAGGAGCTGGTCGAGGGCGTCCGTGTGGTGCACCGCGGCGAGTCCGCCGTGGCGCCGCGCCTGCTGACCCGCCTGATCGGCACGTTCGTACGGGCTGCGCGACCGCGCCGCCGGGCGGCTCCCACGACGCTGGACGGGCTGACCGAGCGCGAACGCGAGACGCTCGTCCTGATCGCCCGCGGCAGGTCCAACGCGGAGATCGCCGAGGAGCTGGACGTCTCCCCCTCGACCGTCAAGAACCACGTGACGAACCTGTTCGCCAAGATCGGCGTCCGGGACCGGGCCCAGGCGGTGATCGTGGCCTACGAGGCGGCGCTGATCACCCCTGGAGAGTAGGAGCAGGGTCCCAGAGGCCGCGCCCGCGAACAGTCCTCCAGCAGGACGAAATCCCACTCCCGCCCGGCCACGCTTGGGTCATGACCGCGATCCGGGCAACGAACCTGAGCAAGCGCTACGGCGGCACCGTGGCCGTGGCCGACCTGTCCTTCGACGTCGAGCCCGGCCAGGTGACCGGGTTCCTGGGACCCAACGGCGCCGGGAAGTCGACGACCATGCGCATGATCCTCGGCCTGGACCACCCGTCGGGCGGGTCGGTCCTCGTGGACGGCAGGCCGTACGGGGAGCTGCGGCACCCGCTGCGCAAGGTCGGCGCGCTGCTCGACGCCAAGGCCGTGCACGGCGGGCGCAGCGCCCGCAACCACCTGCTGGCCATCGCGCAGACCAACGCCATCCCGGCGAGCAGGGTGGAGGAGGTGCTGGAGGTGGTCGGCCTGGCCAAGGTGGCCAAGCGACGGGTCGGCGGGTTCTCGCTCGGCATGTCGCAGCGGCTCGGCATCGCCGCCGCGCTGCTCGGCGATCCGGAGATCCTGCTCTTCGACGAGCCCGTCAACGGGCTGGACCCGGACGGCATCCTGTGGATCCGCACGTTCATGCGGAAGCTGGCGGCCGAGGGGCGCACGGTGTTCGTCTCCAGCCACCTGATGAGCGAGATGGCGCAGACGGCCGACCACCTGGTGGTGATCGGCAAGGGCGCGCTGATCGCCGACACGAGCATGTCGGAGTTCATCGGGCGCAGCTCGCAGTCGTACGTACGGGTGCGCTCGCCCCGCCTGGCCGAGGTGGCCGATCTGCTCAAGGTCGGTGACCTGCACGCCGACCACCTGCGGGTGACCGGGGTGACGCCGCTGGAGATCGGCACGATCACCGCGCGGGCCGGGTTGCCGCTGGAGGAGCTGACGCTCGTCCAGCCCTCGCTCGAAGCGGCCTACATGGAGCTCACCAAGGACAGCCTGGAGTACTCATCATGATCGACATTCTCCGCTCCGAATGGACCAAGATCCGCTCTGTCCGCTCGACGGTGTGGACCCTGGCCGTCACCGCCGTACTGATGCTGGGCTTCTCCGCCCTCCTCAGCATCACGACCAAGAACATGGCCAACGGGCCGATCCCGGGCTCGCAGGCGATCGTGTCGAGCCTGACCGGTGCGATGATGGCCTCGATCTCCATGGCCACCCTGGGCGTTCTGGTGATCTCCAGCGAATACCGCACCGGAGGCATCCGCACCTCGCTCATGGCCGTGCCCCAGCGCATGCGCCTGCTGACCGGCAAGATCGTGGTGTTCGTCGCGGTGTCGCTCGTCGTCTGCCTGGTCGCGTCGGCCGTCGCGATGGGTGTCGGCCTGGCGATCTCCCAGCCGGCGTCCATCGAGATGGGGGAGGTGGCGCGGGCTACGCTCGGGTCAGGTCTCTACCTGACCGCGTGCGGGCTGTTCGGGCTGGGACTGGGCACGCTGATCAGGCACACGCCGGGCGCGATCGTGTCGGCCATCTCGCTGATCATGGTGCTGCCCACGGTGGCGTCCCAGCTCCCGGGCGAGTGGGGCAGGACCGTGGCCGAATACTTCACCACGAACGCCGGCCTGCTGGTCGTGTCCGGCGAGAGCCGCGGCTCCCTGGGCCCGTGGAGCGGGTTCGCGGTCTACCTCGCCTGGGTGGCGGTCGCGATGATCGCGGGCGCCGTACTGATGCGGCGCCGCGACGCGTAACCGCGTCACCGGGCGCGTCACTCGGTCGGCACGCCGCTCAGCACGTCACCAAGCACGTCACTCGGCGCGGAGGGCGACGACCGGGTCCAACCGGCCGGCCCTCCGCGCGGGCGCGACGCCGAAGAACACGCCCACCGCCGCCGAGACGCCGAACGCCAGCGCGATCGACCACCAGGTGATCGACGCGGGCACCGGCGTGAGCGCCTGGATGGCGAGGGCGCCGCCGACGCCGAGCAGGATCCCGATGACGCCGCCGATCGTCGTCAGCAGCACCGCCTCGATCAGGAACTGGGTCAGTATGTCGCGCTGCCTGGCCCCGAGCGCCTTGCGCAGCCCGATCTCACGGGTCCGCTCCCTGACGCTGACCAGCATGATGTTGGACACGCCCACGCCGCCCACCAGCAGCGAGATGCCGGCGATCGCGGCCAGCACGCCGGTGAGCATGCCGAGCACGCTGCCGATCGTGCCGAGCAACTGGGTCTGCGTGACAGCCGAGAACTTCTCCCCCGGATACCTGTCGGTCAGCGCCGCCACGACCCGGCTCTGGAGCGGCTCGATCTCGTCGGGCCCGGACGCGCCGACCGCGATGCCGTTGACCCTGGCGATGCCGAGCAGCCGCTGGGCCGTCGTCACCGGGATGTGCACCTCCTGGTCGCGCGAGACCCCGAAGGTCTGGCCGATCTTGGCGTAGACGCCGACGACCCGGAACCGCGCCCCGGAGATCGTCAGCTGCCGCCCGATCGGGTCGAGGTCGCCGAACAGCTTGTCGGCCACCTCGGAGCCGAGCACGGCGACCCGGCGCCGGGTGTCGACGTCGGTCCCGCTCAGGTGGCGGCCCTTGTCGAGCGGGCGGTCGAAGATGTTGGTGAGGTTCTGGTCGGTGCCGACGATCGTGACGAACGCCTCGGTCCCGCCGACCCGTACGGTCTCGCCCGACTGCAGCGAGACCGTCACCTTGGACGGGTCGCCGACCACGCGCCGCACGTACGCGACGTCGGCCAGGTTGAGCTTGCTCTGGGTCGGCGCCGCGCCCACGGTGAGCCGGCCGGGGACGACCAGGATGATGTTGGTGCCCAGGCCGGAGATCTCCTTCTCCACCGCGTCCTTCGCGCCGGTGCCGACGGCCACCAGGATCACTACGGCGAGCACGCCGATGACGACCCCGAGCATGGTCAGCACGCTGCGCATCCGGTTGACCCGCAGCGCCTCCAGCGCCATGCCGAACGCCTCGCGCCCCCTCACCCCGCGCCGCCGCCGTCCCTCTGCTCGCTCTCCGCGCTTTCCCGGGCGCCGGTGTCCAGCTCGATCAGCCCATCGCGTACGTGGATCTGCCGCCGGGCGTGCCCCGCGACCTCCGGCTCGTGCGTGACCAGCACCACGGCCACCCCGCTGTCACTGTTGAGCCGGTCGAGTATGGCCATGACCTCGGCGCCGTTGCGGGTGTCGAGATTGCCCGTCGGCTCGTCGGCCAGCAGCACCTTCGGCTCGCCCACCAGCGCCCTGGCGATCGCCACGCGCTGCTGCTCGCCGCCGGACATCTGCGAGGGCCGGTGCTCCATCCGGTGCCCCAGACCCACCGCCTCCAGCGCGGCCCGTGCCCTGGACCGGCGCTCGGCCTTGCCGACCCCCCGGTAGACCAGCGGCAGCGCCACGTTCTCCAGCGCCGTGGTCCTGGCCAGCAGGTGGAACGACTGGAACACGAACCCGATCGTCTTGTTGCGCAGCTCGGCCAGCTGGGTGTCGGACAGCTGCGACATCTCCACCCCGTTCACCCGCAGCCGCCCGGAGGTGGGCCGGTCGAGGCAGCCGAGTAAGTGCATCAGCGTGGACTTGCCGGACCCGGACGGCCCGATGATGGCTACGAACTCGCCGCGGCCGATGCGCAGCGACACACCGCGCAACGCCTCCACGGCGACGCCGTCGAGCTGATAGCGCCTGGTGAGATCGACGGCTTCCAAAGCGGCGTCCGACGCGGCGGCGGTCATGGCAGCCGCTGCCCTTGCCGTACCGAGTCCGCGCCCTTGACCACGATCCGGTCACCGACCGACAGTCCGTTCAGCACCTCGACCACCGCCTCCCCCTGGGCGCCGAGCTTGACCACGCGGCGCTCCGCCGTACCGTTCCTGACCACCCAGACCACGCTCTCGCGCCCGCTGGAGACGATCGCCGAGGCCGGGGCCGCGATGGCGGCGGGCGACTCGCGGACCGTCAGCCGCGTCACCGCGCTCATACCCGGTTTGGGGGTGGGCGCCGCGGCGCCGTCGTCGAACCGGCCCGCGCCGAGCGTGAGCTGCACCGGGTAGCTGACGCCACCCGTCGTGCCGGGCATCGGTGTCACGCCGACGCCCGTGACCCGCGCGGTGTAGGCCGCGCCGGGGACCGCGTCGAGCTCGACCGTGGCCTTGGTGCCCTTCTTGACCAGCAGCACGTCGGTCTCGTCGATGTCGGCGGAGAGGGTGAGCTCCGAGATGTCCGTGACGGTGACGATCGGGTCGCCCGCCGAGACGGGAACACCGGCCGCCACCGGCGTGCCGCCGCTCGCCGAGCCGCCGGAGGTGTCGGCGGGCAGCTGCTGACCGCCGGTGGGCAGCTGGCTGAGCAGGCCGTTCAGGCTGCTCGCGGCGCCGCCGCCCGAGGGCCGGCCGAGCGTGATCACCCCGCCGAACGGCGCCTTGACGGTGAGCGACTTCACCGCGCTCTCCGCCGCCTTGACCGCGGCCTTCGCCTGGGACTTGGAGGCGGCCTGTAACGACGCCATGGACGACGTCAGCCCGCCGAACCCGCTGGTGACCCCGGCCAGCACGCTGTTGATCGACCGGTTGAGCTGCGCGGTGATCGACTTCAGGGCCCTGGTCTGCGCCTTGTGCTGGGCCTCGGCCAGGCCGATGGCGCTGAGCAACTGCCTGCGGGCCTGGGCGTCGTCGATCTTCTTCGCCTCCCTGCGTGCCTTGGCGAAGTGCGCGGCCACCTTGCGGTCGAACGCGCCGGTGTCGAAGGAGGCGAGCCGGACGTTCGGGCGGCCCAGGCTCGGGGTCGGGGGCGCGGCCGACTTCGACGCCCGCCGGGCCTGCTTGAGCTGGTCCTGGGCCTGCGGCGAACGGATCTTGGCCACGATCTGGCCCTTGCGCACGTGGTCGCCCTCGCGGACGTACAGGTGGGCGATCGTGCCCTGGGCGGGCGAGCGGAGGGTGGCCGTGGCGCGGGCGCCGATGGTGGCGGGCGCCTCGACGACCTCGGTGACGGGGGCGCGCTTGACGTCGGCCAGTTGTACGGCGGCCGGTGCCTCGGCCGAGCAGCCGGTCAGCGCGAGCAGGACGAGCAGCGGGGGGATGCCGCGACGGATCGTCACCCGACCCATCGTAGGAGCAGGGTGCCCGGGGTGGCTTGGGCCTCCCGAACTAGGCTCAGCCTGAGGCCAGCTCGCGGCTCCGGTCGCGGGCGGCCTCGATGGCGGCCAGGAAGGCGGCGCGGACGCTGTGGCGTTCGAGCTCGGCGATCGCCGCGATCGTGGTGCCGCCGGGCGAGGTGACCGCCTCGCGCAGGATCACCGGGTGCTCGCCCGAGTCGCGCAGCATCACGGCGGCGCCGACGATCGACTGGGTGACCATGTCGAGCGCGGCGGCCCTGGGCATGCCGAGCAGGATCCCCGCGTCGACCATGGCCTCGACCAGGTAGAAGAAGTAGGCGGGCCCGCTGCCCGACAGCGCGGTGGCCGCGTCCTGCTGCGACTCGGGGATGCGCAGCACCTTGCCGACCGGCTTGAGCAGGTCCTCGGTGTGCTGGAGGTGCTCCTCGCTCGCGTGGGCGCCCGCCGAGATCACGCTCATCGCCTCGTCGAAGCGGATCGGCGTGTTGGACATCACCCTGACGACCGGCACCTCGACGCCGAGACGCTGCTCGACGAAGGCGCTGGTGATGCCCGCGGCAGCGGTGATCACCAGCCGGTCGGCGGGGACATAGGGGGCGATCTCGGCCAGCAGCGCCGCCATGTCCTGCGGCTTGACCGCCAGGATGATCGTCTCCGCGGCCTTGGCGGCCTCGGTGTTGGTCACGGTGCGCACGCCATAGGCCTCGCGCAGCGCCTGCGCCCGCTCCGGCCTGCGGGACGTCGCCATGATGTCGCCCGGATCGAACCCCGCTCGCAGCAGCCCGGACAGGAGGGCCTCGCCCATCTTGCCCGTGCCCAGAATCGCAATCACCCCGGTAGCCTACCGAGCCGGTGCCGGGTGACCGGTGACCGGGCGAAGCTAGTGGCGGCTCACCACCGACCGGGCGAAGCTAGTGACGGCTCAGCAGCGACCGGGCGAAGAAGGCCAGGTTGCGCGGGCGCTCGGCGAGGCGGCGCATGAGGTAGGCGTACCAGTCGGCGCCGTAGGGCACGTAGACGCGCACCTGCGCGCCGAGTCCGGCCAGCCGGGCCTGCTCGGCGGGCCGCACGCCGTACAGCATCTGATACTCGAAGCCCGTCGCGTCCCGCCCGGTGAGTACGGCCAGCGCCGAAGCGATCTCCACCAGTCGCGGGTCGTGCGTGGCGACCATGGGGTAGCCGGTGCCCACCATCAGCACCTTGAGGCAGCGCGCGAACGACCGGTCGATGTCGGCCCGTGAGGTGAGGGCGCCGGGCGCGCTGTAGGCGCCCTTGCAGAGCCGTACGCGGGCACCGTCGAGCCGCTCGCAGCGCTCACGGGCGTCCGGCAGGTACGCCTGCACCACGATGCCCACGTCGGGATGCTCCTTGCGCAGCGTGGCATGCACGGAGTCGAGCCTGGGGATCGTGTCGTGCTCCTCGGCGTCGAGGGTGACCGTCACTCCCCTGGCCGCGGCGGCCTCGCAGACGGTGGCCGCGTTGTCGAGCGCGAGCTTCTCGGAGAGCCGCAGCCCCAGCGCGGTCAGCTTGACCGACACGTCGGCGTCCCGGGGCAGCCGGCCGAGCAGCGCGAGGTAGCCCTGGACCGCGCGCTCGACCTGCGCCCGATCGGTGACGTCCTCACCCAGGCGGGCGATGGTGACGAGCAGCCCGTCGCGGGTCAGCCGGGCGACGACCGCTTCGACGTCGTCGGCGACATAGCGCCTGACCACGTCTCTGGTCAGCGGCGAGGTGGTGACGACCCGCTCGACGAGGTCGCTCCTGGATACGGCTAGCAGGGCCTGACGCAGCACATGTTCCACCCTAACTTCGCCGGTGCGAAACCCGCCGGATTCGGTAGCTGAACCTGCGAGCCGTCCCATTCGTCCAAGAGGTATGCGCACAATGACAGCGACTCTTCTGGCCGGATGTCTGGTGCTTGCGACGAGTTGCGGGGCCCCGGCGCCTGCCGAGCAGGCCACCGCCCCCGCCCCACAGACGCCGGTCACCACTGACCCCGTGGCGAGTGTTCCCGCTGAGACCACTCCCACGAAGGCTCCGAAACCGGTCAAGCCCACGGGCGACACCATCAACACGCACAAGGTCCGCTGGACCAAGGCGCAACCGACGTCGCACGGCCGCAAGCTCAAGCTCATCTGGTGGTCGGGCGTGGCCCCGTGCACCGTCCTGGACCGGGTGAAGGTCAAGGAGACGCGCAAGAGCGTCAAGGTCACCCTGTACGAGGGCACCGCCCCGAAGGCCAAGGACGTCGCCTGCATCATGATCGCGGTGGAGAAGACGACGACGGTCAAGCTCAAGACCCCGCTCGGCAAGCGCAAGGTGCTGGACGGCGCCAAGCCCTGAACCTCTCAACAGACCCAGACCCCGGCACACGACCCTTGTCGCGCCGGGGTCGGCCAGTTTCGGGCGGGGGACTTTCGGGAGAGGAACGACCAGACCCCGGCACACGACCCTTGTCGCGCCGGGGTCCGCCAGTTTCGGGCGGGGGACTTCCGGGAGGGGCCAGACCCCGGTACGCGACCCTTGTCGTGCCGGGGTCTCGTCAGGGTTTGAGGGGGGAGCTCTCAGGGGGAATACGGGTGCCCGGGGTCAGGTTGAGTCGAGTAGGCTCAAGCTGTTTGACAAACACCCCGGGCATTCGTACGTTGAGTCTGACCGACTCAACTTTAACTACAGGGACGTACTCATGGCACGTGCGGTAGGTATCGACCTTGGGACGACCAACTCCGTCGTCTCGATCCTCGAGGGCGGTGAGCCCACCGTCATCGCCAACGCGCAGGGCTCGCGGACCACGCCGTCCGTGGTCGCCTTCGCTAAGAACGGCGAAGTCCTGGTCGGCGAGGTCGCCAAGCGACAGGCCGTCACCAACGTGGACCGGACCATCCGCTCCGTCAAGCGGGAGATGGGCACCAACTGGTCCCAGGAGATCGACGGCAAGAAGTTCTCCCCCCAGCAGATCAGCGCCTTCGTGCTGCAGAAGCTGAAGCAGGACGCCGAGGCCTACCTGGGCGAGAAGATCACCGACGCGGTGGTCACCGTCCCGGCCTACTTCAACGACGCGCAGCGCCAGGCCACCAAGGAGGCCGGCACGGTCGCGGGCCTCAACGTGCTCCGCATCATCAACGAGCCCACCGCGGCGGCCCTCGCCTACGGGCTCGACAAGGAGCAGGACCAGACGATCCTGGTCTTCGACCTCGGCGGCGGCACCTTCGACGTGTCCCTGCTCGACGTCGGCCAGGAGGACGGCCACGGCTTCGTCGAGGTCAAGGCGACCTCCGGCGACAACCACCTCGGTGGTGACGACTGGGACCAGCGGGTCGTCGACGAGCTGGCCAACCGGTTCAAGAACGCCCACGGCGTCGACCTGTCCAAGGACAAGATGGCGCTCCAGCGCCTGCGTGAGGCCGCCGAGAAGGCCAAGATCGAGCTGTCCAGCCAGGCCGAGACCAACATCAACCTGCCCTACATCACCGCCTCCTCCGAGGGCCCGCTGCACCTCGACGAGAAGCTGACCAGGGCCGAGTTCCAGCGGCTGACCGCCGACCTGCTCGAGCGGACCAAGGGCCCGTTCCACCAGGTCATCAAGGACGCCGGCATCAAGATCTCCGACATCGCCCACGTGGTGCTCGTCGGCGGCTCGACCCGCATGCCCGCCGTCTCCGAGCTCGTCAAGGAGCTGACCGGCGGCAAGGAGCCCAACAAGGGCGTCAACCCGGACGAGGTCGTCGCCATCGGCGCCGCCCTGCAGGCCGGTGTGCTCAAGGGTGAGGTCAAGGACGTCCTGCTGCTCGACGTGACCCCGCTGTCGCTGGGCATCGAGACCAAGGGCGGCATCTTCACCAAGATCATCGAGCGCAACACGACGATCCCGACCAAGCGCTCCGAGGTCTTCACCACGGCCGAGGACAACCAGCCGTCGGTGCAGATCCAGGTCTACCAGGGCGAGCGCGAGATCGCCTCTTACAACAAGAAGCTGGCCACCTTCGAGCTGACCGGCATCGCCCCGGCGCCGCGCGGCATCCCGCAGATCGAGGTCACCTTCGACATCGACGCCAACGGCATCGTCAACGTCTCCGCCAAGGACCTGGGCACGGGCAAGGAGCAGACGATGACGATCACCGGCGGCTCCGCGCTGCCGAAGGACGACATCGAGCGGATGATGCGCGAGGCCGAGTCCTACGCCGACGAGGACAAGAAGCGCCGCGAGGAGGCCGAGGTCCGCAACAACGCCGACGGGCTCGCCTACCAGACGGAGAAGTTCCTCCGCGAGAACGACGACAAGGTCCCCGGCGAGATCAAGACCGAGGTCGAGGAGTCGCTCGCCGAGCTGAAGAAGGCTCTGGAGGGCACCGACACCGACGTCATCCGTACCTCGGCCGAGAAGCTCGCGACCGTCAGCCAGAAGATGGGCTCGGCGATCTACGCGCAGAGCCAGGGCCAGCAGCCCGGCGGCGAGGGCGCCCCGCAGGACGCCGCGGCCGGCGAGCAGCAGAAGGCCGATGACGACGTGGTCGACGCCGAGATCGTCGACGAAGACCAGCCGAAGAAGGACAAGTGATGCCGACGCGTGACAACGGGCACGACGAGCCGGTGATCCGCGACAACCGCAAGATCGACCCGGAGACGGGCCAGGTGCGCGAACGACCGCAGGACCAGGACGCTCCCCCTCCGCCCGCCGCCAGTGAGGCGGCGGCGCAGGACGGAGACCTGCTGGCCCAGCTCTCCGAGCGGACGTCCGACCTGCAGCGCCTCCAGGCGGAATACACCAACTACCGCAGGCGGGTCGAACGTGACCGCAGCGCAGTGCGGGAGCAGGCCGTCGCGAGCGCCCTCCAGGAGCTCCTGCCCGTGCTCGACGACATCGGCCGGGCGCGTGATCACGGCGAGCTCACCGGTGGCTTCGCGAAGGTGGCAGAGTCACTGGAAGCGGCCGTCACCAAGCTCGGGCTCAACTCCTTCGGCCAGAAGGGCGACCCGTTCGACCCGACCGTCCACGAGGCGCTGATGCACAGCTACTCGCCGGACGTCACCGAGCCGACCGCGATCGAGGTGCTCCAGCCCGGTTACCGGATGGGTGACCGGGTGCTCCGCCCGGCGCGGGTGGCCGTGGCGGAGCCAGAAGACGCCCCCCCGGCGTCCGACGACGACAACTGACGAAGAACGAAGGGCGATAGATGAGCACCAAGGACTACCTGGAGAAGGACTACTACGCCGTCCTTGGTGTGCCCAAGTCAGCCACGGCCGATGACATCAAGAAGGCCTACCGCAAGCTGGCCAGGCAATACCACCCCGACACCAACCAGGGCGACGTGGCCAAAGAGGCCAAGTTCAAGGAGATCTCCGAGGCCAACGACGTCCTGTCCGACAGCAAGCGCCGCAAGGAATACGACGAGGCGCGCACGCTGTTCGGGTCCGGGGTGGGGGCCCAGCGTCCCGGCAGTGGTGGCTTCCCGTTCGACTTCGGCGACCTGTTCGGGGGCACCGCCAACCAGCAGCAGCAGGGCCACGGGGCGGGTGAGCGGCTCGGCGACCTGTTCGGCGGGCTGTTCAACCGCGGCGGCGGCTCGACCCGTACGACCAGCGCCACGAGGCCGCGGCGTGGCCAGGACGTCGAGTCCGAGGTCACGCTCACGTTCACCGAAGCGGTCGACGGCTCCACGGTGTCGCTCAGACTGACCAGCTCGGCCGCCTGCACGGCCTGCAGCGGCACCGGGGCCAAGGCCGGCACCACGCCGCGGGTCTGCCCGACCTGCGAGGGCACGGGGGCGGCCAGCCGCAACCTGGGCAACTTCGCCTTCTCCGAGCCCTGCCGCGACTGCAAGGGCCGCGGCCTGCTCGTGGACGACCCCTGCCCGGTGTGCGAGGGCAGCGGCCGGGCCAAGAGCACCCGCAACATCCAGGCGCGCATCCCCGCGGGGGTGGCCGACGGGCAGCGGGTCAAGCTCAAGGGTAAGGGCGCCCCGGGCGAGAACGGCGGCCCGGCCGGCGACCTCTACATCCTCACGCACGTCAAACCGCACGCCGTCTTCGGCAGGACGGGCGACAACCTGACCGTCACGGTGCCGGTGACGTTCTCCGAGGCCGCGCTCGGCGCCGAGATCAAGGTGCCGATACTCAAAGGGCTGCCGGTCACGCTGCGCATCCCGACGGGCACGCCCAACGGCCGCACGTTCAGGGTCCGTGGCAGGGGCGTCGCCCGCAAGGACGGCACCAAGGGCGACCTGCTCGCCACCGTCGAGGTGCTCGTCCCTCAGACGCTGGACGACAAGTCCCGCGAGCTCCTCACGGAGTTCAACACCGCGACGGCGGGCGAGGACCCGCGGGCTGATCTCATACAGAGAGCCAGAAGCGAGTAGCCGATGGACGCCAACTATTTCGACCTGTCAGACGAGACTCCGGTCTATGTGATCTCGGTGGCCGCGCAACTGTCGGGCCTCCATCCACAGACCTTGCGACAGTACGACCGGCTCGGACTGGTTTGTCCAGGCCGCACGGCGGGGCGCGGCCGCCTCTACTCCACCCGCGACATCATCCAGCTCCGCGAGGTCCAGCGGCTCTCCCAGGAGGAGGGCATCAACCTCGCGGGCATCAAGCGGATTCTCGAGCTCGAGAACGAGGCTCTGCGGCTGCGTGAGGAGGTTCACCGCCTCCGCGCCGAGATGCAGATGGTCAGGGCGCTGATCCGCTACGAGCTGCCACCGGGGGCCTAGAACACATGGACTACAAGCTCACCCAGAAGAGCCAGGAAGCTCTCTCCGGGGCCATGCGGCGTGCCGCCGCGGAGGGCAATCCGGAGATCGCGCCCGCCCATCTGCTGACCACCCTGCTCGCCCAGACGGGCGGCACCGCCATTCCGCTGCTGGAAGCCGTCGGCGCCGACTGGAAGACGCTGCGCGCCAAGGCCGAGGAGCAGCTCGCCGGGCTGCCGAAGGCGCAGGGCTCCACCGTGAGCGCCCCGTCGAGCTCCCGCCAGCTGCTGAGCGTGATCAACACGGCCGCCCAGCGGGCCAAGCGGCTCGAAGACGACTACGTCTCCACCGAGCACCTGCTCGTGGGCCTGGCCACCGACGGCGGCCAGGTGGCCGAGCTGCTGAAGTCCCAGGGGGCGACGCCTCAGGCGCTGCTCGACGCCTTCGAGAAGGTACGCGGTCACGCCCGCGTCACCAGTGAGACGCCCGAGGACACCTACCAGGCGCTGGAGAAATACGGCGTCGACCTGACCGAGCGGGCCCGCAATGGCAAGCTCGACCCGGTCATCGGCCGCGACTCCGAGATCCGCCGGGTCGTGCAGGTGCTGTCGCGGCGCACCAAGAACAACCCGGTGCTGATCGGCGAGCCCGGCGTCGGCAAGACGGCCGTCGTCGAGGGCCTGGCCCAGCGCATCGTGGCCGGCGACGTGCCCGAGTCGCTGCGCAACAAGCGGCTCATCTCGCTCGACCTCGGCGCGATGGTCGCGGGCGCCAAATACCGCGGCGAGTTCGAGGAGCGGCTCAAGGCCGTGCTCTCCGAGATCAAGGAGAGCGACGGGCAGATCGTCACGTTCATCGACGAGCTGCACACGGTCGTCGGGGCGGGCGCCGCCGAGGGGGCCATGGACGCGGGCAACATGCTCAAGCCCATGCTGGCCCGCGGCGAGCTGCGCATGATCGGCGCCACGACACTCGACGAATACCGCGAGCGCATCGAGAAGGACCCCGCGCTGGAGCGCCGCTTCCAGCAGGTCTACGTCGGCGAGCCCACGGTCGAGGACACGATCGCGATCCTGCGCGGGCTCAAAGGCCGCTACGAGGCCCACCACCAGGTCCAGATCGCCGACAGCGCGCTGGTCGCCGCCGCCGCGCTCTCCGACCGCTACATCACCAACCGCTTCCTGCCCGACAAGGCCATCGACCTGGTCGACGAGGCCGCCTCCCGGCTGCGCATGGAGATCGACTCGCGTCCCGTCGAGATCGACCAGCTCCAGCGCAACGTCGACCGGATGAAGATGGAGGAGCTGGCCCTTTCCAAGGAGACCGACGAGGCCTCCATCCAGCGGCTCGAACGCCTGCGCAAGGAGCTGGCCGACCGCCAGGAGGAGCTCAACGCCCTCGTCGGCCGCTGGGAGCTGGAGAAGGCCGGCCTCAACAAGGTCGGCGAGCTGAAGAAGCAGCTCGACGAGGCCAGGAGCGGCGCCGAGCGGGCGCAGCGCGACGGCGACTTCGAGGCCGCCTCCCGGCTCATGTACGCCGAGGTGCCGCGCCTGGAGCAGGCTCTGCAAGCCGCCTCCGACGCCGCGACGCCCGACAACGCCATGGTCAAGGAGGAGGTCGGCGCCGACGACATCGCCGAGGTCATCTCCTCCTGGACGGGCATCCCGGCGGGCCGCCTGCTGGAGGCTGAGACGGCCAAACTGCTGCGGATGGAGGAGGAGCTGGGGCGGCGCCTCATCGGGCAGCAGCAGGCCGTACAGGCTGTCTCGGACGCCGTACGCCGGAGCCGGGCCGGGATCTCCGACCCCGACAGGCCCACGGGCTCGTTCCTGTTCCTCGGCCCGACGGGTGTCGGCAAGACCGAGCTGGCCAAGGCGCTGGCGGAGTTCCTGTTCGACGACGAGCGGGCGATGAC
Organism: Nonomuraea sp. NPDC049750; assembly: GCF_040659625.1. NCBI lineage: Bacteria > Bacillati > Actinomycetota > Actinomycetes > Streptosporangiales > Streptosporangiaceae > Nonomuraea > Nonomuraea sp. NPDC049750. The sequence goes on from NZ_JBFANB010000015.1 coordinate 104,459, forward strand.
CCGCATCGACATGAGCGAATACTCCGAGAAGCACAGCGTCGCCCGGCTCGTCGGCGCGCCTCCCGGCTACGTCGGCTATGAGGAGGGCGGCCAGCTCACCGAGGCCGTCCGGCGGCGGCCCTACACAGTCGTGCTGCTCGACGAGGTGGAGAAGGCCCATCCCGAGGTCTTCGACATCCTGCTGCAGGTGCTCGACGACGGCCGGCTGACCGACGGCCAGGGCCGTACCGTCGACTTCCGCAACACGATCCTGATCCTCACCTCCAACATCGGCTCGCAGTTCCTGGTCGACCCGAAACTGGCCAACGGCGCCAAGCGCGAGGCCGTGATGGGCGCGGTGCGCAGCTCGTTCAAGCCGGAGTTCCTCAACCGGCTCGACGACGTGATCCTGTTCGACGCGCTCGGCTCGGAAGAGCTGACGCGCATCGTCGACCTCCAGATCGAACGCCTGGCCCAGCGGCTGGCCGACCGCAGGCTCACGCTGGAGGTCACCGACGCGGCCAGCGAGTGGCTGGCGCTCACCGGATACGACCCGATGTACGGGGCGCGCCCGCTGCGCCGCCTGGTCCAGTCGGCGATCGGCGACAAGCTGGCCAAGGCGGTGCTGTCGGGCGAGGTCGTGGACGGCGACCGGGTGCTGGTGGACCTGGACGACGACGAGCTGTCCATCGTCCGCGGCTGAGGTCTGATACGTGACGCCCGGGAACCGGTTGGTTCCCGGGCGTCGTCGTTCCACGGCAGGTGGGCAGGCTCACGCCGCCACCGGGCCGGTCACGTCCGCCCTTCCGTGGTGTCCTGGTCAGGACACCAGGGCGTCGAGGTCGTCCTCCGGTAGGCCGAGGTCCACCCTGATGCGGTAGCGAGTACGCAGCAGGGCCACGTGCTCGGGGTCGTCCTCGTCGCAGGCCAGCACCGCCTGGGTCGCCCACTCGTGCCCAGCCCGCAGGTCACCGTAGGCGACCAGGGTCTCGGCGATCGTGTGGGCGGTCGCCGTGGTGGCCCTGCCCTCCGCACGGATGGTCTCGATGACCTCCCTAGCCTCGTCCGGCCTGTCGAGCTCGAAGAGCGTGTCGGCGATGCCGGCTCGCGGGTCGATGCTCGACTCACCACCGTCCTCCATCGCACGCTGGAAACACTCCATCGCACGCGCGGGCTGTCCCGCCGCCCGCCATTCCTCGGCGGCCAGGACCAGGATGGATGCCCTGGAAACGTCGCCCGTCGAATAGCCGAGCGCGACGTCGTACAGCCGCTTGGCCAGCGAACCGTGGTCGTCGGCCAGCAGTGCCTGCTCTAGCAGGCGATCAAGGTGCTCACGGGTCACATGCGCCACACCGCGAGACTACCGAGCCGCTTGCGGTTTTGCCCGGTCAATGCACATCGCGGATCTCGCACAGGTTCGGCAACGTAGCGTTAAAGTGTGACTACAGTCAGCGTGTCTGTGCTGGTCGGAGGGGATATTACCGTCGCGCTCGTCCGCTAGTGGAGGGAGTCGCGATGGGCCTGTCCAGGCAGATGACCTTCATTTTGGTCTGCCTCGTCGTGCTGTCCGCCGTGATTCCGGGGGCGATCGGCTACCTTTCGGCCCGTCTGGAGGCCATCGAATCGGCGGAGCGGAACCTGCACGCGCTTGAGGCGAGACTGCACACCAGGATGATCAGGGAGGCCCGTGACGCACGGTCGGTGACGTTCCTGACACCGTGCGCGCCGGGCACCGACACCTCTCGCACCCAGCCGCACCCGCCGCCCGCCTCCGCGCTCGTCCCGGAATCGGGCGACCGGCTCCAGTCCAGGTATGACCCTCACGGCTCGACTCCCGCCTGGCTGCCAGAGCTCCTCAGAGAGCTGCACGCGGCCCACTGACGGCCCAGCAGCCCGGCGCGTGACGCTCCACGAGGGCCAGACGCTTCACGAAGGCCAAGCGTGACGCTTCACGCCAGGCAGACGTGACGCTTCACGAGGGCCGTGACCCTTCATCGAGGGCCCGGGCGCCTCCCGAGGGCCAGGACTTGAGCTGGCGGGACAGGAAGCCGCGGATCAGCTGCTTGGCCGCCTCGATGATCTCCGGCGCGCCGTCCGGATCGCGGCGGAAGGCCAGCTTCAGCACGGCGTCGCCCGCCTCGACCGCGACCAGCACGGCCATGTCGAGCTCCTGGCTGTCGGCCAGCCCGAACTCCTTCAGCAGCAGCCCGCGCAGCCGCCCGGCGATCACCATGTTGTTGTCGGAGTCGGAGTCGAGCAGGTTGAGGTCGACCACGTCGCCGAAGCGCAGATTCCTGAACCCGGGCACGCTCCGATGCATGTCGACGAACTCGTCGATGATCGCGTCGACCGCCTCCCACCAGCCGCGGTAGTCCTCTTCGAGGAACCGGCGGCCGACCCGGGAGACGAACTGCTCGACGTTGCGCCGGGTCAGCTCCTGCGTGATGGCCCGCTTGTCGGGAAAGAACTGGTAGACCGACCCGATCGCGACACCGGCTCTCTCGGCGATGCGGGTGGTGGAGAGCCCTTCGTAGCCGATCTCGTCGAGCAGCTCGGCGGTCGCGTCGAGCATCCGCTCGACGCGGCGGGCACTGCGGCGCTGCGTCGGCTGCCGCCGGAGCGGTTTGGGCGCCGCGCAGCCGTCTTCAATCATCGGGGAGGACACGTGCTCCATCTTCCCCCCAAGTGCACGATCGTTACCTGGCGAATGGCGGATTTCTCGTGACGCCGGTCACTCTCGCGAACCGGCGCAGCGCTCCCGGGGAGATCCTCGACAGCGCGTAGCCGATCTTCCCTTCCGCGTTGACCGGCACAACGGCCTGGTCACGGTGTACGGCCCGGAGGATATGAGCGGCGACGCGCTCGGGCGGGTAGCCGCGGCGGGCCAACCCTTGTTCGGCCGAGTCCCTCATGTCCGCTCCGACGTACGTGGCGTTGTGCGCGATGGGCGTGGACACGAAACCGGGGCAGATGACGCTCACTCCGATGCCCTGTCCGGCCAGCTCCGCTCTCAGGCAGTCGCTCAGCATCTTCACCGCCGCCTTCGAGGTCGAGTAGGCGGGCAGCAGTCGCGACGGTACGAACGCGGCCAGCGAGGCGATGTTGATGATGTGGCCGCCTTCTCCGCGTTCGACCATCTGGGCGGCGAACAGCCGGCAGCCGTGGATGACGCCCCACAGGTTGACGTCGAGAGTCCTGCGCCAGTCGTCGACCGAGTGGTCGAGGAACGGCCCACTGACCGCGATCCCGGCATTGTTCACCACAATGTCCGGCACTCCATACTCAGTGCGGATATTTCCGGCGAAGTCTTCCATCTGGGTGGTGTCGGCGACATCAACTCGTACGGCGTGTGCCGTACCGCCGAGGTCCTTGGCGATGCCGTCAGCCGTACGAGCCGCCGCCTCGCGATCGAGGTCCGCGCAGACGACCTCGGCGCCGTGCGCCGCGAAGGCCCGCGCGGTGGCGCGCCCGATGCCGCTGCCCGCGCCGGTGATCACCACCAATTGCCCGTCGAACGCCTTGCGCCCCTCCTCGACACGGTCCCCGCGCAGGCTCCTGGTCGGCGCGCCGCCGTCGACGTGGGTGGCGAACTCGGCGATCATCCTGGCGACGACGTCGGGATGGCTGCGCTGGACCCAGTGCCCGGCCGCGATCTTGCGATGCCAGAACCTGGGGACCCCCTCCCCCAGCGAGGCCAGCAACGCCGGGCCGACGAACGGATCCCGGGTGGCCTCGATGAGCTGAACGGGCACGGCAACGGCCGGATCACCCCCACGAGCACCCTCGCCGCCCCCGGTTCGATCGGCCACCTCGCCGCCGGAGCGGTCGGAGTGGCCGCCCATGTTGCTTCGGTAGAGGCGCAGCCCGTTGCGGGCGTCGCTTCTCAGGGTGTCGGCCGGGTGGCCCGGTCTGGGTTCGAGGCCCTCGTCGCGCCGCATCGACCGCTCCAGGACCCGCGGCATGAACGTGCTCCAGGCCAGCTCGGGCAGCACCGGGAGCCGGAAGGCGCCGATGTACCAGGACCTGACCGCCTGCGCCAGGACGTCGCGCCGCCTGCCGTGCCGCATGAAGTGGCGCGCCTGCGCGAGCCCAGGACCGCCGAAGCTGGTGAAGGAGGCGATGCGGTCCCGGATGCCGGGACGGGACACGGCGTCCCAGCCCTGCAGCGAGCCCCAGTCGTGCCCGACCAGGTGAACCCTGGGCTTGCCGATCGCGTCGAGCACCGCCGCCAGATCGGCCGCGAGCCGGTGGAAGGCGTAGTCGCCGGTATGGCGTGGGGCCGTCGAGGCGCCCGCACCGCGTACGTCATAGCGGACCACGTGGAAGCGGTCACGCAGTCGCTCGGCGACCTCGTCCCAGACCCGGTGCGTGTCCGGATAACCGTGGACGAGCACGATCGTGGGGTCGCCGGGATCGCCCTCCTCGAAGACCGCCAGCCGTACGTCATCGGACTCGACCCAGCGCATGGCGACCTCCTATTGGACGTTGAGTCCAATGATAGATCTCGTCAAGGGCGGGCTGCCAGCCCCGTACAGGATCGCAGGGCCCTCCAGTCGGCCACCGCCTGTGTCTTGGCCGTGCCCGTCATCGGGATCGGTATACCCCCCTGGATGGTGGCGGGCGTCCACTGATCCTTGAGCACCTTGCGGCCCTTGATGGTGAGGGTCAGCACGCCGGTCCTGCCGGTGGTGGCGGCCGTGGAGTTGTAGAAGACGAAGTTGCCCAGGCCGTAGCTGACGTAGCCGTTGCCGATGTACCCGGCGCCGAGCAGGATGTGCGCGTGCCCGCCGACTACGACGTCGGCGCCCGCCTTGACCAGCTTCGGGCCGAGCGCGAGCTGCGCCGGGTTGGGGCACTTCTGCATCTCGGTGCCCCAGTGCAGGTGCACGATGACGGTGTCGGAGTTCTTGCGCGCCTGCCGTACGGCCTGGAGCAGGCGATCCTCGTCCTTGGCCGACGCGAGCCCGCCCTTGTCGGGCGTCGCCGTCCACGCCTGGATGAACTCGGCGTCGAGCACCTGCGTGGCCCCGATGATGGAGACGCGGTTGCCGTTGACGGTCTTCCTGTACGGCTTGTAGGCCTGCGTGGAGTTCGCCCCGATGCCCACGATCGGGAACTTGCTGCGCTTGATCGCCGCCAGCGAGTCGGCGAGCCCGGTCTCCATGTAGTCCATGCCGTGGTTGTTGGCCATCGACGCCACGTCGACCCCGGCGGCCTTCAGCGCGCCGAACGCCGTCTCGGGCGCCCGGAATGTGTACTGCTTGCCGGGCGCGGGCGTGCCACCCGTCGTGATCGCCGTCTCCAGGTTGACCATCGCCAGGTCGGACGAGCGCAGCACCTGGGCGATCGGTCCGAGCGCCGTGCGCGGCGCGGCGAGCCGGTTACGGAGCCCGCCCTCGAAGTGCACGTCCCCGCCGAACGAGATCGTGTACGGCTTCCGGGTGGGGGCGGCGGGGGTGGTTTTGACGGGCGCTTCCTTCGGTTTCTCCGCCGCCTGTTCGCTCTTCAGCGGCTGCTTCGACTCGGCCGCCGAGCACGCGGCGGCCGAGGCCAGCAGCACGGCGAGGGGCGCCGCGAGAAGGGGGCGGGGGACTCTCATATGTGCGGCTACTTCCGCTCGATCCTGACTTTCAGCCATCGAGCATGCCATGAGCGGATGAATCGCGCGCTACCTAGGGGCGCTGACCTTTGGTCATGAGGCCGGTCATGAGGCCGAGGCGCCGCAGGGTCACGACGGCGAGGCAACGCCGGCCGTGGAGCGGGATCATGACGCCGAGGCAGCGCCGGCCGTGGGGCGGGGTCACGACGCCGAGGCAGCGCCGGCCATGAGGCGGGTCATCGCGTCGAGGCACCGCTGGTCCTGCGGCGAGTAGACGATCATGCGGGTCTCCGGCGCCGATGAGAGGTGGAAGCTGGTCGTGCTGAAGCCGATCCGGCCCATCTCACGATGCTCGTACGTCTTCACCCGCGGCCCGGGCTCGGCCACGTCCTGCCTGGCCCACAGCCTGGCGAACTCGGCGCTCTCCGCGGCGAGCCGCCGGACGAAGTCCTGCCAGCACGGGTCGTCGGTGTGGCGGCTGTAGGCGCCCCTGAAGACGGCGACGGCGCGCGGCAGCTCCTGGTCGCGGTTGACGAGCATGGTCGTCCACGAAGGGCTGACGAACGTCTGCCAGAGCGAGTTGCGCTCGCACTCCGGGGCGTCGACGATCTCGGGGAAGATCGTCGCGTAGGCGGGGTTCCAGGCCAGCACGTCGCAGCGGCTGTTGGTGATGCACGCGGGCATCGCGCCGAGCTGGTCGAGTATGGCCTGCATCTCCGGGGTCACCGGGGTGGAACCGGCCAGGACGGGTGTGCCCGGCTGGCCCGCCAGCCGGTAGAGGTGCTCCCGCTCGGCGGTGTCGAGCCGGAGCGTACGCGAGATCGCGTCGAGCACCTGGCCGCTGGCGTTGATCGGCCGTCCCTGCTCCAGCCACGTGTACCAGGTGACGCCCACCCCGGCGAGCTGGGCGACCTCCTCGCGGCGCAGGCCGGGAGTGCGCCTGCGGGGCCCGGGCGCCAGATCCACCATCTCGGGGGTGATCCGCTCGCGCCGGGTGCGCAGGAACGCCGACAAATCGGAGCGCCTTGCCTCTGCCACGGTCACCCCTTCACTATGGTGGAGCGGGCGTAAGCCATCCAGGTGCTGTTAATACCAGTATAAAGGGGCTCTCGTTACTGGTACTGGTTTGCCGCCAGACTCTATCTATGACCCAATCTGCCCATCTTGCTCCCCCAATCCCGGCCGTACAGCCGGAGAAGGGCAAGGCCAGCGGGCTGCTCCTGGCGATCATCCTCGTAGGACAGTTCCTGGCCATCCTGAACGTCAACATCGTCAACGTGGCCACCCCGACCATCGAGGCCGATCTGCACTCATCAGGTGCCGGGCTGCAGATGATCGTGGCGGGCTACACCATCGTCTACGCCGTTCTGTTGATCACCGGTGCCCGGCTCGGCGACCTGCTCGGCTACCGCAAGGCCTTCCTCGCCGGGCTCGCCTTTTTCACGATCACCACGCTCGCCGCGGGCCTCGCGCCCACGACCGGCACACTGGTCGCCGCCCGGCTCGCCCAGGGCGCCGGGGCGGCGCTGATGATGCCCCAGGTCATGACGCTGATCCAGCGAAACTACCAGGGCGCGGCCAGAGGCCGGGCACTGGGCCTGTGGTCGGCGGTGGTGAGCGGTGGCATCGTGGTCGGCCAGGCGCTCGGCGGGATCCTGCTCGGGCTCGGCGCCGGGTGGCGGATCGTCTTCCTCGTGCTGGTGCCGATCGGCGCGCTGCTGTTGATCGCGGGGCTCCGGGTGCTCCCCGCCGACCACGGTGGCGGTCAGGGCGGGCTCGACCCGTGGGGCCTGGTGAGCCTGTCGGCCGCCGTACTGCTGTTCGTGGTGCCGCTCGTGCTGGGCAGGGACCTCGGCTGGCCGCTGTGGGGCTGGGCCTCGATGGCGCTGAGCGCGGTGGTCTTCGTGGTGTTCGTCCGCGTCGAGCGTTGGGTGACGAGCCGCGGCGGCCGGCCCCTGGTCAACGCGCGGGTGCTGCGCGCGCCCGGCATGCGGCCGGGGCTCGCCGTGCTGCTGCTCGGGCCGGCCACCTGGGGCGCGTTCCTGTTCACCTCGGCGCTGCACCTGCAGGGTGACCTGCGCCTGTCGCCGCTGGCCTCGGGCATGATGCTGGTGCCGTGCGCGCTGGCGTTCGCGCTCGTGGGGCTCTGCTGGCCGCTGCTGCCGCCCGGCCTGCAGCGCTCGCTCGTGCCCTTCGGCTACGTGGTGGCCGCGCCGGCCTACCTGGGGCTCGGGCTCGCATCCGGGGGCGGCGTCCTGTACGCGGTCATGAGCGCGCTCATCGGCGCCGGACTCGGCGTGCAGGTCGCGGTGACCAACATGGCGACCCAGCAGGTGGACGACGTCTACGCCGCCGACGCGAGCGGGGCGCTCCTCACCGTGATGCAGCTCGGCCAGGTGATCGGGGTGTCGACTGTCGGCACACTGTTCATCTCCCTGAGCCAGGGCGGGGGCACCGGCTCCGCCTCGATGGCGACCGCCGTGGCGCTCGCGGCGCTGGCCGTACTGGCCGGGTTGAGCTCGATCTTCCTCGTACGGCGCCGCTGAGACTCTTCTTGGTACGGCGTCGCTGAGACCCGTACCAGTCCTTTACTTGAATCATTCAGGTTTAGCACTAGCGTGTCCGGATATGGGGGACAACGACCTAATTCGCCAGGCAGGCCTGCGGGTGACCGCGGCCCGCGTGGCGATCATGCGGACCGTGCGCGAAGGCGACCACCTCGATGTGGAAGCCGTTCACCGCAGCGTGCTCGACCGCGTGGGTCAGGTGTCCCTTCAGGCCGTCTACGACTCGCTGCACGCGCTGCACCAGGCCGGACTGCTCCGCAAGATCGAACCCATGGGCAGTCCGGCGCGCTACGAGGCCAGGGTGGGTGACAACCACCACCACCTGGTCTGCCGGCGCTGTGGCGCCATGACCGACGTCGACTGCGCGACCGGGCTCGCCCCGTGTCTGGTGCCCGTCGACGCGGCCGGATTCGTCGTGGACGAAGCCGACGTCACCTATTGGGGCGTCTACCCGAGCTGTCAACGATGATTTTCGGAGGACCGCGCTGATGACGAACAGGCCCATCTCCACCGACGACGCCGGCATTCCCGCGCCGAGCGACGAGCATTCGCTCTCCGTCGGCCCCAACGGCCCACTTCTTATGCAGGATCACTATCTGATCCAGAAAATGGCGCACTTCAACCGGGAACGTGTTCCCGAGCGCGTCGTACACGCCAAGGGCGGCGGCGCCCACGGTGTCATGCAGATCACCGAGGACGTCAGCCAGTTCACCAAGGCCGGCCTCTTCCAGAAGGGCAAGGAGACCCCGCTCTTCCTGCGCTTCTCGACCGTCGCCGGCGAACTCGGCAGCCCCGACACCGCCCGCGACCCGCGCGGGTTCGCGATCAAGTTCTACACCGAAGAGGGCAACTACGACCTCGTCGGCAACAACACCCCGATCTTCTTCATCCGCGACCCGCAGAAGTTCTCCGACTTCATCCACAGCCAGAAGCGCCGGGCCGACAACCACCTGCGTGACAACAACATGCAGTGGGACTTCTGGACCCTGTCGCCGGAGTCGGCGCACCAGGTCACGTTCCTCATGACCGATCGCGGCATCCCGGCCTCGTGGCGACACATGCACGGCTTCGGCTCGCACACCTTCCTCTGGTACAACGCCGGGGGCCAGAAGTTCTGGGTGAAGTACCACTTCAGGACCGAGCAGGGCATCAAGAACTACACCGGCGAAGAGGCGGCCGCGCTGCTCGTCGACCCCGACCACCACATCCGCGACCTGCACACGGCCATCGAGGCCGGCGACCATCCGTCGTGGAAGGTGAACGTGCAGATCATGCCGTTCGAGGCCGCGGCCGACTACCGGTTCAACCCGTTCGACCTGACCAAGGTGTGGCCGCACGAGGACTACCCCGAGATCACGATCGGCCGGTTCACCCTGAACCGCAACCCGCGCAACTACTTCGCGGAGGTGGAGCAGGCCGGCTTCGAGCCGTCGAACCTGGTGCCCGGCATCGGCGCCTCGCCGGACAAGATGCTGCAGGGCCGCCTGTTCTCCTACCCCGACACGCACCGCTACCGGATCGGCCCCAACTACCTGCAACTGCCGATCAACCAGCCGCGGGCCGCGGTCAACTCCTACAACTTCGACGGTCCGATGACCTTCAGCAACTCGCAGGACCCGGTGTACGCCCCCAACAGCGTCAACGGCCCGGCTGCGGACCCGGCGTTGTACGCGGGCGAGAACTACCAGGTGGCCGGCGAGATCATCCGGTCCGCGTACACCAAGCACGCCGAGGACGACGACTACGTCCAGCCGCGCGCCCTCTGGGAGAACGTGCTGTCCGAAACGGACCGCGCGCACCTGGTGAGCAACATCGTCGGGCACGCCTCGGCCCCCGAGGTCACCTCGGAGATGAAGCAGCGCGTCGTGGAGTACTGGAACAACATCCACAAGGACCTGGGCCAGGGCGTCTCCAACGGCCTCGGCCTCTCCTGACCCCGCACGTGAAACAGCCCGCGCCCATGTGCGGCGCGGGCTGTTTCCGCAGTGGGCGGTCCAAATTGTGGGTGAACCAAATGGAGGGCAGAGGGCTCTTCGGCTGGAGTCGTCAGACCGTACTCCGCGATCGAGGGCTGATCCTCTGCTTCGAACCAGGTGTGGCTAGTTGATCTCCAACGCGGTTCAGGCCAAGATATGAAGATCTTCAGATCTCGCGTACAAGGTCGAACTGGAGTCGTGGCGGCCCTGATGGTGTTGTGCCAGCAACCTGCCAGGGCCGTTTTTCATGAAGCGGTAGCGGCGAGCGAGGTCAGGTCGAACTCGCCATCGCGGACCCCGGCCGTAAAGGCGGCCCATTCACTCGGCGTGAAGACCAGGACGGGACCGTCCTGCTCCTTGCTGTCCCTCAAAGCGACGTTTCCGTCGGCAAGGGGTGCGACTTCGACGCAGCTGCTCGCGCCGTTGCAGAAGCTGCTCTTCTGCCAGGTCGCTACCACGGGATCGATGTACATTTTCTCCCCAAACGGGCGAAAGGGGCACCATTGCCCCTTGTTTGATCTTTGTCGCTAGCCCCGCCACATCATGGCCTTGCGCTGGATGAGGACACGTGACTCGTCCTCGTCAAGCGCTTGGGACTTGATGTAGTCGAAGGCTGTCTCATATCCGGCCACACGTTCGAGGTCTTCGACGAAGTGAGCCGTGTAGAGCTGCTCCAGGTATACAACATCGTCGAATTCCGCGAACTTCAGATGGATGAACGCTCCCGTGTTGACGGGGTGTAGTGCTTCCGTCGCCAACACCTGCACGCTGACGTGCGGCAACAGCGACATCTCCAGGAGATGTTCCATCTGCGCACGCATGACCGAGGGCTCACCGAAACGACGCATCAGCGCCGGCTCGTCGAGCACGAAGCGTAGCTGGGACGGCTGTGGGCGATGCAACACCCGCTGCTGCCGATCCAGGCGCGCCTCGACCCGGCTCCGGACACCGCTGTGCGTGATCCGTGAGATACCACGGACGGAAAGGACGACCTCCCGTGCGTAGTCCTCAGTCTGGAGGAGACCAGGCACGATCTGGGGTTCCCAGTTGCGCTGGAATGTCGCCTCCGCTTCCAGCCCGAGGAATCTTGTGTATTCCTCCGGGAGGGCGTCTTCGTAATCTTCCCACCACCCACGCTGATCCGCATCCCTCAGCAGGGCGAAGAGTTCGTCACGTTTCTCACTGTCGATCTTGTAGAGCTCTGCCAATGCCTTGATGTCCTCGGCACTTGGCATGGTCTTGGCGGCTTCGATCCGGCTGATCTTGCTGGGACTCCAGCCCAGATCGCCGGCCGCCCTGGCCCCCGTCAGCTTCTTTCGCTCGCGGAGGAGGCGTAGCTCCTGACCGAGCCTGAGCCTGCGAACAGTCGGACTGCCCTGCTGCGATGGCACCGTCCACTCTCCTCGTCGGGAATGAAGGTGAAGGTGTAACGGTGAAAGGCCACTTAGCCGTTCGATCAATCTTACACTGCAACTTGCACGAGCACTGCCACTGAGGCTTGCCGTAAGGGTTTCACGGAGTGAGCGTAAGGGGCAAGAGGGGGCCTAATCCGGAGCGGGCAGCAGCCGACGACCTCCCTGAACCGCTCGTGCGCCAGGAGCGCCTGACAGTTGATGTGCAAGTTGCACCGCAAAGTATCAAGCAAGGTCCGAAGAAAACTAAATCTTCTCTTGCTGAATGTATTGCACCAGGCCCATCCGGGAGAGACGATCGAGCCCTGGAAGGTAACCGACGGATGGGGGGCCGAGATGACGACACGGCCTACCACACCGGGCCTACCGCTCTTCATCGCTGGCGGCCACGCGGGCCGCACCTCCGGCAACGTCGCCGTCCCGGATTTGAATCTCTGCCCCAGGGAGGCCGCTTGCCGGAAGGACCCCGCACACATCTGACTGACCACAGCGCATGTCGCTCATTCGAGCGCGCAGAAACACCAGGAAGCCGGACCCAGGCTGACCACCTATTAGCCGCTCAAAAGGGCTGCCACCCTGCGGCGCCACCGGTCATCAGCCTGCGATCCGGCGAAAGAACCCACCTCGAGTAATGCCGCGAAAGAGGTGTTCCATGTACTCACAAGGTACCAAGGGACTCAGCCGAATCAAGACCCGGATCCGGGAACTCATGGCATGGGCGGATCGAGAGATCTGCATGGAGCCGGATGAGTTCGCCTACCGGCGCGGCTGGACCGTCGCCAAGGTCGGATTCGGTGCTCGTCGCTACCGCGACCCCCGATTCGACCAGCTCACGATCCCCTCCCGAATCGCCGAGGAGGTGTCCTGAGATGTCGAGGAACCCGCGCAACCAGATCTACCCCGCCAACGAGGACCTGCCGCCCGGCCGTACCGGCCTGCTGGCCAGGCTCTGGCGGATTCGTACTGAGTTGCTGCTGATCGGGGCGCTCAGCCTGTTCGTGTTGACCCTCCTGGGCGCCACCCAGCAGGGCCGGTGGTGGCCGTTCATCATGCTGACCAGCGCGATCTCCGCGCCCGCGGTGACCAGGACCGGTCGCAACTGGGTGATGGCGCACTTCTGGTGCGTGGCGTCCAGGCACCGGCTGCAGAAGACCTGCCTGGAGACCACCATGCACACCCGCGCGGGCAAGATCCCGCTGGTGTTGTGGATCACGCCCACGCGTACGGGTGAGAAGGCCCTGGTGATGACCAGGGCGGGCATCTCCGCCGCGGAGTTCGAGGCGTACGCCGAGGAGATCGCGGCGGCGTGCTGGGCCAGGAGCGCCAACGTCTACCGGCACCGCAAATGGGCGCACCTGCTGATCGTGGAGATCGTCCGGCGTGAGGAGCTGCCCGGCGCCGTCTCCCCCGGACTCGACCGGCTCTACGGCCGCGCCTGGGCGTCTCTGAGGACCGACCTCGAGGAGCCCCCTGATCTGGCCAGGCCGTTCGCCCTGCCGCAGGTCGGCTGACGGCCTGCCCATGACCTGGGGAGTGGCGGCTCGGGCCTGGGCCGGACGCTCCCCAGTGCAAGCCCCGGAGACCGCGGGGGCTCCGGGGCTTCCCCATATGTGTCGTACGAGCAAAGATGAGTTCCACCGACGAACTCAGGAGCCGTGATGACGTCGACCGTTCACCGGACCTGTCCCCTGTGCGAGGCCGTGTGCGGCCTGACACTCACCCTCGACGAGGGCGGGCACGTGACGAGCGTGCGGGGCGACAAGGAGGACCCGTTCAGCAAGGGCTTCATCTGCCCCAAGGGCGCCAGCCTGGGCCGCCTGGACGAGGACCCCGACCGGCTGCGCAAGCCGCTGATCAGGGAGGGCGAGCTCTGGCGTGAGGTCGGCTGGGACGAGGCGTTCGCCGCCGTCAAGCAGGGCCTCGACCAGGTCACGGAGCGGCACGGCCGCCAGTCGGTCGGCGTCTATCTCGGCAACCCCAACGTGCACAACATGGCGGGCCAGCTCTACGGCACGCCGCTGCTCAAGTCCCTCGGCACCCGCAACATCTTCTCGGCCAGCACCGCCGACCAGATGCCCAAGCACGTCGCCAGCGGGCTGATGTTCGGCCATCCGCTCGCCGTCCCGGTGCCGGACCTCGACCGGACCGACTACCTGCTCATGCTGGGCGCCAACCCGCTGGAGTCGAACGGCTCGCTGTGCACCGCGCCCGACTTCCCCGGCCGACTCAAGGCGCTGCGCGCACGCGGCGGCCGGCTCGTCGTGGTCGACCCCCGCCGCACCAGGACCGCCGGGCTGGCCGACGAGCACGTGTTCGTACGGCCGGGCACCGACGCCCACCTGCTCTTCGGGATCACGCACACGCTCTTCGCCGAGGACCTGACCACGGTGTCCCACGAGGTCAACGGCCTGAACGAGTTACGCGAGGCGGCCAAGCACTTCCCGCCCGAGGTGGTGTCCCGCCGCACCGGCGTGCCGACCGAGGTGATCGTCCGGCTGGCCAGGGAGCTGGCGGCGGCCAGGACGGCGGCCGTCTACGCCAGGATCGGCACGTGTACGGCCGAGTTCGGCACGCTGGCCCAGTGGCTGGTGGACGTGCTCAATGTCCTCACCGGCAACCTCGACCGGCCCGGCGGCGCCATGTTCGCCAAACCCGCCACCGAGTTCGGTCTGGCCCGCCGCCCCTACACCCTGGGCCGGTGGAAGAGCCGGGTCAGGGGCCTGCCCGAGGCCAACGGCGAGTTGCCGGTCGCCACGCTCGCCGACGAGATCGAGACGCCCGGCGACGGACAGATCCGGTTCCTCCTCACCGTGGCCGGCAATCCGGTGCTCTCCGCGCCGCACGGCCCCCGGCTCGACGCGGCCTTCGGGCGGCTCGACTTCATGGTCAGCGTCGACCCCTACCTGAACGAGACCACCAAGCACGCGAACGTCATCCTGCCGCCACCGCGGGCCCTCCAGTCGGGGCACTACGACTTCGCCCTGCTCAACTTCGCGGTGCGCAACTACGCCCGCTACTCGCCGCCGTCGCTGCCGCTGGACGGGCAGCCGTCGGAGGCGCAGATCCTGGCCCGGCTAACCATGATCGCCTCCGGGCTGGAGGGCGATCTGGACGAGTTCGTCCTCGACCAGATGCTGCGCAAGGCGGTCGATCTGCCGGGCTCGGGCGTGGAGGGACGCGACGTGGCCGAGCTGCGGGCCGCGCTCGAAGGCGATTGCGGGGCCGAGCGACGGCTCGACCTGATGCTCAAGCTGGGCCCGTACGGAGAGTGGGCGGGCAAGGGCGACCTGTCGCTGCGCAAGCTGCTCGACAACCCGCACGGGCTGGATCTCGGGCCGCTGGAGCCCCGGCTGGGCGAGGTGCTGAGGACCACCTCCGGAGTGATCGAGCTCGCGCCGCCGCAGCTCATCGAGGACGTCGAGCGGCTGCGCGGCGGGCTGGAGCAGGAGCCGCCGGACATCGTCCTGATCGGGCGGCGCCATCTGCGCTCCAACAACAGCTGGCTGCACAACGTGGGCCAGCTGGTCGGCGGCAGCAACACCTGCACGCTCCAGATCAACCCGGCCGACGTGGCCAGGCTCGGACTCGACGGGGAGGCCCTGGTCCGCTCGGCCACGGGAGAGCTCAGAGTGCCGCTCGAACCCACCGACACGATCATGCCGGGCGTGGTCAGCCTGCCCCACGGCTGGGGACACGCGGGCAGCACCCAGCTGGTCGCCGCCGAACACGCGGGAGTTAGCGCGAACATCCTGACCGATGAGTCGGCAATCGACGTTCCGTCGGGAAATGCCGTGTTCAATGGGGTTCCGGTGACGATTTTGCCAACCGGGGTGATCACCGCACATTAAGGTGTCGCGCGTGACTATCGCACCAGAAGAGGACCGCCTGACCGCCCAGATCGCCTTCGCCGTCGAGATCGACAAGTTGAAGCGGATCATCCGCCGCAACCATCTCATGGACGGCTCACGGCGAGAGAACGACGCAGAGCACTCCTGGTACGTAGGCATGCTGGCCATGGTCCTAGGCGAGCACGCGCCACCCGACACCGACATTCAGCGGGTGGTGTCCATGCTGCTCGTGCACGACCTGGTCGAGATCGACGCCGGTGACACCTTCATCTATGACGCTGCCGCGGTGGCCGCCCAGCCCGAAGCGGAGCGGGCCGCCGCGGACCGCATCTTCGCGCTGCTCCCGGGCGAGCAGGGCGCGGCGATGCGGGCGCTCTGGGACGAGTTCGAGGCCAGGCAGACGCCGGAGGCGAAGTTCGCCCGAGCGCTCGACCGCTTCGCGCCGATCCTGGCCAATCATCACACCGAGGGCGGCACCTGGCCGCTGTTCAAGGTGACGGCCGCGCAGGTCAAGGAGAAGGTACGGCTCATCGAGGACGGCTCGCCGTCGCTCGGGGCGTACGCGCTCGAACTGGTCGAGCTCTCCATCGCCAGGGGTCACCTGTCCGAGTGATGCCCTTATGGCCGGGGTAGGGGACTTGTCGTGAAAGAGAAAGTACGAGCGAGAAGGCGGCAGTCGCGGCGTTTTGTGGGGCCGGTCGACCTGGCCGACCGGCTCGAAAGGTCCAAAGTCATGGACGAGCCGATCCGAGTGCTGGCCAAGGCCATACGCAAGGGGATCCGGCCGGGACGGTTGCGCGACTGGCTGCACGGCGTGCCCACGGGCAAACCGCTGCACCCGCCGCTCGCCTCCTTCAGCCTGGGCTGCTGGATGTCCACCGCGGTGCTCGACTGGACCAGCACCGATCCCCGGGCCGCGCGACTGCTGCTGGCCACGGGCATCGGCAGCGCGCTGCCCACCGCGGCCGCCGGCCTGACCGACTGGTCGTCTCTCCATCGCGAGCAGCAGCGTGTCGGGTTCGTCCACATGCTGTCGAACGTGACCGCGCTGGGGTTCTTCTCCGCCTCGCTCCTGGCCCGGCTGCGCGGGAACGAGCGCGCCGGCAAGATGCTGACCGTCGCCGGTCTGAGCGTCGGCGGTCTCGGCGCCTACCTGGGCGGGAATCTGGCCTATCGGCAGGCGGCGGGTGCCAACCACGCGCCCCAGGTCACCCATCTCGTACCGCTGGGCTGGCACGACCTTTGCCTGGTCAACGACCTGCCTCAGGGTCGCCCCGTGTCGCGGCGGCTCGGCTACATCCAGCTCTTCGTGCTGCGGCACAGCTCCGGCGTCACCGTGCTCGCCGACCGGTGCTCCCACCTCGCGGGCCCGCTCCACCAGGGCCGGCTCATCGTGGAGAACGGCGAGGCGTGCGTGGTCTGCCCCTGGCACGGCAGCACGTTCCGGCTGGTGGACGGGTCTGTCAAGCACGGTCCGGCGACCGCGCCCGCGCCAACGTTCGAGACCCGGATCCGCAGCGACGGCACGCTCCAGGTACGACCGAGCATGACCTGAGCTGTTCCAGGTACGGAGCTTGACCTAAACATTGGTTGAAGTTCTACGGTCCTGTCCATGAGCAGAATTCTGGTGACCGGCGCGACCGGCAACGTAGGCAAGCACGTGGTCTCCCAACTGGCCGGGGCGGGCCTCCAGGTCCGGGCCCTGGTCCGCGACCCGGACCGGGCGAAACTCCCGGAAGGGGTCGAGGCGGTCAAGGGCGACCTGTCCGTCCCCGAGACCCTGGAACCGGCGCTGAAGGACGTCGAGTCCGTCTTCCTGATCTGGCCCGGCTTCGCCGCCGAGACCGCCCGGGACGTGGTGGAGGCCATCGCCGCCCACGCGCGCCGGGTCGTCTACCTGTCGGCCGACGTCGAGGATCTGGCCGATGGTGAATCGCCGACACTGTTCCACCAGGAGGTGGAACGGCTGATCAGGCACACCGGCCTGAGCTGGACGTTCCTGCGGCCCGTCGGTTTCGCGGCCAACACGCTCGGCTGGGCCGACCAGGTCAGGCAGGGCGTGGTGCGCTGGCCGTACGGGGAGGCGCGCAGGTCGTTGATCCACGAGAAGGACATCGCGGCGGTGGCCGTACACGTGCTGACCTCTGCCGGGCACGGCGGGGGCAAGTACGTCCTCAGCGGGCCCGAGCAGCTGTCACAGGCCGAGCAGGCGCGGATCATCGGCGAGGCGGTAGGCCGGGAGGTGCGGTGGGCGGAGCTGCCGCTGGACGTCGCCCGCGAGCAACTGCTGGCCGCCTGGGGCGACGCCCGGTTCGTGGACGGCGCGCTCGCGGGCTGGGGCGCGTTCGTGGACACGCCGGAGCGGATCACGGACACGGTCCCGAAGCTCCTCGGCCGCCCCGCGCTGACGTTCCGTCAGTGGGCCACCGACCACGCGGCCGACTTCCGCTGACGTCGCGCCTGAGCCCACCAACTCCGGCTCTTCCGCCGACGCCGCGCGCCTGAGCCCGCCGACTCCCGCCCTTCCACTCCCCGACGGGGGTTCCTTGTCACGACGGGCCGTCTTCATCCTCTCCCCGCAGGGGCATCCCTCCGTGGGCACCCCAACCACCACGGACCGGCTCTTCCCATCCCGAAGTGGGTCATCCCCAGGGACCCCCATGGACCGTCTTCGTCCTCCCCCCGAAGGGGGATTCTCCCAAAGGGACGTCAGCCACCACGGACCGTCACAGGAGCCGAGACGGTCGCGTGACGACCCCCGAGGCGGGTCAGCTCTCGTCGGCCGGATGTTCCACCAGGGCCAGGATGCGGCTGGACATGAACCGCGCCGTACGCACCGCGGTGCCGCTCCTGGTCACCTCACTGACCTCGACCAGCCCCCGCCGCGTGGCCACCTCGACACGGCGGCCCGCGCGGGTGGCGGCGATCTCGTAGGTGCGCGGGGATGAGTCGCCCGCGTCGATGACGATCTCCACCCGATCACCCTTCATGTACGGATTTATACCCAGAATGCCCGGTATTTATCCGTACACTAGTTTGATAATCGCCACAATCCCCACACACACGATGATGCCCCGCAGCACCGGAGCCGGGATGCGGCGCCCGACCTTGGCCCCCACAAACCCACCCACCGTGGCCCCCAGCGCCACCGCCAGCACCGCCCACCAGTCCACGTGGGCGATGAAGACGAACAGCACGGCCGCGGTGCCGTTGACGATCAGGGAGAGCACGTTCTTGGCCGCGTTCACCCGCTGCAGGGGTTCGGTCAGGAAGCTGCCGAGCAGCCCGATCAGCAGCACGCCCTGGGCCGCGCCGAAGTAGCCGCCGTAGATCCCCGCTCCCAGCACGCCCAGCCAGAGCAGCACCCCGCCGTGGGGATCGTCGTTCCGGCGCCGGGCCGACAGCCAGCCGTTGAGCTTGGGCTGCACGACGACCAGCACGCAGGCCAGCCCGATCAGCACCGGGACCACGACCTGGAAGACCCGCGGGTCGAGGAACAGCAGCAGGATCCCGCCGATCAACGAGCCGATCGCCGAGGCGGGCCCGAGGCGCAGCAGCCGTTCGCGCTGCCCGGCGAGCTCGGCGCGGTAGCCGTACGCGCCGGTGAAGGAGCCGGGCACCAGGCCGATGTTGTTGGAGACGTTCGCCACGACCGGGTCGATGCCGACGGCCACGAGCGTGGGAAAGGTGATCAGCGAGCCCGACCCGACCACCGCGTTGATGGCTCCGGCCGCGACCCCCGCCGCGAACACCGCGACCGCCTCCCACACTGTCATCCGACAGAGCTTAGAGGCGGATCCTTTCCCGGCTACAGGTCGGGGTCATCCTTGGGCGGCGAGAAGAGACCGCCCAGATTCTCCAGCGCCCGGCCCATCTCCGACGGGACGATCCAGATCTTGTTGGCGTCACCCTTGGCGATCTCCGGGAGCATCTGCAGGTATTGGTAGGCGAGCAGCCGCTGGTCCGGTTTGCCCTCGTGGATGGCCTTGAACACCATCCCGATCGCGTCGGCCTGCCCCTTGGCCCGCATGGCCTGCGCCTCCGCCTCCGCCTGGGCACGCAGCACGGCCGCCTCCGCCTCGCCACGGGCGCGCAGGACCGCCGCCTGCTGCTCGCCCTCGGCCGTCAGAATGGCCGCCTGCCGCTGCCCCTCCGCGGCCAGCACCGCGGCCCGCTTGTCGCGGTCGGCGCGCATCTGCTTCTCCATCGAGTCCTGGATGGAGGAGGGCGGGTCGATGGCCTTGAGCTCGACCCGGTTGACCCGAATGCCCCACTTGCCGGTCGCCTCGTCGAGCACGCCGCGCAGCTCGGTGTTGATCTCCTCGCGGGAGGTCAGCGTGCTCTCCAGGTCCATGCCGCCGACCACGTTACGCAGCGTGGTGACGGTCAGCTGCTCGACGCCGACCAGGAAGTTCGCGATCTCGTAGGTGGCCGCCTTCGGATTGGTCACCTGGAAGTAGATGACGGTGTCGATCGAGACCACCAGGTTGTCGGAGGTGATCACCGGCTGCGGCGGGAACGAGACGACCTGCTCGCGGAGGTCGATCAGATCCTTGATCCGGTCGACGAACGGCACCACCAGGTTGAGCCCCGGTTTCAGCGTGCGGTGATAGCGGCCGAGCCGCTCGATGATCGCCGCGGTCGCCTGGGGAATGATGCGAACCGTCCGCGTCACCCCGAACCCCACCGCTGCGACCACGACGATGGCGACGATGAGCTGCTCCGTGGACATGCCAACGCTCCGAGGCCGAGGGGATCGCCTTCGTAGATGCTAATGGGCGTTCAGCGGATTGACGCGATCTAGTGCGCGCGGGCCTACCAACGGCTAGTGCGCGCGGGCGTACCAGCGTCCTTCGGCGCTGCGGTCGAGCGTCAGCGGCACCCCGAACGTCTGCGACAGGTTGTCGGCCGTCATCACATGCTCCAGCGGCCCCTGGGCCACGACCGAGCCGTGCTTGAGCAGCAGCCCGTGGGTGAACCCGTTGGGCACCTCCTCCACGTGATGCGTGACCAGCACCAGCGTGGGTGAGCGGAGGTCGTTGGCCAGCACCGACAGCCGGCGTACGAGGTCCTCCCGGCCGCCCAGGTCGAGCCCGGCCGCCGGCTCGTCCAGCAGCAGCATCTCGGGGTCGGGCATGAGCGCGCGGGCGATCTGCACCCGTTTACGCTCACCCTCGGACAGAGTGCCGAACCTGCGCCTGATCAGATGCGCGGCGCCCATCATGTCGATCAGCTCGACGGCCCTGGTGACATCGTTGGAGTCGTATTCCTCGGTCCAGCGGCCCATGATCGCGTAGGACGCCGTCAGGACCAGGTCGATGACCTTCTCCTCCGGCGGAATGCGCTCGGCCAGCGCGGCGCTCGCCAGACCGATGCGGGGCCGCAGGTCGAAGACGTCGGCCTGACCCAGCCGCTCGCCGAGCACCTCCACGATCCCCTCGCTTGGATAGAGCAGCGTCGCCGCGACCTGCAACAAGGTCGTTTTGCCTGCTCCGTTCGGCCCGATGACGACCCAGCGCTCGTCCTCGTTGACCGTCCAGTCGATGCCGCGCAACAGGGCTGCTCCGTCGCGCCGGACGGCGACGTCCTGGAGCCGCAGCACCTGACCACCCATCCCCGTATCCCTCCTTTAGGAGTAACGCTCGGGACAAACCTATTGCAGGGCGAGCGCATATCGTGGATCGGTGCTCCCTGAATCACCTGTCTCTCCTCCGCTGGTCGCCTGGGGCAACGCCTGGCTCGCCGGTCACGTCGGTCTCGACGAGGCCGTGGACCGGGTCGAAGCCGCCGCCGGTCCCGCCGTCGTGGGCCCCGCCCTCGTGGGTCCCGCCGAGATGCCCGGCTCCCCGGCCGAGAGCCCTGCCGTGGGTCCCGTCGCGGGCGATGTGCCGTTGCGTGCCTACCTCGCCGAGCTCCGATCCGACGGGCTGACCGAGCTCCGCCTCGCGCTGCCCGCACCCGGCGACCCGCTCGGCCTCTCCGGGCCGCCCGCCTTCAACGCGGCCGCGGTGGAGGCCGGTCAGGCGGTCATCGCGGTGCTCTCCGGCCAGTGCCTCGGCCTGGTGCCCTCGCCCGACCTGCGCGGGTCGTCCTATGTGGGGGTACGCCTGGCCGTACACCCGTCGGGGCCCGTACGCGTGGATCTGCCTTCGGTGGCCGAGGCGGAGCGGGAGCTGTCGATCGCGATGCGCTCGGCGACAGACGCGCTGGCCTCGGTCGACGGACCCGCACCGGAGCGGCCCGACCGGCTGGGACGGCTCGGCGGCGAACTGGCCCCCGGCTATCCGGGACGGGCGCACCGCGTCTCCACCCTGGCCACACGGCTTGACGCGGTGCTGCGGGTGGCCGACGAGAGGGGGCTCACCTCAGGCCAGATCGCGGCGAGCGGCGAGGCCCTGCGTGAGCTCGACCGGGCGGTACGCCGCGCCCTCGTAGCCGCGCACCACTCCATCTTCGAGCCGGTCAGACCGTAGCCGCACGCGGGTTTCGTGACGATCAGGCCGCAAGCCGGTTTCTCCTGACGATCAGCCCGCAGGCGGGGTTGCGCGACCGTCAGGCCGCGGCGGTCGCGAGCCCCCTCGCGCGAGATCTCCTGAGGTAGACCGCGAGGGCGCCCGCGCACAGGACGGCCAGCAGGAGCGCGGTCGGCAGGCCGGTGAACGGTCCGGCCAGCGCCGCCTCCCCGGCCAGCGGGCTCGCCTTCGGCTGGCTCAGCAGGAGCACGGCCATGTCCGGTGGCCGCTGCCCCGGCACGACCACCACGAAGGCGTTACTGGCCAGCCAGAGCGGCGTCGCGTGGAACGCCATGGCCGCCCACAGACCGCGCCCGGTCAGCGTGAGCAGCGCCGCCAGCACCGACCAGAGCACCAGGTTGGTCGCGAGCACCCAGTGGAAGGTGTGCAGCGGCGCGATCAGCATCAGCGGCCCGACGAAATGGAAGAGCGCGAACGCCCCGGACGACACGGCGATGCCCGCGGGCACACCCCACCGCGCGCCGGCGCTCTGCAGGATCCATCCCCGGAAGAGGATCTCCTCGATAGCGATCATGATGACCCTTGCCAGGTAGGCCACGGGCAGTAGGTAGAGCAGGGCGAAGTTCCACCGCGATCCGTCCACGCGCAGATTGCCCGTGGCGTACTGCAGCGCCAGCCAGCCCGCGATGAAGGCCGCGCCCAGCCCGAAGCCGATCAGGTGCTGCCTCTAGACGCCGCGGCTCCAGATGAGGCCGCGGAGTCGCCGCCGAGCGGGTGGTCGCCGAGCTGCGCAACGCCCCCGCCACTCCAGACCTCGCCGACCAGCTCTCCGAACGCGAGCACGAGGTGGCCGTCCTGGTCGGTGATGGCGCGACCAACCGGGAGATCGCCAGGCGGCTGTTCATCACCGAGGGCACGGTGAAGAACCACATCTCCAGCATCCTGCGCAAACTACGGCTACGCGACCGCACTCAGCTGGCCATCCACATCGCGAAGTCAAGCTAACCCGTGGCGGACGGCGTACAGGGCGGCCTGAGTGCGGTCCTGGACGCCGAGCTTCATCAGCACGTTGGACACGTGCGTCTTAACCGTCTTCTCGGCGACCGACAGGCTCCTGGCGATCTCCCGGTTGGAGTGGCCGGCCGCGATCAGCGCCAGCACCTCGCGCTCCCGTTCGGTCAGCGGCACCGGCCCCAGCGCCGGCGGTGAGCCGTTGACGCCGGCCAGCATCGCCTCCGCCGCCTCGGGGGCGAGCAGCACCTGCCCCCCATGTACGGCCCGCACCGCCTGCACGAGCGCGTTCGGATCCACGTCCTTATAGAGGAACCCGGAGGCGCCCGCCCGCATCGCCGGCCCCACGTCGGACCGGTCGCTCACCGAGGTCAGCACGATCACCCTGGGGAGCGCCCCCGAGAGCCGGCCCAGCGCGCCGAGCCCGTCGAGCACCGGCATCTTCAGATCGAGCAGCAGCACGTCGGGAGCGAGCTCGCCGGCCAGCTCGACGGCCTGGGCCCCGTCGGCCGCCTCGCCGACGACCGTGATGTCCTCCTGG
This sequence comes from Nonomuraea sp. NPDC049750, assembly GCF_040659625.1. Lineage (NCBI taxonomy): Bacteria > Bacillati > Actinomycetota > Actinomycetes > Streptosporangiales > Streptosporangiaceae > Nonomuraea > Nonomuraea sp. NPDC049750. Next base: position 127,865 of record NZ_JBFANB010000015.1, read on the forward strand.
AGGTCGAGGAAGGTCCGCAGGCCCTGCCGTACCACTGGGTGATCGTCGGCGATCAGCACCCGGATCACACGCCCACCTCCACGCGGACCGTCGTCCCCTCGTCGCGGGCCGAGGCGACAGTCATGACGCCGCCCATGGACTCCGCCCTGTCCCTCATCGACACCAGGCCCAGGCCGCGCGACTCGGCCTGCTCGAAGCCCTTGCCGTCGTCGCGTACGGTCAGCACCAGCTTGCCGCCCTCGTCGGCCAGCCGCACCTCGACGTGGCCGGCGTCCGAGTGCCTGAGCGCGTTGTGCAGCGCCTCCTGCGCGACCCGCAGCACGGCCACCTCCACCGCCGAGTCGAGCGGCGGCAGCTCGCCGCCCTCGAACGTGACGTGCGCGGGATGGAGCCGGTCGAGCAGGCGTACGTGCTTGGCCAGCGTCTCCGCCAGCCCGTGCCGGTCGAGCTCGGCCGGGCGCAACTCGACGATCACCGCCCGGAGCTCGGCCAGCGCCTCGCCCGCCAGGCGCTGCACGCGTTCGAGCTCGGCGGCGGCCTGGTCGGGGGCATTGGGCAGCAGGACGGCGGCGGACTGCGCGGTCAGCCTGAGCGAGAACAGCTTCTGGGTGACGGCGTCGTGCAACTCGCGGGCCATCCGGTTGCGCTCTTCGAGCATGGCCAGCTCGCGGCCCCGCTCGTACAGCCTGGCGTTGGTCAGCGCGATGGCGGCGTGCGCGGCGAACAATGTGAGCAGGTCCTGGTCCGCCTCCGTGAATCCGTCGGGCGAGCGCTTGTTGGCCAGGAAGATGATGCCGAGCACCTCCTCGCCGTCGCGGATCGGGGCGCCGAGGAAGTCCTTCATCACCGGGTGCGCCTTGGGCCACCACTCGAACCTGGGGTCCTCGCGCAGGTCGGGCAGGCGTACCGGAGCCCCGTCGCGCAGCATCGCGCCGAGCATGCCGTGCTGCCTGGGCAGCGGGCCGATCGCCTCCCACTGCTTGTCGGTGAGGCCCTCGGCGACGAACTCGGCGAACGAGCCGTCCTCGTCCGGCACGCCGAGCGCGGCGTAGCGGGCGTCGAGCAGCCGCTGGGCCGAGCGCACGATGACCTGCAGCACCTCGCGCACCGAGAGGTGCCGGGTCACCGCGAGCACGGCGGTGCTCACCGCCTGCATGATCTCGTCTCTGTCGGAGGCCACGGCACCCACTCTATGGTCCCGGGCCGTCATGCCCAGGACCGTCGGTCCTAGGTCCATATGCCCAGGCGGAGGCGGCCCCTCAGCCCGATGTACGGCCGGTTCCGCGCTCCTACCGTCAAGGCATGACGAACACCGCACTGATCACCGGTGCCTCCCGCGGCCTCGGCCTGGCCCTGGCGACGACGCTCGCCGGCGCCGGATGGGAGCTCCTGCTCACCGCCCGCGGCGCGGCGGACCTGGAGCGGGTCGCGGCCGAACTGGGCGCCACCGCCATCGCCGGTGACGTGAGCGACCCGGCGCATGTCGAGCGGCTCGCGCGGGCCGTACCCCAGCTGGACCTGCTGGTCAACAACGCGAGCGGGCTGGGCGTGACCCCGCTGCCCCCGCTGTCGGTGTACCCGAGGGATGAGTTCAGGGCCCTGCTGGAGACCAACGTGATCGCTCCCCTGGCCCTCATCCAGGCGACGCTGCCCGCGCTGCGCGCCACGCGCGGCGCGATCGTGAACATCACCTCCGACGCCGCCACCGGCGCCTACGAGGGCTGGGGCGGCTACGGTGCCACCAAGGCCGCCCTGGAGCAGCTGTCCAACGTCCTGTCGGCCGAGGAACCCGACCTGGCCGTCTGGTGGGCCGACCCCGGCGAGATGAACACCCGCATGCTGGCCGACGCCGTCGGCGCGGAGGAGGCGGCCGGCGCGGCGGACCCCGCCAAGGTGGCCGCGGCACTGTACGACCTGGTCAGGGCGCGTCCGGCCAGCGGCCGGGTGAGCCTGCAATGACCGCCGCGCTCGACTTCGCGCTGCCGGACACCCTGTCGGCGCACGAACCGCCCGAGGCCCGAGGGCTGACCCGCGACTCGGTACGGCTGCTGGTCTCGCGCGGCCATCTCCCGCCGGAGCACCGCCGCTTCACCGACCTGCCGGGGCTGCTCGACCCCGGCGACCTGATCGTGGTCAACAACTCCGCGACGCTGCCCGCCGCCATCAGGCTCGACCGGCTCGCCGTGCACTTCTCCACCGCGCGCGAGGACGGCACCTGGCTGGTCGAGCTGCGCCGCCGTACCTCGAAGTCCTCCGAGCCGTACGGCGGCGGCGAGCCGGGCGAATGGCTGCCGCTGCCGGGACGGGCGACGCTGCGGCTCATCGAACGCGAGACGCCGCGCCTGTGGCGAGCCAGGCTCGACCGCGACGTGGAGGCGTACCTGCGCGATCACGGCGTGCCCATCCGCTACTCCTACGTCTCGCGCGACTGGCCGCTCGACGCCTACCAGACCGTCTTCGCCACCGTGCCGGGCAGCGCGGAGATGCCGAGCGCGGCCCGGCCGTTCACCGCCGAGCTGGTCACGGCTCTGGTGGCGCGCGGCGTCGGCATCGCGCCGATCACCCTGCACACCGGGGTCGCCTCGCCGGAGAAGGACGAGCCGCCCTACACGGAGCGGTATGAGGTGCCCGCGGCCACGGCCCGCCTGGTCAACCTGACCACGGCGAACGGCGGCCGGGTGGTGGCCGCCGGCACCACCGTGGTGCGCGCGCTGGAGACGGCCGTCGGCGGCGACGGGCTGGTGGCCGCCTCGGCGGGCTGGACCAGGCACATCGTCACGCCCGACATCGGGGTCAAGGCCGTGAGCGGGCTGATCACCGGGCTGCACGAGCCCAGGTCCAGCCACCTGATGATGCTCACCGCGATCGCCGAGCGGGAGCCGCTCGCCCGCGCCTACGAGGCGGCGTTGCGGGAGGGCTACCTCTGGCACGAGTTCGGTGACACCCACGTGCTGCTGCGCCGATAGTGGCCCCTCGTGCTCGTGTGCCTGGGACGCCAAGTAGCCTGGCTCAATGTGGACCAGCGCACCCTCCTGATCACCCTGACCGGCCCGGACCGACCGGGCGTCACCTCGAGGCTCTTCTCGGTTCTGTCGGGCTTCCCGGTGACGGTGGCCGACATCGAGCAGGTCGTCATCCGCGGGCGGCTCACGCTCGGCGTGCTCGTCGCCTACGCGGGCGGTCCGTCGACCGGCACGGGCAGCACGCTCGGCGCCATGTGGACCGCCGTCGAGCGGGTGGCTGAGGACCTCGGCCTGGAGCTGGAGCTCTCCACCGGCTCCCAGACCAAGGAGCAGCGCCGGCGCGGCCGCCTGTCGGTCAGCGTGCTCGGCGCGACGCTCCAGCCCGCCGCGATCGCGGGCATCGCCGGGCGCATCGCCGCCGCCGGCGCCAACATCGACCGCATCGAACGCCTCGCCCAGTGGCCGGTCACCTGCATCGAGCTGTCGGTCTCCGGCGCCGACCCGAGCGCGCTCCGCGTCGAGCTGGCCGCCGAGGCCGCCGCCCTGCACGTCGACGTGGCCGTGCAGCGCACCGGTCTGTCGCGGCGGGCCAAGCGGCTGGTCGTCATGGACGTCGACTCGACGCTCATCCAGGGCGAGGTCATCGAGCTGCTGGCCGGCCACGCGGGCTGCCTCGAAGAGGTCGCCCGGGTCACCGAGGAGGCCATGCGCGGCGAGCTCGACTTCGCCGAGTCCCTGCGCCGCCGGGTCGCGCTGCTCGAAGGGCTGCCGGCCGAGGTCTTCGAGCAGGTACGGCAGCAGGTCGTACTCACCCCTGGCGCCCGTACGCTGGTCCGCACGCTCAAGCGGCTCGACTACCGCTTCGCCATCGTCAGCGGCGGCTTCACCCAGATCACCGACAGCCTGGTCGAGGACCTCGGCATCGACTACTCGGCGGCCAACGTGCTGGAGGTCGTCGACGGCAAGCTCACCGGCCACGTCGTCGGCGAGATCGTCGACCGGCCGGGCAAGGCCCGCGCGCTGGAGCGGTTCGCCCGCGAGGCGGGGCTGCCGATCAGCCAGACCGTGGCCATCGGCGACGGGGCCAACGACCTCGACATGATCGCGGCGGCCGGGCTCGGGATCGCGTTCAACGCCAAGCCGGTCGTCCGGCAGGCGGCGGACACCGCGGTCAACACCCCCTACCTCGACTCGATCCTCTACCTGCTCGGGATCTCCAGGGACGAGGTGGAGGCGGCGGACGCCGAGGACGGCGTGCTCACCCGCTGACTTCTCCCTCCTTGGGGTCCCAGCGGGTGATCAGCTGGGCCTCGCCCGGCCACAGGTCCACCCAGTTCGCTTCCGTACGGATGACCGCGAACGAGCACGGGCGGAACCCGTAGTCGCCCCCGGCCAGCGAGATCGCCAGCTCGTGCACACCCGGGTTGTGGCCGCACAGCACGACCGTCGCCAGCTCCGGATCGGTCAGCTTGACCAGCGCCAGCAACTCCTCGGGATATGCCTGGTAGACGTCACGCTCGTAGCTGACCGCCACCTCGGGGAAGGCCAGCTCGGCGGTCTGCTTCGTGCGCAGGGACGGGGAGCACAGCACCAGGTCGGGAGCCAGCCCGAGGGCCCGCACCTCGTCGCCGGCCCGCTTCGCGTCACGCTCGCCCCGGTGCGTCAGCGGACGCTCGCTGTCCTCCAGGCCGGGGACCTGCGCGGCCTTGGCGTGGCGGAGCACGATCAACGTACGCACGTGCTCATGTTCCTCTCGTCGCCCACACACCCAGCGCGACGATCAGCGCGAGGATGGCCAGCATCGCCAGCAGAATGTAGGCCAGCGACTTGCCGCCGCTGGGCCGCTTGTCTTCCATCCGCCCAGTTTCCCACCGGGGGCGGCGGGTGCCGCACCTGACCCGCGGTGTTTCTTGAGGCCTCGCTCTCTTGAAACGTGGAACGCCCGCTCCCCCAGACCTCGGAGGAGCGGGCGTCCGGATGGGATCGCTAGGAAGCCACCGGCTGGTGCTCCCGGTTGTTGTCGTTGCTGGCCGACTCGTTGGTGACCGAGCGGCGCTTGGAGACGAGGATGGCGCCGACCACCACGCCCACGGCCACGACCGTGATCCCGATGCGCAGGGCCGGGTTGCCCGCGTACAGGACCACCGCCGGCGCCACCAGGAGCGCCACCAGATTCATCACCTTGATCAGCGGGTTGATGGCCGGTCCGGCCGTGTCCTTGAAGGGGTCGCCGACCGTGTCACCGATGATCGTGGCCTCGTGGGCCTCGGAGCCCTTGCCGCCGTGGTGACCGTCCTCGACCAGCTTCTTGGCGTTGTCCCAGGCACCGCCCGAGTTGGACAGGAAGACCGCCATGAGCGTGCCGCAGGCGATGGCCCCGGCCAGGAACGCGCCCAGCGGCGCGTACCCAAGGGCGAACCCGACCGCGATCGGTGTCATGACCGCCAGCAGGCCGGGCGTGGCCAGCTCGCGCAGCGAGTCACGGGTGCAGATGTCGACGACGCGGCCGTACTCGGGCTTCTCGGTGCCGTCCATGATGCCCGGGTGGTTGCGGAACTGGTCGCGTACCTCGAAGACCACGCGCATCGCGGCTCGCCCGACCGCGCTGATCGCCAGCCCGGAGAACAGGAACACGACCGCCGCGCCGATGACCAGGCCGACGAGCACGTTGGGCTGGTCGATGCTCAGGCTGAAAGTGGAGAACGCGCCGAGCGCCTCCTTGGCCGCCTGGCTCGCCTTGCCGAGCTCCAGCTCCACGGCCGTGCGGAACGCGCCGAACAGCGCGGTCGCCGCGAGCACCGCCGTGGCGATCGCGATGCCCTTGGTGATGGCCTTCGTCGTGTTGCCGACGGCGTCGAGGCTGGTGAGCACGCGTGCGCCCTCACCCTCGACGTCGCCGGACATCTCGGCGATGCCCTGCGCGTTGTCGGAGACCGGGCCGAAGGTGTCCATCGAGACGATGACGCCGACCGTGGTCAGCAGGCCGGTGCCGGCCAGCGCCACCGCGAACAGCGCGATCGTCACGTTCCCGAAGCCCAGCAGGAACGCGCCGTAGACCGCGCCGGCGATGATCAGCGCCGAGTAGACGGCCGACTCGAGGCCGACGCTGATGCCCGCCAGGATGACGGTCGCCGGCCCGGTGGCCGAGCTCTCGCCGATCTCGCGGACCGGACGCCTGGTCGTCTCGGTGAAGTAGCCGGTCAGCAGCTGAATGGCGCCGGCCAGGACCAGACCGATGATCACCGCGCCGATGGCGATGAGCCGCGGGTTGGCGGTGGACTGCACGGCCGAGCCGGTCAGGTCGCCGAAGGTGCTGGGCAGGTACCAGAACGCCGCCGCGGCGACCAGCACCGCGGAGATCCCGGCGGAGATGAAGAAGCTGCGGTTGATGGCGGCCATACCGCTGCGGTCGCCGTCGCGCATCCGGGTGACGAAGATGCCGATGATCGCGGTGAGCACGCCGATCATGGGCACGATCAGCGGGAAGATCAGTCCCTGCTCGCCGAAGGCCACCTTGCCCAGGATGAGGCTGGCGACCAGCATGACCGCGTACGACTCGAACAGGTCGGCGGCCATGCCCGCGCAGTCGCCGACGTTGTCGCCCACGTTGTCGGCGATCGTCGCCGCGTTACGCGGATCGTCCTCCGGGATGCCCTGTTCGACCTTGCCGACCAGGTCGGCGCCCACGTCGGCGGCCTTGGTGAAGATGCCGCCGCCGACTCGCATGAACATCGCCAGCAGCGCCGCCCCGAAGCCGAAGCCCTCCAGGACACCGGGCGCGTCACCTTGGTAGACGAAGACGACGACGGCCGCACCGAACAGGCCGAGGCCCACGGTGAACATGCCGGCCACGCCGCCCGTACGGAAGGCGATGCGCATGGCGCGCTTCTCGCCCGCCTCACGGGCGGCGGCCGCGACGCGTACGTTTCCGCGTACGGCCAGCCACATGCCCATGAAGCCGGTCAGCGCGGAGAATACCGCCCCGACCACGAAGAAGATCGAGCGGCCGATGCGCACATCGGTCTCACCCGGTAGCAGGAGCAGGAGGAAAGGGATCACGACGACGAAGACCGCCAACGTGCGGAACTGCCGCGCGAGATAGGCGGCGGCTCCCTCTTGTACGGCACGGGCGATGTCCTGCATGCGCTCCGTGCCGGGGTCGGCGGACAGCACCTCGCGCACCAGGCCGCCGGCGACGGCTAGGGCGATCAGTGCGACCGCGGCGACCACGATCACGATGGTGAGATTGTTACCGCTCAGGGCCAGATTGGACGCTGGCTCCACCGCCAGCATGTGCCTAAACATCGTTCTCCTCGGCAAGACCGGTCGTCCTGCCCGGGCGGTGCGCAAAGATCGGCGGGGCTGGTGCGGCACCATCCGGGTTGTGGGTGCCGCTTCCGGTTGAGTCCGCAGTTTCGCCGGATCACCTTGGCCGGTGCCGGGAGTCTACGCACGGGCTGCGCGGATATGAAGGCTCTGCCGGTCGCTATTTGGCCACGCGTCCAGTAATCCCCCAGTAATCCCCAGCCAGCAAGGCGATTTGCCATCTGACAACCGATATTTCCCCGGGTTTACGGCCATGACAGGGTGCCCGAAACGACACGCCCGAAACATGAGTTTGGGACATCCCAGAGGGACGACGGGCAGTGGGCGCATCGCCCTTCGGCGCCCAGCGGCCGGTATGACATGCCGAAGCCGGGCCGTGGCTGCCCACGACCCGGCCGGTCACTCGCAAGGGGACGGCGACGGCCCTGCGGCTGTCGGCCGGCGCCCTATGGCCATCGGGTGGCCAGGTGCTCTATGGCTGTTGGCTTGTGGACGCCATGGGTGCCGTGCCTCGTATCGGCGCCCAGCCCCGTATCACCAGAGGAGCGTACCCCTGGACAGGGCTCAGCCACGGTCGGCGGGCGGGGCCCACCGTGCTGTGCCGTAAAAAGGAAAAGATTGTCGTTATATCGGCGCGTGGCCATTGGTGGCGGCGGGCCAGCTCATGCGGATGCGCATCCCCTTCGGACTGGGGAACACCTCCACATCGTCGGCCAGCCCCGCGATCACCGCGATGCCGAACCCCGACATGAACGAGTCAGAGAGCATGCCCAAATCGAGGGGTTGCTCCTGCTTGATCTCGTCGCTGGGGGCCTGATCGCTGACCGTGACCTCGAACCGTCCCGAGTCGTCTTTCAGCTCGATGCGGATGGGCTCTCCCGGGCAGTGCGCGCGATGCGCCTCAACCGCCCGGGAGCAGGCCTCACCGACGGCGAGCCTGACCTCGTCCAGCAGTGACTCCTCCACGCCGGTGCGCCGGGCGATCGCCGTCGCGACCAACCGGGCGGTCCGCACATGCGCGGGGAGGGCGCTGAACGTCAGCTCGACGGTAGCCATGACTACTTGTCTTTGCCGTGAGCTTCCTTGGCCTCGTCGACCGAAGCGTAGATCCCGAAGACCTTGGTCAGTCCGGTGATCCGGAAGATCTTGAGGATGCGCTCCTGCGTGCACACCAGCTCGAGCGAACCGTCGTGCGCCCGAACCCGCTTGAGCCCCCCGACCAGGACACCGAGGCCCGTCGAGTCGAGGAAGTCGACCTTCTCCATGTTCACGAGAAGGTGGAAGTTGCCCTTGTTCACCAGGTCGATGAGGAGCTCACGCAATCTCGGCGCCGTGTAGACATCGATCTCACCCTCAACCTCGACGATGGTGAGTCGGTCCTCGTTGTGGTGATCCAACTTCAGATCCACAGATCCTCCAGCGCCTCGCCTGCGAAAGTACCCTTGCGGGCCTGGCAGTCTGGAACGGGGCTCCAGACCGTCTGACCCTGACGCGCGGCATTCAACCACGCGTCTGGCTTGTGTCTATACGAAATCACGATTCCCGGCGACTTTGCCCACGGATGCAGACTGGAAACAGTGACTTCCTCCGCTTCCTCCCCACACCGGCCAGGTCCACTCCTCGGTCACCTGCTCGGTGTTCCCGCACGTCATGAGCGCGTCACTCATGTGGAGCATGTTCCAGCACGTCAGGCGGGTCAAGTGGGTTGGCCGAAATGGGCGCCGGAACTCCTGGTTACGCGCTTGGCGAACCGCGGAATCCCGGGATTGTGGCCACACCAGTACGAAGCCGCTGACCTGGCCCATCGTGGCCGAAATGTGATCATTTCCACTGGAACAGCGTCCGGGAAGTCGCTCGCGTACCTCACTCCGGCCGTCGCCTCCTGCCTCGACGGCGGCACGGTCCTTTACCTCACGCCTACCAAGGCCCTGGCCGCCGACCAGCTCCGCGGCCTCCGCGAGCTCCGCGTCACCCAGCTCCGCGCGGCCTGCTTCGACGGCGACACGCCGTTCGAGGAACGTACCTGGATCAGGCAGCACGCCAACTACGTACTAACAAATCCCGACATGCTGCACCGCAGCATCCTGCCCCGGCACGCCCAGTGGTCGTCGTTCTTCCGGCGGCTGCGGATGGTCGTGGTGGACGAGTGCCATGGCTACCGCGGAGTGTTCGGCTCGCACGTGGCCCAGATCCTGCGCCGCCTGCGCCGCGTCTGCGCCCGCTACGGCTCGCAGCCCGTCTTCCTGCTGGCCTCAGCGACGGCCAGCGAGCCGGGGGCGTTCGCGATGCGGCTGACGGGGCTTGAGATGGCCGAGGTGACGTCGGACGGGTCTCCCAAGGGTGCGACGACCATCGCGCTCTGGGAGCCGCCCCTGACCGAACTACGGGGCGAGAGAGGCGCTCCGGTGCGCCGCACGGCCACCGCCGAGGCCGCGGACCTCCTGACGGACCTCGTCCTGGCGAAGGTCCGCACCCTCGCCTTCGTCCGCTCCCGGCGCGGCGCCGAGACAGTCGCCCTGACCGCCCGCGCCAAACTCGCCGACGTCGCCTTCTCCCTGGCCGGGACCCCGGTTGACGGCTCATCGAGCACGGCCTCCGCCCCCGCAGGGGGTAACCCCGGCGCGCTCCCCACCCCTAGCACCACCCCACCGCCCTCAGACCAGGGCACCGCTCCACCAGGCTCAGAGCAGGGCGCGCTGTCCTGGGGAGCGTCCGTGCCCGTGCCCGAGTCCGAGTCCGAGTCCGCCGACTGGGCTGCCCTTCCAGACCGGATCGCCGCCTACCGGGCCGGATACCTCGCCGAAGACCGCAGGCTCCTGGAGAAGGCCCTCCGCTCGGGCTCCATCATGGGCCTGGCCACCACCAACGCCCTTGAGCTCGGCGTGGACGTCTCCGGCCTGGACGCCGTCCTGATCGCCGGCTGGCCGGGCACCCGCGCCTCCCTCTGGCAGCAGGCGGGCCGAGCCGGCCGCGACGGCCAGGAGGCACTCGCCGTACTCATCGCGAGGGACGACCCCCTCGACACCTACCTCGTACACCACCCCCAGGCCCTTTTCGGTCAGCCTGTAGAGGCGATCGTGCTCGACCCGGACAACCCGTACGTCCTCGGCCCCCACCTCTGCGCCGCCGCCGCGGAGATCCCGCTGACCGACGCCGACCTGCCCGTCTTCGGCCCCACCACCCCGAACGTCCTCGACGACCTGGTCACCGAGGGCCTGCTCAGGAAGCGCCCCGCAGGCTGGTTCTGGACCAAGCGCGAACGTGCCACCGACCTGGCCGATATCAGGGGCGGCGGAGGGGCGCCCATCCAGGTCGTGGAGTCCGCGACCGGCCGCCTCCTCGGCAGCGTGGACGAGCCGTCCGCCCACACCACCGTCCACACCGGCGCCGTCTACCTGCATCAGGGTGAGACGTACCTGGTGGAGCTCCTCGACCTCGAAGCCGGCGTCGCCCTGGTGGGCGGTGCGGAGCCCGACTACACGACGTTCGCGCGCGACGTGACGGAGATCTCGGTGCTCGCCTCCCTGCGTTCGCACGACCTCGGCCCCGGCAGCCTCCACTTCGGTGAGGTGGAGGTGACCAGGCAGGTGGTCTCGTACCTCAAACGCCGCCTCCAGTCCGGCGAGATGCTCGGCGACGAGCCCCTGGACCTCCCGCCGCGTACCCTCCGCACCCGCGCGGTCTGGTGGACGCTCCCCGCCTCAGAAGTCGCCGCCCTGGCCGAGGAGGGCTTCGACCTGGGCGGCGCCGCCCACGCCGCCGAACACGCCGCCATCGGCCTGCTCCCCCTCTTCGCCACCTGCGACCGCTGGGACATCGGCGGCGTGTCCACGGAACTCCACGCGGACACGGGCCTGCTGACGGTGTTCGTGTACGACGGCCACGAGGGAGGCGCGGGATTCGCCGAACGCGGCTACGCCCGTGCCACCGACTGGCTCACGGCCACCCGCGAGGCCATCGCCTCCTGCGAATGCGAACGCGGCTGCCCATCCTGCATCCAGTCCCCCAAATGCGGCAACGGCAACGAGCCCCTGGACAAGCGCGGCGCCATCCACCTTTTGGACACCTTGCTACGCTCCGCTCCCGCCGCAAGCTAGTCCGGCGTCGACGAACGTTTCGCCGGGTGTCCGCCCCCTCTCCCCCGAAGGGGGTATCCCGCCGGGTGGCCCGTAGGTGCGAGAGCACCCGCTGGCCGATTCCTCCGAGGTCGTTGGCGGGTTGGGCAAGGCGAGACCACCCACTGACCGCATTCCTTCGGGTCCCTGGCGCGCTAGCACTAGCCAGGCTCACTCGTAGAACGCAACGATAGGCGCGCTCACTTGAGGCGCAGCCCCTGCAGGATCCTGGACAAGGCGGCCCACACGTCGTCCAGGTCGCCGGGATCTCCGGAGCCGGCCAGCCACAGAGCGGCCTCGTTCATCGCCCCCGACAGCAGGTGAGTCAGCGGGGCGACCGGCTGTCGTGCGATGATCCCTGCCTCGATGAGGCCGGAGAGCGCCTCGGCCAGATGGCGGGCGGAGGCGGCCTCGTCCAGCGCGCGCCACTCGCTCCAGCCCAGGACCGCGGGGCCGTCGATGAGCATGATCTGCTGGATGTCCGGATCGGTGCAGGCTGTGAGGAACGCCCGGCACCCGGCCACCAGTTGCTCCCATGGGTCGTCCTGGACCTCGGCGGTCGCGGCCACCGTCTCGGCCACCTCCCCCTGCACCTGCTCCAGGACCGTACGGAACAGGTCGGCCTTGCTCCCGAAGTGGTGATACAGCGCACCCTTGGTCACCCCGGCAGCGGCGACGATCTGCGACAGGCCCACCGCCCCGTAGCCCCGGCTCGCGAACAACAGCCTGCCCTCGCGTACCAGAATCCGCCTGGTCTGCTCGCGCTGCTCGATCCTGCTGCCCTGGCGCATCGCGTCACCCCTGTTGACGTACCGATGGTATGCCAATAGCGTAGCTTGACATACCATCGGTATGCGAAGGAGCTTTCCGTGATGCTGACCAGCTTCTATCCGGTCCTCTGCACCTCCCTGCTGCGGGAGTCCCGGGACTTCTATGTCGGGTGGTTCGGGTTCGAGGCGACGTTCGAGGCGGACTGGTACGTGAGTCTGCGCCGGCCCGGGACCCCGCCGTACGAGCTGGCCCTTCTCGACCACCGCCATCCCACGCTGCCCGAGGGCCACCGCGCGCACGTTCAGGGGCTGCTGCTCAACTTCGAGGTCGAGGACGTGGACGGGGAGTGGGAACGGCTCGTGGTACGGGGAGGTCTGCCGGCCGTGCTCGAACCGCGCAGCGAGGATTTCGGACAGCGGCACTTCATCGTGGCCGACCCCAACGGAGTGCTCATCGACGTCATCACACCCACGGTTCCCACCGCCGAGTACGCCGGCCAGTACCAGACTTAGGATTCACAAGGATCCGCAGCCCTTTGACGCACAACAGAGCCCGTTCGACCTCGGCTCAACAACGGCTGGCTCACTGTGCCAGATGACCTCACCCACCACATCAGTGCCCAGGTCGGGGACTCAAAGTCCGACGGCATACCGATGATCTCGGCAAGGCCGATCGCCTCAGGCACGCCCTCAACGCGGAGGAACCCGGCAAATGGCTAGCGCCAGCCGAGGCAGGTGCTCCCACCGGCCGACTCCTTCGGAGGACTTGGTGGGTTGGTCGTGAGTTAGCTATCGCCGCCGCGATGGCGGTGGCCCGCGAAGGCGTTCTCGTCGTCGTCAGCCGCCCAGAAGTCACCCGCTCCGGGCTGCGGACGCTCCCAGAAGCCACTGTCCTCCATCGCCCTGGGCGCAGGGGGCAGGTAGTCGTCCCAACGCTCCTCGATCCGTACCGCGGGCGGCGTGACGGCGGCGGCCGACTCGGGCACCTCGATCACGGCCGAGCTGGGCAGCGCGATCCGTACGGGCTCCTGACGCACCGTTCGACCGTCCAGCTCAGGACGCATCCGACCGAGCTGGTCGAAGGGCTCTCGGTCGCCCTGAACCGCTCCCCTCCAACCGTCCTGATCGACAGACACCCGGTCATTTCGACCGGCATCCGCTCGGCCGTCCCAATCCCCGGACGCCCACGAAACCTGCCCAGCGCCCGCCCCGCCATCCTGACCGCCGGACGCCCTGGAAGCCTGCCCAGCATCCACTTGGCCATCCTGGCCGCTGGACGCCCACGAGACCTGCCCAGCATCCGTCCGACCATCCTGACCGCCGGACGCCCGATCATCCGGATCAACAGCCCGCATGTCGGCGTCGCTGAGGTGCAGCGGGAGGGCGGCGCGTACCTGCGCACGAGCCTGCCCCGGCACCGGCCCGTAACCCCGACCGGCACTCGGCCCCTCCGCGTAACGCCGTGCCGCGGACGGCGTGGCCGGCAGGTCAGACGCTGTCGGGTTGAAGCGATCGGACGATGCCACACCGCGCTGTTCGGGCACCCCCGAGCTGGGTCGGTCGAACACCGCCGAGCCAGGGTGTTCCAGTGCCTGCATCTGGGATTCCAGTGCCCGCATTCGGGACCGTGCGGGCGTCTGCGCGCCGGAGCGTCCTGGTGGCGTACGCGAGGCCCCGGGAGCCTGGGCACCAAGCCGCTCTGACCCGCGCGAACGCTCAGGCGTCTGAGCGCCGGACCGCTCCGGCGAGCGGGACTGTTCAGGGGACTGCGTACGCTCACTGGCCGGTCGGACCTTGGCGACTGCCAGCACCACGGCAGGGCGCCGGGGTACCGAAGTGGTGGGCGGGACGCTATCCGTACTGTGCTGAGCGGAAATGCCGGGACTTGGCGAAGCAGCAGCCGAGTGCGGCACCGAACCCCCGGCACCAGCGGCGGCGAGAGACCGGCGACGCGCCCACGCGCCTCCGTGTGCGGCCAGCAGCAGCAAGACGAGCCCGCCTGCGACGTACAGGCCGTACTGGCCGATGCCGCCGGCGGCCGACTCCGACGACTGGGCCTTCACCTTGGAATCGATGGCAGCGGAGTCGGCGTCGCCTGTGGTGCCGTTCGGAGCGAGGCCGTCGGTCTTGCCCGAATCCCCGGTGGTGTCGGCGGTCGGAATCGGGAGATTGCCCTTGGGGTCGGTGTCCGGCATGGCGGGGAGCTTGTCGGTCTTCTTCGTCGTGGTCGCCTTGTGCGTGGGCGCGACCGTGGACTGCGCGTGCTTCTTGGCGGGCAGCGTGGGCAGCGTCTCAACGCCCTTCTTGGTGCCCGGGGTCGCCTGTTTCGTGGCGGTCTTCTTCGGTTGGGCAGTCGGCGGTGCGGGGATGGTCACGTACGCGGCGCCAGAATTGCCGGACTCGATCGACCCGCCATCGCCGTCCCCCCTGAACGCCTTCACGGTGAAGCCCACCCGCTGCCCCGCCGCCTTGGTCGGTACGGCGAGCACGGCCTTGCACGATGATCCGGAGCAGGCGCTGTCGGCGGGCAGCCTGCCCACGATGCCGGACTGGCTGGTTGCCACCTCGTACGACTGGAGGTCCGGCTCCGAGCCCTTGCTCCAGGTCACCACGATCTTCTCGGTCCCCTGCAGGGCCGCGGCGACGTTGTCCGGCGCGGCGGCGGGCCGCCTCAGCTTGAAGGTGCTCGTCGCGTAGGTGCTGCCGGTGATCTCACCCTTGAGGACCACATTGAAGGTCCCGTTGGGTGCGCTGCCCGCATCGAACGTCCCGGAAATCGTCTGGTTGGCACCCCCACCGGCGACCTTCTGCCTGGTGGTCGAGGGGCCCTCCACGTACACGCCCATGTTGAGCTGCATTAACCCGGTATGCGCTGAGATTGGCACGGATCCACTCGTGACCACCTGACCGTCGGACGGAGACGTGATCTCCCCGGAGCCCGCGCCTTGCCGCGCCACCACGGCCGCCTGAGCGGACCCACCGAGCACGATGGTTCCCGCCACGACCGCCGTCGCGACTATCGCCCTGCCAACCGTCACGGCGCTTCCCTCCATAGAGAGCGTCTTCGGTTCCCTGTGTTTACCTGAGTAAAACGGACATCGGCGTAGCCTCGTCGCACCCGACCGGGGCCGGGTAGTGATCCGGTGGAAGCCGAAGCCGCGTCCGTCCGGCAAGCCGGGCGGACCGTGGTTGAGAACCGCGTTGTCAGGGCCTGACTGCGCACCTCTGGAGGAAGTGCGCCCCTTGGGCCACCGCCCCGCCGGACGCTGTCCCGTTGATGTGGACACCAACGGGGGCGGGGACCGAGCGCCAGTCAGGCACCCGGCCGTGACAGAAAATTACCTCACGATTACCAACCGTCGCAACCGATCAAGCCAGAGAAATCCAACATCAGTTCTAAAGGCAACCACCGGCTCGCGTGGCGAGTGCCGACGACAGTTCATACCTCGCGCCGCCTGACCACCATGGGGCGCTCACGCGACGACCGGAATGCAGTCCGCTTGGCCGATGTCGATCATCGACCGCCCTGAACCCGCACCCTAGCGGCTCAGATCCGGGCCATCCCAGACTCCGACCCCAGACGGCATGGACTCTCGAGTAAGCGGAAGCTTATGTGAGCCATCCAACTCTTGGACACTCTGTCCAAGAAACCGTAATTCGATTGCGACCTAGCCCCGACAGCCCCACAAGTCACATTGTTCGTGTAAGTGAAAAACGCTCCTGCTTTTACGAACTTTGCGCTAAAAACCGGTCTCTTCCCGGCTCTACGCCGCCAGCAGGGGACGCGCTCAGCATGGAGCGGAGATCCACTCCATGCCCAGAATCATGGGCCACCTTAAACCGAGGCCCACAGCCCGCAGACTCACGGCGCAGGTCTAGGAACCAGAACCGGGGCCTGGATCAAGACCCAGGACCGGGATCGGGGCCAGGGTCCAGGGTCCAGGGCGGAAACGCATCCACGCCTCCGCCCACCACAGCGCCGCTCTCCGTACTGTCCCAAGCGCCGCTCTCGGTGCCGCCTTACCAGCGTGTCGTCAGGCCGACCGATTGATCTAGACTCCGCATCGTGACTGCTGCATCCCAGCGTGGTGGTTCCTTCTACGACTCGCCCAAGATCTTCCAGAGGTATCGGGACCATCGTCACAGTGGGGCAATGAGCCCAAACCACGTCATGGAGGAACCAGCACTACTGGATGTCCTTGGCACGGTCACCGGTCTGCGGGTTTTGGATCTCGGCTGCGGGGATGCGGCCATCGGACAGACTCTGCTGGACGCCGGCTGTCGTAGCTACCTGGGTCTGGATGGCTCGGCAGCCATGGTGGAGGCGGCCAATGCGACTCTGCGGGGCACCTGTGGGCGGGCTGAGCGAGCGGACATGGAGGACTTTTCCGCTCCGCCCTCTTCGTTTGATCTGATCATTTCTCGTCTGGCCCTGCACTACGTCGAGGATCTGGAAGCGGTACTGACGGCTTGCCAGGCATGCCTTTCGCCTGGTGGGCGGATCATTCTTTCGGTAGTTCATCCCGTTCTCAGCTCATACGACGCCGGGACGGGGAAGCCGCGCACGAACTGGATCGTCGATGACTACTTCCTCAAGGCCCCCCGGCTGCGAAACTGGTTGGGCGACAGTGTCATCTGGTTTCACCGGACTGTTGAGGACTATGTAGCTGCGCTGATGAACGCCGGGTTTGCACTGTCGGCTCTGCGTGAGTGCGCCCCTCAGGAAGAGCGGTTCGACGGCGACTTGGCCGAGTTGGCGCGCCGTCGCCGTGTGCCGCTCTTCCTATTACTCAGTGGTACGAGGATCTAACCTTACTCAGTGGTGCGAGGTCTGTCCGGCCAGGAGGGACGGCCGGACAAGGTCTTCCCACGTACGCACCGGAGGCGCACTCCGCCACGACCGGGTACCCGCTTGGGCCGGCGCGGGCCCTGCCGGTGAGGGTTCGGGTTCCTAAGGCGGGCAGGGTGATGGTCAATGAGGTTCGGACCTCCGCGATTTCTCCTGTGAGCGTGCATTGGAGGAGGTGGGCGCCGTTTTTCGCGGCTACGGTCTTCGCTCTGTCGCAGGCTGCCTGGGGATCGAAGATTGCCAGCCTCGCCGCCGCAAGTGCGCTCAGGTCGGCTGCGTCGTGTACGTGATGGCGGGCGACGCGTACGGAGCCCACAGTGGCGAGGGCCGTTGCGACTGCCATGAGCAGGCCCATGAGCGCAACGCCCCATAATGTCGCGGAGCCCCGGTCTGCTCGCTTGACGAATGTTGCCGCTCGATACTTCTTCGCCGAGCTGCGCCCGCGCGTCATGACTCCGTGTCGGCTGTCGCGGAGGCGGCCACTTGTACTGCGGGCAGGGACGCTCCCCATGCTGGTCCTACCTCCACCGAGATCTCTACTCTTGTGCTCTCCGGGCTGCGGCTGATGTCCACCTGTGCGTTGGGGCGGGTGGCGGATCGTACGAGTTCGCGTACTTCGTCCAGTGGCTCGCCTCTGGCTGCGGCCCGGGCTGCCGCGCGGGCCGCGTCGACGCATTCCAGTTGGACCCCAACTGCTTGGATCGCCCACAATGCGGCGGCCAAGACGACCATGAGCGCGGGCAGGACCATAGCGGTCTCGGCGGTCACGGAGCCGCGCGACGTCGACCGCCACTTCATCAGCGATGTTGGCCGCTTACGACGCCATACACATCGCTTCACGAGCGACACCGACCGCCTCGGACGTGATGTCCGCCGTTTACGACGCACTACAGATCGCTTCACGTGCGAGGCCGACCGTCTCATACGTGATGTCGGCCGCTTCACGCGCTTGGAGGTCGCAGTTCGGGGCGGGGTCATCCGGCTGTGTTGAGCGCCTTGTCGATGAGTTTCGAGAGCATCTCATGCACCTCGGGGCTGCTGACCACCTTGAACAGCAGCGCCGCGAAGGCGCACGCGGCGATCGTGCCTACGGCATATTCGGCTGTGGACATGCCGCGCTCGCGGTGTGGTCCCGAACAACGGGCCCACCTGTCGGCGAGCCAGCCGTGGTGGCGAACGGCTGGGCTGGCCGCCTTGGCGGTCGGGGGGTCTTGTGGCGGTATGGCGGCGGCGTTCGGGGTGGTTGCCGCATGGTGCATGGTGCCTCCAGGTGATCGGAGCCGGGTGTCGTCCGGCGTGGGTCCAACAGTGGCTCAAGGCTGCGTGCGGCGGATGAGCCGAACGACGTTCTGTGGAAAACGTCGGACTGCCCCCATAGGCAGTGGGCTGACCTGGATGTTTATGGGCGCACTGCCCGTCTTGCGACAGTTGGTCTCTCCGCGTGCTTCCTGATGTCGATCCGGTACGCGTAGGTGCTCGGCAGCCCTACCCGCGCATGTCCATGCCCGTCTGAATGAGCGCGCAGGCGGTCGCGTACCCAAACCGGCCATTGGGACCCCCAGCGACCTCAGAGGCGTACAGAGCGCCTTACGAGCCGGGTGCGGGCCTTCTGGGTGCGGGCCTTCTGGAGGAGCACGGCAAGGCAGGTCAGGCCGTGAGAGGCGTATCCGACGCGTTAGCGGTAGGCACAGGGGTGCTCCAACGCGATGCGGTGGCGTCAGTAAGCGTCGAGGTCCCCGCTGGCAATCGGGCACCGCGCAGGCGTCGAGGTCCCCGCTGGCAATCGGGCACCGCGTAGGCGTCGGGGCCGCCGCTGGCAATCGGGCACCGCGCAGGCGCCGGGGCCACCGCTGGCGATCGGGGCCGCGCAGGCGAGGCTCGGAGGAGCCAACCGGGCCGGTCAGCAAAGACCGTCCTGTTCTTACGCCAGCTCGGCTGGCCATCGAGGAATTCGGGGTTGAACGGCCGACGAGGCACTCGCCCCGTTTTTCGCGCATGCGTGATCTTCAGCTCAACCGTGCATCCGTTTGCCCAAGGCGGTCTCGTAGGCACGCATCGTCCGCACGATCGTGGCGCGTTCGGACGGCGTGAGGTCGGACAAGACCTCGGTCCACGCCAGTGCGCTGCCCGACAGCCACTCGCCGATCGGCTCGACGTACTGCGGTGCGATTGCGACGACCCGCCGTCGCCGGTCGGCATCATCCTCTTCCCGCGTCAGGACACCGCGGCGAGACAGGTCACCCACCATGAGGCTGACAGTCGTCGGAGCGATCTCCAGTCGCTCCGCCAGTTGGCTAACCGTGAGAGAACCGTCGTACTGCAGATAAGCCAGCAGTGACAGGTGGCGGGGCGCGAGATCGAGCGTCCGCAACGCCTCTGGGACGGGCAGCCGCTTGGCTCGCCCGACCATCCTGGGCATCAGCAGCAGCATGGACCGCACCGCCTGGTCAGTCGTCATGCCGTCCGCGTTGTTGACCATCTGGTGCTTCACCAATTACCTTTGACATTAAAGCTAATTTAAGAACAAACAGGAGGTTCATCGTGCCACATCTGACGGTCCGGGTTCTGGAGTCACAGCTGCAGGGCAACGAAACGGCCCTCATTGCCGCGCTGACCGACGCGGTGGTCGACGTATACGGCGAGTGGGCGCGCGACGTCGCGGTCATCCACCTCGACGGCGTACCCGCCGGACGATTGGGCCTGCGGGGCAAGCCGGTCGACGAGGCGCCACCCGCAATCATGTTCGGTATCCGCGAGGCGGCGTTCAACCGTCCCGACAGCGACGAGCTCATTGCCAAGCTTGTACGAACCGTCACCGATGCCGTCGCCGACGTCCTCGGGGCGCACTTGCGCGACACCACCACGGTCGAGCTCGTCGCCACCCCGGCCGGCCGCACTGCGCTCGGAGGTGTGATCGTCGACGGCTAGCCCCGTTTTCGCATGGGAGTGATCTTCAGCGGAGGTCTCGTGGGTCGATGTCGAGGAGGTCCAGGAGGTGGAGCTGGAGTTGGAGGCCAGTGGACGCGGGATGGTCGGTGGCGACTGGCCGACCCCCCGGGAACTGACGGATGCCGGCTGGCTCGTCCGGAATGAGCCGACCAGTGGGGATAGCAGTTTGACCGGCATACAAGCCGTCGGGCCTTGGTGACGCCTCGTACGGTCAGTACTTGGCGAACCTGGCGTTCGACCAGGCAGAGGGGGGGCAGAGCCAGGCAGATGACCGTGATCAGCGCGGCGATGCGGGTCCCGAACGCCGCGGCGTCGGGGTAGTGGCGGCTGTTCAGCCCACGCTCCAGACGGGCAAGATCCACGCGAGCACCTCCCTCCATCGAAGAAGCGGCCAGCCCGATGAGTTCCGCGCCTGAGATCAATTAGCCCTTCCAGATTCGGTGGCCGCTAGGTCGTCGGGCTGGTCAGGACGTTGATGAGGATGGCGGCGAACTCGTCGGGCTGGGACCAGTAGGCGGTGTGGTCGCCCGGGAAATCGGTCACGGGTTTCCCCCAGCGGTCGGCCAGGGCGAGGCTGGGACGGTAGGGGAAGTGCTGGCGGGAGTCCCGGCCGCCGCCCAGCACGATGCGCTCCTGCTGGGCGTCCAGGGTCGCCAGGTCGGGACGGTAGCCAGGTGCCTGCCGTACTTCGTGATCAAGGAAGAAGTCGATATTGACCGACAAGCGGCGGATCAGTTCGGGGTCGATGGCCGCTGGTCGCTGGAGCGCGTTCAGGCCGATGCCGGTCATGAACATCTGCATCGCCGGTCCCGCCCCGTCACGCCGGTACGCGTCGTACACCTCCTGGAAGAACGCCCGCCACCTGGCGGCATCGGCCAGCACCTCCGCCAGAGGTGGCTCGTGGGCGATCAACCTGGTGACCAGGCCGGGGCTCTCGCTGATCAGTACGAGTCCGACGACCGCGCCCGCACTGCTGCCGAAGACATATGCCGGTCCCTCTGCGACTGCCTGTAGGAGGCAACGCGCGTCGTTGACGTGGGTCTCGTCCCATGCGCTGTTGTCGAATGATCCGTTTAAGGTGCTCCTGGAGAACCCGCGCCGGTCGTAACTGATGACGGTGTAACAAGGGGCGAGCAGGTCCGCGACGGCGTCGAACAGGTCGGCGTCGCCGTTGCTTCCAGGGATCAGCAAGAGCGCGGGCCCCTGCCCGCGCACCTGGTAGTGGAGGCGGGCACCGGGCACATCCAAGGTGTGGGTCTGCTTTTCGGGCATGGCGATGATCCTTCCCCAATCACTTACCTGTCGTACGGTAAGCTAGCTTGCTAACCGGCCGTCAAGTAAGTGGCCGCGGCGTCGCTGCTCGCCCAGGGTGCCGGCTGGCTCCGTCCGCAGGACCCGGCAGAACTTCTCCCATTGACACCTGACGCAAGTGCCTTGCTCGTATCCAAGATCGATTACCCGTCCCACATTCGGCGACGGGTCACTGGGTGTTAGGGAACAGTGATGGCGGTGGCGAGGCCTGCGACGACAGGGATGATGCCGAGGAGGACGAAGGCCGGAAGGAAGCAGAGACCGAGGGGTGCTACCGCCTTCACGCCGACACTTCTGGCTGCGGCCACGGACGTGGCGCGAGTGGATTGGCGGGCGTCGTCAGCCAGGCGCGTCAGGACGTCGGCCACCGGGGCGCCGGTCTGAGCCGCTCTGCTCATCGCTCGTGACAGTTGTGCTGTGGCGGGTTCTTGGGCGAGGAAGGCCCAGGTGGGGTCGGGGTCGGCGCCCAGTCGGAGTTGCCGGCTCACCCACGACAGGCGTTGGCCGAGCGGACCGCCCAGCGCGCCAGCCGCTATCTCGGTGGCTGCGCTGACCGGCTGCCCGGCGAGGAGGCAAGCTGCCATGAGGTCGGCGGCGAACGGCAGGTCGGTGGTGATCTGTTTGCTGTCTCGGCGGGTTTCCGGGTCGACTTGTCTGTGCAGGGTCACGCCGACGATGGGGGTGAGGAGTAGGGCGGCTATCAGTCCGGCTCCTCCGCCGATGAGTAGGGCGGTGATGAGGGCGGCCCCGAGTGCTCCGATCAGCGTGCGGCGGTTGATGCGGCGGGGTGAGGTCGCGGGGTGATCGAGCCAGGTCGGTGGGGCGAATGTGTCGGCATCCGGGTCTGTGGAGCCTGAGTTCGGGAGTCGGTGTTTTCCGGGTGGGTGCGGGTGTCGTCCGGGCGGGTGCAGGGGTAGGCCTGCCCTCGGCCCGGGTTGGGTGGCGGCTTCTGGTGGTAGCAGGCGGGTCAGGCGTTCGGCCGGAGTTGTCGGGGGGATCCACAGCCAGGTCGCCACGCAGGCACAGACTGCGGAGAGCAGCTCGAACATCGTCTGGGGTCCGTTCCGGTTGATGGCGCCGCGCGATCATCTGAGGGAGCCGCGTCATCACCCGAGGTAGCGTTGTGATTGTCCGAGGTAGCGGCGTGATCGTCCGACGGAGCGGCGTGATCGTCCGACGGAGATCCGGGCGGGCGGCGGTGGAGCGGGCGGCGCTATGAGTTTTCGGCGCGGGTTGCCATCTGGTGGGTCCACCACAGGCCGCAGGCGTCAAGGGCGATTCCGGCCGTGAGGCAGGCGAGGCCGGGGAGGCTTCCGAAGAGGAAGGCGAGCGGGCGCATGCCCAGCGCGCTTCCCATGAGGAGGCCCAGGGCAGGGAGTGCGGCCAGCATTCTCGCGGTGGTGCGTGGGCCTGCCAGTTGTGCCGTGACGTCCCGGCGGTGGGCTTGGGCTGAACGTAACGTGCTGCCGGCGCGCTCGACGAGGGCCGCCAGTCCCGCGCCTACGGTCACGCTGACGTTCCAGCAGGCGGCCAGGCGGCGTAGTCCCTCGCCGCCCTGCTGTGGGGCCACGGACAGAAGGGCTATGGACACGTCGCCGCCGTCCCTTGCCGCCGCCACCACCGGGCGTAGGGCTTCCGGGTCGGGGAAGTCGACCGCGGTGATCGCCCTGGATAGGGCTTCGCCTGGAGTACGGCCTGCGGTCAGTTCGGCTGAGAGGGCTTGGCAGAGTTCGATCGATGCCTGACGCCAGGCGTCGGCGCGACGGGCTGGGCCGGGGCGGGTGATCAGGTGCTTTATGGATCGCTGCTGGAATTGCTCGCGGACTGAGGTCAGCCTGTCGAGGCGGGCTGTGGCGGTGTTCGGGCCGGTCCACAGCCATACGGCGGTTGCTGTGGACAATGCGGCCACCAAGGCTGCGATCACGGGTTTGAGCCTCCGTTCGCTCGTCGCGGGTCTGCTCGGATGAAGCTCACCGGAGGAGGCACAACCGGGTGGGTGAGCGGGTGGGGTGGGTCGACGTGAGGTGGGTCGACGTGGGTGGGTCGACGTGAGGTGGGTCGACGTGGGTGGGTCGACGTGGAGTGGATGGGTGAGTGGTAAGCGGATGAGCGGGGTTCGGGCTGGCGGGGGCTAGGCGGGATTAATGGGGCTGTCGGGGTTGATCGCGGTGTCTGCTCGCAGGCCGTGATGCGGGCAGACGGAATGGGCGCATGTACGGCCGACAGGTGTTCGTTGGCGAAATCGGTCGCCTGGGGCGCCGGGTGGGGCTATGGAGGCGTTCTCCGCGCCAGGGTGTTGTATCCCGGGCCGGTTTGGGGTCGGCCGTGCGCGTCGAAGGTCAGGGCGGGCACGGATTCGACGAAGCCGGTCGAAGTTCTCGACAGGAGACAGATCTCCGCTACGCGGCGGCGGCCGTCGGAGTGGTTGCGGGTCAGGTGGATGACCACGTCGAGGGCTGCGGCGAGTTGGCTGTGCACGGCCTCCCTGGTCAAGCCTGCCGCGCAGCCCAGTGCCTCCAGCCGGGGTGGTACGTCGGCGGCCGCGTTGGCGTGCAGGGTGCCGCAGCCGCCCTCGTGGCCGGTGTTCAGGGCGGCCAGCAGGTCACTCAATGCCTAAATGACACCAATACAGTGACCTGCAGGAGGCCCCCCGATGGCACCCAAACCCCGCAAGGCGATCCAGGGTCAGGTTGAACCTGACCCTGAACCCGCGAAGAGCTCGGCACCCATGTCCGCCACCAGTCCGACCAGCAACGCACGCGAGAAGCGCCCCACAGAGCTGACCCGCGCCGACTTCGGCGAGTGGGACTTTGACGCTGTCGTCGAGGCCGTCTACCCGGTGATGGCCGAAGTGCAGGACATCCACCACCACCGAATGGCGGGCACCGAGTGGACCCCGTACATCGAACGCGGCCAGATGCCCCAGCTGATCGCCGAGTGCCGCGCGATCCTCGCCCAGCTCGAAAAGCCGATCAAGGAAGCGCGCGTCAGACTCGCCCACATCGAGGGGGGCGCCCGGCTCCGCGCGCACCGCCGGGTCAAGAACGGCCCGGACCACGACAACGCCGACCGCTCCGAGCGCGAGTATCTCGACGCCGCCGAGCGCCAGGCCGCCGCCGACGCGGCTGAGGCGCTCGACCTGCCATCCGGCCGATACCCGGAGCAGAGACTGGGCGGCGAGCTCTGATGGGCCGCCGTGACCACGTGACCGAGCCCGCCGAGCTCGCCGCCAACCTCAGCCGGTTCTTCCGCCGTCTGGAGGACCACGCCGCGGGCGACCCGGCCAACCTCGTGCTCATCGATGAGCTCATGGAGGACCTGCGCCGCACCAAGCTCCGCGCGCTCGCCCGGGCGGCCCGGGCCGCGAAGGAGGGCGGCGAATACACGCTCGGCGAGATCGTGGGCATCCTCGGCATCCGGAAGCAGTCCGTCCACGAGCTGATCCAGAAGGGTCGCGCGCTGCTGGAGGCGCAGCGCGTCAAGCTCGGGGTGGTCTCGCTGCGGGAGCGGCGCCGCGAGCGCCTGGCCGCGGCCGGCGTCCAGGAGCGCCGGGCGAGCTGAGGCCAGGAAACGCCCACCCCACGCGCACTGAGGTGGGCGCTTCACTGCCCAGGCGTCCAGCCTCGACGATAGACGCCTGGGGCCGGACCGCGTAGAAAGGATCAGCATCTGAGTAGAAAGATCTACTACCCTGGTGGAAGATCCTCCACCCGACCCACCGGGCGGACCACACCGTTGCGAGTTACGGTCATGGCTGCCCCGAAAAGGCGAGGGACCTATACGCCGCACGGCCAGGCAGTCCAGGCGCTCCCAGGCGTCCTTGGCTGGCCGTGCGGTCAGCCGCCCTCTTGACGAAAGCCAGCTCCCCACGCACGATCGCAGTTGCTAGCAAACTCCGGCAACTTGACGGGAGCTCGACCCATGACTCTCCGGTTCCTCGGAAAGGACTCCACCTCTGCGGGCGGCGACTCGCCAACCCTTTACGCCACGGACGCCGATACCTTCATCATCCAGGGCTGGATAGTCACGGATCCAGAGGTTCTCGCCAAGCTCACGCTGTCCGATGACGAGAGCGTCGTGGAGATCCCCTTCAACCTCTTCGAGCATCTCGCCAAGGACGGCCTGTCCAGCGTGGTGATGAGTTGGACCCCTCCGATCGTCCACGTCAGCGACCACGAGACGTGCCTCATCCAGGGCGCGCGCGTCACCGATCCTGACACGCTTGCCCGCATGCAGATCCCATCGCACGAGAGCTGCGTCGAGGTCCCCAGGGCTGCCATCGCCGCGCTACTGCAGGAGGAGGCCGATGGACCTCATCACGCCTGACCAGCGCGACGAGCTGTTCGACACGCTCGAGCGCGATGCCTTCCATCTCGAACTGCGCGACGAGTACGGCGTGCCGCGAGAGAACGCCCCCTTCGCTCGGTGGAAGCGCGGCGAGCGGGACGACTGCGCATGGATGGAGCCATGGCTGGCCAGGGTTCGCACCTCCGCATCGGCCGGCAGGTCGATGCGGAGGCTGCGGATCGTGACGGAGCCGGTCAGCGACTACATCCGGTGGGAGCACGCCGTCACACCGCCCATGGTCGAGGCCGGCGAGGAAATCCGCTGGCTTCCCCGTCACCAGCTGCCTGCTGTGGAGTTCCCGCTCGATGGAAGTGACTGGTGGCTGTTCGACGATCAGTTGCTGGCCGTTGGCCGGTTCGACCATGATGGCCGCGTGCTTGGCTCCGAACTCGTCACCGACCCGGCGGTCGTCGCGCAATGCGCGGCGGTTCGCGATCATCTCTGGCCCCTGGCCATTCCCCATGCCGAGTACAAGCCAGCTTGAGCCGCGGTGTCGATCGAGGCGCAACGTGCGCGAGAAGCTCTGGGTGGACGGCTTAGGGAGCTGCGCCGAGACGCAGGCCTAACTGGGCGAGCACTCGCCGCCCTGACAGGCTGGCAGCTGTCGAAGATCAGCAAGATCGAGCACGGCAAGCAAACGGCCACCGAGGGCGACATCCGGTTGTGGTGCCGGCACTGCCACGGCGAGGAGGCAGTGCCGGATCTCGTGGCCGCGGTGCGCAACATCGAAAGCCTGTGGATGGAGTGGCGACGCGCGCTGCGCACCGGGACGCGCCAGCGCCAGCAGCGATCCCTGGACCTGTACGAGAAGACGCACACCATCCGCGTCTACAACCCGAACATGATCTGGGGCACCCTGCAGACTGCAGAATACGCAGAGACCATCCTGCGCCAGCTCGTCGGCTTCCTGGACGACGTCCCAGACGACGTCGACGAAGGCGTTGCGGCCAGGATGGAGCGGCAGCAATACCTCTACCGCGGTGACCGCCGCTTCAACGTCATCCTTGGCGAGCAGGCGCTCTACACCAACGTCGGCGGGCCGAGCGTGATGCGCGGCCAGCTGGACCGGCTCCTGGCCGCCATTTCGCTGCCACGTCTGAGTCTCGGCATCATCCCTCGCAACGTCCCGTATGAGATCTGGCCAGGGCCGATGTTTCTCATGTTCGACGAACGCATGGTCATGCTGGAGACCTATTCGGCAGAGCTGACGGTAACCGAACCCCGCGAGATCGCCCTGTACGGCAGAGCGTTCGCCCTGCTCCAGCGGTCGGCGGTGTACGGCGAACCCGCTCGTCAGCTCATCACCCAAGCCCTTGCCGAACTTGTTTGAAGCAAACCCGAGCAAACTCCTTGGGTTTGCTCGGAGCTGTCGCTTACCGTCCTGGACATGGACAGTCACGGGTCCGTATCCCCCACGCGAACGCCCCACGCAGCGGGTGTTGACGCCACGAGCAGGTCTGCCGACGGCGACGTGACTCGGCGTCGGCAGGCCGATCACCTGGCCCCGCGTCCCCGACGCGTCTCTGGTCCTGTTGAGATCGCCGAGTTCCATGACATCCGCCAGCGTGATGACGGGACCTGGATCGCCGTCCACGACAGCGGCCAGGTGATCACCGCCCCGAGTCTCAGGCGCCTGCAGTACATCGAGGCCCTGAAGGTGCGCATCCTTCACTCTTTGCACACATCCGGGGCGGCACTCTGATGACGATCGAGCTCAAGAACTCCCCGGCCTGCCGCGTCGCCCCTGTCACGGTGCGCCGGGTGGGTGGCCCCGCGACTCATTGGCCCGCAGCCCAGATGGCGGCGGCCGGAGGGACGGCGCGGGGCCACCATCAAGGCTTCCGGCACACCGCCTGGTCCCCATGGCTCGTTGCCGGATGTGTCCCTGCCCGTTCCGGACCGGCAGGGACTGGCCGGGGCCCGTATCCACCGCACGGGACCCCGGCCCTCGACCACCTGAAGCGCGGCGACTTACTCGGAAATGGTCACCTCCAGGAGGAGAACCGTGAACACGAAAGAGCCGAAGGAGCCTCCGAAGGATCCGCCGCCGAATCCGTGCGAGGACGGCTGCGTGGGCCCGTTCGATGTCAATCCGAGGGCAGGGACCAAGAAATGCCGGGCATGCGGCATGACGATGACGTGGATATAGGAGAGCGGCCCTCCACCAAGCCCAAGCCGGTACCCCTGCCATGGGTCACGTCCCCGCGGAAGTTGCCGTTCCGGACAGGGGAGCCGACGTGAGCCCCGAGGAGGCGGTCGCCTTCTACGACGACCCGACCCATGCCCAGTGGATGTGCGACGTGCTCATGCGCGCCCGTCCCGGCTGGGAGGTGTGGCGCACTGACCGCATCTGGCAGGCTCGTCGGACCGACTGGCCGCGCATGTATCCGCCGCTCGCCATCGCGACCGCCGGGCTGCTCAACCTGATCATGTGGTCCATAGACGAGGGCGATGCGGCATGACCACGACCGCCGTACGGGTGCCGTACGTCGTCGCCTACGAGGTCGAGACCGTTGCGCTCAACCTTGCTGTCATCCATGACGTGTGGGCGCTGAGCGGGCGTCGGCTGTCCTACGCCGACCCCGTGGCGAGCGACTGGGACCTGGGCGTGCTGTGGGCCCGGCAGAAGTGCGATCGGCGCGGGAAGGTCAACTACAAGGAGATGCACACGCTCCGGCAGCGGAAGTGCATGCTGCACCGGCTCTGCCAGGTGTGCGAGGGCCCCGCGATGGATCCCGATACCGGGCGCCTGTCCTGGTTGTTCCACGAGGAGCTACCCGCCACGTCCGGCCGCCTCAGCAAGCCGCCGACGTGCCTGCGGTGCATCCCGGAAGCGCGTGCCGCGTGCCCGCATCTCCAGCAAGACGCCCACGTCTACACCTCGCCCGACTACGAGCCGTGGGGCGTGAAGGGAGTCGTCTTCTCCACCTCCGGCGCGCCAGCCTTCCAGGACATCCCACTGACCGACCTCCCCACGCTGGAGCTCACGCTCGCCAGGGCCCTGATTGTGCACGTATCGAACCTGCTGCCCGAACCAGCCCCGTAAGCAGCCCAGCCCTTGCCCCTCTGTCGACTCGACGGCAAGGGCTGGGCGAAGACCCCGGCGCGTCCGTCAAACCGCTGGGCGGGCGGCTCGCTCTCCGCTGGAGGGCCTCGAGCGGGCCGCCCCATACCCCTCGCTCAAGGAGAGCTTTTAATGGATCTACAGGTAGTGGTGACCGCGTTCGGTCTATCCGCCAGCGTCGTCATCATCGTGAGTGGCGTGCTCGGGTGGAACTGGCTGAGCTGGGTGTGGGGGCGTGCCAGGAGTCGGACGCGGTGACTCGTCATGGGATCTCGGGCTGGCCGCTCCCCTAGACAGCCCGGTGTCCGCCTCCCATCAGGTCGCGGGCGCCAGGCCCTCACTGTCCCGGTGTTAGAACAGCGCGCCGGGCGCCACGGGCCCCGCCCCCTCGGAGGGAAACGCAGGGGCGGGGCCCACCCACCATCAGCTACTACCTGGAGACTCGATGGACTCTCAATTTCCGGCCTGGGCAGCCATCGTCATCGGTGGCACGGCGATCATCGTCGTGATGGTCTTATGCACCGAGCCCTTTTCCAAGGGCATCCTCTGGCTGATACGGCGCATCACCGGCCGGCTGCCGTGATCTATCTACGGCACCACAAGCTCGACGCCGTCGCCGGGCAGCACCTCGAGCTTGCCGCCGCGGTCGACGAGGAACACGGGCACGCCTTCGTCGAGCTGGAGCTGGCGACGCTCCTCCGGGGTGGGCATCCGCACACGGATGCCCACGGGGCCGGTCACGGTGACCTTGGCCAGCGGGCCCGGCGCGCGTACGTAGCTGGCTCGCCGGTTGACGGTGCGGATCAGGCCCTCGCCGCGCAGCACGGCCAAGGCCTCCCGCACGGTGTCCTTGGCCACGCCGTACGTGGCGGCCAGGCGGTCTTCGGCGTACAGCTGCTGGCCGGGTGCGAGCTCGCCGGCGCGGATCTGTTCGCGCAGGTCGTCGGCAATCTGGCGGTAGGCCGGGACGTAGGAGTCCGGGTCGATGGGCACGTCGGTGATCCCATCAGGCCAATAGGCCAGTCCCGCTATTGGCTAATAAGCTAATAAGCCGTAATGTGAACAAATGTTATTATCGGTGCAGTCCGAATCCTAGAGCAGGCGTGGCGGCGAGACCCGTCCCAGGTGTCCGCCGCCGCGCCACCTGCCGCAAATGACCGCTATGTCCCCTCACGTACTGTTCGAGGATGAGACACTGGCGCGGGCCCCGCGGCATCAGGATCGAGGCGATCATCCTCGACCGGCGGCCCACGCTCCGCATCACGCAGACGATCGGCCGCCGCCAGTACCTCATCGCCTACTGCAGGACCGTGCGCGAAGTCGGAGAGTACGTCCAGCTCCACGAGCTGGTCGAGGTCATCCCCCTGCCCCAGCGAGCCACCATGGGAAAATGACCAGCAACGCGAAAACGGCCCTGGCTCTCAGGTGGCGGGCAAAGAGAACGCCACCCTCAGACAACTATTGGTAACTCGCAGTCGTCATATGTTGCGTCCCACTTCCCCCCACGGAGGACTCAACGATGCGTCTCCTGGACCGTTCCACCGCTGCCTTGGCAGTGTCGATCCTTGCCGTCGCGCTCACAGGCGCCTGCTCCGCCGCCACCAGCTCGGCCAACCCGCCCCAGACTGAGGCTCCAGCCCAGGTGTCCACAGAGACGCCAACCCCCAAGGCCACATCGACGCCCACGAAGACGCCGGAGGCGACACCCACGCCGACGCACACGCGGATCAAGAAGCCCCCCGTAAAGATCCACACACCCAGGCCTCGCCCCACTCCGACCAAGACCAGGCCGCCAGCCAAGCCCGCCGTGCGAACCAGCGTCCACCCCGGCGCATTCTGCGCCCCTCAGGGCGCTCATGGCCGGACCAGCGCCGGCACGCTGATGCGGTGCAGCTCTCGGGGCGGCGACCAGGCCCGCTGGCGCAGGGCGTAACCGCCGATGACAATCAACCTGGAGGCCCTGGCCGCCTCCGCCCTTATGTCTTTCATCGTGACGGTAGTGATCGAGTACATCGCCAAGCCGCGTCTGGAAGCACGCAAGGAGGAGATCCTCGACGCGCACCGCTCGCGTCGGGAGCTGCTGGCCGCCACTGTTCGCATCGCCTACGCAGCAAGCGTCGTGGCCACAGAGGTGCCGGGGAGCGCCGACTCCGCAGTACGCGGCAATGTGTACGTCGAGCAGGACCGGCAGTACGAGCGGCTCCAGGGTGAGGTGCAGCGACTCGTCGACGATATGGGGCGCCACGCAGGCACCTTCCTCGGACCCATGCTGACGGTGGTGGTCGATTACACAAGCAGCCTGCAGGGGCTGCTCATGTCCGCACGGCCACGTCCAGAGCAGGCAGCCGAGATCAGGGACCTCGCCGCGGCCATGGGCGGCGCGCTGTCGTCGCCGCGGCTCTGGCGCGTTAGGAGGCAGATCGCCCGCGCTCAAGCGCTGATGGAGGTCCGACGGCTCATCGCGCTGCACGCCGGCAGCGGCGGTTGAGACGCAGAAATGGGCCCGCCTCCCTCGAAGGGAGGCGGGCTCTCTCATGCCGCCCAGGCCGACGCCCCGGCGATCGAATCCTGTGCTGGTCCGGCAGCTCACGCCGCCAGGTCGTAGTTCGGCTTCTTTCCAGTCAACCCGGCGGCGAGCAGGATCCGGCCGCCGGCGGGCCACCACGACTCAACCCATCGGCCGAACGCGTAGTACACCGCGGTGATGGCGATGGTGACCAGCTCGGTGATCGGACCCTCTGGGAGGTCCAGGCCCACCTTGGCCGCCCAGCCGAGCAGTACGCCCACGATGACCGGGACGATCGTACGGATGATGGATGCGAGCATGACCCCTCCTCGGAGGTCCGATTTTTGGAACCGGCGGCAGGCAACCGCAGGCGGGAGCCCCTTACGTCGGGGCGGAAACTACGAGAGCAAGATCAGAGCGCCTTGACGGAGCCGAGGCGCTTCAGGTCCGCCGGCTTGCCGAGGCTCCAGTCGGTGACCTCGCCCGTCGCCGAGTCGATCGTCAGCGTGATGGCGCCGCCCTTCGGCGCCGGGGCGCCCTTCGGCCGCGGCACCATGTGGCCGGTGAACGCACCCTTCATCTGGACCACGTAGACGTCCTGGTCCGAGTCCACCGCGCCGCTCTTCAGATGGCCCTGGGCGGCACGCCTCTTCGTGGTGACCATCTCCACGACCTGAGAGCTCTTGCCGCCGTTCTGCTCGGCGAACCGGACGGCCAGCTGCTTGATGTCGGCTGCGCTGGGAGACTTCGCGGGCGCCAACGGCGCGAACGTACCGGGCGGACCGCCGGGTAGCGGGTTGCAGATGTTCTGCAGTGAGATCTGCTCCATCCGCTCCCAGTCGTTGTGGTTCACGCTGTAGACGCCCGCCGTGGCTCCGACGGCGTCCCACTGCGCCAAGCTCCACTGGCCGGTCGACGCGCTCCTGGACGTCAGGTACCTGGACTTGCCGTGAGAGAGGTGCGTCGGGTGCGTCGTCTCGCCGCCCGTCTGGATGATGGTGGAGGTCCCGTACGTGCTGGTCGTCGTTCCCGCGAGCGTGCCGTTGCGGTAGACGCTCCATGTGCCGCTGGAGTTTCGGTACATCGAGAGGTTGATGTAGTTCAGGATGGAGCCGGCCGCGATGAAGTGGGAGCTGAAGGTCGTGCCGTCATAGTCGGCCCAGAACCATCGGTACCCGGTCTGCGTATCGCCGCCAGCGATGCCGCCCTTCACATAGCCGCCCTCCATCCACTGGCCCCCGGAGAAGAGAAGCCACATCTCGTGCGTGGCGAAGCCCTGGTTGGGATTGAGCACCAGGCAGTCGCTCCATAGCTCTTGGCCCACCGCGTCGAATGCTGGCTCGTGATACTCCACGATGCCGTAGCAGTGGATGGGGATGCAGGTGTCGGCGGCGGCCGGGCCGCTGGGCAGGGCGAGCGCGGCGGCCAGCAGGCCGACGGTGGCGAGGGATGCGAGGGTCCTCATGGTGTCCTTTGCATGCGAAAGCCCCGGCTCGGATGAACCGGGGCTGAGGAAGAGGGAGAAGGTCTAGGAGGTGGGGCGCTCCCAGGTGGCCCGCCAGGTGGCCGTCCCGACCACGCCGTCATCGTCGAGCGGCCAGCCGTGCGCCGTACTGTCCCGCTGGAACAGCCGGCACACCTCCGCAGACCGCGGCCCGTACGAGCCGTCCGGGATCAAGTCCCAGCCGCGGTCCCGCATCTGGGCCTGCCAGCTGTAGACGTCGGCACCGGCCGTGGTCGGCGGGTACTTGAGCAGGCGGCCAGGGAACGGGGGCGCCTTGCCAGCCTTGGCCGGTGGCGTCGCGGGGGCGGTCGTGCCGACGGGCCGCGGTGCGCCCTGCTTCACCCAGGCGTACAGCTTCGGCCCAGGGCAGTCGGTCGAGTAGCCGTCCTGGTGACCCTTGATCTCCGGGCCTGCGCCGCCCTCCTTGCGGAGGTACTCGATCGCGTCGCGGATGCCATGCAGCATGCCGTCGGGCGGGACGACCAGGCCGCTATTGCCGACCAGGCCCAGCACGGCGTAGTGGCCGGAATTCAGGCCGGCGCCGTTCGCCGCCGGCAGGTGATGCAGGCCGCGGCCGATGAACACCTTGCGGTGGCTACAGACGGCGAGGCTGTAGCCGATGTCCAGCCAGCCGTTGCCCTCCATGTGGCCGCGCTGAATCCCTCTGACGGCCGCTGCACAGAGGTCGTGATCCTCAACGGTGGCAGGATCGACGCGTCCGCCTGTGTAGTGAATCTTCACGCCCTTGGTGCGGGCGATGGTGTCGTAGGAACCCTTCGGTGCTCGGGCCTGCCACTGGGCGCGAGTGATGAGGTCGATGGCCACGTCAGCCTCCCGGCTTGCATGAATAGGTGGTGGATTCGGACTCGACCGGCGTGCAGGTGTACGTGATGGGGCCGACGTCGAATGTCCAGCTCGTCGGCGGCGGGCCTGCTTCTCCGCGCGGGCCTTGCTCACCGCGCGGGCCTGGGCTTCCCTCGGGACCTGGGCTGCCGTCCTTACCGTCTGTACCGTCTTTGCCGTCCGCGCCGGGTTCGCCCTTCGGGCCCGTCACGGTCTCACCGCGAAGCCCGGGGCTCCCCTGTGTGCCAGTCCGCCCGACGTCTCCTCGCTCGCCCTGGGCACCGTCCTTGCCGTCTCTGCCCGGCGGCCCGGATGGTCCGGTGGCGCCTTGCGGTCCTGGCGGGCCGGTCTCTCCTCGTTCGCCGGGAGGGCCGGCGGACGGGGATACCAGGGGGACTCCTCCGAGCCTCTGAACCTGCTCGGTCAGAATCTGCCTGTCATCCTCGGCTTTCCTCACCCGGTCGCCGAGGGCGTTGACCTGTATCGACACCCACAACCCGAGGACGGCCACCACGGCGGCGATCACGATGAGCACCCAGTTGCGGCGTACCCTGCGCACGTGCTCGGCCATCAGGCTCCCTTCGCGGCGAGCCAGATCTGCACCACGATGGAGATCATCATGAAGAGAGCGGGAACCAATCCCGCGTACACGGCCTGGCGGACGTTAGAGCCGCGCTTCTCGGTGGCCGCGTCGATCGACGCCTTCAGTGCGCGCAGCTCGTTAGTGAATTCGCGGCGCATCTCGCCCACGTCAGCTTCGATCTCGGTGAAACGGCGGTCGTCGTATCTGCGGTCCGCCGTGTATTCGGTGCGCTGCACAAGCTGCGTGAGCGTCATGGTGAGGTGATCGATCCGGCGCGAGAGCTCGCCAATGGATGGCTCATCGACCACATCGCTCCTCGTCATGGGTGTGCTCATCGGCGGCGCGCGACGTGTGATCTACAGCTTGGACACCCACCGGATGTCCCATCTGCATCCGAGGAAGGTTGCTCCGTCATAACCGGCAATCTGCGCGGGGCCATTGAGGCTTTCGAGGATGGCGGAGGTGAATACCGAAATGTACTCGCCTGCCAGCAGCCGCACATGTCCTGCCGCCACATAGCTCTTTGACTCATATGCGGCGGGATCGCCGAAGTAGTTGGCGTGCAGCGCGTCTCCGCCGCGAATCTTCCTAAAGCACTGAGTCCTGTGCCAGCCCGTGGGAGCGGCCTGATATCCCGGGTCGCTCCATTGCAACTGGACGACCGCGTGATACCAGCCGTCATAGGGGGCGGTGTACCTGGTGGGAGCGGAGCCGTCGAACCCTCCATGCGTGTCCAGGACGACCGTGTCCCATGTGATCTCGGCCTCGTAGTAGGTGTTCCCGATAACCTTCCGGGCTTCCTGGTTGCCATTGCGCTTCTGCAGGACTGCCATGGGCGGCGCGAGCAGCCAACCCAAGACATCACGCACATCAACGTTGAGATGGCCTACTGACCAGAGCCCGGCGGACCACGTTCGAGGCGCGGGGAGGGTGCGCGCGACCGCGTCGTCCATTCGTACCCAGCGGACCTCGAAACGGCAGTCCTGGCCGTCATTGAAGGTGGCCAAGGTGCCGCCGCTGCTCTGCAGTGCCTGGACTTCCACGTAGTCGTTCACGGCGAGGAACACGTACGCGACGCTCTGAATGTCTGCCGCTTCCGACGAGTCGTTGGCGCGCATGACGTTCCAGCCGTACAGGTCGGTATTGCTGCCGTTCTTACGGAAGCGCAATTCCCGGAAACCGGTAGCGTTCGCTGTCCAGTGGATCTGGCCTGTCACCAAATACCAGCCCGCGGTCTGCGCCGTATACCGCGTGTTGTTGGTGACGTTGCTGTGGCCGCCGTCGGTGTCGACGTCCTCAACGTCCCAGTTGATCGCCGTCCACGTGCCGCTGCTGGTGTTCTGGTTCGCCGTCTTGCGGAAGATGGCTAGCGGGGGGGACTTCAGGAAGTTGATGGCGTCCCGGATCCGGCTATTCAGTATCGCGCTCGTGGGCAACTCTCCCACGGACCATGTTGTAAGAGGCGGGATTGTAGCCATCAGGTATGCACCCACCTGATGTCCCACAGCGAGGGAAAATTGCCATCACTAAAGCTAGCGATATTGCCAGCCACATCCATGGCAGCTCCGCTGTTGTGCCACACCTGAATTTCCACCCAGTCGTTCACCGCTAGATTGATATGGCCGGAGATATTAACCCACGACCTACCGAAGATTTCGCCATTGGTCGGACATTTATCGGCCCTGGATTGCCTGGTTGAACCGTCGCCGTTCTTCCACAGGAACACTTCTCGCGCCCCGTTAATACTGCCGTTGGCCCACCCGATGGTGGCGCTGATGTGATACCAGCCCGCCGTCTGCGCCGTATATCGCGAGTTGTTCGTCACCGTGCTGTGGCCGCTGTCGGTGTCGACGTCTTCCAGGTCCCACGTGACTGCGGTGAGGGTGCCGTTCGGGATGCTCTGGTTCGCCGACTTGCGCATCACCGTTCGCGGGGTCGCCAGGAGGAAGTTGTATCCGTCCCGCACGTCCGTGTTCAGCTTCGCGGCCGTCACTGCCTCCGCCGCGCCCCAGGTCCGAGGATTAGGGATAGTTGCCATCAGAACACCAGCGGAACGTTGTTGCCCAGCACGCCAAGCGACGCATCGTCGAGAGTAAAAAATGAGCCGAAGGCGCGAGCCGACTGGAGTTGGAAGGTGGTGACCCACCGCTCGGTGCTGACGTCATGAGCGATCCCCCGTATGAACGCATCCCGCACGATGTCGGCGCCACCTCCCGGAGGCCGCCGCACGATCTGAATCCGGTCCCCGATCTCCCTGGCCAGCACAGCCGGGAACAGCGCGGTGGGGTTGGCGTGGCAGTGGATTTGGATCTGGTCGAAGCGGGTCTCCGGATTCTTAGAGAGGAAGATGATCCACTGACCCCAGGACAGCGCCTCACTGTCCGTCTGCAGTAGCAGTCTGGGCGCGTCGAAAGTGCGCGTGAGGAACTCCGTCTGGCTGGAACTGTCGGCGACGACCTGCCCGTCGCCGCCGTCACGCGTGGCGATCACCTCGTTGTAAAGGGTGACGTCATCCGTGGACAACTTGGCTTCTGCTGGAGTAGGGGATGTCGGCGGGTTGCCGAACGTGGCTTGCACGCTGACGCTGCGGCTGTCGGTATGGATCGCCGACCGGTTGCGGAACACAACGCGGCCCTGACCGTCGATATAGAGCTCGCCCACCTCGGAATCGGCCACCGCCTGCAACTCCGACAGGACATCCCCTGACAGGTCCGTCGCCTGCATCGGGCTGTTACCCGTGGCGATCTGCCGGTCAGCGGCAGGCCACGAAGCCGAGTCAAGGATCCGGGTGACACGCGCCCCCGAGTCCTCGCCGCCGCCGTAGGTCTGCGGCACCTGCTTGCCGTCGACGGTTATCAGGGTGGGCGCGCGCTTCTTGTTGGCCAGCACCTTGAAGCCGTCGGTCGCGGTGACGGTCACCTCGGAATAGACGTTGGCGATCCAGTCCACGTCCCATTGGTCGACGAACCCGCGGAACAGGTGGTAGGTCACGCCCGCCCAGGTACAGCGGACGCGGATCGGCCGCATCGGCGTGACCCGGCTCACGCCGCCGGACACGTAGGGGCCCGTGGTGTTAGTCGGGTCGAAGCGCCTATCGCTGTTGTTCAGGTGGACCGTGGCAGTCCCCGCCTCGTAGCGGATGATCGGGCTCTGGACTCGTCCAGAGCCGCGCCTGGTGGTGATCCCCCGCTTGGCGTACGGCGTCAGGTCCGTCCACGTGCCCGCAGCCCCGATCTTCGTGGCGGCGACAGCAACGTTGTCCATGAACCAGTAGCCGGCGACGTCGCGCTGCAAGTGCCACTCCGTCAGATTGGGCTTGCCGCCCGGCCACGCCAAGGTGCTGGAGATGGCGAAGTCGGCATGGGTACTCGAGCCGGGGTCGGTGTACAGCCAGATCTCTGCCGTGCCGTTGCCGCCCGAGTTGATCGTGTACCGCATCTCGACCCGCACCCACTGGCCGACCGGGACAGGCGTCGTGAGCTGAGCGACCAACGAGGTCGAGAATCCGGTGTACAGGCGCAATGTCCTGTCGCTGAACATCCACACCGCGCTCACGATCCCCGACGCTCCCTGAAGCACGAAGACCCGCTGCGAGCTCGCCGGGGCGCTCACCAGATAGAGGTAGAGGCGGGCACAGAAGACGTCCCCAGCCTGCGTGAGACCCGTCCAGTCCATGTGCGTGTCCACGCCGGCGGACGGGTTGAAAGCGGCCAGGCCGCTGCCGAAGGCCTGCGTGCTGGAGAACTGGGGCGAGCCCGCCACGTTGTTGAACGCGTTGCCGCTCACGCCGCCCGAGTTGCCGGTGGTGATCGTCGTGGTGTTGGTGCCGCCGTCGAAGGTGTTGGTGCGGACGACTCCGGACAGCGGGGTGTTGTCGAACATCGACTCGACGGTGATGAACGGGAGGGTCACTTGCGCCACCCCGGCCCGCTGCGGCGCTCATACTCCTGGATCGCCTTGACGACCTTCGAGCCCACGGCCGAAGGGTCGTTCAGGCCGGCGTCGACGTTGACGGTGTAGCTGACGTTGGTCACCGAGGCCACTCCGGCGCCCCCGCCAGCCCTGCCCACGGCCGCCCGCTTGACGAACGCCCCGCCGAACCGGCCGGCCACCTGCGAGAGAATGTCCTCCGAGCGGCTCCGCTTCGAGGCCGCCAGCGGAATGTAGGCTTCGCCGCCCGTCTCCGGCTCGGCCCACAGTCGCATCGTGCCGGGGCGAGCGATCTGCGCGACGTGGTGCTCGCCACCGCCCGCGAACGCCGCCATCCCGCCCATCGCGTAGGTCAGGATGCCGCCGTCCGCCTGCTGGGAGATCTTCGCGGCAAACTCTTGCACCTCGGTTCTGATGGTCACCACGCGGTCGCCCTGGATGCCCTCATTGATCGCGACGCCGATCCGGCGGGCCGCATCGAACACCGAGTTCCGACCACCGTCCATCGCCTCGCGCACCCGGTCGGCGACGGACTGGCCCTGCCTGCGGGCGATGTCGGCCAGCACCGGCCCGGCCTCCGCCAGATTCTTGGCGAACGTGTCGCCGGCGGACTTGCCTGACCGGCCGTACAAGCTGATGAACTTGGTCAGCTCGGCGTCGCTCATGCTGGCCGCCGACGCCACGAGTCCGGCCGCGCCCGGCCCGAGCTTGGCCAGCTCGTCGAGCATCTCCGGCGGCACCCGCCCGGCGAGGCGGACAAGGTTCGCGCGCCACGTCTCCTGGTCGCGGACCTGCTTTTCCAGCTCCGCGAGCAGCTGCTCGCTCGTGAGCTTGGAGTCGCCACGCAGCTTCGCCCATGACTCCAGCACCGAGTCGGTGGCGGACCGGTTGTCGGCAGCGGCTTCGCGTCTGGCGTCACGGACCGCCTTCTCGGCGTCCATGATTTCCCGGGAGGCGTCCCGCACCGCGCGGGCGGCCTCGGCCTGCGCGTCGGCGACCGATCGAGCCGACTCCTTCGCGACCTGCGCGGCGTCGGCCTGGGCGCGGGCCACATCCTTCTGTGCGTCCCGCACAGCGCGGGCGCTCTCGACCCGGGTCTTGTCCAGCTCCGATTCCGCGTCGGCCAGCTGCCGGGCGGCGTCCGCCTGCTGCCGCGACGCCTCCGTCTGCGCATCCGCCAGGGCGCGCTCAGCGTCCGCGACCGAACGCGCGGACTCCTGGCGCGTCCGCGCCGCCTCCGCCGCCGCCTCCGACTCCGCCCGCCGGGCATCCTCGATCCGGCCGAGCGCATCCACCACCTCGGACGAACCGTCGATCCCCGCCCGCTGCGCCTCGGACAGATCCTGCCGCAGCTCCGCGTTACGGCGCCGGACCTCCTCCAGCCGCTGGATCGCCTGCCGCAGCGCGAGATCCGCCTCACGCCGATCCAGGTCCGACGACTTGGGGTCGGAGTTGACCTCATTCAGCCGCTGCCGAGCCCGGTCGATCGCGAGCTGGGCGCCCTCCTCATCCAGGGCGGCGCCGGACTCAGCCGCGATCAAGTCCTCAAGCCGCTCCTGCGCCCGCTCTCGGGCGGCCGTTAGATCCTCAACCGCGTCCTGCGTACGCCGGTGGGCGTCGGCCACGCGCCGGTCAGCGTCCACCTGCCGCGCCGCCGCGTCCGCCTGCGCGTCAGCCAGCCGCCGGGCTGCGTCCTCGATCCGACGGCCGGACTCCTCCGCGACCTGCGCCACCCGCTCCCGGGCGTCCTCCACTCGCCGCTGAGCGTCGGCCTCCCGCTGCGCGCCCTCCTCAACCGCCGCGGTGAGCGCCTCCTCGGCGTTGCGCACCCGCTCCTCAGCCGCCTCGACCGCCTCGGCCGCTTGCCGGTGCGCGTCCGCCACGCGCCGCTTGGCGGCCTTCACCCGCTCGGCGCTCTGCTCCTGGACGTCAGCCAGCTCCCGCTCGGCCCGCGCGATCCGCTCGGCGCCAGCGCGCTGCACCTCAGCCGCGCGCGCCTGCGCCTGCGCCAGCTCCTCCTGGGCCGAGACCCGGCTGCGAGCGGAATCCAGCAGCCCGCCCAGCTTGGCGAACTCGCTGTAGGCGGCCGCCCAGCCCTCGCGCATCTTCACGCTGGCCTCGTCGGTGGCCGTACCGATCGCCTTGACGTCGGTCGTCGTCTTCTGCACGGCCTGGCCCATGTTGAGGCTCTCGCGCCCGGCCTTGCCCGCCTCGACCGTGAAATGGCCGAAGACGCCGGCCGCAGGGTTGATCACGGCCGTCATCGCCTGAATCGCGGCCGCATTCTCCTGCGCCCACTTCACGAACCTGGTGAGCGCGGCGACCGCGTTGCCCGCCCATTCGGCGATCTTGGCCAGGTTGGTCGCGAAGTCGGCCAAGATCTGCGGATTCTCCTTCACCGCCTGAGTGATCGCAGTGATCGCGGCCGCCAGATGCCGCATGATCTCCGGCAGGCGCGGCCCGAGCTGCGCCAGCACCGCGGAGAACGCCTCCTCGATGTCGTCGATAGCCGGCGTCAGCTCCTCCAGGCTGGCCCCGGCCTGGTCGACGAAGTCCGAGACGTCGGGAGCCAGCTTGGCCAAGTTGTCGCGGATCACCGGCGAGATCTTGAGCAGCTCCCGCTCGGCGACCTGCGCGATCCGCGTCCACACGGCCTCGAACGGCTGCCCGATCTTGGCTGCCTCCTGTTTGGCCGCTTCCCGCAGCTGGCCGATCGCGTCCTGCGCGGCATCGCTGCCGTGCGCCGCGGCCAGGCCGAGACCGGCCAGCGCCCCGCCGAGTCCGACCGTGAGCGCCGACGACGCCAGCGCCGCGGCGGCGGGCAGCGCGCCGATCGCAGCAGCCACCGCCGCCCCGGCCATCGGACCCGAGCCGCGGATCGCGGTGAGCGCCGTCTGGATCAAGCCGATCGCTGCGGCCGCCGCTGAGGCGCCATCCACATCGACCCGCACATTCACCCGGCGGTCGAGGTCGCGCGCCTCCCGCTCCACCTTGTCCAGGTCGCGGATGGCCCGCTCGACATTGGCACCCACGAAGATCTCGGGGTTCATCGCGGCCAGTTGCGTGAGCTCGCGGCGGAGCTTTTCAGCCTCCTCCGCCGCCTGCCTGGCGTCGAGGTCGATGCCGATCCGCTTCCCGGACAGGTCCTGCAGCCGCCGCGAGAGGTCCGCAACCTGGCGCTCGGCATCGCTCGTGTCCGCCGTGATCTCAATCTTCGGCAGCCGCTTGGTCGCGTCCTCCAGCAGCTTGCGGGTCTTGATCGAAGTGCGGCCGACGTCGTCGAGCTCCCGCTGGAACCGGTCGGTCTGGGCGGCGCTCTGCGTCATCGCCGCGCCCTGCTGGCGCGCCTGCTTCTCCAACTGCTCCAGCTCGCGAGAGAACTTCCTGGTCGCGTCCTCGGCCTGCTTCAGGCCCTTAGCGGCGTCCGTGGTGCCGCGGTCGTCCCACTTGCTCTTGAGGGCGATGATCAGGTCACGCGTCGGCACCGGCCACCTCCTCGTTGCGGATCATCGCGACGTAGACACCGCGGCCGTCCTCGGCTGTGACCGTCTCCTGGGCCGCTTCCTTGACCTCGCAGCCGCGGCACCGGCGCTTCTCGGCGACGTACGCGTACCGGTAGCCGCCGCGGCTCTCGTCCCACTCCTCGTCGCGGGTACGGCAGTGCTGGCACTCCTCCTGTCGCCAGATGTGGTGCCAGATGGCCTTGTCCCGGTCGTCGGCGTCCCAACGCAGGAACTCGCTGTGCGGGATGCGGTAGGCGGCGCAGACGTCCAGCTCAAGCGCTAGTCCTCGATCTGCGCCCAACCTTTTGGGAGGCTCGCGTCCGGCGTCCGAGCGTTCACCCGGATCGCGGTGTTGCAGAGCTGGAGCTGCTCCGGCCCGTTCAGCACGTGCGTGAAGATGTGCTCCCAGTCGGCCTCCGACCGGCCGGACTCGTCACACGCCAGCAGGACCGCCTTCGGGAGGGTCTCGTTGTTCCAGATCTCGTCGCTGGTTTCCGGCCGCGGCTTGTGCTCACCCACGAGCTTCTCGAAGGCGTCGACTTCCATGGCGCGCAGCGGGATCCACTCGTAGCAGGCCCGTAGCTTCTTCTTAGCGCGCGTGAGGCTGGCCTTCGCGCTCCGCAGGGCTCCTTCGTCCGCCGCCTCGCCCTGCGTCCGCAACAGGGCCAGAGCGAATTGCGCCTGCTCAACAGCCTCGCGCGCCTCGGTGTCGTCGTCGATCCGAATTGGATGCTCAGCCGACAGGCGCTTGCGGTTGAGCAGGCGGTCCTCGCTCATGCCGGGATGGTCACGTTCTCGGATGGCTCGCTGGTGACGGCGTACTGGATCGTCAGCCGGGCAGCCTCAGCGCCCATGCTGCGGACCTTGCCGACGCTGAGCACGCGGACTGGGAACACGTCCATTTTCCGCCCGGCGACGTCTCCGCCATCCAGCCACACGATGTAGCCCGCGGTGTCACGCGGCATGAGCGTCCTGACATCAGAACCGGTGTCGCTCGCGTAGAACGTGATCGCGCTCTCGTCTGCCGAGGTCAGACCAGGAATGTTCGACACAAACCGGCTGTTCAGGTCCGGCGTGTCGATCTTCGCGCCACTGACCATCCACCCGTTGATGTCGGCGACGTCCTTGGACAGGTCCGACCCGGCGTTCAACTCCGCCCGCGACGGAGCAGCGATGTTCGCGATGCTGACGATCCACGACACCTTCGTGATGCCGGGCCTAAAGAACCTTGAAGCGGGCGTGATCGGCGTAGCGGGCATTTACTGCTCCCCCCTGGTCGTGCGCCGAACCCGCGAGCCGGTTTCGGGCAAAGAAGAAGCCCCGGAGGTGTCCTCCGGGGCTTGGTCGGTCTGGCCGGACCCATCAGGCGGCGGGTCGGGCATCGCCGCCTCGACAGCGGCCGTGGCCTCATCGGGGTCCCAGCCGCCCGCGATCAGCGCGGCGATCGTCTCCGGCCGCCGGTCAGGCGCGGCCACGAGCTCCCAGCCGGCGCGCTGGTGATGCGGCAGCGAGGAGGCGGGCACCTCGACCCTGCCCTCCAGCCGCGGATGCGAGATCCACACGGTTTCCATGGGTGCCCCCTTACGCGCTCGCGCCAACGACGACGACATCGCACGTAACCGTGGTGCCGCCGGCGGAGTTGACCAGG
Organism: Nonomuraea sp. NPDC049750; assembly: GCF_040659625.1. NCBI lineage: Bacteria > Bacillati > Actinomycetota > Actinomycetes > Streptosporangiales > Streptosporangiaceae > Nonomuraea > Nonomuraea sp. NPDC049750. The sequence goes on from NZ_JBFANB010000015.1 coordinate 171,076, forward strand.
TTGATCAAATCTGCGGTGCTGGGCGTGATCACGGTTCCCGCCGCCGACGGGTCGAACGACACGAACATGCCGCCGGGCTTGACCGGGATACCGTCGCCCTTCGCCAGGAACAGCAGCGGGCCGTTAGTGGCATCCGAGACGACGTTGACGTTGTTGGTGTTGCCGAGGGCAGCGGCGACGATCACCATCTTGATCCGCGCGAACGTCAGCGTCGTCCCGAACGGGCCCTGCAACGTGCCAGCCAGGTCAACGGCCTGGGTGCCCGACGCCGAGATCGTGAAGCTGTCCGACCAGATCATGTCCGCCTGGCCGGCGCCCGTCCCCTGCGCAAGGATCAGCTGGCGGGCCATCGCTAGAGGCGCCGACACCGTGGTCAGGTCCAGCGGATTGGTGATCTCCGCTTCGAGCTCGAAAAACGACTGCAGCCTGAAGGCCATCAGCACTCCTCTTTGATCATCGGAAGCCTTGCTCCCGCGCCACCTGCTCCACGACCCCGGCAGCCTTCGCCAACACCGTGTCCGCCGCCGCCCGCACCGCAGGCTCCAAGTACGGCCGCGTCGATTCGGCCACCTCGCGGTCCCGATGACCGAACACGGGGTGAATGAAGTCGCTCGCGCCCGTAATCCCCTCGTACGCGCGGCCGTGCGGCGCCACGCTGCGGCGCACCCGGATGAGCACGCCCGGATCGCGGCTGAACCGCACCGACATCGAGATCGCGCGCGGGATCCGCGTCGACCAGCTGGCCCGGCCCCGAGCGTCCTGAACGACCGGCTCAGCAGCCGCCCTCAGCGCGGGCCGCAGCTTCTGGCGCAGCTCCTTGGGAAGGCCATCCAGCTGCTTGGCCAGCTGCCGGATCGCCTCCGACGGGTCCGCGGGCTCGGCCATCACGCCGCCGCGAACGCGTCGATGTGCACCTGGACCCTGATCGTGCACACCGGGCCGTTGCGGGTCTGGTCGGCGGTCACGTCCACTGTGCTGAGCCGTGCCATCATCACCGTCCCGCCGAGGCGGCTATCGCGGCCCAGCTCGTCGCGGAACCCGGCCAGCAGCTCGAACGCCCGCCGCCGGACCGTGCGCGCGTCCGGCTTGCCGTCGCGGTGGGCGTCACCGCGCCAGGCGCTGAACATGCACCACACGTCGTACGCCTCGCGGTCCGGCTCAAGCTCCAGCTGCTCGCCAGTGACCCGGCTCTGCACGTCCGGCTGGCTCTCGCTGCCGCTGTAGCCGATCGCGATCACGTCGTCCTTGACCTCGACCGTGGGCCCTCCGTCGAGGACCTGGACGTCGTCTGGCCAGGCGCGCGCAGCGAGCGCCACGAGCGCGTCGAGCGCTGCGGGGATGGTGGACACCGGTTACGTTCTCCCAGGTGATTGAAGGTCAGGTTGAACCTGACCCTGGAATGGCGGGCGCGGGCGGCCCGAGGTGTTCAGCCGACGAGCGGCTCGTCGCGCTCCTGGTGCCGCTTCAGGCCCAGCAGCTCCGACACGCGATACGGCAAGGCGTAGGGCCTCATCGACGCGGCGGCGATCGCGTCCGAGTCGCCCAGGGCCGGGCGGCCGCCCGCCTGGTTGTGCTGCGAGCCCTGCCACAGGTGCTTGATCAGGTCGAGCCCGGCCAGGCGGAAATTCTGCGGCAACGGCGAGCGCCCGACCCTGTACGTGATCCGCACATCACCCCACCAGGCCGGCACCCGCAGCACGCCTTCGGCGTGCTCCAGCGTCCAGCCGTCCGTGCCCGCGAGCGGGTCGGCCTGAGGTACGACCTCACCGCCGGGCAGCCGCATGACGCTGGTGATCGAGATGACCGGGCGTTCCGGCAGCACCACGACACCCCGGCGCGCCGACCGGTCGGACACGATGGTGAGCGGGGAAACGTGCCCCATGCGGTCCTCAATGATCTGGCACCCGGCACCGATGAACCCGCGCAGGGCCTCGTCGTCCTCCGACAGCTGCGGGTCCTTCTTAAGGTGATGCTTCGTGTCGGCCAGCGAGAGGAACGGGGCACCCTCGGCGGGCTCGACGTCGATCACGTCGGTGTACGCGCTGGCGTTGGCGCCGGTGGCCAGCCACCGCACCCGATGCACCCCGGCCTGGACCGTCGGGTAGTCGAAGTTGTAGGCGCCGTCCGTGCCAGGAACCGACGCTTCGATGTGCGTCGTGCCGTCCGGCAGGGTGATGGTCAGCGCCACGTTGCCCGCGTTCTCCGGCGCGCCGGATGCATTCGTGATCGTGATCGACAGCGGGACAGGGTCGCCAAGGTCGAAGCTCACGCGCCCTCCATCTCTGCCGCCCGCCGTGCGCGATTCGCCATCGAAGTCCCACGCCTCTCTACGCCGACCGCCCTGGCCGCGAGCCGATCGCGAGCGGACATCATTCCGGCCGACGACTCGGGGGCGGGCGACTCCGTGAGCTCCATCCAGCCCAGCCAAATGCGGCCGTGGACTCGGAACATGGGCGGCGCTGCTCGACCGCGCCGGACCATGGGCACCAGCACGGGAGGCGGCGGCGGAACGACCTGCGGCCACGCCGGCTCGACGTACTGCCCGCGCCGCACCGCGCAGTCAGGTCGCCGAGGTCGGATCGGTTGAGGGATCCAGGCCAGCGGCGGCGGGTATGCAGTGAAGCGGCCACGCCGAGATCCCGCTCCCGGGCGCCCGCTCGATATGTGCGGCGGCGGGACCGGTGCGGTGGTCGGACAGCCAGCGAACCGGCCGCGGCGGACCGTCAGCGACCGGCGGCGTCCGGTTATCGGCGACGGAACCCATGGAGGTGGCGGAGCGGCCTGCGCCGCCCACGGCGGGCAGGCGAACTCGCCGCGGCGTACCGCAGCGAGCCGGACCCGACCTCGCACTGTCCGAGGCGGGAACGATGGAGGCTGCTGGACCGCCGTCTGGAGCGGCGGGGCGACGAACCGGCCGTCGCGGAGCGCGGCCAAGCGCGCGCGGCCGCGCACCAGCCGCGGCGAGAGTAGCGGCGCGGACGGTGCCACAACCTGGAGAGGTGGCGAGGCGAAGCGGCCGGAGCGCACCCTAACCGCGCTGGCATGGATCGCACCGCGCTGGACCGCCGGCAGCATCGCGACCGTCGGCGGAACGATCCGGAACGCGCCCCGACGTACCCGCGTCCCAAGGCGGTACTCGCCAGCCTGCCGGGTCAGCGGAGGGATGAACGCCGACGCGGCGAGGGGAGCCAGACGGGAACCCGCGAAGAACGCGCCGCGACGAGGCGCCACAGCGAAGCGGAACCTCGCCCGCGATACCCGCGGCGCCAGAGAGGGCGGCTGCGGTGCGGCGGTAGATCGAGGCGGCTGGAAGAACTCGCCGCGACGGACGGAGGGGTGGCGCCAGCGCCGCGACATTCAGCCCCCTAATCGAGCACGGTCACGCCAGCGCAGTCGCTCCAGACGCTATTGACGGTGAACTGGATGTCACTGTCGAGGCTGGCCGCGCTGATCGCGCCGTTCTGCGAGACCGCCCAGACGAACATGTCGAGAATCTCGGAATGCTCGCCATGTCCGGCAGCCGCCAGCACCCGCGTGGCCAGCCCCTGCCGCTTAAGGTAGGCGGTCGTGGATAGGGAGCTCTGCGCCTCCCCCGCCACCAGGACAGCGGCGGTGACTGCCGCCATCCGAACCCGATCCCTGAAGGCGGAATCCTTAGTGAGGGCGACCTGGTCGGCGAACGCCAAGGTCACTCCTCCCATTCGACGCTGAGCACGTACTTGTGGCTGGCCGGGAGGGCATTGTCCCTGTTAATGAAGGCCAAGCCATTGCTTGTGCCCAGCGTGACTGCCCACTCCTCCAGCAGTTCCCACGGCAGATCCGCGCTGGACTGGGTGTTGAACGGGATCCGCCACTGGTCGGCCGCCGACGCCGTGGGCGGGGTTGCGTAGGCGCTGTTCCACACCGCGCCCGCGGCCGCCGAGTTCGGGTCGAGCTTGGCCGGCGTCATGCCTGCGGTCGGAGTGGTCCCCGCCGAGGTCACCCGGTTGATGCCGACGACCACCTGCTGCGAGGTAGGCACGCCAGCGCCAGCCACGCAGCCGATCGTCACTCGCCTGAGCTTGTAGCCGGTGCTCGCCGAGGACATCAGCCAGGCGAAGCCCGTGTCCACCGCCAGCGCGGCCGCCGACTCCACCTGGGCAGCGAATCTTGCCATGATCATTTCCCTTTCAGAAGAAGCCGCCGTACTGGGAGAGCGCCCTTGGACTGCGGCCGCCCGAGCTCACCGCAGGCGCGATGGCCAAGCTCAGCGACGTGTAGTTGTTCGATCCGGATGATGCGCATGTGGCTGTGCGGGTCCCCGTGGACCCGCCAGCAGCGAGCACCTCGGTGGCCAGGGCAGCGAACGCGAACCCCGTCCATCCGGAATCGGCCTGCTCGACCATCCCGCCGGGCGAGGTGTAGGTGGGCGCTGGCGTCCCGGTGCTCACCGTCGACGCCCACGCACACACCAGCAGGCAACCACCCAGCGACGGGGAGATGCTCGGCGCCACGTGAGCGGTCTGGTTGGCGCCGCCGTCACTCCAAGTCGCTGTGACGTCGAAGGGCGTGAAGCCGTTGTGTCCAGTGATCGCGAGCATCATCACGATGCTGGTGTCTGGGTTGCCGAACGAGAATGAACTGCCCTCGGACCCGTCGGCTTGCCTCTGCCAGACCTTGCCGAAACAGGAACCGGCACCCGAGTAGGTGACACCCTCCTGCGTGAACCCAGTCGCACCAGTCATGCCTGCGGTGTTGCCGAAGACGTCCGTCATATGGACCGCGGCCAACAAGTCGCCCGCAGCCGTCCCAGCAGGTTTCGGCACCGTCACGGCGCCCCCCGAGCTCGTCCCGATCGACGGGGACCGGACTGCGATCACAGCTCAGGAGGCTTACTTGTCGGCGGCCCGGGACCGGGCCTTGTTCGGCGGAGCGGACCGCGCCTTCGCCGGCTCGGGCTCGGGCTCCGGCTCCGGAGTCGGTTCGGGCTCGTCGAGCAGGCCATACCGCTCGGCGTCGGCCCGCTTGATCGGCACGCCTGGCACGCAGTAGAGCCAGCGCGCCGCCTCATCCGTATCCGGAACCAGCCGGCCATCCTCGGTCAGGCACAGCCGGGCAGTGGCGATGACGTGCCCGGCGTCATCCGAGGGCAGTTTCACGTACTGCAGTGCCATCGCGATCTCCTACTTGTAGATCACGACGACGCGGAACTTGCCAGCGGTCAGTGCGGCCACGGCCACGGTGATCGCCAGGTTGCGCCGGGCCGTTGTCTTGACCGACGTTGCGGCCGTGAACACCGGAATGATCGCCTTACGGCCGGTCGTCGACCACGGCGCGCCCGACGTCACTGCGGCGGCCAGCAGGTCGCCCGCGCCCTCGCTGTTCACGGCGATCGTGCCGGTGTTGCCGGAGGCGGACGTGACGAGCGTGTCGACCTCGATGTAGCCGCCCAGGATGATGGCCCCGTTCGGGATCTCACCACCGTTACTGTCGCCCGGCGCCGACCGCAGCGTGATCGTGCTGACCGCGCCGCCGTCGACGGCGAAGTCGTACTCCCCCTGGGCCGTCTTCAGGCCGCGGGTTCCTTCCATCAGTGGCATGACTCTCCCTCAACTACGCAGGACCGCGAGCACGACGTCGGCGCCAGCGGATCGGATGGCGTACAGCACGTCCCCCGGCGGGAGCTCGACCGTGATCTGCGTAGCGGCCGCCAGCAGGAAGCCGGCGCCCGCCGTTACGCCTGAGGCGCCGAGATCGGCGCCGTTGGTCGCGTCGGTGTTGCGGACCGTAAGCTTCTGGCCCGAGCTGCTCGCCGTGTTGAGGGCCACGGCCGTCGTACCGGCCGTGACCCTCGCACTCGTGACAGCCATTACAGGCCGGTGACCTGGCCGAACGCCTTGGGCCTGTAGTGCACGACCGCACAGCGCACGTCGGCGCGGACGGCCAGCTTGCCCTCCACGAAGAACGTGCCGTGGCTGTTGGACACCTGCACGTCGATGCCGCGCCGGACGGCGAGTTCGCTGAAGTTGGTGTAGTCGCCCGCGATCGCGGCGGTCGCCGGAGCGGCCACCGTCTCCACGACCGGGACGCCCCACAGCGTCGGCGTCCCCGGGACACTCGGGTGACCCCAGATGTACTGGCCGTCGGCCGTCTTCAGCAGGCGCACCTGCTCCCAGATGGCCGGCCGCATGAAGATCGCGGACGGCTCGGCGAAGCCGTCGTCCCTGATCTTCCTGAAGAGCTTGTACGCGGCGTCCGGGATCGGGTCCGAGCCCTTGGCCTGCGTCTGGATGCCCACCACCGAGGCGGTGCCAAGAAGGTTGACGCCGGTGCCGTCGCCGACCAGGACCTGCAAGTCCAGGCGCTGGCGGAGCATGAAGGGCAGACGGTTGTTGACGTACGCCTCCGACCGCTGCTCATCCTCCAGCTGCTCATCGGTGAGCGGCAAGAAAACGGCGATCTTGCGGACCTGCTGCGCCCGCTCAGTCAGGGCGAGCGTCGCCTCCTGGTAGGTGCCACCCTCCGCCGTCTCGACGGCGGCGTTGGTGAAGGTGGTCTCCTCCATGTAAACGACGCTCGCCTGGTTGGTGGTGGTCTGCGGCAGGAACTCGACCACGTGCGGAGCCGGACGGGTCGGGAACATCTCCACGCGGCCGGTCCGGATCGACTCAGGCGCCCAACCGGCGCCGGTCTGGAAGAGCGTCTTCAGCTCCAGATTCAGGTTCGCCGCCGGGCCCACGCCGAGACCGGTCGAGTACCCCTTGAACGCCTGGCTGGCGATGAACAGCTCGCCGATGCTCTTGTGCTGGCCGGCCTTGCGCTCCGGCAGGTCCGGGATGTCCTTATGACCGGACTCGGTCTCCTCCGCCTCCTTGGCAGCACCGGCGGCGCGGGCAAGGACGTTCAGCTCGTCGACCTTGCTCTTGCGCTCGTCGATCTCGGCGTTGAGCTGCTTGATGAAGTCGACCTTCGCCGTCCGGTCACCCGGGACGGACTTCACCTTGTCCATGTCGTAGGTGTCGCCGGCCTCCTTGAAGATGGCGGCCAGCTCGTCGCGCTTCGCGTTGAGGCCCGCCTTGGCCTCCTTCAGCGCCGGGAACTCGATAACCCTCTCGGGTGCTTCAGCAGTCATGATCTCCCTCACAGTCCTTGGATCTGGGCGATGGACCGCGCGAACACCGAGGCGACCTCGGCGTCGGTGGGGTCTTCGGGGCCCAGAGGCGTAGAGAGCAAGGCCTTCAGGCGCTGCAGGTCGGCGTCGATCCAGTCCAGGAGCTCAGCCGAGCGGGGCGCCATGCCCTTGCTCTTGCGTGCGCGGAGAGCCACGACTTCCGCAGTTCGATCGACGAAGGAGGACACCGCGGCCATGACCGCGTGTCCCTCTTCGGCGTACTTCAGCGACCCGCCCGGGGCGTCCTTCAGCTCCGGCGGGTCGATGTCCGCGTCGCGCAGGTGCGCGGCGAGGTGGTCATAAACGGCCTTTCGGTCAGCGTCAGGGATCGCGGCCTTGCCGTCATTCAGCCGGGCGATACCCATGAGGCACGCCCGGACGTTCGCGGGCCCGCCCACGCCGTGGTGGTGCGGGAGCTGATAGCTGGACTTCTGCTCGGGGTCGGCGCCAGCGTCCTGCCAGGCGAACACCGTGCGCAGCTCACTGGGGCGCAGGTCCTCGCTGAGAGCGGCCAGTGTCTTCGCGCCGTCCCAGCTCCGCGAGGTCACCTCGCACTCGTGCGGCGCGACCGGCCGGCCCGCCTTCGCCGCGGCGCCCACGTCGGCCGACTTCGCCGACAGGGTGCGCGTCCCGACGCCAGCCCCGACCAAGACCGGACTGACCTCGTGCACTTTCAACGCGTCGAGGAACCGCACGCGCTGGCCCTCGAACTCGCCGAACGAGTACTCAACCGGGTCGTAGCCGTACGACCACTGGCCCAGTTCCCCGAGCTCCTTCACCGTCGTGAAGGTGTCGCGCCCGGCCGCGGTGTCCATGAAGAAGCGGCCCTCGAGGATCGCCTGCTTGGACGTCTGCCGGATCGTTGCCTTGCCCACCGGCAGCATGCCGGACCACGAGGTGTGGCCGTAGGCGGAGATGGGCACCTCGGCGCCATCGGTGAATGCTCCCGGCCTGGTCACGTCACGGTCGGAGTCGATCGCGTTGAAGGTGGAGAAGATCGCCCGGACCTCACCCTTCGCCTCATCCTTGATCTCGACTCGGAGGTTCTTGGTATCCATCACTGCTCCTCTGCCGGATCGGGTCCGGATGGGTCATCGGGCGGCTCAGGCCCGCTCGGTGTGGCCGTCGTGCCAGGTGGCTGCAACTGGACCGAATAGAGGCCGGTGTGCTTGAGCAGGGTCATGTCTTCGGCCTCGATCGCGGCGACCACGCTTTCCGGCTCGTAGCCGGCGTCGACCAGCTGGCGAATCGCCGCAGCCTTGGCCTGCTGGATCTCGGCCGCGTCCTTGCGGTCGTCCCGCAGGAACGCGATGTCCCTGTCGTCGTAGAACAGCTCCGCACCGGACGGCACCTCGATCAGCGACGCAAGCGACCCAGCTGCGTTCCTCCATAGCGGCCGCATCGTGCCGTCCGCCATGCGGCGCCGCGCAGACCCGTAGTTGCCAGCGTTGAGCGAGCTGCCTTGGAGGCCTTCGGAGAATCCGACGATCGTCGAGGGGATCCCGGCCGCGGCCGCCAGGCGCGACTCCCCCGCTCCCTGGATGGACTTGAAATCGAGCGCCCGCAGATCCATGGTCAGCGGGGTCACGTCCGAGCCGCCGCCCAAGTACAAGGTCTTGTACGCGTTGTCGGCACCCTTGTGCTGCTCATCCATCAGCGCCTTGAAGCGCTGGAACATCTCCGGGGTCACCGACGCGTCGAGCTTGACCGCGAGAGCAGGAGTGGCGCCGTTCTCGAAGAACTTCAGCTTGTGCGTGGTCGCCGCCAGGTCCGAGGAGATCTCACGCAGAACCGGCGTCAGCCACGACATGCCGCGCCACGAGCACTCGGGGTCCGGGATCGGAGCGAAGTGCGCTACCTGCGACGGCAGCAGCAGCGTGTCCGTGCGGACGCCCGGCGCCCGCGGTGAGTAGTAGTAGCCGATCACCTCGGCGTCGAGCGCCGCGCCGTACAGTTCCGGCTCGCTCTTCGACGCCGACACGATCGTCACCCAGTCCGGCCGCAGCCGTCGCAGCCGATCCGTCCCGGGCACGCGAGCAATGAACGCGTTGCCCGCGAGGTCCGCGTCCTGGATCATCCGGGCCAGCAGGTCGCCCGTCGTCCCGCCCGGCCACGGCTTCTCCAGCGGGGCCAGAGCCGTCGTACCGAACAGGTCTCCCGGGCGGCCGTTCCGCATCCGTCGGAACGTGAACCGTGCCTCGCTGAAGACGGCCAGGCGCACGAGCATCAGGGCGGCGATGGGACCGTTGCGCTTGTAGATCCCCTGGACGTAGCCGGGGAAGTCGTTCTCTATCTGCTCACGGTCACTCGACAGCGACGACGAGCCGATGAACGGCCAGCGCAGCCTGTCGAGATCCCAGAACGCAGGCTCGGACCACGCCTTCCGGCCACGCTGGCGCCGGCCGCGAGCCTCCGTCGCGACCCTATCCAGCAGCCCCATCAGGTGCTGGCCGCCCGCTGCTCATACGCGTCAGGCGACGTCGGGAGCCACATGACCACGGTCATGCCGGGCTTGGCCTCGGTGTCCCGCCAACGCTTCAGAAAGTCCTGAATCTCCGCCAGGTGCGAACCGTCTTCACGCACCGTCCATGGACCAAAGGGATCAGCCTCGCGCCTCTTCGGCCCGTCCCACTCGATCGTCACGAAGACGAGCTGCTCAGCCATTCGAGCCGCCCTTCGCCCGTGGCCGCCCGGCGTCCCGCCAGCCCGCAGCCGCGGCCACCCACAGCATCGTCGCGCCGAGCACCACCGTGCGCAGCGTCCATGCGATGCCGTACGGGACGGCCAGGACCAGGGTGCCCAGCAGGCGCAGCAGCGCGAGCATGCCCTTGCGGACGTCGACCCGCCTGGCCTCGCTCGTGATCCGCTCCAGCGGCACCGTCAACGCCATCCGACCCTCCTACGCGTAGACCGCGAACGGCATGACCGGCGGCGGTTCCTCAAGATGGCCCTTCGTCACAAAACCCCAGAGCGCGTGCGTTGCAGCGACCAGCGGACAGATGTCCACCGACGACGCCTTGCTGTCCCACGCCTTCGAGTCGCCCAGCTTCCGCGTCACCGCGCCGGCCACCGCGACGTCGAGCGCCGGGTGAGGTAGCACGCGGACCGTCGGCTCGCCCTCCTGAGGCATCACCGCATCGACCAGCTGGCCCCAGCCGTGCGCGACTTGCTGAGCCGTCGGCTTCGTCACCTCCAGGCCCTCCGCCTCGAGATCGGCGATCAGGGACCCGGCAGGGCTCCCCGCGTCGACCACGAGAGCGCAGGGATCCCACCGGTCCACCAGCGACTTCGCCCGCTCCGTCACCCACGACGTTCCCGGCCGGTAGTCCACGATCTCCACGTGGTACAGCCCGAACGCCTGCCGGCCCGCGGTGGCGATTGCCGCCCACGACCGGTCCGGCGCCACATGAACCCCGAACGCCACGCGGCCAGCCGGCTCCGACTCTGGATCCTCGACGGCCCGCCACCGGGCCTCCGGGATGACCTCCCACTGCACCTCGTGATCCGAGGGCCAGTCGCCGACGCCGAGCCGCTCGCGACCGAAGCCCTTCGCCCCCATCGAGGCGCGCTCGCGGGCGACGTGCTCCACGCTGATCCGGATCCCGAGCGCCGGGTTCGCCTTGGCCCACGCCTCCGGGTCGTCTGGGTTGTCATGCTCCGTGCAGGCGGTCGTGCCATCGGCGTCGCGCGCGCACTCGTCGGTGTGCGGGTCGATCGACCACTCGGCGTAGAACAAGCTCGGGTCGTCGCCCTTGATGCCGCGTCGACGCACTCTGGCCAGCTGCTCGCACGGGGCGATGTGCTTGTCGGCAGCGCTGGAGCCGTACCAGAGCTGCGGGTTCTCCCTCGCGCTCATCGTCGGCATGAGGGCGTCCACGCTGGTCTCGGCCAGGTTGAACGCCTCGTCCATGATGTTCACGTCGCCGGAGAAGCCGCGGCCCGAGCCGGTCGAGCGAGCCACGAAGCGGAGACGCTGGCCGGACAGGAGCTCAATGCCCTCGTCGCCGTGCGAGGTGCGGATCCGCTTGACCCGCTTCCGGAAGGCGTCGGTGTTGTCCACCAGCGTCTTCATCCGGAGGAACATCTCGGTCGCGGTCTTGAACTCGTGTGCCGAGTACAAGATGAGCTTCTCGCCGAAGAGGAACAGCCCGGCCAGGCACCTTGCCTCGAAGATGCCGCCCTTACCGTTCTGGCGACTCACAACGATGCCGCACTCGAACGCTGACCACCGGCCGTCCCGCCGCTCCCCCAGCCCGTTGATCAGGCAGTACTGCTGCCAAGGGTCGAGCACCAGCCCGGCCTGGGCCGCGAGGTCGACCGCCTCTAGGCCAGCCGACGACTCGTACTCGGGGATCGAACTGATCCGCGGGGTCTGAACGCCCAGCAGCGTCATGCGCCCTGCCGCCGCTGCTCGCGCCGCTTCTGGAGCTCATCGAGGGCGTCGCCGTTTTCCTCCGGCTGCGCCAGCTTCGCCAGCTCAGCCAGCGTCGCCCGCAGCTGAGCGTGGAGCATCGACGCCGCCGCCGGCCGGATACCTGACTCGCTCAACCTGTTGGCCAGGTCTAGGGCACTCGCCGCGAGGGCGGTCTCCTCCGCGATCCCCCATCGCTCCAGGTCTGCACGGACCGCGGCCACGAGAGGCTTCGAGGCGCGGCTACGAGGAGTCATCACAGCCCCCTCACGCACCGTCACCAGAACAGAATCACGGACTGTAACGATCTTGAGGACGATTACTTTTTGTAGTGGGGAGAGAAAACGGCGATCGGGCGCGGATCTCCTCGTGATCGTTGATCTTGCGTGGTCAGGGCGCCCCCCTGCCCCTCTGACCTGGTCAAACGTGATTGATGGCCGCTTCTGTCCGATATCACAATGAGTTATGTGACCGATCTTCGTTGCAGAACGTAATCATCAGCATTGTCACGTATCGTCACCATGACCGTGAGGACCTGGGTGGTGGGGTGCACGGTGGGTGAGGGATGCCTGCACCCTGGGGGCGGGGGCCCTGCCCTACCTGCCCTGTCCCGTTGCCCCGGTTGTTGTACCAGCGTGTGGCTACGGCCTTGGCTGTCGCTGGTCTCTGCTCGGCGATGCGCTGCATGACCACGTCTCGACCAGGGTCGATGGTGATGATCTCTGCACCATGCTGCTGGTATGTGGTCATCCAGTCTGGCTTGGGCATGGAGTGGATCACGTACACGTCGGTGGTGTCCACGTGTCGCAGCGCCTCCCGGATGGCGGCGGTGCGAGCCTTGTACGCGACGGTGCGTACGGGCTGTGGGTGGTCGTAGGGGTCGCCTTGATGCGGCCCCGATAGAGCCCCCGCCAGGAGGTCGTAGTCCACCACCACATCGCCCGGTCGAGCACGGCCCCGGACCCATGTTGACTTCCCCCCTGCAGGTGGACCGGTCACCACGTACAGCACCCCGAGCTCCCAGGTTCTGCCAGTTCCCGCCAGCCTGGTAGATCACCAGGCTCGGGATGAGCGAGGGGCGGGGGGCAACTCCCGGTCCCCCTTGGATTGGTTGCAGGCCCGGTCGCACACCGGGCAGCGGAACCAGGTGCCGTGCGCCCGGCGCAGGAACCTCAGGTCACAGGGGTCGAGGCCGAGGGCTTCGAGGGTCTTGAGCGACGGTTCGTGGTCGGCTTCGTTCGCTCCGCCGGAGTGGCCACAAATGTGGCACACGTCCGGGGCTTCCGCCATGAGGGTGGCGCGCGCCTTGCGCCAGCGGTAGCCGCTGCGGCCGTGGCTGCGGGGCATGCCGCTCCCGAATCGTTGTGGGTTGGGCCTGGTGCCGACGGCGTGGAGCGTTGCAGGATGCCCCCATGAAGCTGGTGCCGGCCGTGGCCGGGGTGGCGCTCGTGGTGTTAGCGGCGGTTGCCGCCGTGCTCATCGTCGTCTCGCCTGGCACCGAGGCGGAGCGGCCGACATCGCTGGCGTCTCAAGCGGCAGCTCCTCAGGCGTCCGCACCTCAGGCGCTGCCGTCTCTGTTCTCTGCGACAGGGGTTTTGATCTTGAAGATCACGCCCGACTCTGTCGAGTTCGGCGATCATCCCGCCTGCTCCGGTAAGGGCGGGTATTCGGACATCGGCCAGGGCACTCAGGTCGTGGTGACCGACGCGGCCGGCAAGACGGTCGCGCTCGGCAAGCTGGGCACTGGGTTGCACGAGGAGCGGGGGTGCACGTTCCGGTTTGCGATCACGGTGCCGCCGGGCGGGCAGTTCTACGGGATCGAGGTGTCGCATCGCGGCCGGGTGCAGTACGCGGCCTACGAGCTCGACTCGATCGAGCTGCAGTTAGGCGCCTAGGCGAGGCGGCTACAGCCTGGGGAAGGCGTCGATGAGCGGAACCAGGATCCACAGTGCGAGCCCGACCGCGACGAGGTTGACGCGGGATGCGACGCCGAACGCGGCAAGCAGGAAGCAGATGAAGCCGGCGAGTAGGAGCAGGAAGGTGAGCATGGTCGCCTCCTATGCGTTCAGCGGGACTTGGATGCGGGGCACTCGCATTGGTGCTCGTCGCGGTGCTTCTTGACGCAGGTGCACCGGTGTTCGCCGCCGTTGTGGTCCTTGCAGCCGGTTCCCCAGGTGGTCGAGCAGATGCGGCTGCCGCGTTGGTTGAGCTCCTGGGTGCGGCGGAAGAACTTGGACACCGGCCCCCATGGAGGTCAGGCCCGGCTCTTGGGCACCTTGCTGTAGTCCTCGCTGGGAAGCGGCTCGACCTGGCGAGCCGGGAGCCAGCCTTCGCGCTCTTCGAGGCCGCCGCGGTAGCCCTGGACGATCTCGATCCAGGAGACGCGGGCTTCCCACGCGTCGCCGGTCTTGCGCCATTCGAGGAGGTAGCCGGCGTCCGCAGGATGGTCTAGGAGTCGGACAATCGGCGCATCTGCCACATCGGCAGCATACCCGTCGATCGAACGTCTATTCGAACTACTTCTTGCCGCGCTGGATGAGGATGTGCCAGCCCGCCCAAATCAGCGCGCCGAAGAAGGCGAGGCCGCCGACGATCCCCCAGGGCTTGTCCGGTTCGAGGCCGAGCAGGAGTCGTAGGTGGGCGGTCAGCGTGTTGTCCATGTCGCCGCTGGCGAGCGCCAGGCCCTCGATGATGGCGAATCCGCCGATCACCACCGCACTCCAGACAATCCACGCGCGCCGGTACGGGGACATGACCACCCCCGAAAACGCAGAAAGCCCGACAAATTGCCGGGCTTTGAGACGACTCTCTAGGCCGAATTATGCGGCCTTAAATAGTCCAAGGTCAACACGGACGCGCGAATGGGCGTACTCCTCCAGCACGGAGCGACCTCCGCCCATGTGGGCGGAGGTCGCAGTGGCTGCTAGCTCTCGACGTAACGCTTGGTGCCCTGGTTAGTGCCGGGGCATCTCTGCCGGTTGTCCTTGGGCCCCCGCTCGTGGTACGGAGCCTTCTGATCGACCTTGACGCCGTAGAAGGGTTCGCCGCACACACGGCAGCAGCTGACGTCCATTGTGATCTCCTCGCGTGGTTGGTCTCGCCGGGTGGTAAGGCCGGTGAGAACGTCCTTCTTGTCTCACTCAGAATGCGCTAATCATTGCGCATTGACAATGATTTCCTCAGATAGGAAACCATTGCTAGTCAGCAATAAAAAAGGGCTCACAGGAACGTAGAAGGCGAGCCAGGCACGCGACATGAATGAGCCCCCGTCGACACAAGGCCGACGGGGGCGTCGCCGCTCCTAGTGTCCGGGTTACCAGCCCGAGAAGCGGCGAACGTCCCAACCACGCGAGGTAGGACGTTTTAGAGCTTACGCAGTGGCGCGCGGCGCGATCTGGGAGATGCGCTGGTGGGACAAGCGAAGCGCTCCGCCTGCGTCGCGGGTGGTCCAGCCCTGGTCGGTGAGGAGGCGAGCGGCGCGGCGAACCGCATCCCGTTCCGCCTGCTCGGCGTAGGCGCGTGCGATGCGGGCTTGCGTGACGGCTTCCAGAGCGGCGGCGGCCTCCTCGTCCGCGGGAGCGAGCTGGACGCCGACGGTGCCGGGTTCGGCCTGGAGCGCGCCGATCAGAGCCTTGATCGCGTTCAGTTCGGCTTCGGCCCATGTCGCCCCCTGCGCATGGACGGCGTGGCCGGCTGGCAGGTCGCGGACAACGACGCTCCACAGCTTCCCGGTGCGGGTGGCCGTGGCGGGATAGCTCGCGTACGCGGCGCCTGTCTCTTCATCTGGGGTGTCGATGATGTCGGGCTCGTTGAAGATCTGCTCGAAGTGCGTCTGCATGCTCAGGAGTCTAGGCATGCTATCCGTATCTCGTCTATCGCTTTAGACAACTTCCGTCTATCCACATTGCTGCACTTCGGGGTACATAAGAGCCATACGAGCACGCACGACAACTGCGTGAGCCTCCTGGATCGCGCTCGCGTCATAGGTCGGCAGCGGCCGGCCGCGGCGGCCGGTGCGGCGGGCCCCGACCGGCAGTATGCCGAGCAGGTCGATCATGGCGCGCACTTCAAGGGTCGTCAGCACGGGGTAGAGCAGCGCTGCCGCGTCTTCGACGGTCCAGGGGTCGGCGCGCCGGGTCTGATCCATCAACGCTCTCCGATGTAGCGGTACGCGCGTTCGCCCTGGTCGTTGATGGACTCGGTGCGTTGGTACCTCGGGTGATACGGCATCTCGCCGGGCGAGGGTTCGCCGGCTAAGGGGATCGGTGTTGGTGCCCCCGGCATTAGCAAGAGCCAGGGCCATCCATGCCGGCCGATGGTCACTCGCTGCCCATCGTGATAGCCCCCCACGAGACAGATGACGAGCGGGCCCGTGTCATACAGGCTGGCCAGGTCCACCTCTCCATCATGGCGCATTCGCCTCGGACTCCCATATTGACGCTGAGTCCCAGGCGGGCAGGGCCCCTCGCATGCCTGAGAGCCGGAAGCGAGTCCTCGGGATCAGGTTCCCGGTCGCGTATCCGGCTCTCAGGGGCTTCGGGTCAGGCGCCTCTGTAGTGCGCGTCCCCCTCGTCGTCGTCCCGGGCATGCGCGTCGACCCAGGCGTCCGCGAGGTCGGCATGCCCCAGGGCGATCAGCAGTTCGGCGAGGGCGTCGATTTCGGTGCAGCTGAAGCGCACACCCACGTCGTCGGCGGTGTAGAACCCAAAGGCGGTGGTGAAGGCGTTGGCGACGTCCTCGGAGATCGCCATGAAGCCTCCGGCGGGGGCGGGGTCGGCTTCGAGGTCGAGGAGGTCGATGAGCGCGGCGGCGAGCTCCCGGTCGAGGTTCTCGGCTTTGTCGTGGTGTCGACTGGCCTGGTTGTGCTGGCCCTGCTCGTCGAGACCGTCGGCCGTGTCGAGGGCCTGAAGCCGGGCGGCGGCGAGCTCGCGCAGCTCGGTCAGCGCCGCCGCATCGATGTGGATGGTCGTCATCACGCCCTCCCGGATGGAACGGGCGGCCCGTCCACCAGAACAGGCCGCCCGGTAGTGATCAGCGGCGGACCAGGGTCATGAGCTTCCGGTGTGCCGTGTTCTTGATCTCGTCGTCCGCGCCCTCCAGGAGGGCGGTGGCGCGGGCGATCTCCTCGGTCATGGTCTTGCCGGGGCGGCGCGGCGCGACGTGGTCGAGGTAGTCGGTGACGACCCGCTCGGCGGCGTACGCGGTGCGGCCGAGCCGCTCGGACTCTGCCCGGTACATCGCGGAAAGCTGCTCGCGGCGGCGGGCGGCGGCGTTGACCGTGCGTACGGGTGCGTCGTCCTTGAGCGGCCACAGGCCGGTGACGAGCTGCTCGAAGTCGCGCATCGCGATCTCGGTCTGCGCGAGCAGGGTCTCCTCGGCGGCCCACTCCCGGTAGTACTCGACGGACAAGCCGAGGGTACGGCGGGCCTCGGCGATACGGTCCAGGGCGCTCGCGGTGTGGCGGACCTTCCACGTGCTGTGGGCGTCCCGGATGGAGAACCGCTCGGTGTTGGCGCACACGACCCGCCACGGGGTGACGAGTGCCTGTGCCGGAGAGCGGCCGTCGTGCCCGTTGAGCATGGCGATGAACGGCACGATCTCGTCGTTGATCCCCTCGGCGTCGATGCGTACCGACTCGGGCAGCCGCATGGTGACGAACACGCGCTTGCCGTCGCGCAGCGCGCCCGCCGACTCCCAGATCACTCCGTGGTCGTTGACGAGGTCCTGGAGGAAGGTGAACAGGTCGCGGTTCTGGATCGGGGTGTACTTGCCGCCGACCACGCCGAGCGGAGCGCCGGTGTCGGTGCGGACGGTGACGAAGTAGTCGGCGGCGGTACGCAGCGACGGGTCGGTCTCGCCCTCTCCCATGAAGCTGTAGCGCACGTTCCGCTTCTCGACCTCGAAGCCGATGCCGCCCAGCCGCAGCACGTCCTCGATCGAGTCGGTGCCGCCGGGGATGACGTTGCCGAGGCCGTGCCACGCCGGTGTGCTGCTGTAGAGAGCAGCCTCGCCGAGAGTGGTGTCAAGCCCGTCGCGGCCGATCACCTCGTACGCGTCGAAGCCCGCCCCGGTCCAGGTGCCGTCGGCGCTGCGGACGCTGCCGTAAGCGGCTCTGGCGGCGGTGCGCTGGTCGTGGAACTGCTGGTTGACGTCGGTGCTCATGGCGTTTCCTCTCCGGGATTGGCCGGGCGGCCGGATGCCGCCCGGCGTGGGGGTTTCAGACGATGGGGTCACCGGGCATCCAGCGGGCCTCGTCGAGGCCGTAGCCGCTGGAGGCCACCTGGGCGATCTCGGCGCGCAAGCGGGCCAGGGCGCTGCGCTCGCGTGCCGCCTCGCTGGGGTCGGGCCGCTCCAGCCGGAACGCGCCAGGCAGGGCGGTCAGAGCCTCTATGCGGTCGAGCCGGAAGCTGCGGGGCTCGTCGCGGAGATGGTCCATCGCGCGGACGATCAGATGCCCGTCGCGGGTGCGGAACAGCTCGTACGGCTCGATCGTGCGGGTGGTCCACTCGCCGTCCACCGACACGTACGTGATCATGACGGGCTGCTCGGCGGAGATCGCCTGCTCCAGTTCAGCGCGCAGGTCGGGCCCGCCGAGTGGCGTGAGGCTGGCCAGGCGGGCGTGCCGAACGGTGCCCGCATCACCGACGAGGACGTGACGCTCGCCGCCGTGACAATGGCCCACGACGGTGAAGGTCTCGCCGTGAAGCGAGTCGATGCTGCCGTGGTAGCGGACCTCTGTGCCGATCTCGTACATCCCCGCTCACCTGCCCTTCTTCTCCTTCCATACTGCGTTAATCATTGCTCTTTGTCAATGCTTTAGCTACTATGAATACGTTGACAGATAGCAAGAGAAGAGGGCATCATGAGCCGCAAGGACATCGCGAAGATCCGCAGGGAACTGGAGCAGCAGGGCTTCGAGGTGACCGTGGGCGGCTCAGGCCACTGGAAGGTCTACGACGCCGACGGCCACCTCATCGGCGCCCTTCCCGCCACTCCCAGCGACCCGCGAGGCGTCCTCAACGCGATAGCCGTACTACGGCGCGCCGGATTCGTCTGGCCGCCGCAATGAGAGGACTCCGTGACATGTGGAGCGTGCGCGTCGACGCCGACACCGGCGTCGACTACGACGAGGGCGTCGACGCCCACCTGCGCGAGAGCCTCGCTGCCCGGCGGCCGGCCATCGGCGCCGGCTACCTCGCGGGCCGGCGCCTGCCGGGCCGGATCAGCCTGCAGCTCAGCGTGGCGGAATCGACCGCGCGCCAGGCCGTGGACACCGCAGTGCGGGAAGTTACCGCGGCCCTGCGCGAGCACGGCCTGCGGCCGCACGTCGTACGAGTCGAGGCTCTGCTCGAGGAAGAGCTCGACCAGGAGCTCAGCGCGGCGCCGCCCGAGCTGATGGGGGTGCGGGAGATCGCGGCGGCCGTGGATCCGCCCATGAGCCGACAGCGTGCCGACCTGCTGACCAAGCGTGAAGACTTCCCCGAGCCGATCGCGGAGCTGGCTGCGGGAAAGATCTGGTCGGGTGCAGCCGTGCGCCGGTGGCTGGCCACCTGGGAGCGCAAGAGCGGCCGGCCCCGCGCCTCATCGGGCTGATTTCGTGTGAGGGCCAGCTAGGGGATGTCCTCGGTCTTGCCGCCGGGCGGGATACGGCCCTGTCCGATCTCCTCCGTCAGTACGCGAATGGTGTCGTCGTTCTGGTGAACCCAGGTCGTGATCCTGTCGGCCGGGGCGTCCACGTAGAAGAACGGCTCGCATCCGAAGCGACACACGTCACACAGCAGGTCCTCTTCTGTTGCCAGCCGCCTACAGGGGTATCGCCGGTTACAGCCGCAGATGGCGAGTTGCCCCACTGCGGGCCTCCAATGCGCAGATGCACCATTCGGTCCCTTGGGACACTCCAACACGCTGAGTCCATCAGTCAAGACCAGCGGGTAGTACCGGCACTACAGATCGTGCGCGCAGTGCG
Organism: Nonomuraea sp. NPDC049750; assembly: GCF_040659625.1. Taxonomy (NCBI): domain Bacteria; kingdom Bacillati; phylum Actinomycetota; class Actinomycetes; order Streptosporangiales; family Streptosporangiaceae; genus Nonomuraea; species Nonomuraea sp. NPDC049750. Next base: position 190,603 of record NZ_JBFANB010000015.1, read on the forward strand.
GGCACACCGTAATCTTCTCCGGATCGGTCTCCGCCACGATCTGCCCGTCCGGCCGCAGTTCCGCGTTGAGCCACGCGATCCGCACGGCGTGGTCGGCAACGAGCGCCTCGGGCGTCGGGAAGCCATGGCCACACTCCAGGCATGCCAGGTAGTGCGGGCCAGGCTCGATCCGGCCGTGCGCGTCACACCAGGTGCCGGACTCGATTGCCTCACGCGCCTCCCGGGCGAGGCCTTCGCCCGGGTAACGCAGGAACGGCCCGAACACCGTGTTGACCGGCTCAAGGCCGTGTACGCTTTCGGTCATTCCCCTACTCGCTTCGGTGGGTAGGGGCGGGCCCCGCTCCGGCGGGGCCTTTGCGTTTCGCCAGCGTCACCACAGCCAGCTCACCTCTTCGATCGCCTCGCGACTGGTGCCGCCGATCTTCGCGGCCAGCCACCAGCGTGCTTCCCGGACCTTGCCGCGCACCCAGGTGCGGGCGCGCTGTCGCCTGGTGGGCGGGGGCGGTGCCGGGCGGGTGTCCGGGATCAGCCCGAGGTCCCACGCCATCTCCTCGGAGATCGGGATTTGGGCGGTCATCTTGTGCACCACGAGGGGCTCGAGGAAGGGCGGCGGACTGTCGTCGGGCCGCCAGCCCTTGCCCGGCTCGTGCACCCATCGGCGGCCGTGCGGGTCGCGCTTGCCGCCCTCCCAGTTCCCGCCCGCCGGTGGCCAGGTCACGGCAACATCTCGCACCCGATCACGTTCTCCCGGATCCACTTCTCGCACTCCTCCTTGGTCGCGAACCAGATGTCGAAGTCGGGGGCGAGACCGCCATCGGTCTGGAGGACGGGCCGCCACGCGTACTCAGCCGTGGCCTCCCGGTCGAACTCGGCGAACCAGCCGTTGTCGGCATGCAGGCTCACGGCGACTCCGTTCCGCCACTCGACCACCGCGTGGCTTCGTCCGTGATCGTCATGAGAAGCTCGCCGAACGCGACGAACTGGGCCCCGTTGCAGTGATGTAGCTCCGCCGGTGGACGCCCATCGTCGAAGGCGAAGGGGAACTCCCCGTCGTGCCACACGTACACGTCGGCGCATCCCGCGTCGGGCACGATCACGGCGCGGGCTCCGTAACCGCCCATCTGCGGGTACCAGCAGGCCACGCCCTCTTTGCCACCGTCCAGAGCGATCCTGGCGTGTGCCGCGCACTCCTCGTGGGTCGGCTCCCTCACGGCTTCCAGCCCTCCTTGAAGTCGTCGTGGTCGTTCCACCGCTGGGCCATCTCCCAGACGGTCATCTTGGCGAACCAGACCAGGCGCGGGATGCCGGACAGCATCTCCTCCTGGCAGCGAAGCAGCGTCTTGCGCCGGGACTGGACGTCGCGGCGCGTGCGGTCTGGGCTCTGGTGGACGATGTGCGCCGCGTTCTCCTCCCCCTGCCATGCCATCTCCAGGTTCGCCACCTGCACGATCTTCGTGGACACGATCGGAGAGGTGCCGTAGATCACGTAGTCGACTAGGTGATCAGCGATCTCACCGGTGCGCCAGGGGCCTTGGATCGCAGCGGAGGCAAGCCTCTCTTCGTCGTCGAGCCGGGCGTGCACGAACACGAGCAGCTCATCCATCCTGGAACTCCTTCCAGGCGTCGCCTCGGTGCTTGCGGTCCTCGGCGAGCGCCTCCTCCCACGTCATGGAGAACTGGCAGTACGCCTTACGCGGGTTCCCGGCGGCCACATGCTCGATGAGCCGTCGCACGTCACGCCGAGCGTCCTCGGCGGCGCGTTCGGCGAACCACTCGACGATCTCGTCTTCGGTGGAGTCCCAGACGATGATCGTGTCCGTGACCGAGCAGAAGATCGCGAGCTTGCCGGACGGCTGGCGGATGATCTGGTTACCCATCGAGATCGCCATACTCATCGACACCGGCGAGGATCCGGCCAGCCCGCTCGATCCGTTCCACCTTCTCCTCGAGCGTGGCCACCTTCCGGCGCAGCTCGGCGTTCTCCTCACGCAGCCCGGCGACAGCCCGGTCTGCGTTGATGGCGGCGTCGGCCAGGGCCACGAGGTCCATGCGTACGACGTCGCCGTTCGGCCTCTGGACCTCGACGGCGTCGGCGAGGTAGCGGGCGGGCTCGCCGCGCTCAGGGTCCGGCGGCGGGCCGTAGACGGGGTTGGAGTGAGTGGGCATGATGCTCTCTCTCGTGGTGGCAGCGTGATCGAGGTCAGTGAGCAGGCGGCGCAGGTCGGTAGCGGCGTGCTGGAGGAACGCGACGACCGCGTCCTCGTCGGCCCGGTCCGCGATGAGGTGCAGCCTGAGCGGTCCGATCTTCACCCAATCGCTGAAGAACTCCTGCTGGATCTCGTGCTCAACGCGGCTCCAGTTGAGCTCCTCGACAGCGGCCAGGCGCTGTCGAATGTCGTCGTGGCTCACATCGCCCTCGCTTCGTCTTCGTCCGCCCACGCGATCAGCGCTTGGCCCAGCTCGCGTGCTTTCGCGGGTCACGAGGACGTGAGCATCCCCGTCCCCCAGCGAGTCGAGCGAGAGCCGCAGAGGTCGGCCGCGCCACGCCTGGGACAGGTAGATCTCGTTACCCTCCTCCGGGCAGCCGCACGGTTCGTCGTCCTCGTGCAGGTCGATGTCGTGGACCTTCATCGTCTTGAAGGTGGCCCAGATGCTCATCGGCCACACCTCGGGCACTTCCCGCAGCTGGCGCACCGTTCCGGCTGGGGCTCCACGATCAGCGAGCCGGGAGCGGCGGCAGGCTCGGGCGGGGGCCACTGCACGCCCGGGATTTCGCCCGGCCGGGAGTTCCGCTTCCTCACGACACCCGCCCTCGAAGCGACAGCCGCACTCCGCCCTCCGACATCCGACGCATCTCGCTCACCAGAGTGTCCGGGCGGACGCTCACCACCAGCTCCTCGGGGATGTCCACCTGACCGCCCGCGAGGTGGACGAGACACGCGATTACCAAACGCGCCTCCCGCACCTCGGCCTCCAATTCCTCGATCCTTTCGGGTATCGGGCTGCTCACGATGCCTCCTGGCCGTAGTAGTAGGTGGTGCGGCCGTCCGCCCAAACCAGCATGGCGGACCCGTCCATCTGGTTCTTGTCGATTCTTCCGGCGGGCCGGTTGCCTTCGCCGTCCTCGCACTTGAGGTTGACGCAGCGCACCCGGCCGGACTCCTGGGCGACCCGTAGTGAGAACGTTTTGCAGTACAGGCAGGCAGGCGGCAGTCCCTTCGACACCCGGATCGGGATCCACTTCTCGGACTCACCGATGTCGCGCACCTGGCGGGCCTGCTCGATCCACCGGTCGAGCCGGTTGCGGGCGTCGCGCGCCATCTCGTCGTCAACGCCGTGGACCAGGCGCACAATGGAGTCGAGCGCCGCGGCCGTGTTGCCGTCCGATCCGCCCCGCTCCTCCCCCAAACGGCCGCTCACGTGGTGCCTAAGGTCGAGCTCGAGCTCCCGTACGCCCGCGTGGATGGTCATGAGCAGCGGGCCGGCCTCAGCGTGCCACGGTGCCGGCGACCCGGTGACTTTGTGGTGCTGCATGCTGCCCTTGGTGGCGTCGGCGACGGGCTCGGGTAGCAGCTCGTGCAGGCGGGGCAGGAGTTGCTTGAGCTCAGCGACGAGCAGATCGACCTCGGCGGCCGGGCCGGTGGCTTCTACCATGGGCGGTGGCCCCTTTCTCGGTGGGCCGGACCGGCGGGGTTGCCTGCGGGCTTGCCCGCCCCCGCCGGTCGCGAGCATGAGGGAGCGCCCCCACCGTGGCGGGGGCGCTCGGTGGGGGTTAGTTGAGGTGTTCGGTGTCGAGGAGCTGGCTCGCGATTGCGGACAGTGCTTCTGCCTGGTGGACGCAGTCGAGGGCGGCAGCTTCGCGCCAGCTCTCGCCGAGCATCCGGTAGGCCATGATCATGTCCATCGAGGTGAGCCAGCGGAGCGTCATGACGAACAGGGCGCCGCTGGTCCGCTGGCTGAGGGGCGCTTCGTCGATCAGGTCGAGCGCGAGCGCTGCTGCCTGGAGAATCGTCTCGGCGTCGTCCGCGTCGTCGGTGGGGATCAGGATCCCGACTCGGGCGAGGACTTTGCTCACGTGCATGAGCGTGTGGACGGCCCGGTGAATGAGCTGGTCGGCTCTTTCCTGGCGTTCGGGCGGAATTTCGGGGGTAATCATGGGGGCCTCCGTTTCTCGGTGGATTGGGGTTGCCTGCCCCGTTTCCATTCGATTTCAGAATACGCCGCATGACTGACAATTCCACTCCCCCGAACGCCATATATTTATCCTTTTCTAACCTAAATTCGCGGATCGCCCAAAAGGCGGAAGTCGTACAACTCTCCCCCGGCACTGCGACTCGCACTGAACTTCCTTCCCGGCAGCTCAGCGATGGGCAGGCCGGCCTCCGATGCGATCCGCTCTGCAGGTAGACAGATACGGTCGGCTTCTGTGAGCACGTGCGCCTCGGCTTCCTTATCGGCGGTCGCTTCTTTAACGAGGAGAACGGTCACGGTTTCTCGCTCCGTTTCGCTCACGGCTGTCCTTTCTGCGCTCATTGGCCGATTCCAGTTTCACGCCCTTTTCGGCATTTCCTAGAACGGAGACTCGCTGCTGATGGCCACGGGAGCGCCGATGGTGAGCGTCCGGCACCAGAGCTGGCCGGGCCGCCCGTGCACCTGCTCAGCGTCCTCGGGGCTGATCTGCCACAGAGCCTCGGTGCCGGGTGGCTCATCGGCGCTGGCCGTCACGGTCCACTCGGTGCGGGTGGGCAGCTCCGCCCACACCTCCTCGGCCTCGTGGTAGCCGCCCAGCTTGGCCATCATCTGCGGCACGGCCTCCTCGAGGAGGAGCGCCGCGGCCGCCTTGCCCTCGGCGCCAGCGCCGCCCGCGACGTAAGCGTCGTACGCGGCCGCGATCTCCTCCAGGGTCAGCGGCGGCTCCGGGTCGGGCTCCGTGGGCTCGCGGTCCCAGTCGCGGAGCTCGTCCGTGGTCCACTCGCGGCCGTTCTCGTCTTCGATGATCATCGGTCTTCCTTCGGGTCGAGGGCGGCGAGCAGCTCTTTGGCACGAGCGTGTGGGCATGGCCTGTAGTCCAGACTGTGGCCCTGGCACTGGTCGTGGTGGTCGTAGTGGCAGGGGCCGTCGTCGGCGAGCTCACGGACCAGCTCCCGCCATGCGTCTCTCTCGGCCTCGGCCGCCTGGCGGGCTTCGTGCGGGGTGAGCTTGCCGACGCGCTGCACGATGAGGGCGTACCGGTCCAGCGTCCCGGCCGGGCTGATCTCCATAGACACCGACGGCATCTTGACCTCGGTCTCGGTGTAGTTCGGGGCGTCGCCGAGCATGCCGACCGCGCAGCGCACCCAGACCGCGGCGATCTCCCGGGGCGGGATCAGGTCGAGGTTGACCGCTCCGTCCTTGACGCTGAGCCCCTTCAACAGAGTCCGGTCGGCGAGGGACTCTGCGTCCGCGTCGATGCGGCGCGCCAGCTCGGCGCGCAGTTGGTCGGCCTCGGCGCGGGCATGCTCGGCGCGCTCCTTCCAGTCGGTGTTCGTCCAGACGTGCGTCTCGTCGCGGCTGTCGCGGGCTGCATCCCGCTCAGCGCGAAGCCGAGCGGCGTCCTTCTGCCGGAGCTCCTCGGCCAGGTCGAACGCGGCGCGCACGCGCTCCAGCTCGTCATCGCGGGCAGCGAGCACCAGGCCAAGTGTGTGCTCCAGGTCAATCTCATCGAACGTGTTGGTCGAGGCGAGTGCTTCGGCCACTCGCTGGCGGTAGTCGTCGCTCACGGTGCTCCTATCCCTCGTAGTCTGGGCTGGCGTTGTCGATGACCCACAGCTCGTACTCCAGCTCGTCGTCGGGGATCACGTCGTCTCCGACGGGGTCGGCGCGGAGAGGCTGGCCACGTAGGGCAGGAACAGCGTCCGGTACGGCTCCCGTTGGGCGACCAGGAACCGCGCCTTAAAAGCCTCCAGGTCCTCGGGCGTGATCTCGGCCGCGAGCGTGATCAGCGCGGTGGGCCGGCCGCCGAACCAGGCCGCCGTGCCGCAGTCATTGCAGATGCCCTGACCGGGCGGTTCGCTGAGGTTCGTGATGTCGATGACGTTCTCGTGCGAGCACGCCAGGAACGCGGCAGGCAGTTGGGTGTCACACCCCGGGCAGAGCGCGGCGAGGACCTCCCCCGTCACGACCGACTCGACCGGCACCGCAGACGCGTGCGCGCACCTCACCGGCCCTCCTCCTGCTCAGCCTGGGCGAGCATGGCTCTCGCCCTGCGCCATCCGACGGTCGTCAGCAACACCACGACGCCGACGCCCTCCAGATACCAGGCCAGGGCCGGAACCCACTGGCCATCGCCCGCGAGCATCACGCCGACGCACATCTGGAAGTACGCGATGTCCGCAAGCAGACCCAGGAGAGTCATGGTCACGGCGACCCGGCGGCTCATCGGCGGCCTCGCGTCTTCACGCAGGCGGCCACCATGTTGGCGTGCCACCACAGCTCGCGGTGGTTGAGGAACGCGTGTGCCTGCTGCTCTGGCGTCATGGCATCGAGCGCGTCGGCGAGCTTCCGGGCGTTCATTCGCAGCACCTCGTGCTCGGCGTCGGCCATCAGCCAGCGCCATGCGCGGCGGATCATGCACCCTCCTTCGCCTTGCGGTTGGCGATCAGTACTGCGCGGACACAGGTCTTCTCGATGTCGCGGACGATGCCGCGTACGTACCGCTTCCCAGCGCGGGTGAGCGGCACGGTCGTCCGGACACCGGTGATCCCATCGAGGCCGGTCCACTCGTAGTCCTCGGAGTGGATCCGGATACTGACCTCAAGGTGGGCGGCCCGCCCTTCGTCGCAGAGCACCCGGTAGTCACGCCGGGCCCGCCGCCACTCCCCCAGCTCGCGCACGATCCGGCGGATCACCGGGACCTCCTGGCCCGGGCCCGTCGGCGCCGGTCGTACGCGGCCCGCATCGGCTTGAGCTGGGTGCGGACGACGGCGAGCACCGGGGCCAGCGCCTGACACTCGTTGGCCGTCACGTCGGTGCGCGCCTTCACTCGGTCCCCGACCCCCTGCGGCCCGGCGTTGATGATGGTCACGTCGTACGGCTCGCGCTGGGCGATCTCGCAGCGCTGAGAGAAGTCCAAGTGGTTATGGTCGCGGCGGCAGTAGCGGGCGCCGTTCTCGTCGGTGTCCCACTCGCGTACGCGGGCGAACAGGCGGCCGTCGTAGCGCAGGTCGATCCGGTAGACGTCGCGCGGGTCGATGCCGACGGCCTGCGCCCACGCGGCCACCTTGGGCTGCTGGCCGTCGAGGGTGCGGGCGTCCAGTACGGCGAGCAGTTCGCTCACTTGGCACCTCCGACGTACGTGATGGCGTAGCCGTAGGCGGCCAGGTCTTCGAGCACCGCTCTCGCCATGGCGTCGCGGGCTTGGAGCCGCACCCACGAGTTGTCTGTGCCGGAGGAGATGCGGGTGATCGCGTTGAAGGCGATGGCATGGACCCGGCGATCATGTTGGATCTCCTGGCCCAGCGTGCCCGCGATCTCCTGGAACCGCTGGTTCTCCTCTGGCGAGATGTTCCAGTCGCTCACTTGGGCACCTCGCAGCTTGGGCAGTAGTCGAAGGACCGGCGGCCGTGGAAGCCCGGCCGGGTGGTGGCGTGTCTCCAGCCGTCGATCCCAGCGGCGATACGGGCGCTCAGGGTGCTGTCCGAGGCCTCGCTGTAGTGCTCCCGCGTGCAGCCTTCGCGGTCGCAGGAGATGAAGTAGCGGGCCTCGGTCCGGACGCTCACGATGCCTCGACCTCGGGCTGCGTCGCCGCGGCGATGAACAGACGGATGGGCCACTCCCCCAGGAGCGTTTCGACGTCGTGCCGGCCACAGCCGTCGCAGCGGCGCAGGACCCGCGTTCCTCGCGTGCCGGCGAAGAGGTTGAGTGTCTCGTGCTGCACGTCGATGGGCCGCATGAAGCAGCGGTGCCAGATCCTCATACGTCGATCCCCTCTAGACCGTCGATCTTGGCGACGGCGATGATGAAGTCGCGCATGGCCTCAAGGAACTGGCGCCGCGGCGAGCCCTCAGGGTCGTCGGCCACCAGGTCACACAGGCGCTCGATGTCGACGAGCGCGATGTTCGTGGTGTAGGTGACGAGCACGGGGAAGGCGTGCACCAGGTAGTCGGCGTTGTGGTCCGCCTGCCGCCGGTCAGCCACGGTCCGCCCCCTTGGCGTCGGGGTGGTTGCGCACCAGGTCCTCTAGCGGAGACTTGCCTGCGCGTCGGGAGGCGGGGTCGGTCCCGGTAAAGATGGCCTCCAGTCGGTCGAACTCGCGTCCGACTTTGGCCACGCTGTCGTCCATCGCCTTGCGGGTCGCCTGGCCGAGCTTCTCCAGGCCGATCTCCACGGCCTTCTCGATGCGCTCGTCCACCTTGTACGGGATGCCGTCGAGCAGCTGCTCGATCGCGCGCCGCTCGGCCCGCATGTCCTTGAGCAGGCCGTGCGCCTCGCGAATCAGCTCCCGCATCTCCTCGGCCGGGCTCTGCTCAGGCATCGGTCCTCCCATCGATCGCGCCCATCCAGTTCGCAGCGGTAGCGGCCACGAGGGCGAGCGCCTGGCGGAGCTCGCCAGCGTCCTCGGTGGCCAGCGCTCCGTACACCGCTTCGAGCAGCGTGTGCGCCCAGGTGATCTCGCCCGCGAGGGCCGCCTTGGTGGCCGCGTCGTGGCTGTAGTCGACGTCCTCCTGCCACGCCTCGCGGTCGGTTCCGTCCTCGTGCTCGGGCCCGAGCCCCCACCGGTGCTCGTGTTGGCGCATGGCGCCTTGGACGTCGACCAGGACGCCCAGCGGTTCGGCGGCCGCCGGCTCCGGAGCAGGCTCTCCGAGGCGGTCGGCCAGGGCTCGGTGGGCGGCGGCCCAGATCTGCCACGGCGTGACCACGACGACGGGCTTGCCGTCGGCGACCGCGCCGAGCCGGACGAACTGCCGGATGCCAACGGGTTCGACGGGGATCAGCACGCCGACGCGCTTCAGGTCGGCAATCGGAGCCTGGGTGTAGTCGGTCCAGTCGCCAGCGGTCAGGTCGAGTTCGAGCTTCATGAGTGCCCCTTGGGGGTGATGACGAGGATCACGACGACCCCCAGCTGGTGACGATGACGCCCTCCAGGTCCGCTGGCCGCGCCATGATCCGGCCGACCGCCTCGGCGGGCACGAGCGCTTCCATGCTCGGCTCCCCGAGGCCGGCGACGATGTCGTTGGCGCAGCAGGCGCACACGTACCAGCGGCGCAGCACGCACGAGCCGTCCGGCTGCCGGGTGACGATCGACAGCACGGCGGTACCGGTCCCATGGCCGCTCATGAGCTGTGCTCCCGCCGGTCGATGGCCTCGATCCAGCAGAGAACGTGCGCGGCCACGATCACGAGCCGCTCACGCAGCACCACCAGGTCGTCCTCGGCGAAAGCCTTGGCCACCGCCTCGTTGAGCACGGCGACCCACGAGCCGCCGTCATCGCGGAACGACTCATACGCGGCCCGCATGGCGAGTCCCGCTGCCTCACGCAGCTCGGGTGTGCCGGTGCCGTCCGGCGGCGTCATACCGCCCATCCGCCGCCACTGGCGATCCCGCTCCCGGCCGACCTCCACGATGTAGGTCAGGCGCCGCCAGAGCACGGACACCTCATCTCGCGACAGGCCCGTCCCGAGGGCCTGCTGGGCGCGCTGCGCCAGGTATCCGGCGGAGCCCTCGGCGGCGTCGGATTCGATCGACCAGCCGAGGATGTAGCGCAGCACTGCCTGGATGGCGTTCGCCTCGCCGATCGTGGTCATGAGCCGTGCTCCATCCGGTCGAGCTCGGCGACCGGGGAGGCGGCCAGCGCCCGTACGGCCGCCTGCATGAGCGCCCACGTCGTCTGGGCCACGACCTCACGGCCGTCCTCCAGCTGGATGAGCAGAGCGAACACGGGGCGGCCCTTGGACGTGCCGTTCGGCAGCAGGCCGACACGCCTGACGGTGCCCAGGCCCGCGTCCCGGTCGGCGGGCACGGCGTCCCAGGGGTTGAGCTCCAGGTTGGGGCGGATGTCGAGGGGAGTCATGACGCTCCTTCGGTGCTCTTCGGCCAGCTGTAGTCCTGGTCGTCGACGTGGTCGCCGTCGTGGCCGAGCGTGCGAGTGCACTCGTCGGCATGCTCGGGGCCGCCCTGGTCGCCGCAGTCGGCGGTGATGCCGCGCTCGCGGAAGAGCGCGATGATCAGCGGGTCGTCCCGGAATTCCTCCAGCGACTCGCCCTCGGTGTCCCAGTCGCCGTCGCGGAGCTTGTCGATCAGCTGGCCGAGCAGGTTGCGCTTCAGGTCGTCGGACGCGCCCGCCTCGATCAGCGCGCGGGCGACCGGGTCGAAGATGTCGCCGGCGGATCCCCAGCCCATCAGGACTTCCCCGGCGTGACGTTGACGGCGCTGCCCGCTGGCACTGGAACGATCGTGACCTTGCCGTCCTTGATCGCCTGATAGAGGACATATCCGTTCGGCCCCAGCACGTCGACGAGCTCCTTAATGGACTGGATCTCAGTCTTGATCTGCTCGTTCTTGTTCTTCTGGGCGGCGTTCTGCTCGACCGCCTCCTGCGCCGCGGCCAACGCGTTCCGGACGTTCTGGGGCGGCTGCGGCTGCTGGAGCGTGAACCGGAACTGGGCGAAGAAGTCGGCGCCCGCCTGCTCGCGGATGAACTGTTGGGCCAGCGTCGCGACCTCGGTCTCCCACGCCTGCTTGACGGCGGGGTCGGCAAAGAGCTGCTTCCAGTCGTACTTCTTCGCGGCCGCGTCCATCGCCCGGTCGAGCGGCTGCTTGATGTAGACGCCGAGTAGGCGCGCCCACCCAGCATCGGTGTCGGCGGCGAACTTCTGGCCGACCTTCTCGTGGAACTGCTGCAGCGCCTTGCAGTCCTGGTTGAGGTAGAACGTCGCCACGCCGGCGACGGACATCTCCAGGTTGTCCTTGCTGACGACGGTGATGGGCTTGGACTCGGCGCCCGGGGCGTCGGAGAAGTCGAACGACCGCTGGTCGGCGGGGTAGACGGTGCCGGGGTCGTTGATGTCCTGCCAGGCCCGGTTTCCGGGGGTGACGCAGCCTTCGAGGGTCTTCTCGCCGGACCAGGAGTCGTAGTCGTAGTCCAGGCCGACCTGGTTGGTGTCCGTGGTGATGGAGCAGCCGGTGAGGGCCGCGGCCAGCAGGATCAGGGGGATGATGCGCTTCACTTCGAGATCTCTTTCTCGGGGTGGCTGAGATGGGTGCGGATCTGGTCCGCGAAGAGATCCGCGATCACGTGGGCGTCGCGGTGCTCGATCGCCTGCTTGTGCAGGTCAGACAGGAACGCTTCGTGCCTGTGGCGGGCCCGCCGGTCCTCGCGTGCGCGCCGGGCGCGGGTGAGGATCCACGCCACGGCGATGGCGGTCACGGCGAGCGCGACGGGCACGGTCAGAATGGCGAGCGCTCTCACGTGCTACTCCCCCTCGGGAGTGTTGGCCTGCAGGGCGGCCAGGCCGTCCGCGACGAGCTGTAGCTCGTGCTGCATCTCGCTGACAGTGAGCTTGCTGTTGCTGTTGACACGGGCGGCGTACTTCACCCAGTGGTCCAGGCCGGCGCGGAGGCGCGCCACCTCTACGGCGTGCAGGAGGCCAGCGGTGCGCTTCAGCGTTCCCTCGGTGAGCAGGACCTGGCCGTGCTCGTCGAGGGTGCCCTGGGCGGTCCGCTGAAGGAACAGAGCCCGCTGCGCCTCGCGGATGGCCCCCTCCTGATCCTTGTTCGGGATCTCGATGTGAGTGAGCCGCACCTTGACCGACGGGTCCTTGTCGGCATCCGGCGCGGGCTGGGTGCGCTCCACGTGCCGGAATTCCACGATGGCCATCAGGCTGCAGCCGGGCCGGTCGTACACGGGCCGGATGTGCGGCTCCAGAGCGCTCGCGGCGGACGCACCGACCTTGTTGTCGAACTTCAGGGACGTGGTCACAGGTCTCCTTCGATGGGCCAGAGCTTGATGACGGCGCCCGGCACATGCAGGGCGTCGGGGTGGATGTGGGGGTAGGTGACGATGGCCCGGCCATCGATCACCTGGCTGTCGTCGGCGTATGCGATTCCGGTCAGGGCGTCGCCGATGGCACGCGCGTAGTGGTCCCAGTCCGAGGTACCTCGACTGATCGGCCACTCAGTGCGGACAGACTTCGGCTTGACCACCGTGAGCACCGCTTCGAGGCGGACCGGGCCGAGGATCTGGGCGTGTTGCGTCCGGTAGTAGCCGCACTCCCGGCACGGCCCCTTCTTCTCGCCGCGCCACTCGTGCGCGTCGGTGTGGTCGATGGCGGCCTGGCGGACTTTGCCGCGCCAGGCGAGCAGCTCGTCGCCGTTGGCGTGCCGGAGCTTCCCGTGGCGGGTGCCCTTGAGGTTGCCCTGGCCGGCCGGGTCGCCGTACACGGTGAACTGGATGCGCGGGGCCGTCATACGCCGCCGCCCTCGGGATGTTCGAGAGCGGCGACGTCGATGCCGAACTCGGCCAGCATGCTGATCGCCGCGTCGGTCGCGATCGAGACCGCCCGCGCCACATCGACCTCAGCGTCCTTCTGAACCTCAGCTCTCAGGTGCTGCCCAATCCGCTCGTGCAGCAGTTGTTCAGGCGTGAGGTCGCCACCCGTTCGGCGAGCCCACTCAGGCGAGAGGCGTGGTGCCGCTGACTCGGGCCTCGGCGGCAGGTCCTCCCGCTTACCCTTCGTGATCAACAGGAGGGCCCAGGAGTCGCAGCCGATCAGGGTCCGCCAGAGAACCGGCCGATCCATCTCGGGTGAGTCCCACGCGCGCGCCAGCTTGGCCAGGCTGCGGATCGGGAGCTGCTGGCGCAGCCTGGCCAGGGTGAGCCCGTTCATGCGTGGCTCCAGGCGCTCGTGATGCTCCGGAACAGGCGTGGCGTGGTCGTGAAGTGCCACAACCCGACACACCGGTAAGCGCGGACGTGCCGGCTCGGGAAGGCGCTCCGGCCCGCCTTGCGGGCGGCGCGGCGGGACTCGTAGCGAGCCTTGCCGCACTTTGGGCAGCGGCCGACCGACAACAGCCACCACGGCAGGTCAAGCGCCATCGGGCGCCTCCGCCTCCGGCTCCGGCTCGACGGTCACGGGCTGCTGGCTGCGGTGCCACTGCCTGTGGTGGCGGGCGTCGTCCTCGGCCGCGGTCTTGACGACATGCAGAGGGCTCTCCCACGGTCCGCCGTCCGACCCAGCGGCGCAGCCGCGGGTCTGGCAGACAGCCTGGTGACGGCCCTCCACGGACTTGACCAGGACGGCGACGCGGGGCGCCATCACGAGCTCCTCTCAGGGTTGGATTCGGTGGTGCGGAACCGCTCGCTGGCGGCGGCGCAGCGGGCCAGGGCCTCGGCCACCTCGGGCCGGTCGGTGAGCCTGCTCACGGCCTCAGCGGGAGACGATGCGGGCGGCGGCTGCAGGGCCTCGACGACCCGCCAGCCGTGCCCGCGGACGATGTGGACGATTTCCACGGCGCCGATGGTCGGATCGGCCACGCCGTGGTCAGCGAGCCAGCGTGCGATCACCGACTGCAGGCGGCTGGCGTCGCTGGCGTACGGGTCGCTCATCGCCCACCTCGCGTCGGCAGGAGCAGGGCGTCGACGCCGTGCCGGTTGACGCGGCGGCGCTCGACGGCCGCCAGGTCGACCAGGCCCTCGCGGCGGATCAGGACTCGCGCCCACTCCTGCAGGGCCAGGCCCCACGCGGCGCGTGCCTTCTCGCAATCCGGGCTACCCGGGTTTCGGCGCGTGCCGTCGTACGCCCTGGCGGCGCTGTCGAGCGTGGCGCGGGCTCCCGTGAGCTCGGCGGCGGCTTCGTCGAGCTGGGCCTGTGCGTCGCGGACGGGGTTGGCGTTCATGGATCACCTGCCAGGCGGTCGGCCGCGCATCCGCGGCATGGCTGTTCGAGGTGGTGGGTTGGGCATTTCTCCGCCGGGCCGGCCGCGGGCAGGAAGTCGCGCGGCCGTTCTCGGATGGCCGTGGCCACGTAGTTGCGGCGCTTGTCGGCCTTCACCGAGCGGCCGCCGAGGATCTGCTGGCGCACCTGGGCGGCGTGGTTCTGCGAGACGGTTCGCCCGGTGAGTTCGGTGAGCAGCTCGGTGATCGTCTGATCGATCTTCAAGTCGTCGTCTGTCGGCGTCGCCCGCGCGTCCACTACGGACAGAGACGACGACTGAGTTACCTCCCTTGGATCAAAGCCCAAAGGGCTTTGATCCTTCGGATCGGGACGGGACGGGACGGGGGGAATCGCTCGCGATTCAGATGACCGATCGGAGTACCGATCGGATGAGCGATGCTCCCCCTGGCAGTACGGGCAATCAGGGTCAGCGATCCCACGCGCCTCATGCCAGCGACGATGGTTGCCGATCCGTCCACCCGATGACTTCTTCCTCCGCTCCGTCACGACTTCGGTCTTCTTCAGGTTCCGGACTGTGCCGTCGCCGTCGGCCTCCCATTCGTGGAACTGGTATCCGCCCTTCGTTCGCCTCCACAGCCCCGCGCGCACGAGCTCCTTCGCCAACTCGATCTGACCGCGTGACAGTGACGGGATCTGGTGATCTGGAACGAAGCCATCGGTGAGATGCTTCGCCGACCACGAGCCAGCCACCGCCCACAGCCCGACCGCAGAGAGCGACGCCGCTGTTTGCTTGGGGTGAGAATTGAACGAGTCGTCTACCTTGAACCACGTCACCAGGCGGAGTCCGTCTCTCGTGACCCCATGTCGGGGTCGAGCGAGTCCATGGGTGCTGTTCCTCCTCCTTCTCCTTCTCGCGAGCCGGATCGTCACGTCGCCACGCCCGCCCTTCGGGCCTCGCGGGTTCGGGCCGAGGTCTGCCGGTGCTGGTTGGCGTCGTACGCCAGGTGGCACCTCTGGCACGCAGCGAAGAGGTTCTCGTCGCGACAGTCTTCGGGCGCGTGGTTGCGGTGCGCCGTGGTGAGCACGACCTTCGACCCGGTCACCGGGTGTGGCTCGAGGTGTCGGGCTTCGCATCGGATGCCGTGCTCGTGGCCGCACTCGCCGACGCACTCGCACCGGCCGCCGGCCCGCTCGAACCTGATGCGTAGGCTGATCTGCGGCCAGTCGGCCGGGTAGCGCAGCTTCTCTTCGGGCCGAATGGGCATCACGCCACCGCCTTCAGCGCGCGGCGCTCTCGCGAGGTGAGGCCGCCGCGGATGCCGTACTCGTCGCCGCGGGCGAGCGCGTCGTCGAGGCACTCCTGACGCACGAGGCAGTTGCGGCACCATCGCTTGGTTCGTTTCGTTGCGGGGTCGTCCTCGGCCTCACGGATCGGGTGCCAGTCGTCGGGGTCGGCGGAACCCTCTGCGACGAGCTGCGTGCAGAGAGCGCGGGCGCTCCAGTGCTCGCCGCGGGGCGTGTCGAGGCCGTGGTCGCTGCGTCGCATGGCGTCCCTCCTACGTGGTCGGCCTCGGCCAGCGGGGTCTGGGCCGGCCGAGGCCGCGGTCCGTCGCAGCTGCCTCGCTGTGGCGGAGGTCCCGGGCCTGACCGGTCGCGCACCAGTCAGGCCCGGGCTGATTGCCCGTCGCGGCCCCCGAGCCGCTACGGACGCACGGATCCAGGCCCGGCCGCGACCCCCCAGCGTTGGCCGGGCCTGGACGTTGTGAGCCCACCTCGCCCCCGCCCCCCAGCGGGGGCGAGGTGGGCGGCTGGACGGCGCGGCCACGCCGTCCAGCGGGTGTCCGGCAGCGGCTACCACCCCGCCGCCGGACAGGGCCCGCACGACCGGCTCCGCCAGAAGCGGTCGGCGGGGGTCGCCGCGGCCGGAGCTGAGCTCTACGGCGGCGGCGAGTCTGGTGGTCATTGTTCGGCCTCCGCTGCGTCGAGCGTGCGGCGGACGGCGATGGCGCTCTTGCTGCCGCCGCTGATATCGCCTCGCTCGACGGCGACGACGGCGGTACGGCTGATGCCGGCTCGCCGGGCGACGGTCTGCTGGGTGAGGTTCAGGCGCTGGCGCCGTTCGGCGAGGCGAACGCCGGGCTCCGGCAGGGGCAGGCCTTCGCCGCTGATACGGACAGATGCAACGGACAGGGCGCGGAGTGGCGTCTCGATGTCGAGCTCGTCGCAGACCCACCGCTCGACGAGGCCGATGGCCTTCTCGATCGCGGGCTCCGTGCGGAGCTCGAAGACGAATGTGAGTCGAGTGCCGCTCACGAGGCACCTCCGGTGGCGACCCAGACGGCGGCCATGACGAGCAGGCCGAGGGCGCCGAGCAGCGCAGTGGCGTGGCCGGGGCCGGTGGCGTCCATGAGTCGTCCTACGCGGGCCAGGAGGGCTCTCACCGCCGCCTCCAGGGGATGAGCGTGGCCAGCACGCTGGCGCGGCGGGTGGGCGGCTGGGTAGCGCGTACGAGCGCCTCCATGTCCTCATCTGCGATCGGCCCGGTGATGGCCGCGACAGGCTGGGGCGTCTGCTCCAGCTCGTGGGCGAGGGCGTACAGCTCCCGGAAGATGTAGGTCGGCCGCTGGCCAGCGAGCACGCGGAGACGGTCGGCGATCTGGGCATGCGTCATGACGCCCTCCCCAGGGCAGTGAGCTGCTCGATCTGCTCCCAGCAGGGCGAGCACACGTAGACGATGCCGCAGGCGCTGCGCGCGGTGGCGTCATGGCTGTCGCAACCGGCGAGCTCGCAGAGACGACCGGTGATCATGGCGTGGCCTTGGCGTAGCCAGCGGCCAGGACCTCGCGGGCGATCGCATTGGCGGCCGATCCCAACACCCGGCCCTTGCCGATCACGTCGGCGAGCTGCTTGACCTGCTCAGGGGTGGGCTCGGCCTCGGCCACGTCGGCGGAGGCGGCCAGGCAGGCGGCGAACCCCCGCGCCACGCCGGGGGTGGTCGTGCCGACCGCGTGAATCGCTGCGGGGTTGACGCGGTCGCCGTCGATCCAGCCGTGCGCGCGCAGGTCCTCGGCGGATGGCCTGGGCAGCAGGATGGGCGGCTCCTGCCCGGCAGCCTCGTACAGCTTGCGCACGAGGCCAGGCAGGTCCTCCGGGGTCACGTAGGCCCCGTTGCAGCCCTCTACGAACGCGGTGTTCGGGCGGTACTCGGACGACACGATCGAGAGCGCCTGGCCCTCGTCGTCCTCGTGTTCGTGCTCGACAGGGACGGGCACACCGGCAGCCTTGCGAAGCTCCGCGAAGATCTTCGGCAGGTCGACGGCGGGCACGAAGGCGCCCTCTGTGATCAAGAACACCTCATCCTGGCGGATGTTGCTGCGCTCAATCAGCAGGTCTTCACCAGCGCGGTCGGTGTAGGTGAAGCGCTCGTTCATCTCCCCTCCCGGGGCAGGATGCGGATGGTGGCGGTCGGCCCAATGGCCATCTCCCAGTCGCCGCTGAACGCCGTACGGGCGCCCTCGCCGAGCAGGCCGGAGAGGCTGCCGACGTACGGCTCGAACCGGTGGATCCGGTACAGGCGGCCGAGGTACACGATCACGTCACCGTCGACCAGCTCCTGACCGGCGACCGGCACGCCCCAGGCGGGATCCTGGTGGCCGGGCAGATAGGGCGGGTACGGCCGCGTGTACGGCGGTGGAATGGGCGTGGCGCCCTTCGGCTGACGACGTTGCCGGTGGGCGGCGGCGGACTCCTCGGCGGTGAAACCGCCGCCGTACCATTTCTGCTGAGCGTCGCTGGCGAACCGTCCGGGCGTGGCACTGCTCATCGCGGATCACCTCCGCGCAAAATCCGCATGTACTCACGGCGCGGCCAGAGCTCGTCGGCGTACGGCCTGAGCTTGCGCAGGTCCCGCCAGCCCCGGACGCGGGCCCGGACCTTGCGGAGCCCCCGGCCGACGGCCTTGAGCAGCGCGAGGCCGATCATGCCCAGCACAGTGCAGATGAGGATGGCGCCAAGGACGCGGCCGATGTCAGCCATCGGACGTCACCCCCGCAACATCGCGACGGTTGCGGGCCCGTGCGACCAGGCCGGTCATCGTGCGCACTCGCAATCGGTGTCGCACCCGGCGTGATCGCCGTGGTGATCGCAGGCGCAGGGGCCATCGTGCCGCGCTGGCTTGGTTCCGCCGGCCTCGCGCCAGGCGTCGAGGTCGGCGTCGTCATAGCCGGAGCCAGCGACGGCACCGAGAAGGGCGGTTGCGGCGGCCAGGGCGGCGGTGAAGTGCGCCTGGGCGATGGCTGCCGTCGCGTGGGCCATGGCGCTCGCCTCACGCCGCTCCTCCAGCGACAGGCTGGTGTCGACGGCCGCTTCGAGCGGGATCTCGACGGCAGCAGCCAGCAGCCGCTCGCCCTCGCGGTAGTGCTCAACGGCGCTTGCCACTCTTGCCCCCCTTCGCCTTGTTGCCGGTCGGGCGGATGCTCGGGACGCCGGTCTTCTTCTCCTGGACCTCGCGGGCGATGTCCTCGGCCATCAGGGCGGCCAGCTCGATCGGGTCGGGCTCGCGGCTCATCACTTCGCCGCCTTCCTGGCCAGCGACGGGTGGCCGGTGACGAGCTGAACGGCAGCGGCGTGCGGGCAGTCGGCGGGCGAGCCGCACGTGCAGGACCACACCCCATCGGCCAGCCGCACGACGTACGTCGAGCTGTGGCCCACCACGTGAGCGCGCACCTTGTACGCCCGCGTGGGATCCACCTGGTCGTAGTGCGCGAGCAGGACAGTGACGTTGCCGCCCCGGAGGTATCCGCAGGCTCGCGCGCGGACGTCGACCGGCATCAGGCCCCCTCCCCCGGCTTCACCGCGGCCGGCCAGCCGTCGGGGCCCTCGGCGGGAGGCGGGTCGCTGGCGGCTGGCTCGTCAACGAGCTCGGCGTCGGCGATGTCCTCTGCGGGCAGGGGGAGTGGCGGAGCCTGCGTGGCCTCGTACGTCGGCTTGCTGCGAATGACATCGGCCTCGGCGGCGGCCCGGAGCTGCTCGCGACGGAACTCGCTGGAGGTGGGCACCCATTTCTCCAGCTCGTGGATGCCGGTCTTGAGCCACATCGACGGCTCCCAGTTCTTCCACGGGGAGTCGGCGGAGTCGGCACCTCGGGCGACGGCCTTGTGTTTCATGATCTCGTCGCGGCCCATCTCGACGATGCGGGAGACCGCGCCGCCGGGGAACTCGCCGTAGGCGTAGACGCCGACCATCTCGCCGCGGTCCTTCTCGGACAGGAAGCGGGCGTGCCGCTTCTGTCCGGGCGGGTCGGTGCACCACCAGCCGGGCCGATGATCGGGCACCTTCATGGTCTTGGCGTCGAACTCGTAGTAGTCGTTGATGCGGACTACCTCGGCCTTGACGGAGGAGACGGCGCCAGCGCGGTACATGCGCTCGATCTCGCCCTGGTACTGCTCGATGCCCACGATGGTCATGCGGCCCTTGTCCTTGAACGGCACGAGGGCGTAGGCATCAGTGCCTGGCTCGTGTCCGAGGCGGGCGCACTCCAAGAGCGCGGCGAGGAACGCTCCAGGGTTGGCGGCGGCGTGCTCGGCGAGCTTGGGGTTGCGCCGCAGGAGGCCCTGGGAGAGCCGCACGAACGTCTCCGGCTTGATGTGCGACGGCAGCACCGTGGCGAAGTCACTCTGGTACTGGGCGATGAGCGCGCCGGGCCCGTTGTCGCGCTGGGCAACGGCCTGGGTAACTGTCTGGCGAGTCACTTCCGGCTCCCGGGGTTGAGCTTGTCGGTGGTGGACTTGCGCGCGCACGCTGCGTAGACCTCGGGGTAGAGGGCCCGGAGGGTCTCCACGTGCACGCGCGTCTGGTCGAAGACGGAGCGGCTGGCAACTTTCTTGCCGTCCGGATCGTTGGCCGTCTTCGCCCGCCCGAGGTGGGCGCGGACGCGGTTCTCGATGAGGTCCTCGCGAGCCTCCATCCGCTTCTTCATCGCCTTGATCTGCCGGTAGGAGCGGGCCAGCGGGGCGGGCAGCTCCACTTCGGCGTCGGGGTCGACGTCGGGGTGGATGGCCTTGAGCGCTGCCGTGGTGGCGACGTGGCCGTCGATCGGCGGCGGGTCTCCGAGCGAGACGCGTTCCCGGAACGCCTCCGCCTCCGCCCGCATGAAGGCGAGGTCGGTCTCGTCCCGCATGATCCGGTAGTGGCGGACCTTCTTGGTGTGCAGGAATAGACACGACAGGTCCACGTACGGCAGGTCGAACACGTCGGCCTGCCACAGGGTCTGCGCTCGGTAGTAGGCGGGGATGTCGTCGGTGCCGTCGTCACCCCAGCCGTCGTAGGTGGCGCTGGTCTTGCCCTCCCAGAGGAAGGCCGGCGGCTCCGGCCGGTTGAGCGTGACGCAGGTCGGGCAGTCGGGACAGCACGGCCCGCAGTCGTCCGGGTCGCAGCACGCCGCCATAGCTCCGTACGTGACCGGCGGCCCGAACCGGTGGAGTTCGCAGCAGCCGATCTCCGCCGTGACGACGTCGCTGACCGGGTAGGCGAGCCGGTCAGGCGTGATCATCTGCCACGGCCGGTCGGTGCTCGCGTACAGCCCGGCCAGCGTCAGCGTCACGTCGGGGTGGTCGCGCTGGTACCGGTCGGCGATCCATGACTCCAGGTGGCGGCCGAGGCTCATGGCGTCGTTGTCGGGCTGCTCGCCGAGCTGGCCGCGCTTCCTCCAGTGGAGGCTGAACGGCGACTCGAACGGCGAGATGCCGAGCACGGCGGCGATCTCCGAGGCGGTGATCCCAGGAAGACGCGCCGCGAGCCACGCCTCCCTGGGAGCGTCGGGGCCGAGGATCAGGTGGGCACTCATCGGCCGCACCCCATCGCGCACCCGGGCTCGCACGGTTCGCCGTCGGCCATGCGCTTCATCGCGGGGTCGTCGGGCCAGGCCAGGCCGAAGCCCGAACCGAACGTCTTGACCTTGGGCGCGCCGTACTGCTCGTACTTGCCGGAGTCCATGGCGGCCACCACATCGTCACGGCAGAGCAGCCACGCGAACTCGGTGAGCTTGTCCACGCTCCGGCTGGCAGAGATGCCACGGTGGTCGCGGATCTTCCCGAGCGCGAAGTCGTAGTACGCCGTCGCCTGGGCCAGCATGCTCGGGTGGTCGAGGGCCGGTCGCCACTGATCAGAGGTCACCTCCGGCCTGAGGAACTCGCGGGCATGCTCGAAGTCGAGCGCGTCGATGAGGACCTCGCGCCGGAAGCCGAACCAATCCTCAGCTTCCACGGCGCGGATGCGGGCGAGGATCTCGTCCCGGGCTCGGATCGCGGTCATGACTGACCGCCCTTCTGTGCGGCCTTCCACTCGATGCTGACCTTGACCGTCGGCACCACCGGCGTGAACGTGGCCTTCGTCGCGTACTCGTACGGGCGGGTGTCCTGCGACTCCGTCAGCCCCTTGCGATAGGTGTCCGCAAAGTGCTGGCCCGCGTCGTTGCGGATGACGAGCCAGTGGAGGGGCTCCCACCGCTGCTTCTCGATGTGCTCGTTGGCGACGACGGTCCAGCCGTCCTCGGTGTAGCCCGGGTCCCCGCTGGCCAGATCTCGGGCCAGCTCCGCTGCCAGTTCGACGGGCTCGGACGCGACCGGGCAGGCGCCAGGCTCGCGAGCTTCGATGCGGGCGATCAGCTCGGCCGCCTCTTCGGCGCGCATCGTGAGGAGTCCGCAGAAGGCGCGGTGCTCGGCGTCGGGCCCGGCGAAGACGCTGACGTACTCGTGCGCGGGCGTGGTCCGCTGGATCGAGGCGCGGATGCTGGTCATCGGCGTCCGCCCTTCGCGAGAGCGGAGCGCAACCTGAGCGCCCGGCGGCCGACGCGCTTGGCCAGGATCAGCCCCCGCTCGCGGAACGTCTGCCGCATGCGGGCCTCGACGCGGGCGCCGCCGTGGCGGAGCGGCTCCATGTGCCGGTCGGGGTCGCTCTCCCTTCGCGGGTCCCACGCGTCCCAGTCGCTGACGGCGGGAATCGTGGCCGTCTCGGGCTCCGGGTCGATCGGCGGATTGACCGCCTTCATCGGCTCGGTGAGCGCCTCGGTGGCAGCGCGGTGGCGGCCGCTCATCGCGCCGCTCCGTTCATCAGCTGGACGGTCACCGGCTGCAGAGTGCGCCGGACCGCCAGCACGAACACCGTCGCGATGGCCACGATGGCGAACGCGGTGACCAGCAAGTCGAGCGGCAGCCACAGGTTCACCAGGCGCGGCCGGTAGATCGCGGTCGCCGCGATCGCCAGCCAGTGGGTGACGCAGTACGGGCAGCCGATGAGCTGGCCGATCCACTCCCACGCGCGGCCCTCGCGGCGGGCCACCCACACGCGGACCGGGGCGCTGATCTTCGCGAGGCTGACCGTGCACGCCACCGCCGCGATGGCGAGGGCGAGCACGATCGCCGTCATCAGGTTCGTCAGCACCAGCAGCTGCCGAGGTTCAGGTGGGCGTACTGGGCCTTGAGGACGCGGCGCTCACGGAAGTACTCGTCCTCCCCGATCTCGTCGTGGAGCCACCGGCCGAACAGCTCCCGGCCCTCGCGGCGCGCCTTCTCCTCCTCGGACGCCTTCGGGAGGGCGTCGTCCATGTCGGCGAGCACGTCGTCAATGGCGTCGACGCAGCAGGCTGCGTCCTCGGACACCTCCGCGCTCATGTCGTTGACCTCGGCGGGAACGTCCTGCCCGGTGCTGTCGGCGGTCCTGGTGCGGGTCTTGTTCTTCAGCATCTGGATCACTTCTCGTCCTTGGGGGCGGTCCGGCGGCGGGTCTCCGGTCGGGTAGCGACCTTCTCGACGGCGGCGTCCAGCGCGGGGTCGTCGCCGCCGAACGGTTCGTCGGGGGTGGGCTCCGGGGCCGCAGTGGGGTTCTGCAGCGGCCCCGGAGTGTCGGTGAGGCGCGCTTCCTCGGCCGCGTGGAGGCGGTCGCGGATCTCCCGCAGGTCGCTGGCCCAGAAGCCGGCCTGCGCGCCGATGGCTTCGGCCACCTCGATGGCGGCGGAGACGCGGGTCAGGTCGCTGGTGGGGATCTGGACCCTCAGCGGGCCGAAGTCGAAGCTCGACCAGCCGTCATCGGTGAGGGTGTGGCGCACCTGGTCAGGGGTGACCTGGGTGTAGAGGAAGACGTTCAGTGGGGTGGATGCCATCAGCAGGTCTCCTGCGTGGTGTGGGGGTCGCGCTCGGCGAGGACGGTCTCGATCGCCTTCTTGATCTCCGGGCCGCACGCGGCGGTGGCCCAGTCGAGGAGGACGCCCTCGGCGTAGCGCTGAAGAAGTTCGAGGCTGGGCTGTCGGCGGAGAGCGCGCACGATGTGCTCACGCATGACATCGGTGTCGCTCACGACGAGCCTCCCCGCCGGTCTCGGCGCTCCTTGACGCCCACGACCCGCCAGAGGAGGGCGTACAGCGCGCAAAAGATCGCGCCGCCAGCCAGAGATCCCCATGGCCCGCCCGTCATAGCGCGCACCACGGCGAACACGGCAAAGAACAGGCACAGACCGAGGGAGATCGCCGCCAGGGTCCGGGCGCTCATGAGCCCTCCAGCGTGTTGAGCAGTGCCACCAGGTCGGGCGAGTCCCAGCCCGCGTAACGCCCCTCGTGTTCGGCACGGTGGATGGCCGACGCCAGGTCGTTGTCGCGGCCGGCCAGCGGACGCCACACCCCCGCGCGCCGGAACGCCAGGTAGGCGCGCGGCCGGTGGTCGTACGGGGTGGCCGAGACGACCACGTCGAGGTCGCCGCCGGGCCGGTGTGCGATGTGCTCGATCTGGTACGCCTCGTACTCGCCCTCCACGATGGAGTGGCTCGTGAGCGGCGTGGGGATGGGCTTGAGGCTCTCGATGAGCCGCGCCCGCACAGCATCGGCCGGGTACCGGCGGTGCCCGTGGGAGCCCCGTACGGCGCCCAGGCGGCCCGCGACGGCCAGTCGGTGTACGGCCCGCTTGCCGATGCCGAGGATGACGGCGGCCTGCGCGCGAGTGAGCAGCACCTGCCGTGGAGCGTTCCGGGCGGCGTGCGGCATGCTGGCCTCGGGCCGCTCGTAGTGCTCGGCGCGGGCCGACGCGGTGACGTGCCAGCCGTCGCGCTCACGCACGGTCTCCACGGCCAGGCCTTGCCGGAGCCTGGCCGTCACCTTGCTACGGAGCCTGGCCGTCGTTTCGTCGAGGGTGGCGTTCATGCCGCCGCCTCCTCGCACAGGTCGCTGACGATCGTGTACAGGCGGGGCAGGGTGTTGGTCGCGTCGAACAGGCGGCGGGCCTGGAGCTCGTCGAGGCCGATCAGCCGCACAGCCCGCGTGCGGACGCTGACCCCGTGCAGGGGCGGCCCGTCCCAGCCGTCGGGCGCTCCGTAGACCAACACGTCCTGACGGCGGTCGTCGGGCACTGGCTTGAGCAGCCGCGCCAGCGTGTGATCCGGGTCCGGGATCGCCCACCGGCCGCCCGCCAGGATGGCGGCGTGCCCGGCGAAGCAGCAGCGCCAGAAGCCCTGATGCCAGTCGGTGCGGTTGCGGTCGATGAAGGTGAGCGTTTCGAGCAGCAGGTCGGCGTTGATCATCACGCCACCTCGCACAGGTCGTGGATGATCACGCGCAGTTCGTCGAGGTCGTTGGTCGGGGCGAACAGGCGCTTGCCCTGACGGTCGGTGATGCCGAGCAGGCGGCACGCCCGCTCCCACACCCACACGCCCTCGACGACTACGCCGTCCGGCAGGCGAAGCGCCCGCTCCTGGCACACCTCGCGCTCATCGGCCGTAGCGACGACGGCGAGATGGGCCTCTTCCGTGCGGTCGTCGCAGACCCACCGGCCGCCCTGGGAAGTGACGACGTGCGCGGCGAGGCAGCGCCGCCAGTCGCCCTGATCCCACTGCTCAGGATGGGCGGCGACGTGGTGGAACGCAGACTTGAGCAGCGTGAGGTTGGGCATCATCCGCTCCAATGCATGAAGCACGAGCCGTCGGCCTTGATGAGCGAGAGCGCCTCATCGCAGAACTCGGCGACGATCTCGGCGGACTGGATGTAGGAGTCGAGCGCCTCTGACCGGTAGACGATGACCGCCGACAGACGTCCGAGGATGTCTCGCCCGAGCGTCACAGCGAGGACCTCCAGGCCCTTCTTGAAGCCCAGTACGGTGCCCTTGCCGTTGCTGTAGCCCTCACCCCAGGTGTCGTCGCGCTCGCCGTTCTTCGCCTTCTCGGAGCGGTACCAGTCGAGTACCTGCTCTTCGGTCGGCGGCTGGCTCCACAGGTGATCCTGCGGGCCGACCATCCCGCTTTCCGTCATCGTGCGCAGCGGATCACAGCCACCCAGCTCGGCGGCGACCTGGAGGGCACGGGCTTTGGCCTGCTCAAGCGCCGCGAGACTTCCCTCCGTCAACTCGAAGCTGTACTCGTCGCTGCCACCCCTGACTGGCTCGAAGATCCACGACAGGTCGTGTTCCTTGCCCACCATGTCGGGCACCGCGCGATTGAAGCCGCTGCCGTTGTAGGAGCTGCGCAGGTATCGCCGACCAAACAGGTGGTCCGGATACTTCTCGCTGGCGACCTTCTCGTAGGTGGCGTATGGCGGAAGGGCCTCGAGGGCAGCCTTACGCTCTGACTCGGACGCCCAGTCCTCTCTCTCGTAGAAAGCCTCCGACGCCTTGTCGTGAACGTTGTTGGCCTGCTCCTGGTCGCGCGTGTAGAGGTAGATGTCGAGCCCCATCACACCGCCTCCGCACTGGCCAGCAGGCCCATCACGTCGGGGCTGATCGGGTCGATGTAGTCCACGCCGAGCCGGTCGGCCACCGCGCGGGCCCGCGCGCGCAGCTCGTGCGGCGCGATGCCGCGCTCGGTGCCGTGGATGTACGGCGTGTGGTTGGGCCGGTGCTCGACGATCTCCATCGGCGGCCGGCCGGACGGCATCGCCTCGTCGAGCGTGAGCTCGTCGGCGGGCACGAGCCGGATCGTCACGTAGGGGACTTCGCTGATCAGGTCGGCCACGAAGTCGGCGGTGATGCTCTGGCAGCCCATGGCTACGCGTCCGCGTCAGCGGGGCGGGGGGCCGTGCCGTTGAGCAGGGCGCGGACCTCGGTCTCCCGGTAACGCCGGTGACCGCCGAGCGTCCTGATCGACGCCAGCTTCCCGGCCTTCGCCCACCGGGTGACGGTCTTGGGGTCGACCCTGAACATGTTCGCGACCTCGGCGGGGGTGAGCAGGGCCTCGTGCTGAAGGTTGGTGGCCATCGGGGTGTCCTTCCGATCGTGCAGAGATAGGGTTGAGGGCGCCGGGCTTGTCCTTCCGGCACCGCCCGGGGCTGTCCAACCAGCCCCGGGCATTGATCGTTCTGAGGTGCTACGGCCGGATCGTGAAGTCGTTCCAGGCCACGCGGTCGAGGCGCGAGCCGGAGCACTCCAAGGTCACGGAATCTGCGCTGTTGCCGTACTGGTGGCTGGACCGGTTCCAGTAGAGGTTGACCGGGGTGTTCCACCAGTTCGCCGGGTCGACCGACGGGCTCTTGCCTGTGCGGACGTACACGTACTCGCCGGAGGCCAGGGTGCGCGCGGCCGGGAACCGGTAGGTGTGGCCGGTCAGGTCCTCCAGCGTGCAGCCCGCCAGCGAGACGGACGCGGCGCTCTTGTTCTGGACCTTGACCGCCTCCTTGTAGGCGTTCGAGGCCGTGTCCACGCCCTTGACGTTGTAGTCCACGCCGACGATCTGCAGGCCAGCACCCTGCTCGTCGGCCGAGGCGGCGGTGACACTGAACGACAGGCCGAGAACGGCCGCCACGGCGGCGCAGGTGAGGATGAGCTTCTTCATCGTGATCTTTCTGTGAGGTTGCGGCGGGTGACCCCGCCGGTTATGCCGCCTCTTGGGTCAGGCGGACGTAGGGGGCGAGCAGCGCAGCAAGGCGCGTGCGCTGCTCGTCGGTCAGGGGCGGATCGGATGCGCCGTCCTCCCAGCCCGCCACGAAGGCGTCCTCGGGGGTGCGACAGATGCGCGAGGTCGCCATCAGAGGTCCTCGCCGCAGTTCCTGCACTTGCGGCGGCTTGGCTCATTCGCTGTGCCGCATTCGGAGCAGGTCTTCATCGGCTGGGCCGGCGGCTGAGGGTTGGGGACGGGGGGCGGCGTCACGTCGACTTCACCTCGTGCGCTGCGTCCGGCATGAGGTCGGTGGTCCTACAGCCGAGTGCTTCGGCGATCCGCTCCAGCACACCGGGCGAGGCGTTGTTCCGGCCGCGCTCGATCTTCGACATGGCGCTCTTGGTGATGCCGACGCGGCGAGCGAGTTCTTGGGACTCGAGCCCGGCCGCGACGCGCCGACGCCGGATGCGCTTCGGGTCGTGATCGAGAGGGCGTTGGTGCATGCATGAAAACTACGCTCAACCGAAGAGTTCCGCAATGCTGTTTCATGCTTTTTTCTTCGGTAAGCCCCATGTTGCTCTCATGCCATGTTCTGACCAGCTCAGTTGACTAGAGTTTCCTGTAGTTTCCCCGCGAGAACAGGGCACAACATGAGCTCCGCAGAGCAGGCACCACCAGAAGGCGCCCTCATCCGGCTCGCTCGCAAAGCCCGAGGTCTGAGCGTCAAGAAGGCCGTCGAACTGGTCCGTGAGCGCGCACCCGACATCCGCCTCGGCGAGAGCCGGTGGTACCACATCGAGGGCGGAACCGAAGGAAAAGACAAGGTCGTCATCGCCCCCGAGGACACACTCGCCCACATGGCGTACGTAGTTGGGCTCACCTCGGACCGCCTAGAACAGGTCGGCCGAGCCGATGCCGCCGAGGTCCTCCAGGAGATCTTTCGGCAGGAGCGCGCGAAGACGGCGCCAGCCCAGGAGCCGGCTGATCCACAGCTACGGCGCCTTCTGGAGTTGTGGCCGCAGGCACGCGAGACTCAGCGCCGCGCCATCGTCGGCGTGCTGAAGGAAATGATCAGCGAATCGCCCGAATCCATCGGTAAACCAGATCAAGGGCAGGAACGTCGCACCGGGTGACGACACATCACAGATCTGTCACAACCGCTGTAGATGGTTGAAAGTTACCCCCGTTGAGCGTGCTATGGATGCCGACGCCTGGGACGCGAACACCTCAACGGGGAGGCCGCTTCACCATGCACCATCAGCACCACCAGCCCACGGGGGAAGGGCTGGCCAACGCCGACCAGCTTCTCGACCGCCTCCAAACCCGGATGCGCCACATCAACACCATGGCCCGCTGGGCAGAACAGTGGGCCGTCGAGGTCGCCGGGCTCCGTGAAGAAATGGCCGGCATGAGCGCCGAGCTCACACTCGCACAAGATGAGTTGACCTTCTGGAGGCGCAGCAAGGCCCGGGAACTCCTCATCGACCCGGACGAGTTGCCGCCCAGTCACTACCTGAAGGCGTTACGCGCCCCGCAGTCCGAGCCTCACCGGCCTGTCGCCGTTGAAATCGATGGCGACCAGTGGCTCATCGGGCTGCGGCGGGACCGTTCCACAGTGGTCGACCCCATCGTTGAGATGCGGGATTGGCAGCGGTCCGTCGACATCGCCCGCGAAGTGGCTGAGGAGGACATGTGATCTCCCGGTTGCCTCGCGTCATTTACCGGCCTTTGCCTGACGGCCAGGACTGGATCATCCGCATAACCGGCAAGTCGCCGGTCCTCGTCATCAACGAGGCCCTGGACGCCGACGGCCGCCGCCAAGCGCGGCGCGCCGCCTACGCCGCCCTTCGTGGTGGCTACCCGGCATGGGTGCCACTACCTGTTCTCGCGGCCTTCGGCTGGCTCGCCGACAAGGCCCGCAGCCCGCTCGGGTCGGCCGTTACCGCAAGCGCGCTGACCGCTGTGGCCGTCTACGCCGTCACCGCCCCCCACGGCATCGGCCCGCCACCGACCGCCGGGCCGGTCATCGTCACGATCCAGCCGACACCGCGCCCCACCCCCAAGGCAGCCAGCCCTCACCCGTCCCCCCGGCGGGCGAACCACACCCGGCCGCCGGCCACACCAAGCGGCGGACACTCCAGTCCGGCCCGGTCGACCTCCAGTCCGCCGCGGCGCAGCGACGGACCCGCTACACCGCGGGCGTCACGGACCACCTCTCCGCCTGCCACCGTGGAGGCGGTCCAGGAAGCCGCCGTCGAACTCACGCCTGCGCCCTCTCGGGCGACCGCCGACCAGGCAGATGCACCAGCGGATCTCCCGTCGACCGATGCAACCCTGGAGCAGGCGGCCTCGGCCTGCGGCGGCCTCGGCCTACAGGTCGACGTCGACCGACTGCTCAACGTCGACGCCTGCCTGCTCGGCTGATTAGACAGGCTCCAGCCGCACAGAGGCCGGATCAAAGCCTGGTCCGCGCCACGTTGCCGGAAGGATCACCACGCGGAAGAGGGCACGCACGGTGTCCGACCGCACCTCAATCGGCGTGCCCTCCCACTGCTCCTGGGTGATCCCCGCCATCCGCGCCAGAAGGTGCTGGCGGCTCGTCTCGGCGTGCCGCGTTCGCAGGGACGAGATGCGCTGCGACAGCTGTGTCAGCTGGTCGGCCATCACCACTGGATCGAGGTCCGGATGGTCGACCAGCTTGGCAAAGGACGCCTTCAGCTCCTGGCGGCGACGCTCCAGCGTCGCGATCTGCGGCGCGATGCTCGGGTCAGGGGCAAGCACCTGATCCATCAGGTCCGGATCCTGCAGCCGGCGCAACACCCGACCCTCGACATATCGGTCCAGGTGCGCCTGGTTGCGGGCCACCCGGTCCTCACACAGGGGGTTCTTGCAGTAGTACAGGCGGGCGTTCTTCTGGTTGCGGCCGCCGGAGGGCTTCGTCGTCACTGGGGTTGTGCACGAGTAGCACGTCGCCACCCCGGCCAGCAGCCATCGGCGCTCCCGTCCCGGATAGGGGAACTCCTCTGCCTGCTTGCGCAGGATCAGCTTGACGTCCTCCCACTCCTCCCCGGAGATGATCGGATCCCACGCCGCTTTGTGCAGCTGGCCGCCGTTCGCCACCAGCCCTGCGATACGGGGCGAGTACAGGAGCTGGTGGAAGTTACGAGACGTCCACGGATTACCCTCCGTCGTGGTGGACACCGTGTTCAGCCACCGGATCACGCTGCCCTGAGACCGCCCAGCGCGTAGCTGGGCGACGGCCTCTTGGATTACCTCCACCTCGGGCTCTCGTCGGGTGGTCCGGTCGGGTTCGAACCCGAAGGGCCGCTTGCCGCCGCCGCCTGGCAGCCCCTTCTCCGCGCGCGCCTTCCAGCCACGCTTGACCCGGCGCGAGGTGTCGGCACTGGCTCTGCACGCTTGTGCCGCCTCGACTCGGAGGATGAACCGGTCATCTTCATTGCTCAGGTTACGAACGCCGGACGGGGAAGCCAGATGTAGCTGATACTCGTCAGAGAGTTTCAGGAGCAACTCAAGATCCCACGGCTGCCTGATCAACCTGTCGCCATGGTAGACGAGGATCGCATCAACCTCCCGCCGCTCGATCGCCTCCAGCATCATGTCCCATGCAGGCCGCTTGCGATTGCGCTGCCAGGCGCTGCGGGAGTTGTCCTTGTAGACGTGCTGCTCGGAGATCGGCCAGGCCAGGCGGTCAGCGAGCTGACGGCAGTCAGCCTCCTGGCGTTCGACTTTCTCCAGCGATCCGTCGGGGGCGTAGGAGAGGCGGCAGTAAATCGCCACGTTCTGAGGCATGCCCAAAGTGTAGGTACTGTCTTGACTTTACGCTCCACTACCTCTGCGCCCCTGACCTCCCCGACCACGACTCGGTCGGGACGCATGCGCAGAGCCTGGCGTACCAGGTCTCTCAGGCCGACACCGCCGGCGCCTTCGAGGTTTGGCGGACGGGACTCCAGGCGTACGACGTGCGGGTGGAGCGGGCGGAGCTCGGCCGAGTCTTCCACGAGCAGCAGGCGTTCGCCTGGGTCGGCCAGGGACAGCAGGGCGGACAGCAGCGTTGTCTTGCCTGTGCCGGTGCCACCTGTGACCAGGAACGCCAGCCTGGCCGTCACGATGGCCGTCAGCAGCGGCACCGCCGACTGCGGGATCGTGCCCGCCGCCACGAGGTCGGGCAGCGTGAATGTACGTCTCGGAGGCAGGCGCAGCGACACGCAGGTGCCGCCTGAGGCGATCGGTGGGAGCACGGCGTGCAGGCGTACGCCTCCGGCCAGCCTGGCGTCCACGTACGGCGAGGCGTCGTCCAGGCGTCTGCCCGCGGCGGCGGCCAGGCGTTGGGCCAGCCTGCGGACGGCGCCGTCGTCGGCGAACGTCACTGGGGTTCTGCGCAAACCGTGGCCGTCGTCGACCCATACCTCGCGAGAGCCGTTGACCAGGACGTCGGTGACGTCGGGCTCCGCAAGGAGGGGCTCCAGAGGGCCGGCTCCTATGAGGTCCGCGCAGAGGGATCGGGCAACGGCGAGGATCTCCGCGTCCCCGTATACGGATTTCTCGGCTCGTAGGGCTACCGCCACCTGGGCGGCGCTGGGCTCGACGCCGGTCCGTGCCAGCCGTACGCGGACGGCCTCGATCAGCTCGGGTGACACGCCTCCTGCATTCATGTGCTCACCTCTGTTGTCCGCTCCAGCAGTTGCGGCAGCCCCAGCGCGAGTACAGAGATTGTTGATGCGGGCACAGGCACGAACGCGGATAGGGGCCCGAGTACGGAACCGGACGCCCCCGTCGGCAACGGCGCCAGCGCGGGGGTGGGGATGGGCGTCGGCATCGGCGTCGGCGTCGGCGCGGGGGTCGGCGTGGGCACGGATGCGGACGCCACCGCGCTCCTCATTGCGGACAACTGAGGACCGTGCGCAGCGGACGTGTCAGGGCGCAGGGAGTGCTGGAGGTTCGTCTGGCTGGTCAC
The DNA here is from genome assembly GCF_040659625.1 of Nonomuraea sp. NPDC049750. NCBI lineage: Bacteria > Bacillati > Actinomycetota > Actinomycetes > Streptosporangiales > Streptosporangiaceae > Nonomuraea > Nonomuraea sp. NPDC049750. The sequence goes on from NZ_JBFANB010000015.1 coordinate 222,295, forward strand.
GATGGGAGTAGGTCGCGTAGGAGGGAGGTGCAGAGGGCGCCGAGGACGGTGCGGGGGCCCAGTTTGGGGAGTTCGCCGCGATTGAGGGTGGTGGGGAGGCGGGGCTGGTCGGGTAGGTGGCCGGCAGAGGGGATGCCGAGGGAACTGGCCACCACGGCGCCGTCGAGGATTCCGGGACGGATGACCGCGCGAATGTCCGAGGTGTGCTGGTTTACCGCTGTGAGGACCTGAGCGGCGGCCAGCACGCCGCGTACGTCGGCCATGGCCACGAGCAGCGTGCCGCTCGCCCTGGTCAGTGCCTCGACTGCGGCGGGGTCGAGGTGACGTGGGAGGTCGACGACCACCACGTCGAAGCCGCGACGTCCGGCTTCCAGCACAGAGCGCATGGCCTGGGCGGGGATCGCCCGGACCTCGCCGCGGTGGAAGGACAGGACCGTCAGGTCGCCGAACGCGGGCAGCGCGGCCCGGAGGGCCGCCGAGCCGACCCGGCCTTCGCGGGCCACCAGGTCTCCCCAGCGCGCGCCGGTGGCCTCCTCCTGCCCCAGCAGCGCGTCGATGCCACCGCCCAGCGGGTCGGCGTCGATCAGCAGCGTGCGCAGGCGGTCGCCGGAGGCGCGCAAGGCCAGGCAGGCCGCCAGGACGCTCGCCCCCACCCCGCCCCGGCCGCCGATGACGCAGAGCACGACGCCGGAGCGGGGATCGGGCTCCATGGCGTCGGCGAACTCCTCCACCAGCCGCCGCTCACCTCCCGGCAGGTCGACGACGGCCTGGGCGCCCACGGCCACGCATCGGCGCCAGCTTTCAGGATCTTCAGGTTCGCGGGTGACCAGCAGCACGCCGTCTCGGGCGGGTGGTGAGGTGGCGGCCACCGCGTCGGCCAGGTCGCCGCCTATCACCACCAGGGGCGCGAGGTTCCAGAAAGGGCGCGCGTGGGCGGGAGCGTGGGCCACGTCGAGTTGGGCTCCGGCAGCGGCGGCCACGCGGACGAGGTCGTCGAGCAGGTCGCGGTCTTCGGTGATGACCAGTGGGCGGTGCATGAGGGGCCTCCTGATCTGCGGATCGGGAGGTACACCATGCGTCGCGGGGGTGGGGCGGCGGGCCGCCGAACGTGGTTCTGTGGATGACGGGGTTGGAGGTGGGATCCCTGTGGATAACGCAAGCCTCTATGGGACGACGGGCTTGGGGTCGGGATCCCTGTGGATTACGCGAGCCCTGCGAGAGGACGGGAGTCCTCGCGAGACGGCGCGCGACCCCAATGGCGCGCGGATCCAGGTGCGGAAGGACCCACCCGGAACCGGACCCGGGCAGAAATGGGGCGACCCCCGCCGGGGGGGAGAGCGGGGGTCGCCTGATCGGTCCGGCTCCGGGGGGGTAGAGCCGGTCCCGTTTCAGAAGAAAGCTTTCATCACTTGACCGGAGCCTGGCAAGAGACTGGCAAACCAAACCCGTGCACAGTCGCCCCAGTTTCCGGAGATACCCCCGTATGCTGCCCGATCGACTCGAGTTTCGTCGAGGAGCAATCTCGCATTTTCGCCAAGTTTTTTTCGCGCCCCCATAACGATCACATAAAGCAGATCACTCTGCGTGATCGTCACAGGTTGATAACCGTAACAAAACCCACGACCCCCCGAAATCTTCACCCCCGGAGGGCCCCGCACGGGTAAAGGTCTTGGTGCAAGGGGTTCCCATCAGGGCGGATCCGTCGTACAAAGGGGACACGGACCACTTGTCCGGGTGCGTCAACCAGGCACCCACGCGCGACCAGCCGCGGGAGGCGCGTCGTGACGGGCTTGTCCCGCTCCGACGAATAGAGGTGCACGCTTGGTAACCCGGTGTGACGTATCGGCAGACGGCGTCTCATGACTGAGACGCCGTCAGCTATGTCAGGACCCTTGCGGCGCCCCAAGATCGGCCCCTTCGCGGCACCGCGCAGGTCAGCGCCTCGCCGACCTGCCCCTCTTCCAGCTCAACCCCTCTGCAGCGCCTCGCAGATCGCGGTCGTCTCGCGTACGCCGAGGGTGACCGCGGCGGCACAATGTCGTACCCACTCCGCCACCCCCTCGGGTGACCCCGTCAGGTACGACCGCAGGCCATCGGCATAAGGCAGCTCCAGATGCCCCACCTCGACGGCCACCAGCGACTTCGGGTCGAGCCCGTACTCCACCAGCGTGAGCCGTTCGGCCGAGCGCGCGACCACGCCGTCGGCCGTACCGAAAGGCCGCAGCACGGCCAGCTCCGCGTGAACGACGGCGGCCAGCACGAGCGCGGGCGCCTTCGTGGGCGCTTCGAGCAGCCCGAACAGGCTCTCCAGACGCGCCGCCAGCTCCTGGTCCTGGGTGCGCGGGCGGCCGAGTGAGTCCGTGAGGCCGGCCGCTGCGAGCGTGTGCAGGCGGGCGAGCACCTGGCGGGGGGCCTTGCGCCAAGTGGCGCCCAACCGGCCCAGCTCCGCCGACGCGCGCAGGGCGCCCTGGACGACGGGGTCCTCGATCGAGCCCCGGCGCAGCTCGTCCAGAGGTACGTCGACGCCCTCGATGGCCGCCGACGCCCGCGCCCCGCGCAGGGACGACTCGGCCGAGACCGCCGGGCTCGCGCGGCGCAGGACACGATGGCGATAGAGCCCGTCGACGGCCTGCCTGGCCTCCTCCACGGCCTCGGGAACGCCGGGAAGTGCCGCGATGACAGCCAGTGGATCACTCACGGCATTCCACCCTAGCGGGGGACCCAATAAACCCACCCATTGGCCCGTTCCATATTGGTGTGGTGCCAAAATGACAACAGTTCAATAGCAGTTGTTAGTCCCGTTGATAACCGGATCACCCGTGCGGCGCCACATGTACAGACCTGTCTAGACCTCTTGTGTGCGGAGCACGTGAGCTGGTGGAGTGGGACTCGACCTGTCCGATCTGGCCCTTGAAGGAGCACGAGGTGGCCCCGGAAACCCCTGGCAACGAGCCCCAGGCGTTGTCGAACCTGCTGCAGGAGAACCGCCGGTTCGCACCGCCGACCGACCTGGCGGCTGCGGCGAACGTGACCTCCGCCGCGTACGCCGAGGCGTCGGCCGACCGGCTCGCGTTCTGGGAGAGTGCGGCCGACCGGCTGACCTGGGCCAAGCGGTGGGAGACCACGCTTGAGTGGAACGCGCCGTTCGCCAAATGGTTCGTCGGCGGTGAGCTGAACGTCGCCTACAACTGCGTGGACCGCCACGTCGAAGAGGGTCGCGGCGACAAGGTCGCCTACCACTGGGAGGGTGAGCCCGAGGGCGACACCCGGACCCTGACCTACAACGACCTGAAGTCCGAGGTCAGCAAGGCCGCCAACGCCCTGCTGGAGCTCGGCGTACGCAAGGGCGACCGGGTCGCCGTCTACATGCCGATGATCCCCGAGCTGCCGATCGCGATGCTGGCCTGCGCCAGGATCGGCGCGGTGCACTCGGTGGTGTTCGGCGGGTTCTCGGCGACCGCGCTGAAGAGCCGCATCGACGACGCCGACGCCAAGGTGGTCATCACGGCCGACGGCGGCTACCGCCGCGGCGCCCCCTCGGCGCTCAAGCCGACCGTGGACGAGGCCGTCGCCGAGTGCCCGCAGGTCGAGCACGTCTTGGTCGTACGGCGTACCGGTCAGGACGTGGCGACCAACGACAAGGACGTGTGGTGGCACGACCTGGTCGAGCGGCAGAGCGACCAGCACACCGCCGAACCGCACGACGCCGAGGACCCCCTGTACATCCTGTACACCAGCGGCACCACCGGCCGGCCCAAGGGCATCCTGCACACCTCGGGCGGATACCTGACCCAGACGGCCTGGACGCACCACGCGGTCTTCGACCTCAAGCCGGAGACCGACATCTACTGGTGCACCGCCGACATCGGCTGGGTGACAGGGCACTCCTACATCGTGTACGGCCCGCTCGCCAACGGCGCGACCAGCGTCATCTACGAGGGCACTCCGGACACCCCGCACCGGGGCCGGTTCTGGGAGATCGTGCAGAAGTACAAGATCACGATCCTCTACACCGCCCCCACGGCGATCCGGACGTTCATGAAGTGGGGCGACGACATCCCCGCCAAGTACGACATGTCCAGCCTGCGCATCCTCGGCTCGGTCGGCGAGCCCATCAACCCCGAGGCGTACGTCTGGTACCGCGAGCACATCGGCGACAACCGCTGCCCGGTCGTCGACACCTGGTGGCAGACCGAGACCGGCGCCATCATGATCAGCCCGCTGCCGGGCGTCACCAGCGGCAAGCCGGGCGCCGCGATGCGCCCGCTGCCGGGCATCAACGCCGACGTGGTCGACGACCAGGGCAACAGCGTGCCCGACGGGGGTGGCGGCTTCCTCGTGGTACGCGAGCCGTGGCCGGCCATGCTGCGGACGATCTGGGGCGACGACCAGCGCTACATCGACACGTACTGGAGCCGGTTCGAGGGGATGTACTTCCCCGGCGACGGCGCCAAGAAGGACTCCGACGGTGACCTGTGGCTGCTCGGCCGCGTCGACGACGTCATGCTCGTCTCAGGCCACAACATCTCCACGACAGAGGTGGAGAGCGCGCTGGTGAGCCACCCGAAGGTCGCCGAGGCGGCCGTCGTGGGCGCGACCGACCCGGTGACCGGGCAGGCCATCGTGTCGTTCGTGATCCTGCGCGGGGCCGCGGAGGAGGGCGCGGACATCGCCTCTGAGCTGCGCAACCACGTGGCCAAGGCGCTCGGGCCCATCGCCAAGCCGCGCCAGATCCTGGTGGTGCCGGAGCTGCCCAAGACCCGCTCGGGGAAGATCATGCGACGGCTGCTCCGGGACGTCGCGGAGAACCGCAGTGTGGGCGATGTCACGACGCTGGCCGACAGCACGGTGATGGACCTCATCTCGGAGAAGCTCCCGTCGGCGAAGAGCGAAGACTGACGGGGGAACGAAGGGCGAAAGCGAAACCCGCTCCTCTGCGGGACGGCGACCTGAGGCCACCCGCCGTAGGTGGCGGGCGGCCTCAGGGGGAATGGTGGCCGACCTGGCGCCACCCGCCGTACGTGGCGGGTGGTCTCCAGGGGAACGGCCGCTGAGCCCGCACGGGGTCGGCCGCCGTGACGTGCGCGTTCTTGGCCGGTTACCGGGCTGGCTTGGCCGGTTACCGGGTTAGGGTGGATATCGGTGTGCCGGGAAGTCGGGTCGGCGTCACGGGGAAGCGATCCTCGCGACAGCCTCCAGAGGAGACCCCGTGCGTCCAACCGCCGAAATGTGGCCTTTCCAACCGACCGTTCGCTACGCCCGTACCGTTGCCGAGGCGTTGCGTGCCGAGACGATCGGCGGCATCGTCATGCTGGCGGCCACGGTCGCCGCCCTGATCTGGGCGAACGTCGCTCATGAGGGCTACACCGCGCTCCAGCACACCGCGCTCGGCCCGATGGAGCTCTACGAGTGGGCGCAGCACGGCCTCCTGACGATCTTCTTCTTCGTGGCAGGGCTGGAGGTCAAGGAGGAGTTCGTCCACGGGGAGCTGGCCAATCTGCGCAAGGCCGCGCTGCCCATCTTCGCCGCCCTCTGTGGCATGGTCGTGCCCGCGCTCGTGTACCTCGCGGTGAGCTGGGGAGCGCCGGGCGCGGCTCGTGGCTGGGCGATTCCGACCGCTACCGACATCGCCTTCGCGCTCGCCGTGCTGGCCGTCACCGCGAGCTCGATGCCTCCGGCGCTGCGGGCGTTCCTGCTGACCAGCGCGGTCGTCGACGACCTCGGTGCCATCACCATCATCGCCGCCTTCTACACCGCCCATCTGAACCTCCTCATGCTGCTGGCCGGCGCCGCCCTGATCGCCCTCTACTGGGTCCTGCAGCGCTCGGGCGCCGGGCGGCTGTGGATGTACCTGCCGCTGGCCGTAGGCGCCTGGTACGCGGTGGAGGCCAGCGGCGTACACGCGACCGTCGCGGGAGTGGCGCTCGGCCTGCTCACCCGTGTCACGACGCGAGAGCACGAGACCCGCTCCCCGGCGGAGGCCGCCGACCACTATCTCCGCCCCATCTCCGCGGGCCTCGCGGTGCCGGTCTTCGCGTTCCTGTCGGCGGGGGTGAAGCTCGACGGCTCCAGCATCGGCGGTATCTTCTCCGATCGGGTAGTTCTGGGAGTGATAGCCGGGCTCGTGATCGGGAAGTTTGTGGGTGTGTTCGGCGGTGCCTGGCTGTCTGTACGGCTTGGCCTGGCGAAACTGTCCAAAGAGCTCCACTGGCGGGACATGGCGGCGGTGTCGCTGCTGGCCGGGATCGGGTTCACGGTGTCGCTGCTGATCGGCGATCTGGCGTTCGGCGCCGACCGGGAGCGGGTCGACGCTGTGACGACCGGGATCCTGTTCGCCAGCCTCACCGCGTCCGTCCTGGCGGCGCTACTGCTTCACGTACGGATGCGCAAGCGGCGCATCGCGCTGGATGATGTTTGACACGGCCACCAGGCCTCGATAGGAGACGTTCATGCCCCAGACTCCCGAGGAAGAATCCCTGGGCTCGCTGGTCGCCCAGGCGAGCGATCACATCTCGACCCTGATCCGCTCGGAGATCGAGCTGGCCAAGGCCGAGTTCAGGTTCGACGCCAAGCGGATCGGCACGGCCGGCGGCCTGTTCGCCGCCGCCGCCTTCATGGCGCACCTGTGCCTGATCTTGGCCTCGTTCACGATCGCCTTCGTGCTCGCCCAATGGTTGCCGAACTGGGTGGCCTTCCTCATCGTCACCGTCTTCTATCTGCTGGTGGCCGGGCTGCTGGTGTTCATCGGGATCCGTAGGCTTAAGGGGCTGGCCGGGATGAAGCGTACGGCCCGGTCGATCAAGGGACTCAAGGAGATCGCCAGTCCGGAGAAGGAGATAGAGCCGGTGACCAGTGATGGCACCTGACGAGTCGGTCGTCCAGATCGAGGGACCGTGGAAGCACCGGCAGGTGCACGCCGGCGGCACCCGCTTCCACGTCGTGGAGGCAGGTGAGGGGCCGCTGGTCCTGTTGCTGCACGGGTTCCCGCAGTTCTGGTGGACATGGCGCAACCAGCTGCGGGCGCTGTCGGCGGCGGGATACCGCGCGGCCGCGGTTGACCTGCGTGGCTACGGCGGCAGCGACAAGCCGCCGCGCGGCTATGACCTGCCCACGCTGGCCGGGGATGCCAGCGGCCTGATCCGGGCGCTCGGCGAGACCGGGGCCATCGTGGTCGGCCACGACTGGGGCGGGCTGCTCGCCTGGACGATGGCGGTGCTCGACCCCAAGTGCGTACACCGTCTGGTCACCGTGTCCGCGCCGCACCCCCTGCGGATGCGCAGGTCGCTGCTGACCGACCCGTTCGGCCAGCTGAGGGCGACCAGCCCGGCGATCGGCTACCAGGTGCCGTTCCTGCCCGAGCGCCGGCTCACCCGTAACGGCGGCTCGCTGGTCGGCAAGATGCTCGACGCCTGGTCGGGGCCCGGCTGGCCGGACGAGCAGACCGCTGACGTCTATCGCGAGGCGATCCGCATCCCGACCGTCGCCCACTGCGCGCTGGAGTATCACCGCTGGTTCGGCCGCTCCCAGTTCCGCCCCGACGGCCTGCGTTTCGCCAGGACGATGCGCGCCCAGATCGAGGCCCCCACCCTGCACCTGCACGGCGCCCTCGACCGCCGGGTGCTGCCGCGTACGGCCCTCGGTTCGGGTCGCTACGTGGCCGCCCCATACCGGTGGCGGCTGATCGAGGGCGCAGGCCACTTCCCCCACGAGGAGACCCCCGACGTGTTCGACGCCGAGCTGATCGGCTGGCTGTCCGATTCGGAGCCTGGCCGATGAGAGACCGCGATCCCGAAGGCAAGCCGCGCAACGCCCGGCCACGCGACGCCTATGGCCGGCCACTGCCCTATGGCTCGACCGGCGTGGACCGGGTGCCCGATGACTACGCGCCCACCACGCCGCAGGCCCTGTCCGACGGGCGCCGCTTCCTGAGCGAGGGCCTGCCGTTCAACGCCCACGAGGTGTTCGAGGGCCGCTGGAAGTGCGCCCCTGAAGACGAGCGTGAGTTGTGGCAGGGGCTGGCGCAGATCTGCGTCGGGCTGACGCACCTGCAGCGCGGCAACGGGCGCGGAGCGCTGACCCTCTTCAGCCGGGGTGCCGCGCGCGTGCAGTCGTACGGGATGCCGTACGACTCGGTGGGGCGGGCGGCGTCGGGCCTGAGCGACGACAGCGACCCGGCGCAGGCCATCGAGCTGATCCTCAGTCAGCTGCCTGGCTAGTCGCACTCCTGCGTGCCCGCCGGGGTGGTGTCGTTTCGGCCCTGGTCGGCGTCGGGCCTGACCTCGTTGGCCGTCAGTACGTAGCCCGTGTCCTCCTGGCTGACCGCGGCGGCGAAGACGACGCCGAACACCTGGCCGTTGACGGTCAGGAGGGGGCCGCCGGAGTTGCCGGGCAGCACCTTGCCGCGAATCGCGTAGACCTTCCTAGTGACGTTGCGGCTGCGGTAGATGTCGGGGCCCTCCGCGTTGAGCTGGCTGCGGATGCGGGCGGGCTCGGCCGTGAAGCCCTGGCCCTTGGGGAACCCGGCGACGATGGCGTTCTCGCCCTTCTCCGCCTCGCCGTCGAAGGAGAGCTGCGGCAGGCCCAGCCCCGGCACGTACAGGATGGCGATGTCGCGCTGCGGGTTGTAGCGCACGACGGTGGCCGGGTGGCGCTTGTTGTCGTAGGCGAGGACCTGCAGGTCACGCGTCACACCGGCGACCACGTGCGCGTTGGTCATGATCCGGTCCCTGGCGTAGACGAAGCCGGTGCCCTCGATGAGCTTGTTGCAGCTCTCGGCGTTGCCCTGGACCTTGACGATGGCCCGTTGCGCCCGTTCGAGCTTGGCGCCCTGGAGGATGCTGCGCGCCGGCGGTGGCACGTCGACGAGCTGCCCCGCGCCGATGGCGTCGAACACCGGCGGGAACTCCGACCGGTCGATGAACTTCTTGAACGGCTGCTGCCAGTTGCGCGCGGTCTGCGGGATCGAGTCGTCGACCGTGGTGAGCAGCATGGAGTTCTTCACCTGGTCGACGAGCGGGGTGAACGCCGTCGACACGATCAGCGAGCCGATCAGCCAGGCGATCACCAGCACCGACAGCGCGCTGGCGAACGTACCGCCGACCGCGTCCGCGACCTTGGCCGGCTCCCAGGTGACATGGCTGCGCACCACGGCGCCGATCGTCGAGGAGGCGAACTGCCCGATCGTCGCGGCCAGGAAGACGATCACGATGGCCAGCAGTGCCTGCGGCGTGTCACCGTCGACGACGGCCTTGGAGATGGGGGGCGCGATGAAGACCCCGAGCACCGCTCCGCCGACGAAGCCGACGAAGCTCATGGCACCGATGATGAAGCCCTGCCGGTAACCCGAGACGCCGAAGGCGATCACGAGGCCGATCAATATGAGGTCAAGCAGATCACCGCGCACGTTTCAAAGGTAACCAGCGATTCGGTCAAGTGTGCACGTCTTCCTCAGGACGGCGACACGCGCTGATTACCGTGGGCGGCATGCCGCCCAACGACGAAACAGTGCGCGGCCTCATCGAAGCGGCTCTCGGCGACGACGATCCCGACGGGGCGGTGCGCTGGCACGTGATCTCCGTACTACGGCAGCGCGGCGATCTTGAGTCCTTCATCGAGGCGCGGCGGCTCTGCGCGGCGGACGACGTCACCCAGCGCCTGCTCGGGGTGGACATCCTAGGCATGCTCGAGGCGTACGTGGATCGGATCCTGCCCGTCCTGCGCTACCTGGCGGCCAGCGAGGACGACGTCATGGTGCTCTACTCGGTGCTCATCGCCTTCGGCCACCTGGCCGACCCCCGGTCGCTGCCGTCGGTGATGGATCTGGCCGGGCACGAGGACCCACGGGTCAGGTACGGCGCCGCGTACGCGCTCCAGCACGTGCTGGGCGACCCACCGGACCGGGCCGGGCTGAACGCGCTGCGGGCGCTGGCGGCCGACAGCGACGCCGACGTGGCCGACTGGGCCTCGCTCGGCGTCGCCCTCACCACAGGCGATCAGGACCGCCTGGACCCGCTCTTCTGAAGCGGGGCGCCACGGGAAAGCGGGCCGCCCACAGCTCCGTCTGAAGCGGTGCTTCAGCCCCGTGAGGCCATGTCCAGGACGTCCGGCGGCATCTCCTCCACCCGCTCGGGATCCCACGGCCGTTCCAGCCCGCCTTCGCGCAGCACCCCGTCGAGCACCATCGCGGTGAACCCCCACACCAGCATCCCGCGCACCCGGAACGCGGGCCCGGCGTAGCCGCCCGGATGCCGCAGCGTGAACCGGTTGCCCGGATCGACCAGCTCGGCGATCGGCACCCGCTCCACGGACTCGACCTCGGCGGGCGAGGCCGCGTGCACCGCTGACGGGGTACGCCACCAGCCGACGACCGGCGTGACCCGGTTGTCGCTGCGCCAGATGTAGAGCTCGGGCATCGTGCAGAGCACGGTCACGCCCCGCGGATCGAGGCCGGTCTCCTCCTCGGCCTCGCGCAGCGCCGCCCCGACGGGCCCGCCGTCCTCCGGGTCCACGCCGCCGCCGGGGAAGGCCGGCTGGCCCGCGTGCCTGCGCCCGCGCGAGCTGCGCTGGATGAGCAGCACGTCGGGCCCGAGCGGGCCCTCGCCGAACAGCAGCAGGACCGCCGCGGGCCGCCCACCCTCAGCGGGCGGGCGCAGCCCGGAGGGCACCGAAGTCCGTACGGCCTGCGCCGCGAGCATGTCGAGCCAGTCGGGCACCTGAGTCACGCAATCTCCAACACACCAGGGGTTCGGGGACTTCCCTACTCAGGAAAAGGGGCCCGGTCTGACGAGCTTCTGGGCCTTGGCGGCGTCCGTGGGGCCGGTGCCGTACGAGGGGCAGAGGGCGGCCAGCGGGCAGACGCCGCAGGCCGGCGTACGCGCGTGGCAGATGCGGCGCCCGTGCCAGATGACCCGGTGCGAGAAGATCGTCCACTCGCGCTTGGGGATCAACTCCCCCACCACGTGCTCGATCTTGACCGGGTCGGTCTCGTCGGTCCAGCCGAAGCGGCGGACCAGCCGCTGGAAGTGGGTGTCGACGGTGAGCCCGGGCACGCCGAAGGCGTTGCCGAGCACCACGTTGGCGGTCTTGCGGCCCACGCCGGGCAGCTTGACCAGGTCCTTCAGCTTGCCGGGCACCACCCCGCCGTGCTGCTCGCACACCGCCTGGGCCATGCCGATGATGCTGTTGGTCTTGGCCCGGAAGAACCCCGTCGAGCGGATGATCTCTTCCATCTCGGCTCGGTCGGCGCCCGCATAGTCATCCACTGTCGGGTACTTGGCGAAGAGTATCGGAGTAACCATGTTGACCCTCTTGTCCGTACACTGCGCCGAGAGGATCGTCGCGACCAGCAGTTCGAGCGGGGTACCGAAGTCGAGCTCGCAATGAGCCTCGGGGTAGGTTTCCGCCAGGATGCGATTCATCCGGCGTGCGCGACGCACGAGGGCGAGCCTGGACTCAGTGGGCATTCCCATAGCCTACGTGCGCCGCCTGGAGTGGGGTGCGTCACAATGGCAGCAGAGGAGGCAGAGTGAACACCGAAGATGTGCTGGGCAAGGCCCCCCTGTTCGCCGCGCTTGACCGCGAGAGCGCCGCGGCGCTACGGACGAGCATCACCGAAGTCCAGCTGTCCAAGGGGCAGACGCTCTTCCACGAGAACGAGACGGGCGACCGGCTCTACGTCGTGCTCGAAGGCAAGATCAAATTGTCGCGCACCTCGCCCGACGGCCGCGAGAACCTGCTCAGCGTGCTCGGCCCGAGCGAGATGTTCGGCGAGCTGTCGCTGTTCGACCCGCGCCCCCGTACGGCCTCGGCGACCGCGCTGACCGACGTGCGCCTGGCCGGGCTGGGCCACGACGACCTGCGCCCCTGGCTCACCGGCCGCCCTGAGGTGGCGCTCCACCTGCTGCGGGCGCTGGCCCAGCGGCTGCGGCGCACCAACGACGTGCTGGCCGACCTGGTCTTCACCGACGTGCCCGGCCGGGTGGCCAAGCAGCTGCTCGACCTGGCCGAGCGGTTCGGCACCAAGACCGACGACGGGTTGCGCGTCCACCACGATCTCACCCAGGAGGAGCTGGCCCAGCTCGTCGGCGCCTCCCGCGAGACGGTCAACAAGGCACTCGCCGACTTCGCGCAGCGCGGCTGGCTGCGCATCGAGGCCAAGGCCGTGGTCATCCTCGACATGGATCGCCTCTACAACCGCTCCAGATAGCCGCTACAGCGAGCCGAGATAGTCCAGCTGGGCCCGTACCGACATCTCGGCCGCGGGCCAGAGCGAGGTGTCGACGTCGCTGTAGACGATCTCCACGATCTGGCGGGGCGTCTTGGCGCCCTGCCGCAGCGCCGCCCTGATCTGGTCGAGGCGCTGGCGCCGGTGCGCGATGTAGCCGTCCAGTACGCCGATCGGGTCGGCAAGCACCGGACCGTGGCCCGGCAGCAGCGCCGCCACGCCCAGCTCGTCGGCCATGGCCCTGAGCCGGTCGAGGCTGCGCAGATAGTCGGCCAGGTCGCCGTCAGGGGCGATCACGGTGGTGCCGCGGCCGAGCACGGTGTCGCCGGTCAGCATGGCCTGGTCCTGGGGCAGCCAGAAGCAGAGCGAGTCGAACGAGTGCCCCGGCGTGCCGTACACGCGCACCTCGACGTCACCGGCGCTCACCACGTCGCCGTCGCCCAGCCCCTCGTCGCCGAGCCGGTGCTTGGGGTCGAGGGCCCGCACGGGCGCGCCGACCAGCTCGGCGAAGCGCCGGGCGCCGCCGCTGTGGTCGTGGTGGCCGTGGGTGAGCAGGATCCAGCTCACCCGGCGCTCGGCCAGGTGGTCGGCGACCCGGCGCAGGTGCCCCTCGTCGTCGGGGCCCGGATCTATGACGATGGTGTCCCGGTCGCCGACGATCCAGGTGTTGGTGCCGTCGAGGGTCATGGGCGACGGGTTGGGCGCGAGCAGGTTCTCGGCGTGGGTCGTACGGGATCCGTCGGGCGAACCGGCTGGAATGTGCAGACCGCTCACGAAGTCACCAACTGGAACTCGCCGTCGACCTCCACGACCCTGGGCAGGATCGTGACGATCTCCCGCCGCGCGGCCAGGACGTCCGCCACGGAGTCGCATGCGGCCAGCTCGGTCAGCGTGCGATAGGTGGGAGGCATCAGGAAGATCTTGCCCTCGTGCGCCAGCTCGACGGCGTCGGCCGGGCGCTTCCAGTCGACCTGGTCGGCCTCGCCGCCGACGTCGCGGGTGCGCTGCCCCTCAGGGAGTACGGCGGCGAAGAAGCGGGTGTCGAAGCGCCGGGTCTCGATCTCCGGCGTGATCCAGTGCGCCCACGGCTTGAGCAGGTCCGAGCGGAGCACCAGGCCGCGCTTAGCGAGGAAGTCGGCGAAGGACAGGCTCCGGTCGATCAGCGCGAGCCGGTCGGCCTCCCAGGCGTCTCCCGTGGTGTCGTCGACCACCGAATCGGGCCCGGGCCCCGCGAGCAGGACCCCCGACTCCTCGAAGGTCTCCCGTACGGCCGCGCAGACCAGCCCGCGCGCGACCCCCTCGTCCGCGCCGAAGACCGTGCCCCAGTCCGCCGGAGACGGCCCGGCCCAGGCGACCGCGTGGTCGGTGTCACGGGGATCGACCGAGCCGCCGGGGAAGACGTACGCGCCCGCGGCGAAGGCCATCGTGGACTTGCGCCGGAGCAGGTAGACCTCCGGCCCCTCACGCAGGATGACCACCGTGGCGGCGTCCCGCGCGGGGACCGGCTGGACGCGTCCGGCGAGGATGTCCCTCGCCCGCTCGGCGAGCTCGTCTGGAAGCTGCAGACCGGTCACATGACCTCCTTCTAGAACAACTCGGGCTTCTAGAACATCACTCGGGTCATGGTGACATATCCGAACTCTCAGGAGACCTCGGCGATCAGCTCCACTTCGACCGGGGCGTCGAGCGGCAGGGACGCGACGCCCACGGCGCTGCGGGCGTGCTTGCCCGCATCACCCAGCACCTCGGCGAGCAGCTCACTGGCCCCGTTGGCGACCTGGGGCTGCTGCGTGAAGGCCGGGTCGCTGGCCACGAACGCCACGACCTTGACGATCCGCACGACGTCGCCCAGCTCGCCGACCTCGGACTTCAGCGCGGCCAGGGCGTTGAGCGCGCAGATCCGGGCCAGCTCGCGGGCGTCGTCGAGGCCGACCTCGGCGCCGACCTTGCCGGTCTGCGCGAGCTTGCCGTCGACCATGGGCAGCTGGCCCGAGGTGTAGACGAGGTTGCCGGTCCGTACGGCCGGCACATAGGCGGCCAGCGGCGCGACGACCTCGGGCAGCGTCAGCCCGAGTTCGGTGATCTTCTCTTCGGGCGTCACTGCTTCTCCCTCTTGAAGTAGGCGACAAGCTGCTCGGGCGTGGCACCCTGCAGGATCTGGACCAGCTCCCAGCCGTCGGCCCCGAAGTTGTCCAGGATCATCTTGGTGTTGTGGATCAGCACCGGAGCCGTCAGGTACTCCCATTTCTTCATGAGGGCCAGCGTAGGAGAAGCGCAACCCGTGGCGCACCGCACGCCACGATGTGAGCTATCTCAAAGGGTGGTCGTCGGCTTTCGACAAGTGACCGTTCGGTAGCCTCGAAACGTGGACTCTCGGGACACCGATTGGGACGGCGTGCGACTGCACGTGGTCACCGGCAAGGGCGGCACAGGCAAGACCACGGTCGCCGCGGCCCTCGCCCTGGCACTGGCCTCGGGCGGGCGCAAGGTGCTGCTCGTCGAGGTGGAGGGCAGGCAGGGCATCGCGCAGATCTTCGACCTGCCACCGCTGCCGTACGAGGAGCGCCGCATCGCCGTGGCCCCATCGGGCGGCGACGTCTACGCGCTGGCCATAGACCCTGAGGAGGCCATGCTCGAATACATGGAGATGTTCTACGGCATGCGCAGGGCGGGGCGGGCGCTGACCAAGATGGGCATCGTCGACTTCGCGACCACCGTCGCCCCCGGTTTCCGCGACGTCCTCGTCACCGGCAAGACCTCCGAGGCCGTACGCAGGCGCGGCAAGAACGGCAAGCGGATCTATGACGCCGTCGTGCTCGACGCTCCGCCCACCGGCCGCATCTCGCGCTTCCTGAACGTCACTCAGGAGGTCGCCGGGCTGGCCAGAGTCGGCCCGATCAAGAACCACTCCGATCTGGTGAGCAAGGTCGTGAAATCTCCGGAAACGGCGGTGCACTTCATCACCCTGCTGGAGGAGATGCCGGTTCAGGAGACGCTCGACGGCATCGCCGAATTGCGGTCGGCGGGGCTGCCGCCCGGCGGAATCTTCATCAACATGGTTCGTGAATCACTGCTTCCACAGGCCGCACTTGACAGTGCTGTCAAGGGCCGATTCGACGTCGCCGAGCTCACCCTCGGGCTCAAGGCGGCCGGTCTGTCCGACGGCGCCTCCACGGTGGCGGAGGCTCTGGCGGAAGAGGTCGCCGAACACGCCCGCCGTACCGAGCTGGAGCGGGCCGAGCGCGCCTCTCTGGCCGAGGCGACGCTGCCGTCCTACGAGTTGCCGCTGCTGGCCGACGGCGTCGATCTGAGCGGCCTGTACGAGCTGGCCGAGGCCATCCGCACCCAGGGAGCAGCGTGAAGAAGCCCCCCGTACTCGACGTCGACGCCATTCTCGACGACCAGGGCACCCGGATCATCGTCTGCTGCGGCGCCGGCGGCGTGGGAAAGACCACGACGGCCGCCGCGCTGGGGCTGCGGGCCGCCGAGCGCGGCAGGTGCGCGGTCGTGCTGACCGTCGACCCCGCGCGGCGGCTGGCGCAGTCGATGGGACTCACCGAGCTCGACAACACCCCGCGCCTGATCAGCTCACCCGAGGGCGGCGGCCAGCTGTTCGCGATGATGCTGGACATGAAGCGGACGTTCGACGAGATCATCGAGGCGCACGCCGACCCCGACCGGGCCCGCCAGATCCTGTCGAACCCCTTCTACCAGTCGCTGTCCTCCAGCTTCGCCGGCACCCAGGAGTACATGGCGATGGAGAAGCTGGGCCAGCTGCGCCGCTCGGACGAGTGGGATCTGATCATCGTCGACACGCCGCCCTCGCGGTCGGCGCTCGACTTCCTCGACGCCCCTGAGCGGCTCGGCCGTTTCCTCGACGGGAGGTTCATCCGGCTGCTGACCGCGCCGGCCAAGGCGGGAGGGCGCAGCGCGTTCCGGCTGCTCAACGCCGGGTTCGGGATCATGGCGGGCGCCATGACCAAGCTGCTGGGCGCGCAGGTCATCAAGGACCTGCAGACGTTCGTGTCGGCGTTGGACGCGGTCTTCGGCGGGTTCAGGCAGCGCGCGGAGATGACCTATCGGCTGCTCCAGGCGCCGGGTACGGCTTTCGTGGTGGTGGCCGCGCCGGAGCGCGACGCGATGCGTGAGGCCTCCTACTTCGTCGAGCGGCTCGCTGAGGAGCGCATGCCCCTGGCCGGCCTGGTGGTCAACCGGGTGCACGAACCCACCGCGGCGGCGCTCTCGGCCGCGCGCAGCGCCGCCGCGGCGGAAGACCTGGAGTCGCGGGGCGAACACGAGTTGACCGCCGCCGTACTGCGGCTGCACACCGGCAGAATGCAACTCGCCGCCCGCGAACACCGGGAGCAGGACCATTTCCTGTCGGCCCACCCCACAGTGCCGGTCGTCCAGGTACGTGCGATGTCGGAGGATGTCCACGATCTAGCGGGTCTGCGCCGGATCGGGGAACTCCTCGCGAGCACATGAGAGTACGGCCGGTGCGAGCACCGGCCGTACGCCCGAGGCCAGGGTCAGCCTGCGATCAGCTCGTTAGTCCGTTCGTACTCTTCCTTGGCGGACTCGAGCAGCTCTCGCCATGAGTCCACGTCAGGACGCCGCCGTAGCAGAGCCCGTCGTTCCCGTTCCGTCATGCCGCCCCACACGCCAAACTCGATGCGGTTGTCCAGCGCATCGGCGAGGCATTCGGTACGGACCGGGCATCCTCGGCAGATCAGCTTCGCCCTGTTCTGTGCGGCTCCCTGGACGAACAGTGCGTCCGGGTCCGCTCCTCGACAGGCGGCACGGGAGGTCCAATCCGTGATCCACATTTCGACCCCACTCCCCTTAGGTGGTCAGTCGTCATTTGGGGCCGACGGGCGCGGGCGCCGAGCCTCCGTATTCAGTTGCCGCAGAGGAGAACGTACGCAACTAGACGTTCGGGCCGACAGACCCCAGAGGACCAATTTCTCGCTGGAGTCTTGACCGGGAATGACTAGTCACCCCCGTCAGTCAAGGCGAAATGGTGCCGAGTTACCGATAAGGTCACTCATTCGACGTACTCTTGGACTTGTGCAAGCTCAGGGCAAAGATCGTTCCTCGCCGATCTTGAACATCGCGCGGCTGATCGCCGCGGGCGCGGTCGCGGGAGTGCTCACGGCCGCCATAGCCCTTCCCGCGGTCGGTGGGGCGGGGATATCCGCCAAGTCCGCGATGACGGGGATCAACCTGAAGCCCGAGGACCTGGCCGAACCCCCGTTGCCCGAGCGCACGGAGCTGATGGACGCCAACGGCAAGAAGATAGCCCAGTTCTTCTACGAGAACCGCGAATCGGTAAGTCTCGACAAGGTCGCCCCCATCATGCGGACGGCGCTGATCTCGATCGAGGACTTCCGGTTCTACCAGCACGGCCCGATCGACGTAGAGGGCACGGCCCGAGCCCTCGTCAAGAACCTCACCCAGGGCGGCGTTACCCAGGGTGGCTCATCGATCACGCAGCAGTACGTCAAGCAGGTGCTCCTCAACTCGGCCGAGACCAAAGAGGAGCAGGCCGCGGCCATCGAGACCAGCGTCGGCCGCAAGCTCAACGAGCTGCGCTACGCCATGGCCGTCGAGAAGAAGTACTCCAAGGACCAGATCCTTGAGAAATATCTGAACATCGCCTACTTCGGCGCCGGCGCGCACGGCATCCAGGCCGCCGCCAAGCGCTTCTTCGGCAAGCCGGCCTCCGAGCTCAACCTCGTCGAGGCGGCCACGCTCGCGGGCGCCGTCCAGAACCCCAACAGGACCGACCCGAACGTCAGCAAGGCCTCCAGGGAGCTGCTGAAGGCCCGCCGCAACGTCGTCCTCGACCGGATGGCCGAACTCGGCAAGATCACGCCGCAGGAGGCCGCCGAGGCCAAGGCCAAGAAGCTCGTCTTCAAGGACACCAAGGTCACCGGCGGTTGCGAGGAGAGCAAGTACCCCTACTTCTGCCTCTACGTCCAGAACGAGATCCTCAACAACGAGGATTTCGGCAAGACCCCCAAGGAGCGCCTCAAGCTGCTCCAGCGCGGCGGTCTCACCATCAAGACCACGATCGACCCGAAGATGCAGAAAGCCGCTGAGAAGGCCATCAAGGAGTACGTCAGCACCAAGGACAAGCCGGTGGCCTCGCAGGCGATGGTGGTGCCGGGCACCGGCGAGATCAAGGCGATGGCGGCCTCGCGCAAGTTCGGCGGCAGCAAGAAGAAGAACGAGATGAGCTACAACGTCGTCGCCGACGCCAAGCACGGCGGTGGCGGCGGCTTCCAGCAGGGCTCGACGGCGAAGGCCTACACGCTCGCCACAGCCCTCGAGGAGGGCCTGAAGTACGGGGACGGCTACCCGGC
Organism: Nonomuraea sp. NPDC049750; assembly: GCF_040659625.1. Taxonomy (NCBI): domain Bacteria; kingdom Bacillati; phylum Actinomycetota; class Actinomycetes; order Streptosporangiales; family Streptosporangiaceae; genus Nonomuraea; species Nonomuraea sp. NPDC049750. Next base: position 240,883 of record NZ_JBFANB010000015.1, read on the forward strand.
GCCCGCCGGCTTCACCGCGTCCGGCTACGGCGCGTTCAAGAACTGCGACGGCAAGCGGGTCGGCGACCCCACGCACGAGGTACGCAACTCCAGCGAGGGCGGCGGCGGCTTCAAGACGCTGCAGACCGGCACCTGGGGCTCGGTCAACACGTTCTTCATGCGACTGGAGGAGCGCGTCACGCTCTGCAAGGTCGTCAAGCTGGCCAAGCGGATCGGGCTCAAGCGGGCCGACGGCACGAAGCTGCGCGAGTTCGAGACGTTCACGCTCGGCATCAACGAGGTGGACCCGGTCACCGTGGCCAGCACCTACGCGGTCTTCGCCTCACGCGGCCAGTACTGCAAGCCGCTGGCGATCACCGAGATCAAGGACCGCAACGGCAAGGCCACCCAGTACAAGCCCAAGTGCTCCAAGGTCATGGAGGAGGAGGTCGCCGACGCCGTCAGCGGCATCCTCTCGGGCGTGTTCACCAAGGGCACGATGCGTGAGGTCGGCGGCATCGGCCGGGACGCGGCGGGCAAGACGGGCACCACCGACGGCTACACGGCCGCCTGGTTCGCCGGTTACACCCCGAACCTGGCCTCCGCCGTCAGCCTCGGCGACCCGCGCGGCGCCTTCACCCACAACCTGATCGGCGTCACCATCGGGGGCCGCTACTACAGCTACGTGTACGGGGCGTCGATCTCGGGCCGCATCTGGAAGCAGGCGATGATGGGGGCGCTCAAGGGCGTCGAACCCACCGAGTTCACGCCGGTCAACCACGAGCGGTTCGGCGGCTGCGCCGACAACTGCGCCCCCAAGCCCAAGAAGGAGAAGAAGGACGACAAGCAGGGCGGCCCGCCGGACGACTTCTTCGACCAGTTCGACCAGTTCAACCGCGACAACAACGACCGGGGACGCGGTCGCGGGCGCGGCTGACCTGAGTGCCCTGGGTGCCCGCGTTCGTGGCGGGCACCCGAGACTTGGTTAGGCGGACAGTCGCGCGCGAACGGCGGCGGCGACCCGTCCCCCCTCCGCGCGACCGGCGACCTTCGGGTTGACGACCTTCATGACCTGGCCCATCGCCTGCGGGCCGGCGGCACCGGTCTCGGCGACGGCCTCGTCGACGAGGCGGCCGAGCTCCTCGTCGGAGAGCTGCGCCGGCAGGTATTCCTCCAGCACCGCCTGCTCGTCCAGCTCCGCCTGCGCCTGCTCCGCCCGCCCGGCGTTTCCGAACGCCTCGGCCGCCTCGCGGCGCTTCTTGGCCTCCTTGGTCAGCACCTTGACGATCTCGTCGTCGGAGAGCTCCCTGGCCGCCTTGCCGGCGACCTCCTCGACGTTGACCGCCGCCAGTGCCATACGAATCGTCCGGAGACGTACCTCGTCCCGGCTCTTCAGCGAGGCCGTGAGATCGGCCTTCAGCTTGTCCTTCAATGCGCTCATGCGGTCCATCTTGCCGCCTGTACAGACGGCTACGCGCTCACGGAGCCCCATCTCACGTACTCGGGACGCCCGGGGCCGGATGTCGGGCATCATGAATGGGTGAGGAAAGCTGCCGCCATACCACTGTCCATCCTCGGCCTCGGCCTGGCCGGTCTGGGTTACGCCTCCGTCGTCGAGCGCAACTGGTTCCGGCTGCGCCGCTTCGACGTGCCCGTGCTGGAGCGCGGGCAGCGACCCGTACGCATCCTCCACCTGTCCGACCTGCACCTGACGCCGGGCCGCAGCATGCTGATCAACTGGGTCCGCTCACTCGGCTCCCTGGAGCCCGACCTGGTCGTCAACACGGGCGACTCGATCGCCCACCCTGAGGCCGTACCCGCGCTCCTGCACGCCCTGGAGCCCCTGCTGGCCCGTCCCGGCATGTTCGTGTACGGCTCCAACGACCTCTACGCCCCCAAGCCCAAGAACCCGGCCCGCTACCTCTGGCGCACCTCCAAGAACGAGCGCCGCCAGCACGTCCCGACCCTCCCCTGGGAGGAGCTGGGTGCCGGCATGGCGGCCGAGGGCTGGCTCGACATGAACAACACCACCGCCCGCCTCAAGATCGGCGACCTCGACGTGGCGGTGGCGGGCATCCACGACTCCCACATCGACCGCGACCGCTACGACCTGGTCGCCGGCCCCGCCCCGGCCGACGCCGACCTCCGCCTCGGCGTCATGCACTCCCCCGAGCCCCGCAACATGACCCGCTTCGCCGCCGACGGCTACCAACTCCTCCTGGCCGGCCACACGCACGGCGGCCAGCTGTGCATCCCGTTCTACGGCGCCCTAGTCACCAACTGCGGCATCGACCGGCCCCGCGTCAAGGGCCTCAACCGCCACGACAGCGCCTGGCTGCACGTCTCGGCCGGCCTCGGCACCTCGCCGTACGCCCCGGTCCGCTTCGCCTGCTTCCCGGAGGCCTCGTTGCTCACCCTGGTCCCGCGCCGATAAACGCGGTCACAAGCACCCGCGAAGTCAGCTAGACTTCTCAAGCACGCGCAAGAGGGCGTGCACCGGGGTGTAGCGCAGCTTGGCAGCGCGCTTCGTTCGGGACGAAGAGGCCGTGGGTTCAAATCCCGCCACCCCGACCCAGTTAGCAGAAGGCCGCTTCCGAAGATCGGAAGCGGCCTTTCTTGTCTCCTAAGTGACTACGCCCTCCAACGCTTCCTTCCCCTACCGCTGAGAGTGTGCGCCGCTCCCACACTCCCAAGATCTTCCCGTGGACCTCGGGAGGCAGATGCGGGTAACGCTGCGTAGTCTCGTAGGCCTCGTGACCAAACAACACATGCACGTCGTAGAGCGGGACGCCGGCCTGGACGAGCCACGAAGCAACTGTGTGCCGCATGACGCACGGCGAGTACCGGCGAATCTTGCGAGCCGGGGGCATCGCGCACCTTCTACTGCGCGCCTCTCAAGCTCCCTGCCGGTCGGGTTCCAACCCCTCACAGGAGGCGCACGTGAACGGCAACGCCAAGCAGTCCCCTGCGCACTGTCCTACAAGCGGCTGTGGGCTTCGCCGTGGCTCTCCGGCCATCGTCGGGTATCCCCGAGGCGCTGCCGTGGGTCGCTGGCGGGTTCGTCCGCGTCATGGCGCTCTCGAGCGTGCAGGCGCTGCTGCCGTCGTGGCTGCGCACCACGCCGCCGCTTCGGTAGCCACGGACGGAGCGCCGCACTCGGCCCCCATCACTTCCTGCGGGAGGTGGCGGGGGCCATTGTCATGTCACCGCGACCGTTGTGGCCGCCAGGATGATGCTCACGCTGAGTGCCAAAACGATCAGCCAGTTCGGGGCACGCTTCTCGTCGAGGATGTACCCGCACAGAAAGATGATGATCGCGACCTGTACCAGCAGGGCGGCGATGAGCAGCGGAACGACCGGCCCGTCAGCCATTCCGCCGCCGTCAACGGCGGGCACCGCTCCGACGATCGCCCCGGTAAAGGTAAGGGTGGCCACGATACCCACAATGACGGTGAACGCCCCACGGCGGCTGGTGATGTCTTGTGGCTCCACGGATCTCCCTTTGCGGTCAGGTTGAAGGCCAGTGTTGGATCGGGGTGGGCCGCAGGTCTTCGAGCACGACCAGCAGCTGTTTGGCGAGCGTGTACTCCAAGCGGCCGAAGGAGTCGAGAGAGATGACGACATTGCGCTCCAGCTCGACCGGCCGATCCCGTGACAGCTGCAGAACATCGCCGATGACGCCGTACGGCTCGGCGCTGCCCACGCTGTAGACGGCCGCACCACGGCGCAGGCGCGGGCAGCCGGCGATCGCCTCCGGGATGCAGCGGGCGCACGTGGGCGGTGCGTTGGTGTAGCCCGCCCCGGCGGACGTGTCGCCGGGATCGTCGGCCAGCACCCACGAGATCCGGCTGTCCACGGAATCGGCCGCCGCCTCGCCGCACACCTGGCAGAGCAGACGGAGCATGCACCGGCGCTGCCGGATCGTGTTGACGACCTTCCACGCAGGACGGCCTCGTCGGTGTAGTCCCTGCCGCGCCCAGAGCACGCCGTACATCCAGTCCTGCGGGACGGCGTCGGCGTAGCTGAGCCGCACCCCGTCCGTCGCCTCAGGGTCCGCGGTGAACGCGAGAGGATGCGGTGCAAGCTCTTCGCTGTAGGCGGTGATGTACGGCACCCGGACGGCGGTCGTGGTCATGCCGCCTCCAACGCGTCCATGTGCCACATGGCCTCGTTCACCAATCCGGCGGCCAGCCACGGCAGGGTCAGCCCGCACTTGCTGCATGTCGAGATGGTGACGCCGTCGGCGACCCTGACATTGAACGGGCCGCACGACGGACAGCCGGACTCCTGTGGCTCTGGCGGCGGATTCGGCGGATCTTTTGGCACCGCTCTCCCTATGGTCGAGGGCCGGGGCCCCGTGCGGTGGATACGGGCCCCGGCCAGCCCCTGCCGGTCCGGAACGGGCGAGGACGCATCCGGCAACGACCCACAGGGACCAGGCGGCGTGCCGGAAGCCTTGATGGTGGCCCCGCGCCGTCCCTCCGGCCACAGCCATCTGGGCTGCGGGCCAACGAGTCGCGGGGCCACCCACCCGGCGCACCGTGACGGGGGCGACACGGTGCGCCGGGGAGATCATTTGCCGAAGTCGTTATGGGCTCGACCGTTGTGGACGAGAGACGACTGCCAAGCCAGCGTCGCGGCGAGCGCAATCGCATCCGGCTGTCGTATGTACCGCACAACCCCGGCCTTCACCATGTCGAGGGTGATGATCCGGCGCAGTTCAGCTGTCCACCGCACTTTGCCGGTCGAGTCGCGGTCATAGCCGATGTCCCAGCCGGGATAGGTGTTGCACAGCACCGACAGCTGGCGAGCCGTCCAGTCCAGTACGGGCGCCTCCTGCGTCACCACCAGGCTTATGTCCGGGTCAACGACTTCAAGGGTTGTGTACGGCTCGGCGTTCCTCATCGGCTAGAAGTCACTTCCTCGAATGGCCTTTTCCTGTTGCTTGCCGCATGCGTGAGTTTCTGCTTCTTCGCGGCGTCAGCATTCGGTGATGCCATAGTGGTGACAGGCAACTGGGCGTCGCCAGAGTGTCGGCGTGGCGCAGGTCAACGCGCCACGGAATCCGAGGACACAGTGGGCGTACCATCGCAGTCAGACGCATCCGTGTGGCCCCTCTTTGGGGCCCTCCTGCGCCTAGAACGCGAACGCACCGGTATGGGTTTGCGCGCGGTCGCGGCGGCCATCCCAGTGGACTACTCCCAGCTGGGAAAATGGGAACGAGGTGTCCATCGGCCACCCATTGACGCCATCCAGAAGATCGACACCACACTCAACACAAACGGGCGATTGGCGAATCTCTATGCCGTAATGTCGGAACTAGTCGAATTGCGGGCATGCAACGTCAAACCAAACCTCTCGATCAGTAGCGGGGAAATGGACGAGATACGCAGACAGCTCCTCAGCGGGCTCGCGGCGCTCGGCGCAGCCGGGCCCGCGGCCAACATCCTCGGCGCCCTCGACAACCTCCGTACTTTCGTCGACGATCGCCTCGGCTCCTCGCAGCTCAGCGAGTGGGAAGAGCTCGCCTGGGAATACGCCCTCATCGTGCGAGAACGCGTCGACATCATCACTGACCTGTCCCAAGACCTCCTTGCCCTGCAGCGCCTGACGCTTGGCGCCCCCTCGCACGAGGTGCGGGCTTGGGAGGTCGTCAACGCCCGCATGGCCATGCTCCTGGCGTTCGCGCTCGGCAACGTCGGTAACGAGCGCGAGTCGCGCCAATGGTGGGCGAGCGCCCGTCGAGCGGCGGCCCGCGTTGATGAGCCCGAACTGCTGGGCGCGATCAACGCCATCGAGGCGGTCCAGGCGCTGTACGAACAACGCCCCCTGCCGCTGGTGAGCACCAGGATTGATGCCGCTCTGCACGCGGTACAGGATCGGCCATGCCGAGCCGCCGCCAGCGCGTACGGCGCCCGCGCCCACGTGCTCGCGCTGCTCGGCGACCGCGTCGGCGCGGAGACCGCACTCGCGCAGCAGGCGCGCGTCTTCGAGCAGTTGCCCGCCGACGTGACGCAGGATCGGACCTCGGTGTACGGCTGGCCAGTGGAGCGGATGCAGCACACCAGATCCCTCGTGTACACGCTCCTCGGCCACCAGGCTGCCCCGGCGGCGCAGGAGGAAGCCCTGGCCGCATATCCGGGCGTATCTGGATCTGCCGCGCATGCTCGGCAGATGGCACAGATACGACTCCATCAGGCGATCACCGTGATCCGCCGCGGCGCCATCTCGGACGGCATCGAGCAGGCTCAGGACGTGCTCACCGCGCTCCCTCCCGGTCGCACACGCTACTTGCGGCACCTCGCCGGGACGGTTCTGGAGGCGGTGCCTGCCGTCGAGCGGACGAGGCCGCCAGCGATGGAATACCGCGCCTACCTGCAGTTGCCGCCGAGTGAGAGGGCGTGAGTGGTGGGATTCGCGTTCCGGCACATGGTCGGGGAGAAGGCCGAGGCCGTCCTGGGCGAGCCATACGTGAGTATCTACCTGGCGATCCGGGCAGAACCGCCATACAACTCGGGACCGAACTACTCGCCCGAGCGCTTCCGTGAACGCACGGGCAAGCAGGTAAAGCTGCCCGGCTTCGAACTGGTGGCCGCCGAGCTTGACGGCGAACCGGTCGGGTTCGCGTTCGGGTTCACCATGGCGGCTGGCCGCTGGTGGGGCGGCGAGGCCACGCCACCTCCCCAGGGCGCTCTAGATGCGCCGAAGCTCGCCGTGGTCGAGCTGGATCTCCTGCCAGAGCACCGTGGGCTCGGTGTCGGCAAGCAGCTGCTGGTGGAGCTCCTCGACACCCGCGATGAGTCATGCGCGACACTGCTGTCCCGGCCGGACACGCCAGCGCACGCGATGTACCAGCGGTGGGGGTGGCAGATCGTCGGCACCGTCCGGTCCGCACCGGATGCGGTCGTCACCGACGCGATGGTGATCGACCTCTCGCGGCGATCAGCAGGGCTGTGAATGGGTCCATCGGGGAGCCTCTCCCGAGTTAAGGTCCGGAGTTACGGGGTTACATTCTTAATCCGGCTAGTTGATCTGCTGCACATCGAACGCAAGTCCATGGTGATCCACTCGCAGGTCATCAACTGCTCCGCGTCCGAGGTCGCGGCAATGATCGACGGGGCAATGCACCATGACACCGCGATGGACGTCGAGGCCAATCACATCGACACCCACGGCGGGCCATCCGCCGGTGGACCACCGTGGCGCTCTACCCTGACGAACTCGGCCGGCTGCGCGAAGCCCTGGCCCTCAACGTGGTGGACACAGACGACGATGAGGACGGCTTGGAGCCGCCGCGCTGATCGGCAGTGGCAGTACCGAACGGTCACTGATCGCGGACGCGGTCGACGACCATGCTGGTGCTGTCGGTTATGGTGGCGGCATGGGTTGCTTCGCCGCTATGAACATCCGCGCCGCCGCTTAGCGGCGGTATCGCGGTTGCGGTAAACCGCGGCCTCATCGCCTGCCCGCTGGGGTCGGTGCCAGGGCGTACCGCCGGATCAGTGTCCCGCCGGCAGCCCAATCGCGTGTCTCGCCGCGCTGCCGGATCGTCCTGCGTGATCCGGGGAGCAAATCCATGTCCCAGCAGTTCCATCCGACGCACCAAGATCCTTTCCCTCGCACGTGCAAGGCGTCCGTCGCCGACAAGCCGGCCGCGGCCACCGCGAACGCGAAGCCGAACCATGAGGTGCGGCCCGAACCCGCCAAGCTTCTCCTGATGGTCGGGCTCCCCGGCGCCGGAAAGACCACCCGCGCCGAAGAACTCGCCGCGGCGCACCGCGCGCTGCGACTGACCCCGGACGAGTGGATGATCTCCCTGTTCGACGGGTCGCAGCCCGACGGCAAGCGCGACATGCTGGAGGGACGGCTCATCGCACTAGCCCTGCGAGCGCTGCGACTGGGCACCAACGTCGTGCTCGACTTCGGGCTCTGGAGCCGCGACGAACGGTCGGCACTGCGCTGGCTGGCATCATCAGCCGGGGCATCCTGCCAAGTCATCTACCTGCCTATCGACAAGGACGTCCAACGCGCCCGGATCGCACATCGCCAAGCAACCGCACCGCACACGACATTTCCGATGAGCGAGGCGGACATCGACAAATGGCGGAAGCAGTTCCAGGCACCAGATGCCGGCGAACTCGGCGGCGGCGACATCCCCGGCCCGCCACCGGGGTGGCTGGGCTGGCCGGAGTGGGCCGCGGACCGATGGCCCTCGCTCGCACACGGCAACGCCTCCTAGCCGCGGAAACGACATTGGCCGGCGGCCGAGTGACCGAGTGACGGATCCGGGATCGCCGTCACCTAGCAGGGGTGGACGCGCGACCTCTGGGCCACCAGTTGAGCGGTCCGGCCAGGCGCATGAGGCTCGGCACCAGTACCGCTCTGATCACGGTCGCGTCCACCAGCACGGCCACCGCCATGCCGACGCCCAGCATCTGCACGAACATCACCTGCGCGGTGGCGTACGCGGCGAAGGTGAGTGCCAGAATGCCGCCGGCCGCGGTGATCAGCGGAGCGCCCCGCTGCAGGCCGGCGGCCACCGCCTGCTCGGTGTCGCCGGTCCTGTCGTACTCCTCGTTGATCCGCGACAGCAGGAACACCTCGTAGTCCATCGACAGGCCGTAGGCCACACAGAGCATGAGGATGGGGATGCTGGGGTCGAGCGTGCCCGTCGGGGTGAAACCGAGGAGACCCGACAGGTTGCCGTCCTGGAAGATCCAGACGATGGCGCCGAACATGACGCCGAGGCTGAGGACGTTCAGCAGGGTCGCCTTGATCGGGATGATCAGGCTGCGCGTCATGAGGAACAGGACCACGAATGTCACGCCCAGCATGAGCGCGAGCACCAGCGGCAGCCGGTCCACCACCGAGGCCCGGTAGTCGGACAGCTCGGCGGGATAGCCGCCGACCAGCACCTCGAAGGGCGGCGGCACCGCGCGTACGGCCTGGACGAGCCGCACGGGGTCGTCGGCCAGGGCCGCGGCCGACGGGACCACCGACAGCCACGTGCCCTCGCCCTGGAACCTGGACGGGTCTCCGTCGCCCACCTGCCGCCCGCCGGCGAACGACCCGGCGGCGGAGTCCACCTGGGCTACGCCGGGCAGCCGGGACAGGCTCGTCGCGTACGCTGTGACGTCCGCCGTCACCGCCTCGCGCGAGACCAGCTGGATGGCGTCGGTCTCCTCGGCGGGGAACGACTGACGCACGACCTCCTGCGTCTGCCGGGAGGACGCCTCCAGGGGCAGGATGCGGTCGTCGGCCACGCCGAAGCGCAGGCCCAGGAAGGGCGAGGCCAGCACCAGCAGCAGTACGGTCGCCAGGCCGCCGAACACCAGCGGCCGGCGCATCACGCGGGTGGCCAGCCCGTGCCAGAACCCCGTCGCCCGCTCCGGCCGCTCCCGTCTGGGTAGCATCGTGCCGCCGATGGAGGCGAGTACGGCGGGCAGCACCAGCACGGCCGCGACCAGGCCGCCGATGACGACGGCGATGCCCGAGTACGCGAAGGAGCGCAGGAAGTCGAACGGCAACGCGAACAGCACGGCCAGCGACGTGGCCACAGTCAGGCCGCTGAACAGCACGGTCCGGCCGGCGTGCTCGACCGCCCCCGCGACTGCCGCCGCCCGGTCCTTGCCGCCCCGCGTCTCCTCGCGGAAGCGGTGGATCACGAAGAGACAGTAGTCGATGCCGAGGCCGAGCCCCATGGCCAGCGTGAGATTCAGGGCGAACGTCGAAATTTCGGTAAACGTCAGGACGCCACGGAGCAGCGCGAGCCCGATCATCATCGCGAACAGGCCGGCCAGGATCGGCACCAGGGCCGCCATCGCGCGCCGCTGGTAGAGCCAGAGCAGCACGAACGCCAGCGGGAAGATGACCAGCTCGGCCCGGACGAAGTCCTGCCTGGCCAGCGGCACGGTCTCACGGAAGACCTCCTCCCCTCCCCCGGCCCGCACCCCCAGCAGGTCCGTGCCTCGGGTGATCTCGGGGACGAGCCTGGGCAGCACCTGTGTCCGCACATGGTCGGCGTCCCCCGGGATGCGGACCACGATGAGCGCGTGCCTGCCATCCTCGCTGCGCATCGTGGCGGGTCTGCCGCGGGTCCAGTACGAGTCCGCCTCGGCGACGTCGGCCTCGTCCCCGATCCGGGCGGTCAGCTCCCTGCCCGCGGCCTCGACCGCCTGATCGTCCACCGTCCCGCTCTTGGCGGTCACCAGGAAGATCATGTCGGGGTTGCCGGTGTCGAACCGCTCGACCAGCTCGGCCTGCGCCCGGTCGGACTCCGAGCCCGGGGCCTCGAACCTGGCCAGCGACAGCCGGGGCACCGCGCCCGCGGCGAGCACTCCGGCCGCGATCAGGCCGAGCAGGGCCAGCGTCAGGACGAGCCGGCGGCGGCGTACCAGAAAGTAGCCGAGCCTGCGCAGCGGCGGCTCCGCGGTGGCCGCGTGGACGGGGCGGAGCCGCGTGCCGACCGTCATCGCGTGAGTCCCAGGGCGGTTCGCATGGGGTCTCCGATCAAAACTCGGTAAACTACTCGTGTTTGCTGTCTCGAACCAGAAATACAAGTAAATGCTCGTATTTGTCAACGAGGTGCCGCATGGCTGAACGCACGGTCCGCCGACAGGCGAGGGGTCTGAAGCGCATGGCGGAGATCCTCGACGCCGCCGAACTGGTGATCGCCGAGGTCGGATACCCGGACATGACGACGAACCAGGTCGCCGCGCGGGCGGGGATGTCACCGGGCTCGCTCTATCAGTTCTTCCGCAACAAGGAGGAGATCCTGGACGGGCTGGTGTCCCGCTACACCGACGACCGCCAGGAGTTCTGGGCCGTCAAGCTGGCCGAGGTCACCCCGGACGTCCCGCTGGAGGTGCTGGTAGGGCAGCTCGTGGACGAGAGCGTGCGGTTCAAGAGCCACTCACCGGCGTACTGGTCGCTGCTCTACGGCTCGGCCACGGGCGACAGGTTCGCCGCGGCCTCGCAACGGCTGCACGAGGACATCGCCGGGCAGATCGCGGGCATGCTGCGCCGCCTGCGGCCGGGACTGTCCGAGCACCGGGCCCTGCTCATGGGCACGATGGTGTTGTCGATGGTGAAGGCGGTGATGCCTATGATCACCACCGAGTCGCCCGAGCGCAGCGCCGAGCTCGTGGACGAGCTCAAGCACATGCTCGTGAGCTACCTGAGCTAAGGGCCGTTTCCTGAGTTCTGTGACTACTCGACGGATCCTCAACAAATCCTCAACACCTGTAAACCTACATTTCCGGACATGAGATCCGTAGGAAAGATCGCCACACTGGCCGTGGCGACCGCGCTCACCTCCGGCGTGCTGGTCTCCTCAGCGCACGCCACCAGCGCCACCGAAGGCGCCACCAAGGCCTCGACCGCTCTGTGGCCCTGCGTCGTCCAGGCGAAGTGGGCGGTCAAGGTGCACAAGCGCAAGAGCCTCAGCTCCAGCTACCGGGTGGCCAAGAAGGGCACCAAGTTCCACGGCTACTGCTGGGACAACAAGCCCACCTGGAAGTGGACCGAAGTCTGGAACCTGGGCGGCGGGGGACACGGGTACGTCTGGCACACCGGGCTCAAGATGGTCCGCTAGGCCGAATCGCGCAGAGCAGCCCGCGACTGCCCGCCGGACGGGCCTGATCAGGCGTACTCGACTTATTGCCCAGAAGTGGAAGAAGCAGATGATCAATAGCTCTGAATCAGGCAGTCGCATGGCCACCTCACACGCCTTGGAAGATCACCTGGCGGAATGGTCGCTGCGGACCGGGATCACCGTGGAGATATGGGCTCTGCCGGAACAACCCCTTCCCGCCCTCATCACCGAGATCGTCCATGGCACGATCCGTGACATTCTGCAGGAAGTGGAACGGCAGGCACGGGCCCGTACCGTCTCCATCGCCCTCACCGTGGCTCCCGGGGGGCTGCGCTTGACCGTCAGCGATCACGGCCTCGGCACGTCGGCCAAGGCGTATGAGGCCAGCCTGAGCGGCAGACGGGTCAAGCTCGCGGGAATAGGCGGCCGCCTCACCGTCAATGGCGTACCAGGAAATGGCACCACGGTGAGCGCCACAGTACCCCGAAGGGCCTTCGGCTAGTTTTGCGCCGGCGCGTCCGTCGCAATCCAAGGTCGTGGAAACAGCAAGGCTCTACTAGCTAGGGGCACATCGTGAATGGTTCGATGCCAGGCAGGTGGCGGGACCATTCACTGGCGGTGAGCGTACGACCGGCGCGCACGCACAGGGTCGCGGCCACGTGCCGCTCGTCCACGTCGAACACACGGATCGTGCCGTCGGGGGCGGCGGTGTGGAGTTTCGTGCCGTCCGCGGAGAATGCCACCCACCCGCCATCGGCGCCGTCCGCCGCCTGCTTGCCGTCGAAGACGACGCCCAGCGGTCGCCGGCTCGGCACGTCCCAGAGACGTACACGCAAGCCCTTCTCGTACGTCGCGATCGTGCGCCCATCAGGCGACCAGGCCAGCATGGTGACCTCGCTGCCCGGCACCGCGGGGAACTCGGCGATTCTGGTCCTGACGTCGCCGTCCCACAGAGTGAGCCGGCCGGGCCCGGAGAAGGCCACCTGCCGGCCGTCCGGGCTGAAGGCGAAGGCGCCGGCGAGCTGCCCGGTGCCCTGTTCGGGAGGCCGGGTGGCGCCCTTCTCCGGATCGATGAGCTGGAGCGGGTTTCCGGTAACCAGCAGCCGTCCGTCGGGGCGGAAGGCGAGGTCTTTCGCGCCCGTCCCGGTCTCCGCTCGTCGAGATCCGCGTTCGAGGTCCCACAGTTCGACGCGACCGTGCTCCCCGTAACGCGACACGGCCAGCGTGCGTCCGTCCGGACTGAACGCCAGCGCTTGGGCGCCCTGCTCGACGCCGCCCCCCAGCTTGAGCCGGGCCGACACCTTAGACCCGGTCAGATCGACGATGTGGACCGTGTCGTCGGCGGCCAGGGCGAGCCGGCGGCCGTCGGGACTGAAGGCGGTCGCGCCGCCACCGCCCGACCGGCTGATCAGTTTCAGCAAAGCGCGGCCCGTCGCCGTGTCCCTGGCCTCTATCCGGTCCCCCCAGATCGCGGCCAGCACGCGCGTGGAAGGGGCCAGCCGTACGTTCCCGCTCTCGCTGCCGCCGCCGATCGGCCGGTCGAACAGCATCGAGACGTCCTCGGTGTGAACGGCGCCATGTTCGTCCAGATAGCGGACGGCCCGGTCGGCGAGGTCGAAGCGGAGCCCGCCGACGAAGGCGGGCAGGGCCTGGCTGTACACCGTGTCAAAGAAGCCGGGCATGGCCTGGCTGTATCCCGGGCCATAGGTGGAGCGCCGCTGAAAAGTCAGCTGCTCCCGGCCGCCCCAGTTCGCGATGAAAGCATCGCCGAAGACGAAACCGGCCTCCGGCCCCACCCCGCCCCCCGGGCCCGCCCCGCCCTCCTGGCCCATCACCCCCTCACCGGACGGCACCTCGAACATACGGATCCTGCTCGTCTCTCTCGAATTCACCAGCTCCGTGGTCATCATCATCTTGCCGTCATCGCTGAAGGTGGTCTGGTTAATGACGCCCTTGTCCCGCTCGGGCGCGATCGGCGTCCTCTTGCCCCGGCGCAGGTCCCACAACTCCGCGTTATAGCCCTTCACCACGTAGCCGAAGCGGCCGTCGCGGCTGATCGCGTTGAGCGCGGCTCCCGAGGGAGCGGTGAGCCGCTTACGCTTGGCGACGTCCCACCATTCGGGCAGGGCCTTCGCTCCCCAGGGGATGGCGAGGTAGCGCCCGGAGCCGTCGAAGCTCAATGTGCCGCCGCCCGATCGCCTGCCTTGACGGGCGATGGGGGCGCCAAGCGGTCTTCCGGTGCGCGTGTCCCACAGTCGTACCCCCTCCTGGTCGAGGAGGGCCAGGGTGCGCCCATCGGGGGCGAGCGCGGCTTGTAACACCTCCGCGCTCACCCCGGACAGCACGCCGATCCGCCGTTGGCCGGTGACATCCCAGATCCTGGCCGTCCCGCCGTCCACGGACACGAGCACGCGCCCGTCCTGGCTGAGGTTCTGCACGGTCGCGGCCGTGTAGTCGGGGTCGAGGAAGACGGAGGTCGCGGTCTGAGAGAGCGAGTCGTAGAGCGCGCCGCGGGTCTCGGGCAGCTCCGGACTCAACCGCCAGCCGGCCACGCTCAGCAGCTTCGCGACCTGAGGATCGCTCTGCCGCAGGTCGGCGGCTCGCAGCGCGAGCTCCCGCGCCAGCGCGTCGTCGCGCTGACGGCTCGACTCCCTGCGCAGGTACTCTGCGGTGCCGAGCCCGCCGAGCGCGACCACGAGCAGTACGGCCAGGGCCGCCGCGACCAGACGGCGTCTCCTCGCCCTCGTACGGGCCAGGCTCACCGCCTCGTCGAGGAACTCGCGTTCGCGCCGTCCCAGCGTGAGGTCCTTGTGCGCGGTGGCGGCCCACTGCAGCGTCCGGTCGAGTGCCGAGCCGTGCAGCAGGTCGACCGGTCTTCTGCCGTGCTCGTTCCACAGCGCGGCCGCCTCGGCGAGTCGCCGGTGGACGGGCAGCCCTTCGCGGTTGCCCGCCACCCAATCGCGCAGCCGGGGCCAGGCGTGCAGGAGCCCGGGGGCGGCCAGTTCGTACGCGGCACCGGACCGGGTGACCAGGCCCGCGGCGCCGAACACGGTGAGCATCGCGTCCACGGCCTGCGAGTCCGGCAGCTCGTCCCTGCCGACGGGCCGGAGTTCGTCACCGTCGATCATCCGCAGGAACACCTCGGGCGCGGTCACACGCTCGGCCTCGGTCAGCTCACCGTAGAGCTCCTCCGCGATCGCGCCCAGATCGGGCTCGGACCGTCCGGTCAGGGCACCAGCCTGCGTAAGGCCGCGTTCGAGCAGGTCATCGCCGCGGCCGAGCGGCGCCTCACCGCCATGGCCCAGCAGCCGCAGCAGCACCTTCCCAGCGGCCGGCCGCTCCGTGGGATCGCGGGCAAGCGCTGCGGCCACCAGCGCATCCAGGGGTTCAGGCAGGCCGTACACGTCCGGCTCGAACTCCATCACCCGCCCAATGACGGCGGCCGGATCCCCCTCCTCGATCACGTCCTTGCCCCGGGCCGCGAACAGCACCACCATCGCCCACGCCCACAGGTCGGCCGCCTCGCTCGCGCCCCGCCCCGAGAACACCTCCGGCGGCATGTATCCAGGCGTGCCCATGATCGGCCCGCTCGTCGTCGGCCCCACCTCACGGGCCACGCCGAAATCGATCAGCCGCGGTCCGTCCGGCCCCATGATGATGTTGTCCGGCTTGAGATCGCGATGCACGATCCCGCCCTGGTGGATGGCGGTCAGCGCGGTCGCCACCCCGATCGCCAGCCGGCGCAGCGCGTCCTTCTCGTACGGCCCCGACTCCGCCACCACCCGCCGCAGGCTCGGCCCTGGCACGAACTCGCTGACGATGTAAAGCGGCGCCGAATCGACCTGTGCCTCGATCACCTTGGCGGTGCAGAACGAGGCCACCTGCTGGGCCGCCGCCGCCTCCTTCGCGAGTCTGGTGCGCGATTCGGCGCTGTCGTACCTGGGGACCTTGATCGCGACCCGCTCTCCCGCCTCCCCGTAGCCCTCGTAGACGACGCCTTGGCCGCCCGCGCCCAGCCGGCCGGCCAGCCAGTAACGCCCCAAACGCCGCGGGTCGGATGGGGTGAGAGGAGCTATTGAGCGTGCCATTTCGGGAAACTCCGGATGGGCTGAAGGTCAAGGACATCAACCGGGTGCTGAACACCGGCGTGGAGCCCAAGCACGCTGGTGAGCGTACGCGGGGTCGGCCAGGGCGCGACAAGTCATGCGGCGAGCATGTCGAGCGGTCCGCCGACCAGCACCAGGGCGAACGCCACCCAGCGGAACAGATGCAACGGCCGGGTGCGATGCAGGAGCGCGCCGAGAAGCATCTCGAAAGCGCCCCTCACAGCCCACCACGCTGCCTTGGCGAGCAGCCAGCTCCAGCCGCCCTTCAAGAACCGTTGCCGATCGTCAGGCACGTGTTCCGCCAGGAACGCGGCGATCCGCAGAGAAATGTGATCATGCTGTCCGGCGCACAGATCTTCATGTGCGCCGGCGCACGGATTGTCGTCGTCTCCCGCGTGGACGCGGGGCAGCTCTGCGATGACGCTCTGATGGAACGCCTGGTACTCCTCAAGCGAGCAGCCCAGCGCGCGGGGGACGTAGCCCGGACTATCGCGCACAGGCAACACGTGGGCGGTAACGCCCCACTGATCAGTGGCTATTCCGTACGTGAAGTGGTTGCGGACATTCGTGTTGAGGCGGGCCACGCCGGCCTGAGACAGCCTGAGCCGGGCACGGTCGAGAGCGTCGGTAGCGCGAACCTTCAATTCGCCGCCCCGCCTCCGCAGCTTTTCGGGGTCGAGAAGGTCCAACACGATAGACAGCGCGGCGAAGTACAACATGACTTTCCCGACACGGCCCCACACCAGCATGGGCCACCCCCACACCACCATGCCCGTGGTCGAACGGCCGTCGAGCCACGTGGCGATGACGTCAACCAGTTCGTTCACGGGCTGCTCCTACGCGTGAGGTCACTTGGCGTGTGGATAGGCGACCATGGTGTTCGTGGAGTCTTCCCAGAACAGACCGTATCCGGAGTAGTCGCCGAAGGGAGCCACGACGTAGTTGCCGAGCTGGACCTGGCCTGTGGCGAGGTCGATGGTGACCCGCGGGTCGGCCTGGTCGGCAGTCGAGGCGCCGATGCCGAAGGCGACGCCGTCATCGGTCACAGCGGTCAGGTGGACCGGCTTGTCGCGGTCGGTCTCCTCGAAGCAGTGGCCGGTGCCTTTGTCCAAGTCGAAGACCGTGTGGCCGCGGATGAGATAGCGGCCGTCGGCAGACAGGGAGGCCCCCTTGGAGTCGTCGGCCGTCACGCCCTGATCCGGCGCGCAGTCGACCTTGGCGCGAGCCTTTCCCGTGGCGGGGTCCAGGACGGCCCACGTGTCGTTGGGCACGCCTTCATCGCGCCACTGCGCGACGAGGGAGTCCTTGACCGGGGCGATGAAGAGCTTGTGGTCGCTGTCGGTGGTGAGAGTTCCGCCTGACCAGGCTCCCGGCACCCAGTAGTGGCGGCGGGGCTGGGTGTTGGTAGCCAGCAACGGCCCGCGAGGGGTGACGGCTACGGCCTTGGTCGAGGCGAAACACAGCCTGCACTCGCTGGCTGGGGGTTTCATCTTCCTCAGGTCGTACGTCTTCGTCGCGCCGGTGGCCGGATCCACGGTCACCACCACGTCGTTGTCCAGTTGCACCAGCAGTCCGCCACCGCCGTTGACGACCGCACCCTCGCCGTCCAGTTCGAGATGGTGAGCCGGTTTGACGCCGTCTCCAGCGGCACGGGCCGGGAAGATGTCGATCGTCGTGACCTGCCGACCCTTGCTGACCACGTCCGCGCCCTGAAAGCCGGACGCGGAGGCGACCAGGTAGTCCATTCCCTGCACGGTGACCGAGAGCGCTGACATCAGGCCAGGGCCCTTCACCTCGCTCTTCCACAGACTTTGGCCGCTGGTCACATCGAGCACGGTGAAGGTGCCGTCGTTCTTGCCGCCCTGCCGGAAGACGGCGACCGCCCCGGAGTGCGGCAGGGTGAGCTGGTCCCCAGGCAGGTCCGACTCCCAGCCGCGGGAGGTGTCATAGAGGCTGGGCACCGACAGCTGTGTCTTCGGCGCGACACGCTCAGGGGAGGCGGACGATGACGGCGTCGGCGTGCCGGTCCGGGGACCGTGCGACTTTCCCGAGGCATCGCTTCCCGCACCTCCTCCGCAGGAGGTGAGAAGACCTGCGGCCACCACTGCCACGATTACGCGCCTGGGCCGATTCACGCGAATCCTCCTTGAAAACAGAACGTATCGGGCGCCAATAGATGGGCAGCCTTGAGGAAAAGGGTCGCCGCTGCTCTCGGCTTATCAGCCATTCGTCGGCCCCCTGTCCAATTTCGGCCCGCTTCGCACAAAGGGCTTTGACGCCGTCATCTCATCAAGTCGCCGTATCCAGCATGCCAACCGTCTTGGTGCCGAATCGCATGTTGCCTCCCTTTGTCCTGTTGACCAGCTGGCGATCCACATCGTGCGCCGGACGGTGTTGAGAACTTGTTGAGGATTCGTTGAGGGGACCGGCATGGGACGGGGCGCAGGCCGGCCCCGGGTCCAGCCGAGATACGGGTGGGTGGTCCGCCCTTGGCGTTGAGGAACAGGGCCCGGTTGTCGCTGGCGTGGGGCCAGTTGGGGCGTTCGGCCGGTGGAAGGTCACGTCCCGGAAGTCGCGGATACGGCCGGAAGCCGAAACCCTCAGTCTCCGCTGTCCCTGCCCCTCATCCACGCCTGACCTGCGGACGTGTGCGCCGCAGGTGGGGGACATCTCAGGGACGTGATGTCTATCGCTGTCCCTGATCCGCAGGACGCCGGCACCGGCCCGCAGTCCATTTTCAGAGTTCGATCTTAGGGGCAGGCGCGATCTGGCTACAGTGGCGACGGCCAGCAGCCAAATGCAGTTAAGGCTGGCCGAAAATCCAGAGGAGAACGGGAATGCGAAGAACCTGGCCACTGGCGCTGATGGCCCTCGCCACGGTTGTCATGGGCGGCGCGACGCCGGCGAGTGGCGACGCGGTCGATGCGACAACCGATTCGACGACGGCAACGGCAACGGCAGCGGTCTGCGGCAGCTCGTCGCTGAACGGCCCGACCACACCGCCCGCCGGCGCGGTCGTGGTCCCCAAGGGCGACAACAGCGGCGTGGACTTACGCAAGGCGAACACCACGTACTACTTCGAGACCGGCACGCACACGCTGGGCACCGACAAGTACTCCCAGATCATGCCCGGCAACGGCGCGACGTTCATCGGCGCGCCCGGCGCGGTACTGGACGGGCAGCGGCTGAATCTGTTCGCGTTCACTCAGCAGGCGACCGGCGTCACGATCCGGTACCTGACCATCACCGGGTTCGTCGCACCGAAGGATCAGGGTGTGGTCAACCACGACTCCGGCGACGGCTGGGTCGTCGAGCACAACACGATCCGCGACAACGCGGGCGCGGGGCTGATGGCCGGGGCCACGAACCAGATCCGTGGCAACTGCCTCAAAGACAACGGGCAGTACGGCCTGAACGCCTACAAGTCCGGCAACACCATCACCGGCCTGGTTGTGGCGGACAACGAGTTCACCGGCAACAACACCGAGGACTGGGAGCACCAGGAACCCGGGTGCGGATGTACCGGTGGCATGAAGTTCTGGGCGGTGAACGGCGCCGACGTGACCGGAAACTGGGTCCACGGCAACCACGGGCCGGGGGTCTGGGCGGACACCAACAACAACGACTTCCTCATCGAGGACAACCTCATCGAGCGCAACGAGTCGCTCGCGATCTTCTACGAGATCAGCTACAACGCCGTGATCCGGAACAACACCATCCGCGGCAACGCCTGGGCCTCCGGTGCCGAGCGGGCAGCGAAGGGCGACCCGTTCCCCGAAGCGGCGATCTACCTGTCCGAGGCGGATGGTGAGCCCCGCTTGAAGGCGCGGACCAGCAAGATCGAGATCACCGGCAACCGGCTCGAGAACAACTGGGGCGGGATCACCGCGTGGGCGAACGCCGACCGGTTCTGCAACAGCCCAGCCTCGACGACCGGCGACTGCACGCTGATCGTCGGGCCGACCAACACCTCACAGTGCTCGGCTCCCGCCATCGCCAGCGAGCCGCTCTACACCAACTGCCGTTGGTGGACGAAGAACGTCGACGTCCACCACAACACGTTCGCCTTCGACCCCAGCGCCGTCAACGGCGGCTGCCCGACGCAGTACTGCGGGCACATGGCCCTGCTGTCCAACTGGGGCACCTACCCAGACTGGTCCCCGTACAAGGGCGCCGTGATCCAGCAGTCGATCGTCCACGACTCGCACAACTCCTGGCACGACAACACCTACACAGGACCGTGGCAGTTCAGGGTCACCGACATGGGCAATCGCATCGTGCCCGGGCTGTGGGTCGGCCCCCAGTACGGCCAGGACGCCGGCAGCACGTTCGACGGCGGCACGCCCGCCCCGCCGGCGATCACCGAGCAGGACTTCGAGTCCGGCTCGACGACCTCGCCCTACGCCCCGTGGTACGGGGCCGGCGTGGCGCACCAGACCGGCGGCGCGCACGGTGGCACGGGCTCGCTGCAGATGACCAGCACTCAGTCGGGCGGCAGCGCGGTAGCGCTTGACAACTACCCCGGCTACAGCGGTGTGGTCGCCGGTACGAGCTACCACGTGTCGCTGTGGTATCGGGAGGCGGTGGCGACCATGCCCGCCGTCACGTGGAATGTACGCTGGCGCGACGAGTCCGGCACGGTGCTGCGTACCGACGCCATCTCCCTGGCCCAGAAGACCGCCTGGACCGAAGCGGCCGGCACGTTCACCCCGCCCGCGGGCACGACCCGCGTCGACTGGACCTTTGTCTGGAACGCGAGCACCGCCGGGCCCGCGTTCCAGATTGATGATGTGGCGATCCGTCCCGGGAATGCTTGAGCGAAAGACCCGGTGACGGCGCTTCGCCGACCTTCCTGACACGCTACGCGCGAAAGAGCGGCTGCGACGCGGAACCCCGTGTCGCAGCCGCTCTCATGAGATCATCACCTCCGCCGTTAGCGCTGCAGTGTCAGCACACCCGGCCGGTAGGGCAGGAGGCCGTAGTCGCCGCCCGAGCTGGGGGAACGTCCCTGGTAGAGCAGCTGCAGATTGCAGGGATCGACGGTCATGGTCTGATCGGGGTTGGTGCGGACCAGATCGCCGTGGCTGATGTCGTTGGTCCAGGTGGCGCCGCTGTTGGCCTTGCCGGCGAAGGGGTTGCCCTCGGTCGCGGCCTGCGGTGTCCACGTGCCGCCCAGGCTGGTGGCCGTGAACGAGCGGAAGTAGCGGCCCTGCGAGCCGATCGCCTCGACGAGCATGAGGTATCGGTTCTGGCCCTGGAGCTG